>DGHT01000033.1:57958-66219 GCA_002392765.1 Verrucomicrobia bacterium UBA3841 | reverse complement strand
ACGACAGGCGGTCTCGTATATTCTCGGCAAAATCGATGTCGTCAAGCGCATGTCCGACAGGCGCATCGTATTCGTCTATAAGAATGACTACACCCTTGCCGCCGTTCGCGGAGGAAAGAGACTCGATGGCGTTGCCGAAGTTCTCTTCGGGAGGTCTTGATTTGTCACAGGAGAATCCAGCCTCTTCCAGTTTCCGCACGACGTGATTGTTGAGCGAGCTCTTGAACTCGTCAATGCTTGTCGTCGTGAGATCGTTGAACTCGAAATGGATGACGGGATATTTCTCCCACTTCCAGTCGGTCTTGTCGATATAAAGCCCCTCGAAGAGTTCGCGACGCCCTTGGAAAAGCGCCTTCAAGGCGGAAATCGTCAAAGACTTCCCGAATCTTCGCGGACGCGACATGAAGAAGAGTTTCGTGTTGCAATCCGTGACAAGTCGATGGATGTACATCGTCTTGTCTACATAGATTTTCCCGTCCCTGCGCAAAGACGGAAAATCGGCAGTGTCAGTGGCTATGGGTCTCATAATTGAATATTATACCATAAATCTGCGCATGGAACAAAAAAACAGACCTTTTTCTGAAATTAGAAAACCGGGAGAGGGACGCGCGCCAACGCGTCCGCCGCAACGATTTTCTGTCTCATGCCAAGTACGCTAAGTTCGCAAAGCAACCCTGAAAACGCAACTTCGCGCACTTCGCGAACTTGGCGTGATATATATTCGGGAGTTTTGCAACTACCTCACGAATCAGGGTGCGATACGTCAAAGCACAGATGATTGTAGACAGGCGGATTCATTGTACTGCCTGTTTCTGCACCGCCGTGGCGGCGATGGTGTTGACGATGTCTTCGACGGAGCAGCCGCGCGAAAGGTCGTTGCACGGACCGGCGAGCCCCTGGAGGACGGCGAAACACGACGCGCCTCCGAGACGCTGGGCGATCTTGTAGCCGATATTCCCCGACTGCAGATCCGGGAACACCAGAACGTTCGCTCGCCCGGCGACGGGACTGTCCTTCGCCTTGACCGCCGCCACCTCAGGGACGAGCGCGGCGTCGAGCTGCAGTTCTCCGTCGACGAGAAGATCCGGCGCGAGCGCGCGGGCTATAGCCGTCGCCTCGCGCACCTTGTCGACAAGCGGATGGTCTGCGCTGCCCTTGGAGGAGAACGAAAGCATCGCAACGCGCGGCTCGACGAAGTCGCACAGCGTACGGGCGGTATTCGCCGCAGCCACCGCGATATTAGCCAGCTCTTCCGCGTTCGGGCACGGATTCACCACGCAATCCGCCAGAACGAGAAGTCCGTTCTCGCCGAAATCCGCGATCCTGCTTTCGAGCAGAAAGGCGGAAGAAACGAGCTTCATCCCAGGCGCGGTCTTGACAATCTGCAGCGCCGGGCGGAGCATGTCGCCGGTCGAATGGACAGCGCCGGAAACAAGACCGTCCGCATCGCCTTCCTTGACCATCATCATGCCGTAGTACATGGGATCGGACACCAGTCTGGCGGACGCCTCCATAGTGAGGCCCTTTGCCTTGCGAAGTTCGTACAGAGCGGCGGCATACGCATCGAGGCGGGACTTGTTCTCCGCACGCGCGATGAGCCCTGGCGTGAGCAAAACCGGCTCCGCCACGCCTTCCTCCGCAACGATTCTCGCCGCCTCGACAGTGCGAGGTTCGTCACCCTCGGGCAGCACGATGCGTTTTACCGAAGCGCGCGCCTTCGCCTTGATCCTCTCGATGACTTCCATGCCGGCCCCTTTTTCCGATCAGAGATCGATCCCTTCAAAACCTTGCCAAACGTCGCGCCCCGTATAGGTGTGCGCTTCGCATTCGCCGCGCAGCACCTTGAGCGCGGACAGGCCGAGCGCCTCCTGCTCCATTTCGCCAGGGTACGCGCTTACCGGCGCGATAAAGCCGCAGCGGGTCTTTACGCCGTCGACGATGTCGGAGAAACGGACGAGCCCGCCCGTGAGCACGATGTCGTCCACCTTCCCGCAAAGCACCGTTGCCATCTCGCCGATCAGTTTGCAAATCTGGTATATCATCGCGCCCCAGACGAGCTTCGCCTTCCTGTCGCCTTTCTCCACGAGCGCGTGGACCGTATCGGAATTCGAAGTGCCGAAGAAATCGACGAAACCGCCGCTGCGCGTGCAGCGCAGGCGCAGTTCATCGACCGTGTGCTTTTCAAGATAGTCGAGCACTGTCAGAACCGGGAGCGACCCGATGCGCGTCGGAGTGAACGAGCCGTCCCCGTCGGCGCCCATGTTGCTGTCAACCAGCCTGCCGCGCTCGTGCGCGGCCACGGTAATTCCGCCGTCTATGTGCGCCACGATGAAGTTGCAGTCCTCGTATCTGCGCCCGGTCTTCGCCGCGTGGAACCGGGCCACCGCCTTCTGGTTCAGACAGTGAGTGTGCGAAAAACGGTACACCCCCCTGATCCCCGTAAGCCGCGCAAGGTCGTTGAACTCGTCCACTACCGTCGAATCGAGCGTAAAGGCGCTCTTGCCGAATTCCTCCGCGAACTTCCACGCGAGCATCACTCCGAGTTTCGCCGGATGCTCGGAGCCGTCGACGCCCTTTACGGCATCGTCGTAGAGGTTCCTGTCGACGCGTATGACGCCGCTGGGCTGCGAGTGAGTCCCTCCGCAGCGGCCGACGAACGCGTCGATTGTGACGGGATCCACGCCCTCGTTCCTCAGCATGTCGAGAATCACTCCGCGGCGGAACGGCATCTGGTCGTTGACGTGCGAAAACTTCAGAAGTTCCGACGCCTCGTGGAAGAGATTCCGCTCGAATACGGATGTCTCGTTTTCGAACAGGCTGACTTTCGTCGAAGTCGAGCCGGGGTTTATGACAAGCAGTCTGTATTTGCCGTTCTCCATAATCACCTCGTGAATTGACGGGTTGGCCGGTCTGCCGGCGCAATCAGCAGAACAGCCGGCTTGGCGAATCCGGCGAACGCATCACGGAAAGGATCGCGTCGGTCCGGGCGACGGCCTCGGCGAGATCCGCGCCGCCTGTCGTGGTTATGCGCATGGCCGTAGCCTCGAACTGGGTGTAAATCAAATCTATCGCCCTTGACGGGTTTACCGCTCTCGGATATTCGCCGCGACCGATGGCCTCGATTATGAGCGAATGCATGATCCGCTTCAGACCGATCGTATGGCGCTTGACGTACGCTACGGGAATTTCCGCCGTGCGGCGCAGACGCGTCAGGTAGTCGGATATCACGCAGACGAAATCCCTGTAGTCGAAAAGAATCGACAGAACCGTTATGCATATCTGCCTGAGTTTCGCATCGGCGGACTGGCGCGAGTGGACGATTTCGGCATACTTGGCCTCTATCCTGTACGTGGCCTTGTCGATCGCCACGTTGAATATCTCGCGTTTGTCCTTGAAGTACGCGTAAAGCGCAGTGCGAGAGATCCGGCACGCCTTCGCGATCATGCCGAAATTCACTGCGGAATACCCCTTCTGGCTGAAAAGCCTGAGGCTTTCCGTCACTATCGTTTCCTTCCTCTGTTCGTGATCTACTTTGTTGCGCATAGGTCAAGGTTGAAGGTTTGAGAAAGTGATTGCGGGATCATGGAATGCGGGATTGTGAAGATTCCCGGCGCCTGGCGGCGAACTCCCTTGCCGCGAACAGCACGAGCACGCCCGCCAGAACGAGAAGGAATCCCGTGGCCGAACCTTTCACCCAGTCGATCGAACCGCCCGTGAAGCTCTTCCAGCAGAGCATGCCCAGCGCGATCGATGAGACGGACAGCATGAACACCATCGGAACGGCCGTAATCCACGTCGGCTTGCCGTTCTTCATGAACCATAGCGTCGCGGCAAGAAGCGTCAGCGCGGCAAGAAGCTGGTTGGCGGAGGCGAAAATCGTCCACAACTGCTTCGACATCTGCGTCGCGCCGAGGAGAAGTCCGGCCGCGAGCCCGACAACCACGAGCGTGCCGATGTACATGTTGCCCGCGATGGCGCGGAGCCCGCCCTTGCATTCAGTCCGGGCCTCTCCCGAAGTGCCTGCGAGTTCCTCCCATGAAAAGCGCGCAAGACGCGTTCCGGAATCGATGGTCGTCATCAAGAACGCCGACACGGAAAGGAGCATGAACGATTCCGCGACGCGCTGCGGGATGCCGACTTTCGCGCAGAATCCGGCAATGGTCGCCGCGAACATCTGCACGGGCTCCATTCCCCTGATGGCGGACACGTACTCCTGCTGCGAAGCGTAAGTGCCCGCCACGCCTATAAGGGCTATGATCGCCAGCACGCCTTCGAGAAGCATGCCGCCGTAGGCGATCGGCCTTACGCCGTTCTCGTTGTCAAGCTGCTTCGCGCTCGTTCCGGAAGCGACAAGCGCATGGAAGCCGGAACAGGCGCCGCACGCGACAGTGACGAAGAGGAACGGGAAGAGGAAGTCGGTCGCCCCCGAACGCCCTACGGCCGAGAAGCCCGCGAAAGCCTCCGTCGTAAGCACGGGATGCGCAAACAAGACTCCGAAAAAGCCGAAAGCCATCATCGCGTAAAGGAGATAGGAATTCAGATAGTCGCGCGGCTGGAGCAATATCCAGACGGGGCACGTCGAAGCGATAAAGCAATAGGCGAGAAGGACGACCGTCCACACGATGCGCGTCGAATCGGGCGTCATGCCGAACAGCTTGACGAGATCGAGCGGGAACAGGCAGCCCAGCCATACGGACGCGAACATGAGCGGAACGAAAACGAGCGATGCCGCGAGAACGGAAACCTTGAACCTGTTGACGCAAAGTCCGAAGGCCACGGCCTCTCCGATGAATAGAAGCGAAGCTGTCGCAATCGCCGGATCGGCGACGAACGTGACGGCGATCTGCCGCGAGAACTCCGCGACCACGAGGATGAGCGCGCTCCAGCTGAAAAGCAGAAACAGCACCTTGCCCGGCTTCCCGAGAATCGTTCCGATGACGGAGCCGATGGATTCGCCGCCGTGTCTGACGGAAAGGAACATCGCGATCATGTCGTGCGCGGCGCCGATGAAGACGCACCCGAGGATGATCCAAAGGGCGACCGACGCCCATCCGAACTCCGCCGCCAGGACGGGCCCCACTATCGGACCCGCGCCTGCGATCGATGCGAAGTGGTGTCCGAAAAGGACCGGGGGAGGCGCAGGGACGAAATCGACGCCATCCCTGCGCGTGTGCGCGGGGGTTTCCCTCGAAGGGTCTATGCCGAGAATCGACCCCAGCTTGCGCGAATACAGAAAATACCCGCAGATAAAAGCCAGCGAAGCAATCAGCAGCAATATCGCACCATTCATTGATTCTCCCCTTTTTTGTCAAAAAACGCCCCGATTACCGGGGCGTTGATCATGTTTACGGAAAAGCTTTTTTCGGACGTCAGCCGGCGTTGTTGCCCCACGCGTAGTGGGCGAACGCCTTGTTCGCCTGCGCCATCTTGTGGACGTCGTCGCGCTTTTTGATGACATTGCCCTGCCCCTGGAAGGCATCGACGATCTCGGCCGCGACGGCTGCGGGCATGCCCATGCCGTGACGGGCGGAAGCGTACTGCGTTGTCCAGCGCAGCGCGAGCGACAACTGGCGGTTAGCGGCGATCGGCACCGGAACCGGATAGGTCGTGCCGCCGACGCGGCGGGTCTTGACCTCAAGCTGCGGCTTCATGTTGTCGATGGCTGCCGAAAGTATCTCCAGCGGCTCGGTGAACGTCTTTTCGTCCTTGACGAACTTGGTCGGATCCTTCTTGACGGCTTCGCCGATCTTGTCGATGGCTCCGTAGACGATCTTCTCGGCCGCGGTCTTCTTGCCGTTCTTCATTATGACGCGGATCATGTGCGCCACAAGCTCGGAGTTGTACTTGGGATCGAGCGTGACCCTCTTGACGATCTTTCTTGCTCTTCTCGACATGGCTTACTTCCCTTCCTTCTTCTGGCGCTTCATGCCGTACTTGGAGCGGCTGATGTTGCGTCCCGCGACGCCCAAGGAGTCGAGCTTGCCGCGGACGATGTGGTAACGGACGCCAGGAAGGTCCTTGACACGGCCGCCGCGGACGAGCACGACGGAGTGTTCCTGAAGGTTGTGTCCTTCACCGGGGATGTAGGCCGTCACTTCGTAACCGGAGGTAAGGCGCACACGGGCGACCTTGCGCAGAGCGGAGTTAGGCTTCTTGGGTGTCATCGTCTTGACGACGAGACATACGCCGCGACGCTGGGGGCAAGCCTTCAGCGCAGGCGATTTCGAATGCTTTGCAAGCGGATGGCGTCCCTTGCGTATCAACTGGTTGATTGTTGGCATTTATTATTTCCTTGCTTTTCCGTAAATATGGATATTATATCAATATTATTGATTTTTTGCAATAGGCAAATTCCATTCCTCGAGCTTGTCCTTCTGGGGGACAGGTTCGGAGTAGACATTGGATTCGTCTCTTTCCGGCGGCGGCTCGACTGCGTCCGCGAAGTCGGGAAGTTTCCTTTCAGGGGCGTCCTCCTTGAGGATGGCGCGTTTCCCGTTTGCGGTCGACGCGTTTCCCCGCCCCGTCATCATCGCGGCGGCCGCAAGCTCGTCGGCGCCGACAGCCTCGCGCGCATCGACCGTCGCCTTGTCGGCCTCGTCGACGTCCGAAAGTTTCGAACCGCGCGGCGGGATGGGCTTGAGAAGAGGATCGTCGTCGCCTATGACGGTGCACTTGAGAGGCTCTTTGATGTATTCCTCGATTTCAGGAATCGCGAAGCTTTCGTCCTCGTCCGCGAAACTGATGGCTATGCCGGTCGATCCGGCGCGGCCGGTGCGTCCGATTCTGTGGACGTAATCCTCCGCTTCGTACGGGAAATCGAAATTTATCACGTACTCAAGGCCCTTGATGTCGATGCCGCGTCCGGCAACATCCGTCGCGACGACGACTTTGATTTCACCGTCGCGGAACGCATCGAGAACCTTCAGACGCTTCGCCTGCGGCACGTCGCCGGAGAGCATCTCCACGGAAATGCCGCGTATCTTGAGCGATTCGTAGACATCCTCCGTGGTGGACTTCCTGTTGCAGAACACTATCGTCCTGTCGTCGCGGTGGAGGGCTATGTGGTTGTAGAGAACCGTGAACTTGTCTTTCGAGCGAACGACGTACACGACCTGGCGGACGGTGTCGGTCGCGTTCGTCTCGCTCTCGACCTCCGCCTTGAACGGCTCGTCCATCCAGTTCATCGCAAGGCGCATGACCATGTCGTTCAGCGTGGCCGAATACAGCATTGTCGCGCGCTTGTGCTTGTCGGGAAGATAACTCATTATGCGCCTGACATCGGGAATGAAACCCATGTCGAGCATGCGGTCGGCCTCGTCGATCACGAGCGTGTCCACCTTGGAAAGGTCTATGACGCGGGACTTGACGAAATCAAGGAGTCTGCCGGGCGTCGCCACGAGCAGATCGACCGGCGCGTCCTGCACCTCCCTGCGCTGTCTGTCGTAATCCATCCCGCCGAACACGGCGAGGGATCTCAAAGGACAATACTTGCCGATCTGCGCGGCATCCTTGCATATCTGGATGACCAGCTCCCTCGTAGGGGCTATCACAAGGGCACGGGGCGTGCCGCCGGTGGCGGCGCGCGACTCTGGCGTTTTGAGATATCTGGCGAGAATCGCGACGAGAAACGCCGCGGTCTTGCCGGATCCGGTCTGTGCTTTTCCGGCGATATTCTTCCCGTTGAGCGCCTGTTCGAGCGAAAGCGCCTGGATTTCGGTGCAATATTTGAAATCGAGATCGGCTATGCCGTGCATGACCTCCGCAGGGAGATCGAAATCGTGGAACCTCTTCTTGCCTTCGACCGGCTCCACGGGGAACGAATCGACGGTCCAGTTTCCGTGCGCGGCCTTGCGGGCGGCGAAATCGTCGTCCTGGCGGACGGGCGTCTGGCGGTTCTGCCTTCCCTGATCCCTGTCGGAATACTGACGGTTCCTGTCCTTGCGGCGGTCGCCCTTCTGCTGGTGCGGCCCCTGGGGACGCTGCTGCTGCTGACGTTGCGGCGCATTCTGCCCCTTCTTGCCGCCGGCGTCGCGCTGCTGGCGCGGCTGTTCCTTGCCGCGGCGATCCTGGCGATTGCGATCCGCACGCCCTCCATCCTGCTTTTTGCGGCCGGGGGCGTCCTTTTTCCCTCCGTCCTTCTTGGATTTCGCCCCGCCGCCGGCCGGGGATTTCCCGGTCAGGGCGGAAACGATCTTTTTCAAGAAACCAAACGCCATGGCGAAAAATCAGCGCTTGGAGAACTGGAAGCGCTTGCGGGCGCC
>DGHT01000033.1:38044-57856 GCA_002392765.1 Verrucomicrobia bacterium UBA3841 | reverse complement strand
TGCGGCTGTCGCGCGTCATGCAGCCCGCTTTCTTGAGGGCCGCGCGCGTCGACTCGTCGGCCGCGACGATCGCACGGGCGAGACCGTGGCGTATCGCACCGGCCTGCCCCGCTATGCCGCCGCCCTTGGCGAACACGACAACGTCTACTTTGGACATGTCGTAGCCGCTGATGCCGACGGGCTGCTTGAGATAGTCGCGGAGAGCCTCGGACGGAATGTAGTCCTCGAGCGCCGACCTGTTGACGGTCCAGACGCCTGTGCCTTCGACGAGATTCACTCTGGCCGTAGCGGTCTTGCGGCGGCCTGTTCCTGCGGAAATTGCTTTTTTCGTGGCCATTTCTCGATGCCTCCTTAAAGTTTGATCTCGACCGGCTTCTGGGCCGCGTGGGTGTGGTTTTCACCCGCGAACACTTTCAGACGGGTCATCATCTTTCTCGCGATGTTGTTCTTGGGAAGCATTCCCCAGACGGCCTCGCGAATCATCCTGTCGGGATGGGAAGCACGCATCTCGGCCGCGCTGAAGCGCTTGAGGCCGTTGCGGTATCCGCTGTAGCGCTGGTACTCCTTCTGCTCTTCCTTGTTTCCGGTCAGACGGACGAGCGCCGCGTTGACTACGATCACGAAGCCGCCCTGGTCGACCGACGAATCGAACGTTGGAACGTCCTTCGCGCGGAGCTTGTTTGCCACGACGACGGCCAGACGTCCGAGCGACTGGCCCTTGGCATCGACAACGAACCACTGGCGGGTGTCGCCAGGATTCGATGCATGATAACTTTTCTGCATCTTGTTCTTTCCTTGCTTTTGGATTTGTGCCCTTTATCCGGGGTTTTGTCCATATTCGCACGGGACGGCTCTCCGTCCGTCCCGCGAGACGCCGGTTAGCCCCCGACGTCGATTTTGATTGAGTATTCTATCAAAAAAATGAAAATTAGGCAAGAATAAAAATTTTTGATATAATATCCGCAAATAATCACAGAAAGGCGCGAATGGAAACGAAACCCCTAGGAATGGCTATGGCGACCGGAATGCTCGTCATAAGCAATCTTTTCATGACATTTGCCTGGTACTGGCATCTGCGTCTGCAGAAGCCCGGTGCGTCGCATTGGCCTGTCGCCGCGATAATCCTCGTAAGCTGGCTCATCGCTCTTGTCGAATATACCATCGCGGTTCCGGCCAACAGAATCGGCTCGGCTTCCGGTCTGAACGTCGCGCAGCTGAAGATCATCCAGGAAGTCGTCACCGTCTGCGTGTTCATACCGTTCATGACGCTCTTTATGGGGGAAAAATGGCGCTGGGACTATCTCTGGGCGCTTCTCTGCATGGTAGGCGCCGTGTATTTCGTCAACCGCGCGAAACTTTGAGGTGAAAAAATGGGAAAAGCCGTATACAAATTCAATGTCAGGTCGTACGAATGCGGCCCGAACGGGAAGCTGACGCTCCCCTCGCTTTGCAACTATCTGCAGGAGGCGGCCAGCATGCACGCGTGCGAGCTGGGATTTTCGAAATCAGACTTCGATGCCGCCGGCGGGAACATATCCTGGGTGCTCACGCGGATGATCGTCAAAATGAAGCGCTATCCAGGATGGAACGACACGGTTTCAATCGTCACTTTTCCGCGCGCCGGACGGAAAATAACCGCCTGCCGCGATTTCGAAATCAAAGACGCGGACGGTTCGACGCTCGGTCTCGCGTCGAGCGAATGGATGGTGATCAACCTTTCAACCCGTAAAATAACGCCCGTTCCGGAGAACGTATTCCCCTGCCTGGACCCCGCTCTGGAGCCTGTCCTCGGCGCGGAACCCTTCTCGCCCAAACTCAAATTCCCGGCGGACGTGCCGTCCCGCGCCATTTCGTTCACCGCGCAAAACTCGCATATCGACATCAACGGACACGTTAACAACGTCCATTACGTCGAATGGATGCTCGAACCGTCCGCGCACGGCGCGAATCCGTCCGAAATCGAAATAGTTTTCAGAAGCGAGACGATGGACGGCGACGAAGTGAAGGTCGAGACGTGCGACTGCGGCGGCGAAACGTTCCACCGCGCTTTCGCGCCGGACGGGAAAGACCATGCCGTCGCGAGAACCGTCTGGAAGATCGGATAGCGCCTTCGCGTAAAGACAAAAGCGCCCGGGAAGGGATTCCCGGACGCTTTTGCGCCTCTCGGCACGGTATTCCGCAGGTTTCAGCCCTGGGAAATCGCTCCGTTCGGGCACGTTGCGGCGCAAGCTCCGCAATCGACGCACTTCTCGGGGTCGATCTTGTAGACGTCGCCGTCGGAAATCGCCTCCGCAGGGCACGCATCCTTGCAGCAACCGCAAGCAACGCACTTGTCCGCAGCTATGACATGAGCCATTTTGTATTCCTCCTGTTGTTGTTTTTGAGATGGGTAAATTATATCAAAATCGAAGCAAATAAGCAATATCCGATTGTGACCGTACGTGTATTGCCATTTTCTTTCCCTCCTATTTCTGCGCTGCCTAAAATTGGCTGCATCTTCGATCACCTCAGGATTTCCGCCGCGCCTTCGACGCCGCGCTGGACGACGGCCAGGGAGATTTCGCGCACTTCCTCAAGCGTGCGAAGCGTTCCTCTGCCGGAGACGAGGATCCTGTCGATGTTCGCGGCGGCGTAGTTGACGGCTTCTTCGCTTGCGGCGCAGTGCGAGAGCGCGATGCGGATGAGCTTGTCCACCTTCCCGGCGTTGCCCTCGCCGGCTATGGCGTAGGCGGTGACCGCGTTGGACTGGGCGCGCGGAAACGCCCTAGGCATGTACTCTTGCCAGAGCATCCGCTTCGCGGACTCGCCGTGCGAGGGGGATACCCTGTGCGTCCGCCGGTCCGGGAGAATTGTTTCGCGCAGAGAGAGTTGGCGCACTTCCGAACACCTACCGCCACAAAGGATTGATCGCAACCAAATATGCGAGCAGCGGAATAGCCGCCGCCAGATGGAGAATCGCGTCCGTCCGCACTACGGTTTTTCCGGCTCTTGCGAAAGAAAATACAAAGCGCCACGCGAATTCCGCAAGAATAAAGCAGAAAAGCCAGGGGCTCAAAGGATTTCGCAAGCCCAGTTCGCCCTTGAATACACCGAAGAAATCCCTCGTGCAACCGCACAGGATGCATGGTTCTCCAAATAGCGTGCGCGAAGGACACCCACCCGTCCCGCTAAAAAAGAGGACTGAGATAATACAGGCAAAAGCCGCAATCACGAACACAAGAATCCGATTGACAAACCGGTAGTCGTCTGAGTACATAACGAAACCCAATCCGCCGTACGCCGGCGAATTGGGTTTTACGGATTGATTTTGAATCACATCCTTAATTTTTGAGAGCATCAATCGCCTTCTGGGCTTCTCCTGCCATTTTATCAAATTCCATCGCCGCCTTTTTAGCATTCTCGGCTTCCTTCGAAGCCTGATTCATGCTCTCGTTAAGTTTGTTGGCGAAGTCGGTCGCAGCGTCAGTGGCCTTATTGAGAACATAGCACTGATAACCGGCAATGACCGAACCGATAATGCTGCAGACGAGGCCTGCAATGGCAAGACCCTTCGGGGCATTCTTCTTGGCAGCGCTAGACAGGCCAATCGCACCAAGCACGATACCTGGCAACGTAAGCAACAACCCATAGGACCCCAAGCAAGGGATAAACGAAATCACAAGACCTACGATACCGAGAACCAACGATGCAACCGCCATTTTTTGACTACCTTTCTTTTTTTGTTTTTACTTTGACCTCTTGTTTACTTTGCGTGGCACCACAAGCCAGACCCGACAGCCTGAAAACCTTGTGGACATCTGTAGCACGCTCATAGACAGATTAATCTTATTCTAGCATAATTCCAATGGGATTGCAATAAAAAAAACAATATTTACAGAAATTACAGAATTCTGTTTTGTAGAAGAGGCACTTGCGGGAGCCGTTGAAAATGGCGGGCTGCCGCCAGGAACACTGCGAGGCGTTCGTCGCCGGCTCCGTCGGGGGACAGGATACGGAAATCGTTTCACGGCCCTGCGGCCTCACCTGCGACAACCTCCACCAGATTCGCAAGCGCCTCACTGCAAAGCTGCGCGAGGCGGTCAGGCGGGTTCTTGCCGAAATGGATGCGCCCGATGTTCACGGTCTTCGCGCTTGATGGCGTCTGCTCTCGTCCATGAAGCCATTGATGGCGCGCTCTTCAGCCGGCGATAGTTCGCAGCGCAGCCAGGCGCCAGGCTTAATGAAACCTGACATTCTGGAATCTTCGCCGTCAAACGAGTCGCGTGGCGCATTTGCAGCGCATGTCTGCCCGTCGATATAGACGACCGCCACTTCCTCTTCGCCGTCTATATGCTTTTGCAGGAACCACGGATAACTGAGGTCGAGCGCATTCGGGTCGACCTCCTTTACGAAAAAGACCTTGCTTTTTCCGATTGGCGTCTGCGTGAGCGACTTTACGACCCATCGACCGCGCGCGAGCTCTTCCGGAATTCGGCGGCATTCGCTTCTTCCAGCGGGATGCCGGTCGGGGCCAATATGCCCGCCTCTATAATCGCGTCGAGCTTCTCCTGCTCCACGGACTTCGCCGCCAGCTTGCGGCACGAATAGCGTTTCCTTGCGAGTTCTTCGGATGATTCCAGCACATCCCAAGTGAGACAACACGGCCAGCGGCCCAGAGTGTCGCCCCACGCGGCGGGTCAGACTACCTCCCAATGTCCACCTTTGTCCGGGCCGACGCGGCGGATGAGGTTGGCGTCTTTCAGCTTGCGGATGTTCCATCTTACGCCAGCCACGGAAAGTCCCGTCGCATTAGCCAGTTCCGCCAACGTGACATCCGGCATCGACTTCATAATCGAGATGATTTTCTGGTCAGTTTTCTTGTTAGTTTTCTCGATAGTTTTCTTGTTAGTTTTCTTGTCAGTCTCTGCGGCGGCAATCTCGTACGCCTTGCCCTTGGCCTTGAGCGTCCGCAGAATCTTGTCGAGCATGAAATCGATGAACGGCCCGCACTCGCCGGCGGCGGTTGAGGCGCGGATTGCCTGGTAGTATTCCTGCTGGTGCGCCCAGACGATGTTCTCGACAGGCGCACCGTAGAACTCGTTGCGCCAGGAGCCGAGAAGCGCGGTCTGCCAGAGTCGACCGGTGCGTCCGTTGCCGTCCGGAAACGGATGGACGAACTCGAACTCGTAGTGGAACACGCAGCTCTTGACCAGCACGGGGTCTTCGCTGTCCGCAAGCCATGCGAAGAGGTCTTTCACGAGCGAGGGGACGTTGGCGAAAGGCGGAGCCATGTGGACGACGTTTCCAGCACCATCCATCACGCCCACATTGCAGTTCCGGAACTTGCCGGGGCGGTCGACGAGTCCTTTCGTCATCAATCCGTGCGCCTTGAGGAGATCGTCGATGAAATACGGATTGAACGACTCTATCGCCTCGTAGGCTGCGTGTGCGCCCTTGATCTCGTCTATCTCGCGCTGCGACCCAGCTACGCGCTTGCCGGCGAGGATGGCCGTTATCTGCTCCTCGGTGAGAGTGTTGCCCTCGATGGCCGTTGTGCCGCGAATCGTGCGAATGTGATTGATCTTGCGAAGCCGGACGCCGTCCGGGCCTTCGAGGATGATTCTGTACCGTTCGATGGCTGCGGCAATCTCGGCGATCAGATTCATCGCCTTGCCGCTCACCTTGTACGGGGGAATGTAGGGGGCGGGTTTCATTTCCTTTCAACTCCCGTTTTTTTTCATCATGGTTTCAAACGACTTTACTTTACAAGTCCATTTCTTTTCTTTCGCGACATATTGAACTATCAATCGCCTTTCTCCGCAAGCCTCGGCCATCGTAAATATCAATGGGTTAAGTCCAAAATTCTCCATATAATATCGTTCTATCTGTGCGCGCTCATCAGACCGAATCTTTTCCTCATACCTCTGCGGGTTGAGGTAACTATTCAACCATTCAATATATTTCTGTCGTTCTTCTTCACTGGTTGGCTTTGGCTTCCACCCTTTAGGTTTCAGTCCGTTCCTTCTTCGTCTTTCCCTCGGCCTAGCAATCAAGCTCTTCGGCATTTTCAGGTTTTGAGATAAAATACGTTCTTCTTGAGGAAAACAATCCCTTCTTGGTGATGTCTGAACCGCCTTCAAAAATTCGTACTGCAACTCTTCTAGTGTAGCATAAGCCTCACCAATTCTACTGATTACATGAGCTGCCATCTCTGATTGCACATCTTCGGTGGCAAAAGACAGTCGCTTTGCCACATCGCGCAACTCTCTGTCGGCACGAGAAAGCAATTGTATTGACCTTGTCAAATGCTGGATAGACTCGCTCGCATCGATACGCTTCTTTCGACTTTTCTTTAGCTTGTTTTGTTTATTGACTGTCATTGATTTCCTCCCATCTCAAACATTGCATTGCTACGTGCACAACTTCAATTTCAACGCCATCAATGCCAGACAATCGCTCCGCCATGCGCTCGGCGAAATACACGGAGCGGTGCTGCCCACCAGTGCAGCCGAAAGCTACCTGTAGGTGATCGCGGCCATCCCGCTTGTATTGCTCTATTGATTGGCGGACAAGCGTCTCGGTCGCCTCAAGGAACGGCTCGACCGACCCTGGGAAACGGGCGAAGAAGTCACAGACGGGCTTGTCGCGTCCCGTGTAGCCTCGCAGGTTTTCATCCCAGAAAGGATTAGGCATCGCCCGGCAGTCAAACACAAAGCCACCACCGTTGCCTGTCGCATCCTTCGGCAAGCCGCGCTTAAAGGAGAACGATAGAATTGTGACCTTCATTTGCCACCTCCTTTCAATTTGGCATTAATCTGTGCTATCGCACCTTTGAGTACTTGCAAGCAGATTTTGGCCGTGTTGATGTCTGGAGAAAATTGCCGCGCATTCTGTTCAAAGGGATGTATGTAATTTCTGAAATCTCTAACAACATGACAGAACTTGTGAACGTCCTCCTTGAGATAGCCAAGTTCCTTTGCAACATTGATCAAAGATTCCAGCCGCCAATCTGTAATCTGTTTTACATTCCCATGTGAGTCTTTTTGCGCTGCGCGAGCTTTGCAAAACATACTTGCATTTGATGTGGCAATTGACAGCAAGACCGCTTCAAGAATGCTACCTGTAAGGAAGATTGCAGAAAGCGGAGCGTTTACATTCAAGCATCTTTTTAACTCATCAAGTCGTTCTTCGACAATGTTCTGGACGCCAGGAATCGGCAACAAACCATTAAACGAAATTTCAGCGAATTCCTTTTTGAGAAAATCATCTTCCGTTTCTACGACATTCTCGTTCGCTTTGGCATTGTCAATTGAAAAAGACGGTTTGGCCCGCTTAAACGAGATGTCGCTCAAGTTGTTATCCCAAAAGATGTTCCATCCATCAAATTGCAACTCATTGTTAAAGGCCGTTATGCCCGCGGTGAATTTCTCGCTAGTTCCAAACTCGCGTGGCGAGAAAACGGTGCGAATAATCTTTTCAAGTTCAGAGCGCCCGTTTATCTGCTCAAGATGAGTTTGCGTGTATGTCGATCTGGATGGAAATCCCGCCCCATATGTATCATGAAATCCTACCGAATTAAACAACTGCACCAGCATAGGGCCGCTTCTATAGACAGGGGCCTCATTTACGTAATGTACGAGCACGTTCAATGTTCTCGGAGATAGATTTATCATCTCTCGCCTCCGTTCTTCGACATTGAGACTGCGGTAATCAACTCTTCCGGCAACTGCCACATTCCGACATTGCCGCGACAGGAGATGGGCGCGGGCAGACGACGGATGTCGGAGAGAATCCACCAGTTGGAATAGCCCTCGTTCCAGATGCGGCATTCGTGGGCAAGGGCGATGTTGCCGGGGGCACGATCCATCGCATCGTAATCCATCGTGCCGACGAGACAGCCCGGCCACGATTTCACCTCGTCCCATTTGAGAAGCTGTGCAAATGCGGATGGATCGCAATGTTCCGCCAACCAAACGACAAGGTTCTCGTATTCCTTTCGGCAGAATTTCTTGGAAACGCTCATCGCGCAACGCCCCCTCGCCGGAACTGGCAGACAACTGCGGTTCTCCACACGCTTTAGTCCCGACATGATCAGGACGGCGTATGCTCCGGTACAAGTAAAGGCATTGACAATCATCTAGCAAGTCTCCTAATTTTCGACGACCCTAATTTCGTCGTCTACTGTGGTTCTGCGAATCACAATACATTCGATTGAATTTGTTATGGCGACCATCATGGCAACGTTCCTATTTTCTCGAAATCGCCTCTGGCCAATACTGGCCGTATACCACCGAACCAAATACTCGACCGTTGGATTCCTTCTGCGGCATTCCATGCGTCCGACATTCCCTTTATGGACACCTTGAACGCTTCAAGAGATTGTACACCGAACAAAGGGAATAGCTTACGGCAGAATGCCATTGACGGGAGTCTTTCCCACATCAAACCATATCCCGCATAATCAGAATATGGCGCTAACGCGGGGAACCATGTGAAGTCCGCTTTACCATACAGCATCGCAAGATGCGCTAGAGTCGTGTCTGCAACAACAAGATTTCGCATTGTTATGCATTGTCCATGCTCTCTTTTGGTCAGCATATCAGCCGCCAAAGAAACCAACCGAGGATTAATTTGCTGCTTATAGTACCCCTCAAGATTGCGTATGTGTTGGCGGAAGCGCGAAAAAGAGTATGCCCGGGGATCATTATTCGATCCGATTATGTCTCTAAGGAAATATGTACGGTCAAGAAGCTGATGGAGACATCCGTATTTCTCGTAACACAGAAGCAACGCCGCCGTACATATGAATATGTCCCAAAAGAAAAAGTGGAAGCATTCTGAAACCTCAAAATCATGACAGACGATTCCATTGTAGATGGCTTCAATAAGCGATCCAATATGTTCACCGGAAACCCCATCAACTTGAATCAACCGTTCCACTAGATCAATATAGCAGTTACGGACAGGCTCCGTATCCTTGATGGCATTTACCAAATTAAAATCGGGATTGCCGTTTTTCGATATTTTGTTCAAGACGCTCGTAAATTCAAATGCAGATCTATGAAGTATTGAATCTGGATCTGGAGCGACACGGATAACATCATCCAATGTGCGAATCTGATCTTGCAACATCATGGTGTCGACGGACTCGCCATCCAACCATGACGGTCGTTCCCCAAGTTCTGGTCTCCGCCTATCCGGCATTCCCCACAGATTACGAACAAGCTGCTCAAAAGCATTTGCTTCGTTCTGCCGATCACTGAAATCTATATAGATACGGGATTTTGCAAAAGTTGGAAGACAAGGTTTGCCGTCTTCATTTTCCAGAACGATTGGGATGAACTTTTGCTGGTCAACCTTCCCATATATTTCCGGAGAAATTATCATTGCCTCATCGCCAACTCCACCCTTGAATTTGTTGGCCTTATCCCTGTACGCTTTATCACAGAGAATAAGTACCTTCTCTATGGAATCATCATCTACAATCTTCTGCATAAAGGCATACTTGTCCATGCCTTCTTTCAAATCATATACATCGATGACAACTTGTACGCCATTCGATATTAACCGATCTGCAAGTGCGATTGCACGGCCTTTATTCGTCCAAGAGTAGGAAACGAACACTTTAGGATGAGTGATGCGTCCTTTGCTCTTATCATCAGAATTTGAAACTGTTGGCATCAGGACAACTCCCTTGACTTGATATTTATCGATGCGTTGAACTTGTTTTGTATCACATCGCCAATGAAGGCTTTGATGCGCATCAAGCTCAAAGTGTTTGTTTCCGGCACTCTGAACAATGGTATCTTAAGGCTCGCCGCTACTTTTGTCGCTTGACGTTCTTCTTCCCTCAGAAACGAATTTATGAGAGCCTTTGACCACTTTGTGCCATCTCGTGCCATCAAGCGCATCTGGATTTGTTCGCAGGAATCCAACAATAAAATCATGCAATCCGGCTTAAGTGAAGCAAACACTTCTATTGGAATGGGCTGCACTTCTCTTTCGCTTGATAAAAGCGTAAAGTGACCGTCCAACGCATATAGTCTATGTCTTGCAGCTTCTTTCGACGATTCGACGATCAAATCTTTCCGATTCCCAGCGATGTCAGATACTGTCTTATCTTTACGTATCATCTGTTTATGTCGCTTGATTAAGTCGCTCGCTGAAAAAGTCGCAAATCCAAGCGGCTTTAGCACCCCATCGAGGAACGTCGTTTTACCGACACCATGAACACCACCGATAAACACCGTAATATTTCGCTTAACGACAATAGCATTTGCTCTTACCTTTGCAGCTTCTTCATCTGACAAATATAAAAAGGACTGTGGAGGTGTCGCATTCCCACGAATTGACAAAAGAGACAAAGGCTTCTTCAGCTTGTGTATTTCTCCTATCTGAATAGCATTTGCCGAATGCGAAGCATAAAAATACTCAGAAAAATACTTATGCGTGATTCCGGCCGCAAAACTAGTTCTCTTCCAGAGCGTTTGTGGTGTGGCTTGAATTACATCAGCAACGTCCACACATGCAACGACCATCGAAGTCGGCTGTGTGCAATATAGCGCGACTTGATCTCCTTTCTGGAGTCCGCTTGGCAGTCGTTTCCTGAACTCAAACTGCTTGGTGCCTTGCATTATCAAGTCGCAATATTTTTTCTTAACTGAAAGTAAAACCATCATATGCCAACATCCTTTTTGAAGAGTTCACGATATACGCTTTCAGGCATTTCGCGTATAGTTTGTATCTGACCCTTTACACCTCTGTCGGTAAGAGTTTTTTTCTCAACGGGGGATTTCAAGTACCGAATCAGTCGAAACAAAATAGCCAACACTTCTCCGCGACTGGTGAATTTCCGCATCTCATCGTGTGTATATACAGTTCTCTTTGAAACAAATCCAATCAAATCATCGGCATCCGAAAATCTCCGTATCTTTTCAGCGACACCTACACTGCATATCCGATGTTCATCCTTTGAGCGGTAGAAAAAGAGCAAGTCTCCTGGGCGAATGTCTTTAATAGGACTCTTGCACAAATACGCTTTTTTTATGGCGTTGGATTCGCTCGATAAATCACTCTGAAACAAATCTTGGTATGGTTTTTTGTCTGGGAAAAGTAAATCGTGATAAGATGGCCTGATAGGGACAATATACTTTTTTACACCCTCATCTATGACGTGCGGATAATGTGCTATTGCATACTGAACATAATCATTTCTATCGACAGATCCCTTGCGGACGCCAACGCGCATGTCCTTTACATAGGTTGCGTCGTCATTGTATTCGCCAAACTTTGCAAAGCCAAAATCTGTGAGCAACGATAGAAGGTATCCGTGATCTTCTTCGTGGACTTGCAGATAGACATAATCACAATTTGTCTTTACTGCATGATTGAATGCAACGAACAACAAGCGTTCTCCATATTTTTTACCGAGGTCGGCGACTTTGAATGTGCAAAGTTTCAGTATTTTGCCGCGCAAAATCTCATCAGACGAAGTGACCCTCTCATTGAATTCCTCTTTGAACACACACAGCGCTCTAATAGTGTTTTCAGAGTGAATTATCCAAGCCTGCCTGTCTTGTTCCGAACTCTTGCGATACCAGTCGTTAAATCCATCATATCCTTTGCGAAGTGAATTGAAGAATACATTTTCAATATCAATCTCGTACAGATACTTACACTCGACTTGATCATATGCAGCTGCCGTTGTGCCGACACTTCCTTTTGCATTTCGCAAATATGCAAGAAAATCCTCGACAAAGAAAACGCGATCCGACAAACCGGAAGAAGATGCTTTCCTGTGGACGTCTCTATCCTCTGTGACCAAAAAAGATACGGCACCACGCTTTAGCGCAAATAACAGGAGATTGTCAACTCTGTCATGATCGTTATTCTGCCTCCACCCTAAAGCCTTTAATTCCGAATCTGTTATGGAAGGAGGATTATCGAGTGCAGGATACTGCCTTAATCGGGACAATTGCGCCGTTCGTCGCGTGTCATTTTTGTCTCGTTTTAAGTCTTCAATTTGTGCAGGATGATAAAAAATGTCATAATGAAGTTCGCGAGCGAAACGAACCATATCCGAGAACGTTTCTGGCAAAACTACTCCAGGCGTCTCTAATGTTATGAAAATATTGGTGTCAAAGAGGACTTTCATGACTCCTCCTTGGCTTGATTATATTTCTGCACCTTGATCTGTTCCCTCCAGCCTGCAGAGGCAGATCCAAACGGTGCGGGACACGGCGAGTCTTGCCGGTTGCACATTCCGCCGCCCACAATTCGATCTTCGAGCAGATGCGTTCAAGTGTGTGACCGGCTTTGACACCGTTAAGGGCGCATTGCCAAACGATTATGAGATTCCATCCGGCGTCGCTCCATGCTTTTTCGTTCCGGTGGTCGCGCTTGACGTTCTTCGACCATTTCTCCATCCAGAAGGCAATGTTCGACTTCGGCATTGTTGAATCCTTGCACCCATGCCTGTGCCAGAAGCATCCACGTATGTCAATGATTGTCTTCGCCTTGGGAATTACAATGTCGGGCTTGCCTTGAAACCGTTTGTCACACACTCTGAACCGACAACCGCAGGCAAACAACCGTTTACGGACAAGGATTTCAGGCAAGGTATTTTTGCCTCGAATCTTTGCCATTAAACGGCTGCGTTGCTCTTTGCTTATTTTGTCCACGGAAACGAAATCTGTTCAAAGCTATGCCCAGTTGGTAAATTCGGCAAGGGAAAGGAATTCATCATTCTTGTCCGCACCTATCAAGAGATGGTCAAGAAAAACGATTCCAAGGCGCCGCGCAAGATCATTTATTTCGCCTGTTGCCGTGATGTCTGCTTTGCTTGGCGTCAAATTCCTCGATGGATGATTGTGGGCGACGATGATTTCCTCCGCACCGGCTTTCAACGCCTCACGAAAGACCGCCCCTGCGTCTATTGCCGTCGTTCCATCCTGATGTCCGACAGAAACGAGAATCGGTTTGGCAAGCGCATTACCGTTGCCGTCCAGCGGCAGAACGAACACGCGCTCTTCCTTCTGTTCCTTTGGCAATGCAGCGCGGAACAACGCGGCGGCTTGCGCGGCAGTTTCGATAGTGTCTATCTTATTCATTTCTGCAAATGCTCCTTTACAATCTCAAGGACGTAATCGCGATTGAGCCAGTAACATAACTTCTTGGCTTTTCCACCTTGCGGCGTGTCAGTTGTGTCTGCGGCGTTCTTTGCCTTGGGGCGAACATGGCAAATGGAATGTTCGGTGGACTTGATGAAATGCGCGTAGTCACCTGACCTTACCTTGTCGCGAGTGTCACGCCAAAACGCCTCTGCCGCCTCAATATCTTTATGTGGCATCGACCAGAAGAAAACGCGCTCCAACACAGAATCATCCGCAGAGCCGCCTTTCTTCTTGCGAAATACTATGAAGAGAAATCTACGCGCTGCTATAGTATTGTACCAATCAGATTCATCCCATTCGTCCTCATTGACTATTTCCTTGTACTTGATTGTCTGGAACGACATAGATTCTTTGAGATTTCCACTTTGCTCAAGGCGTATCGTCTTAAGTTGTAGGCCAGCTTTCTCAAACTCTGCAATGCCCCGCTCTTTTACGCCAAGTATTGCGCGGCAGACAGAATAGGAAATCGCCTTATGGCTTGTCGAAATTGTTGCCTTCAACTTCTTGGCTATTTCCGATACGGACATCCCTATGTACGGCCTGAATCGCCGTTCGACCAGTTGCTCGAATGTCTCGCCTTGTTTATAGTCTCGAACGGATTTAACAATGCTCCCCAGTTCTGCTTTCTTCTGCTCGATGATGCGTCTCTGTTTCGCGGTCATCGTCACACCATCAAACATTTCGGGATGCGAGAGTGAATCGACTATGATGTGATTCAGGTACGCAGATTTTATGGAATATGCTCGTTGATCGGCGAGAACACCTCCAATCTTCTGCGGCTTCTTGTTTGCACCTCCTTTTGACCCTTTTATACAGGCAGCAAGATATAGTGTGTCACCTTCTGACAATTCATGTGCAAGGCCTCTGACTATCTTATTATGGATGACATTCCAATCGTCCATGAATATCTTCAGGTCTTCTTCTGGGATGCGCCAAAGCCGAATAATCTTGAAAATCAAATCCAAGTTGTCAACGCCGGCAATATGAAGATAGAACATCAACAATAGCAATGCGTTCTTGTGTGTGAAACTACTTGTTTCAAAACTCTTCCCATACTCCTCAAGATAATTGATAATGTTAAGAACAAGTCTTTCCTTTGACACCATGCTGCCGTCTTTGATGGTTTTCAACGGGGTACATTTTAATTCTACGCCGGCCTCGCTAAAGTCTGCTTCGCTTACACCATTGATGTCATAGCCAAAATGATAGACTTCAACGCATTGCCCAAGGCCTCCCTTGCCAGTATTCAACGGAGTTGCCGACGGATACAATGCATGAAGCGACTTGCCGAGCAACCTCCTTGCGTGAGTAAGGATACTTATTGGCGAAGTTTTGTCATAGAGAGCATTCGACATTCCTTACATCCTTTCTTTTAGAACCAGTCCTATTCTCTCCACAATACCAGTAACAAGTGCATTACCCATCAGAAACGCACGTTTACCGTCCGAAGCATTTTGAGTGTGATTGTCTGGGAACATGTTAAGCCGTTCCAACTCCAACGGAATCAATCGACGATATCGACCGCTAGGCGTAAGGATGACATGCTTGAACCTAGATGGAGATGGGCCTCCTTCCCCCGTAATAATCGTGCGGGATGGTTTGTCGAGTGAATCAGGAAACGCCATGCCGCCCTCTGAATAGTGATATTCAAAACCTTCAGGTGTTTTGCGCATTTCAGATTTAGGACCTTTGAGGTACTTCCACTCTTCAAGCGCCTTTTCATCAATGAAGAACTCTTCCGGCACTTCGCTTTCGTCAACAACAAGTTGCCCTAGTGTCAGACGCGTTCCTTCATAAACGGGCGAAACTTCTTGAGTCCACACATGACGGGCAACCATAAGACCCGCGTCTTTGAATGGACTTGTCTTCGCGGCGTCCTTGTTGAATTTCTGCGTTACTTCAGGAAGTGTCCCTTGTATGTTAAACTCCGAAAGGGAAGAACCTTCTTTCGGTCTCGCGGCAAACGCCTTGCCAATCACACTGTTTTGGAATATCCAATCTGCCGTGTTGTCTTTGCCCGCTGTCGCTTCTTTGGCTATCGCTGTGTTTTTTCGATATGCTACGATGTAGGTGCGACGGCGACGTTGCGGCATACCATAGTCAGCAGCATTGATAACACGCCATTCAACCACATATCCCAAATCTGAAAGTGAAGCAAGAATAATCGCGAAATCACGACCTCTCTGCGATGCAGGAGACTTCAAAAGCCGATCAACATTCTCAAGGAAAAGATAGGGTGGCGGATTCTTGCTGTCACGCAAGATGCGATGTATCTGCCACCACAAAACACCTTTCTTCCCTTCGATGCCCCCAGAGTTCTTCAACGTTGTCGCAACAGAATAGTCCTGACAGGGGAAGCCACCGACAAGCAAATCCGCCTGTGGAATCTGCGCAACAGGGACGGTTGAAATATCATTGTTGGAGTGCCCTGCAATCCCAAAGCAATCTTGATAGACGATGGACGCATCTTGCCGCTTTGTAGCTGGCTCCCATTGATTGTTCCATACGGTCTCAAAACGATTCGAGGCCCGTTCCAATCCAATGCGGAAGCCGCCAACACCGGCAAAGAGTTCTACAACGCGAATTGGTGCGTCACTCTCGTTAACTGCCGCGTCACGCAACTGCGCGGCGGCAGCGCGGCTGTACTCCGCAATAGGTGCGCAGACTTTTTGCTCCTGGTTGATAATGCGCTCGTTGTTTTCCTTTGTCAGGACAGTGCGCATCTGCGGCAAGTCCCAAAACGAAAGTTGATACGCCGCCTCGCAAACGCGCAATTGTTCGGGGCGCAATTGCGTGACAATTGACGGCAGGCGTTTTGAAAGATCAGGGTCTTTGCGGTCGGACGATTCGAGATATTTCTTGAGTTGCTTGCGCACCTTTGGCGCGGTCGCGAAGTCTGCCGCGCGAACGATGACACGCTCACAGTCAAGCGGGTTGTCAAGTTTGTGCAGATATTTGAACTCGGTCTTGAAGAGAAGATACTTGTCACCGTGCGGCTTGCCTTTTGCCGGATAGCCGTATTCGCCGACAAGTTCTTGGCGCGTCTTGATGCCGACAAACTCCGCCTTGTATGTTCTTTGCTCCTTCGCGCCGTTAAATAGCCACAGTTCGGTGATTGGCGCAGCATCTGCCTCGGTGATTTTGTCATCGTCCGAAATGGGGTAGTTGTACCAACCGCGCCATTTCGTCAGCTGGTCACCCTTGTACGTGCCAACCAACACAATGCGACTTGCTGATTCACATTTCTTCCTTGAAACACTATTGACTTCCTTCTTTTTTGCTTTCATGACGCCTCCAATTCTACACATCAAGTTTTAGGAATCCCATGATTCAACCTCATTGGAAAATGGCTCGGCTTTTGCAGTCGTCCATCCTCTGTCGGGAACTTTCCCGGAATGATGATGCAATGTTGTCTCACTTGAAACATACACATTACATCCTCGATTGATGAAGGCGTTAGTGACACACTTCCGCGGATGGTCTGAACCATTGCCGACAGAAACAAATGCAACCTTAATAGGCTTCGTCCCATTAGCCACTTTGCATCCAACAAGGCGGTCGAGTACGGATGGACTTACATTATGTCGTCCTCCGTGATGAGGGATTTGAAGAAAAGTACATTTGTCAAGCGGAATGCTGTTCGCGTCGGCAAAATCCATTGCCGCAGACAAACCTTTGCAGCCCACATCGCCCAACAACAGAAATGGCTCATCGCCATCTGGCTGTACTCTCATGACAATAGACGACTCATTTTCAGCCGAGGTCGTTTCGCCCTCTCGAATATCATCCTTACCCCATATCGTTTTGATCCATTTGCCAAGTGCACGAAGCGCATTCGATACAAATGATTGCGCGGATTTTGCCCCAGTCGCGGAATCCATTGCCGGTGTTTTCCCGGAATCAACAAGACTCTGAATATAAAACTCTCGCGTTGGAGAAACTATTGACATCGTTGGGAACAAGACACTTTCTGTAAGTCCTGGGATAATCTTGCAATCCTTTTGTTTTCCTGCCAGTGACTCCAGTTCGTCAATGAATTTATATTTTTCACGTAGAGTTCGTTCGAGGCTCTCTTTTGTAATTCGACCGTCCTTAACCTTCTCATACAATTCATCGAGATATAGCCAAGGACGATTCATTATGAGATACCTAACCGAATATTTCTGTAAAATATTCTTAAGCCCTGATGCGTGATCGAGATCTGGATGCGAACAGAAAACCATATCTATCTCTTTTGGAAGGCCTTGGAGATAGTATGTGTCAATGTGTCCAGAGAGGGCATCACCGGCTTCTGATGTCCCCCCATCAAACACGCACACAACCCACCGATTTGCACTAGGAGACCAATAGCGAAAGGCTATGGCATCATAGTCCTTCTCTACCTTCGGTGAACCGACAAAATCTATCTCGTAGGCCATCAAACACCTCCTGACAGTTCGCGTTCGGCAACGACAATAACTTCTCGAACATAATAGAAGGCACGTTGCTTTGCACGATACCAATGTAGAATCAAAAGCAGCCCAAGCACGGCAGATACGGCAACAATTTTGCTAGCACTGAAATTTCTGCACAATCCACAAGAACATGAAATGGCGAACAATCCCAACATGAGAATCAAGTTAGTTAATGCTGTTCGATTATATGCGTACATTTGATTGTGCCGTTCAGAAAGAGAACCTTCGGCCTTGCGTGCAATACCCATAGCCTTGCTAAAGAGTGCAGCATCTGACAACTTTACAGCCGATGATTTTTGTAATGCGTTTTTCGCGAGATTAATGAAGTCGGAGGAAAGATACTTTTCTGGAAAATGTCCACTAAATACAACCGTAGACGGCATCCCGCCCCATGTCCAAAACAATAACGGCTGTATGATACTTGAAATCGATGTGATAACTTGTCCAAGAAAATAGGCGATACTGATAAAGATTATCGATAGCAGAATTTCAAACACTTCCAGTGGCCGTATAACACTTATTACTTGAGGGAACAATACGAAAGTTGCGGCAAGAAACAATGTTCCATGCAACAATGATGTCATTACATCGTAAATGTCGAATTTCTCAATCATTATTTATTGCCCTATATTATGTTGTTCATCCTGTGCACAATGCTTATTGCTTCCAAATGGCTTATCAGGGGTAATTTCCATAACATTCTCGATTTTACAGTCGAGGCTGTTACATATCCGATCCAAAACTGATGCGGTGACGCTCTCACCCCTGGACATTTTTGCAAGTGTAGCATGAGACACACCCGAGACTCGATGCAGATCTTTTCGCGTCATGTCTCGGTCAATCAACAATTTCCAAAGATTTTTGTAGCACAATGCCATCTCAGAACCTTTCATTATCGAATGAATTGTCAAGTATTTTATCATATCCTCATCGGAAAGTCAATGGGATGTGAAGCAGAATTTTACATCCGCGTAATTTGATTAGCGCTTCTAATCCATGTATATTCATGCTGAAATCCATATGGTTACCTCATTTCTGATGGCAGAAACTTCACGATTTTCATGTATACTTGACTCGCATCCATGCCGTCCACCTGATTGATCTTGTTCCTGAATTTCTTGGTGCAGACCGCAGACACGGCTTCGAGGACATCCATACGTGTGCAGGCTTTGAACCAAAAGCGAGCGGCGGTGGCGTATGGTTCGTCTGCATACTTCGGCCCAGAAAGATACTCGTGAAGGACGCTACGCGAAATCTTGCATGGTGCATCGTCTGACGCAAAGAACTTCTCAAGAGACGGCATCGTAACCTTTGCCATGTCCTTTGCGACTTGTGCGTAAGCACCTTCAGTTCCGCTTCTTCTCGCCCTCATGAATCCAACGGCAATGTTCTTCAGATGGTTGGCGAGTGCCTTCATCTTCGCCAGCATCGCCTTGTTTGGCTTGCGCGGTGATTTGTTTGAAGCCGTGCGCTCCTCGAAACGGAGAGTTACGGCATCAAGGTCAAGAGCAAGACCGTTCGCATCATAACGAAACACATCCTCAAACGAGAACAAGGACGCATCAGCATCAATCGGTTTCAGTCCACCGGCAGCAATGACGATGCAGCCGGGATACGAAGCAAACGTGGATTCAGGAACCTTTGCAAGATGCCGGACAAAGAACACGCGGCGCTTGTGCTTCGCAGGTGCAAACTTCTATTTCTTCTTCGCCGTCTTGACGCTTGCGGTAAGGAGCTTGATGAGTTCGGTGCAGTCGGCGCAGAGAGAGTCGAAGGCAGGTGACGGCTCTACAAGTTCACTGTCGCGGAGAAGCATACTAGAAATGTCGGCGGGCGAATTCATGTCCGGATCCTGTTTTTAAGTACCGCTCAAACGCCTGTGCCTTGTCTAACGATTCAAACGCGATGTAGGCCTCGACCTTCCAAGGACGGAATTTAGCCGTATGAGGCGACTTTCCTGAATTGTGCTCCAAAAGACGAGAACGTAGATTGGCAGTGTGACCAACATAGCGCTGTGCGGGACTGGAAATGCTTCTAAGAATGTAAGTGTAGTACATAGCAGCCTTTTTGATCCATCAGTCATATCGGTCGTTGGTCCTCCTTCGCGGCTTCGCCGACTACGGAGGACACCATCCTTCGCACGGCCTGCCATCCGTAGCCACGGCCGGCAGGCCGTGCGAAGGATGGTGGAGGTGAGGGGAGTCGAA
>DGHT01000033.1:0-37990 GCA_002392765.1 Verrucomicrobia bacterium UBA3841 | reverse complement strand
GAGTCGAACCCCTGTCCGAAACGGCATCACCCGAGCTTCTACGCGTGTATCCGGCCTTTGGTCTCGGATGGAGTACGCCGACCGGCGGGCTTATCCCCATCCATCCGTTCGGTTCGGCACCCTGCAGCACCCGAGCGGAGAGCCCTGCAGCGTGGCCTGCTAAATTATGCCTAGGCGCTCAGCAGACATCGGCGCTTCGACATCGCGGCCGTTAATTAGGCGGCGAGAGCGTAATCGTTGTTCGCAATTACTTTTTTTCCTCGTTTTTTACGTGGCCGACGAGGATCCACGACGCGCAACCCGACCTCAACACATCCCGTCGAAACCGGATCACCCCCATTGGGATTTCTACCGCACCGGCGACTGCCAGAAATCCGGAACCGATCCCTTTTGCCGCCGTTTCGATAACGGCAATATTATATCAAAAAAAACGCCAAAGAGAAACACCAAAAACATTTTTCGGCGGCGACGATGATTTTCCTGTAAAACGGCGCAGAATTTTGATATAATCAGGGCATGTCGGACAGTCATCCAGAATGGCGCGCGCCGCACGGGCGGCGCTTGGCGGCGAAAGCTTTCGCCGCGGTTTTCGCACTCGCGGCGGGTTTCGTCCGCGCCGCGCCGGATCTTCCGGTCCCCGCCGGGAAATGGACATTCGAATGCGGCGAGGTCGTCAAACTCGAAAACGCCGCGATAGCAAACGATCCCGCAAAAGGCATGTGTCTGCGCCTCGTGTCCTCTTCCTCGAAAGCGACTGCGGACGCCCCCGCCGGTATTCCCGACTTACTGTCCACTGCGGCGCCCTTTACCGTGATGCTTTGGCTCAAACCCGACAAGGACATGCTTTCGGATTTCGAAGTCGCCATGGCGCGGCAGATGGGGCAAAGGGCCACAAAATTCGCTTCGGCCATGCACGACGGAGAATGGCACCACATCGCCGTGTCGTACGATCCAAAGCGCAAAGGCCGCGAATACGCCGTCTATCTCGACTGGCCGGACGGGAAATCGCCGTGGCGTTTTTTCTCTTTTCGCCCGAAATCGAAAGGCCTGTCGCAGTGCGTGATTCCGGTGTCCTTCTCGAAAACGAAAGTGACGTTCGGCGGCAAAGCGGGAATGTCGTCGTATTCAGTGCCGTACAAAGGACTCGTGGACGACGTCGCGATATACCGGGAATGTCTTTCCGGCGGCAACATCGCGAAAGTCGCAGGGACGCCTGCGGCACCGTCAAAAAGATAGCGTAAATTATGGATTAACGTCCAATTTTTTGATATAATCTCCATATTATGAAAATTGACACACTATGCATTCAAGGAGGGTGGTCGCCAAGCTGCGGCGAACCGCGTCAGGTTCCGATCTATTCATCGACAACTTTCAAGTACGACACGACCCAGCACATGGGCGATCTGTTCGATCTCAAAGCGCCTGGATACTTCTACACGCGTCTCGCCAATCCGACGAACGACCAGGTCGCAAAGAAGATCGCGGCGCTCGAAGGGGGCGTTGCGGCGATACTGACAAGTTCCGGCCAGGCCGCATCGACTTTCGCCATTCTCAATCTGTGCAACGCCGGCGACCATGTCGTGTCGTCCGCACAGATCTACGGCGGCACCTTCAACCTGTTCGCCGTGTCGCTCAAGAAGCTCGGTATTGAATTCACGTTCGTCGATCCGGACGCGGACGCCAAAACGATACAGAAAGCCTTCAGACCGAACACCAAATGCGTTTTCGGCGAAACGGTCGCCAATCCTTCCGGCGCCGTGCTCGACATCGCGAAGTTCGCGAAGATCGCCCACGCCAACGGCGTCCCGCTCATAATGGACAACACTTTCCCCACTCCCATACTTTGCCGTCCTTTCGAATTCGGGTGCGATATCGTGACCCACGCGACCACCAAGTACATGGACGGACACTCCTCGCAGGTCGGCGGCTGCATCGTCGACTCCGGGAACTTCGACTGGGAGAAACACCCCGAAAAATTCAAAGGGCTCGTGGAACCCGACGCATCGTACCACGGCCTCAGCTACACGAAGCGATTCGGCAAACTCGCGTTCATAACAAAATGCACCGCCCACCTGATGCGCGATTTCGGCTCGATCCCCTCCCCCTTCAACGCCTTCCTCGTGAATCTCGGCCTTGAATCGCTCCATCTGAGGATCCGCCGCCACGCGGAGTCAGCCCTTAAAATCGCGAAATGGCTGAAAACGCGCAAAGAGGTGGCCTGGGTGAATTTCGCCGGACTTCCGGATTCGAAATACAACAAGCTCGTAAAGAAGCAGTTCCACGGAAATTCCCCGTGCGGCGTAATGACGTTCGGCATAAAGGGAGGGCGCGAGGCTTCGATCAAATTCATGGACTCGCTCAAACTCATAGCGATCGTCACGCATGTCGCCGACGCATGGAGCTGCGTGCTGCACCCAGCCTCCCACACGCACAGGCAGCTCAGCGACGAACAGCTGCGCGCGGCGGGCATTCCTCCGGATCTCATCAGGCTTTCAGTAGGTCTCGAGGATCCGGAAGACTTGATAGACGACATCAAACAGGCCCTGGCCAGGATCGAAAAGCGCTGATCCAAAGCCGCCGAGAACCATTCCAAGAAACAGAGAACGATAAAACCGAACGCAATGAAATCAGAAAGCGACAAAACTCCAGGGTTCGCCAGATGGTATGTTCCGGCCGCCCTTCTGCTGCTCTCCATCCCGCTGTTTTTCCTGTCGGCCGTGGACTTCGTCCCGCCCGGCGAAATAGCGCAACTCGAAGCGCAATGGCTCGGATTCGACGTCAGCTCTCTCAAGATATTCCCTCTCATGGGGAATTTCGCGAAGCTCGTCGGCCTGACAAACGCCATTTCGCCGGTATGCGCCACGATAAGCGTGTTGTGTCTGTACTATCTCGTTTCGTCTTTCATCGGAATGTCCATAACCGGCGACTTCTCTCCGTCGGTAAAAAAGCAGACCGCCGAGATCGGCGGCGCGTGCGCGGCGCTGGTCTACATGTTCTCGACGGCGCTGAGTTCCTCCGCCATGCAGCTCGAGCCGCGCCTTTTCGACGCGACATGGGCCATCGTCTCGTTCACGCCCGTCGTGGCGTACTCGAAGCGCAAAGGAGGTCTGTGGGGTCTCGTGCCGCTGATAATGGGCGTCATGGCCGGCGTCGGCAGCGCCGACACGGCGATGTTCATGCTCGCGCTGCCGCTGTACGCCGGCGTCGTCTGGTCGGCGTCGGTAAGACGCGGCGGCAAGGGATACGGAGCGGCCGCCCTGACCATCATCGGTTTCACGGCCGCCTTCTTCGCGTACTCCATCTTCGCCGTCGGCGACGTGGACAAATACTGGGACGCACAGGTTCTCCTCGCCAAGCGTTTCGGCAACCTCGAGCACTGGTATGCGGTGATAATATTCGCCGTGCTCCCGTTCATCGTCACGCTCTTCTCGTCGAAGCGCGCGTTCTCCAACTCGACCGACAAATCGGAACGTTTCTTCCACGCGCTTCTCACGATACTTCTAATCCTCGCGACAAGCACTTCGCTCGCGCCGGACGCGATCATCCGTCCCCTCAACATGCCGGCGCTCTTCTCGACGCTCTGCGCGGCGTTCGCCTCCGGATGCGTTCTGGCCTTCTGGTGGAGCCAGGCGCACAGCGCGGCGATATCAATGGAGTCGGCGACGAAGGAGGAAATCGAAAAGGACAAGAAAATCCGCATCTGCACCGGCTACTCCGCCGGAGGATTCTTCGCGTTCGTACTGGTCATCTCGTCGCTCGTCAACAGGTTCGTCATGTTCGACAGCAGCAAGGCCGGCGGCGCGTTCGTCGACAAGGTTTGCGAAAGAATCGTGGCCGACATGGACGGACGCACATGGTTCGTCTCCGACGGATCGTTCGACGACAACCTGATGCTCGCGGCCAGGCGGGCGGGGAAGAAAATCAACATAGTAAACCTGCGCCGCGAGAACGACGTCGAGTACATCGACCGGCTGGCGGAGACCGTCGAAGCTGAAAACCTCTGCCCCGCGGCGAATTCCGAACTTCTCGACATCCTCCGCAAATACAGAGGCCTCGAACGCAGAAGGCTGGTCCCCTTCCTCCAGAAATGGTTCTCGTCCGACCCCGAAATCGCTTCGAAAGCGGTGGTGTTCGGCGCGCCCGACATCTGGCTTTACGCGAACAAGGAGCCAGTGGCGGAATTCATGTTCTTCGGCGGCGATCCTTCAAAGGCTTACGACTGGGGGCAGTGGAAACAATTCTCCGAAATCCTCCACGCGCCCAAGGGCTGGGGAAGCTGGAGCCTGTACGGGCCCGGCGGAGCAAGCACCGACGACATGTTCGCGATCCTCAGGCTCTCCCTGAGGCGGCACATGGGCCTTATAGCAAACAACACCGGCTACGCGTTCCAGGAGCAGGGAATCAAACTCCAGACGGCCGGCGACGAAGAAGGCGCGATGGCCATGTACGACAAGGCCTTCGACATGTACGAGCTGGTTCTCAACGAAATCGACGCCGACAACTTCTGCGCGCTCGTAAACGAAATGCATCTCGCACGCTCCCGCCACAAACGGGCGAACGCGCGTCTCAAGGATCTTTCAAACAAACTTTCCGCAATCTACAAGGACGAGAAGCGCAGGTTCCGTCCCAGCGACCTGACACTCCTCTACGGATACATCTGCGATCCCGAATATCTCGCGCGCTACGGCTACGCGCTGCTGAAATCCGGGCGCTCGGAAGACGCGATGATGCAGTTCCGCCGCGCGCTGGACTTCATCCCCGAAGAGAACAGGGCCCTGGCCGAGCTTTCGCTCGCCGCTTCCTACTACGAAAGCCGGCAGAACGAAGACAAGGCGCGCGAAGCCTACAACTCCACGCTCAAGATCGACTCGTCCAACAAGATCGCGCTTCTCGGACTGGCCAGACTGTCACTCATGGAGAACGACACGGCGAAAGCGAAGGAATACCTGAACCGCCTTCCCGCCGAACTCGCCGGCGAGCCGGACGTCAAACTGCAGTTCGCGCTTATCAAGGCCCTTGAAGGCGACCTACCCGGCGCCAAAACGATGCTGCGCCAGCTTACCGATGCCAATTCCCAGTTCATGCAGGCATGGTCGCTGCTCGCATCCATCGTCATGCAGCAGATCGACGCCGTGGGAGACACCGCCGGCGATTCGACGAAGGCCGCGCTCAAGGAATCCCTGGAAACGGAACTCGAAATCGACATCATCCCTTCGATGGAAAAGAACGCAACTTCGCCGGACGACTACAATCTGCTTTCGACGAAGGCCTTCTCGCTTATGCGCAAGGGCGGGCGCGACAACCTGATGCTGGCGCGCGACTCGCTTATCGCGGCCTCCAAGAGCAGGCCCGACATAAGAAAGACGAGCGAATTCATCCTCGACCTGGACATCAAGATGAATGATGTGGAAGACGCGCGCCGCCAGGCCGTGAAAGAGCTTTCCGTCAATCCGGCCGCACCGCTGGCCAACTATGTCCTCGGCTCCATCGCTCTGAGAGAAGACAATCCGGAAGAGGCCGAAAAATACCTGCGCCTGGCCGTGGCGGGCAAGCAGCCCGCAGCCATGGCTCTCAACGACCTCGCCGAAACGCTAAAGCGCCGCGGCAAACTGGACGAGGCCGAAAAGTTCGCCAGAAAGGCCACGGAGGCCGCGCCGTCGCTGTATGTCGTCTGGGAAACCCTCGGCACGATTCTCATGGACGCGGGCAAGGATTTCGACGAAGCCGAAGCATGCATACAGAAGGCGTGCGATCTTTCGAAAGACGAGGAGGGGAAACCCGCCGACGTCCGAATGCTCATCTCGCTCGCGAGAGTGCAGATGCGCCGCGGCCAGCAGCTTCGCGCCAAAGGCACTCTGCGCAGCGTACTCGGCCGCATCGACGAACTGTCCGAATTTGAAAAGCGCCAGCTCGAGGAGTTGAGGAAGAGTGCTAAGTAGCATACTGCTTTCGGCCGCCTTCCAGGTCGGCCCGTTCTACCAGCAGAAGCCGGAAAGCGATTACCGCGCTTTCCGGCCGCTCGTCTCATGCGAACGCGACGACCTCGACGTGCTGTGGCCGGTGTTCACCAGCCATCGCGACTGGTGGCGTTTCGCATTTCTCGCGTACTGGCAGGATTTCCCGGAGGAAGACAGCTGGCAATTCACGCTTCTGCCTGTATGGTTCAACGGAAAAGACGCTAAAGGCGAACCCTACTGCGGACTTTTCCCGGTCGCAGGATACCATCCCCGCATCCTGACGATGGAAGACCTGAAATTCGCGCTCTGGCCGCTCTGGACGCAGTACAAAATGCCGCGCGGCAGGGAAAGGCTGACTACCAACACCGTACTATTCCCCTTCTTCAGCTGGCGATCCGACGGCGCATGGAGCTTCTGGCCCGTCTACGGCGTGAACCATCAGCGCGAATCCGACCACCGGTACGCGCTTTGGCCGATAGCGACGTGGGCGTCCTACCGCGAAGACCGGGACACCGCAGGCGAAGGCTCTTCGTGGATGGTCTGGCCGCTGTACGGACAGGTCCGCCGCAAGAGGGAAAACCAGCATCTGTTCCTCCCTCCGTTCTTCTCATGGGCCGAGACGTATTCGAAATCCTGGGCCGCTCTCGGCAACTCCGGACCGGAGATGCGCCTGCGCTGCCCCTGGCCGTTCTTCGAGTGGGAGTCCAACGCGCGCAGGGAGAGGCTTTCGATTTGGCCTTTCTACGAGCACGTCGACTGGCGGTCGTACTCCAAGGGCGAGGGCGAAGGATCGGTCACGCGCTTCGGCTGGAAACTCGTCGAGCTGTACGACGACGAGACCAGGATTTTCCCGTTCTGGACTAGCAGGAAGGACGGCTCGTACTTCCGCCTGTGGCCTTTCTGGGAGTCCGACGCGAAGAACGGCGTGGACAAGTCGCGCTTTCTCGCTCTCTTCCCGGTACGGTGGGTTCCCGCAGTCGACAGAAACTGGTCGAAGTTCTGGACGCTTTACGAAAGCGAAGAATGTCCTCTATACACGGACCATTCCCTTCTCTGGGGGATAATCAGATGGCGGATGGACAAGTAACTCCGCCGGCAGGGTTTCCAGCCGACCTGTCCGCGCGCCGGCGATTCGGAATGAAGCCCGGACTGGACGCGATAACGCGCCTTTGCGCCGCCCTCGGCAACCCCCAGCGCAAATTCCGCTCGATACACATCGCGGGCACGAACGGCAAGGGAGCCTTGGCGGCCATGCTCGACTGCTGTCTGCGCTCCTGCGGAAAAAAATGCTTCAGATATACGTCTCCGCATCTGGTCTCGGTAAACGAGCGTTTCTTCCTGGACGGCCGTCCGGCCGGCGACGCTTGCCTTGAACGCGCCGCGGCAAAGGTGAAAAACGCGGCGGACGGGGAGCGGCTTGACGATCTTACCTTCTTCGAGGCGTTGACCGCAATGGCGTTTCTCGTCTGCGCCGAAAGCGGCGTCGATGCCGCGGTGCTGGAGACCGGCCTCGGCGGACGCCTCGACGCCACCAACATCGTCGTCCCCGAAATCTCCGTCATAACGAAAATCGGACTCGACCATTGCGCATGGCTCGGCGGAACCGTCCGCGAAATCGCCGCCGAAAAAGCGGGTATCGTAAAACCCGGCGTGCCGGTGGTGATGGGAAAGAACGGCGACGAGGCCGTCGAGACCGTAATGGCCAGAGCGAAAGAGCTTTCCTCCCCTTTTTTCTACGCGCCCGACATCGCCGGCGAATCCGAAATCCCCGCCGGATTCCCGCTTGCGGGATCGTTCAACCGCGAAAACGCGGTGACGGCGATAGCAGCGCTGAAAGTCCTTCGGCAATTCGGCAATCCCGCGATTTCCTCATTCGACGTTCCCGCAGTCCTCCAATCCCTCGCGAACGTCGTATGGCCCGGACGGTTCCAGCGCGTAGGCAACGCCATCGTGGACGGCGCGCACAACCCGCCCGCCGCGTCCGCCCTGGCGGACGCGCTGGCGTCGTGCGGAGTCGCCCGGAAATCCCTCGTTTTGATCGCGGCCTTCTGCTCCGACAAAGACATCGACGGCGCCGTCGTGCCGATCGCGCCGTTTATAAGAAAAGCCTTTACGGTACGGACGGCGAACGAAAGATCCGTCGAACCGGAGCGTCTGGCGTCCGTTCTCGAGTCGTGCGGAATCGATGCCGCGGCTTGCGGATCGCTCGAAGCGGCTTTGGAAGCGGCAGGATTCAAAAGGGACAATCCGCCGCGCCCCGAAATTCTCGTATGCGGTTCGCTGTTCCTCGCCGGCGAAGCCCTCGCGGCTCTCGGCGAATTCCCGTGGCCGTCGCAGCGGCGCGACAGTTCTGAACTTCTGGCAGGAGCCCGCTAGCCGGCATCCCGGCAGCCGGGCGCCGTCTATTCGCTCAGTGCGCCCAGAGAGTCGCCGGACGGGGACAATGCCACGGCGAGATCGTCGTCGCCCTTTCCGGGGAACGCCAGAAGGATCGTTTTCCCGTCCCTGCTAAGGACGGCGATTGACAAGGGCGCGCGCAGAGTCCTCAGCGTAAAATCGCCGATCTTCACGCCCCGGACTTCCTCGAAAGTCATGCCGTCGCGGATTTCCGCTTTCCACCTTCCCGAAAACGCACCTTCGACGGCGCCGGGCACCGTGCACCACGGACCGAGTCCGTACCACTCCACGCTCGAGGGTTCCCCCGACACGACGAATCCCATGCCGGAGCGTCCTCCGGCGCCCCGTCGATCGAACGAGCATACGCATCCGATGCGCCCGTTCGGATAGACAGACCACCGGCTTGAAACGTCCACCACGCCGAATTCACCTGCAGCATTCCTCCCCGAAGAGGAGAATCTGGAAAAGAACGAAAGAACGCCTTCGGACTCGTCGACAGACGAAACGGGATAGAGGACAGGTTGCGATCGGGGGGAAACGCCGAGAATGCACGGGAACAGACCTTCAAGCGCGACGCTTTCTCCGAAAAAGCCCTTTTTGGACATAGTGACGGAAAGAGCCGCCGTCTTCGAAAACGAGAAGCGCGTTTTCCCCGCGGCAAACTCCATCGAGTCTGCGGTTTCGGAGAACGAAACCCTGCCGGATCCCCTTTCGCCTCCGATCCAGGAAAAGTCGCGCGTCTGCATCATCTCGATCTGGTCGGAGGACAAAACCCTGCGCCCGTCGACGACCTCGAAACGGACGGCGACGGACCCGTCCGTGAAAAGCGCCTCGAACACCTCCGTCGGCATATCCCTGACCGATACGGCTCCGGGCGGGACGGAGAGCATGTCCATGAAGCCGGACGATTCCTCTTCGCCGTCCCGCAGGACCGTCCATTTCATCCGGAGCGATTCGGAGCCGGTGAACGCGTTGCGGTTGGCGACGGCTATGCGGCGCAGATGGTTGGTCGCGGAAACCGACCAGTTCTGGAAAAGGTGCCTCGTAGCTCCGTCGCAATCGAGCGCGCGGAGACAGTCTATCCTTTCAAGCTCTTCGGGCGAGAGAAGGTATATCCCTTTCGAAAGCGCCTCTTCGCGCGTCACGCTTCCGTCGTCGGGAGCGGCGTTCCCGCCGAGTTCGGCCGGCCCGAGTTTAACCCGCACGCGCCTGCCGTTCACAAACAGCGAACGGCGCGCGATTTCGCGCGTGCGGAATCCGAAAGGCACCGTCTGCGTTTCCCCGCCGCGGGATACGGCCAGACGGTAGACGCTTGGATGCTCGTCGCTCCACGGTTCGACGTCCACGACCTGGAACGTATCGACGGAAAAAGGCCCCGCCACGCGCTTTGACGCGCCGTCCAAAACCTCGAACGCGGCATCGTCCGGCGCGTCGTGGACCGTCACTTCCCAAGCGCCCCTGAAAAAAGAATCGACGACCATCGGCACTGTCGTCACGCGAACGGCGTACGATTGCGCGCAGGCGAAAACGGAAAAAGCCAAAACGAGATTTTTCATTTGTTTCTGTCGTACAGGATTTTCGATTGGCGGGCCATTTCGGCGAATGCGGCGCGGTGCCGCTCGCCGCAATTGTCGCGCCCGGCGCAGGCCCAGTACAGCGCCGACGCGAACGGATCGGTCCAGTCGACCGGGGCGCCCGCCGCGCGCTCGATCGCGTCCATGCGGTTCTTGTCCATGCCGATCGAGCTCCAGTCGCCGTCCGACGAAGCGCGGGCGACGGTTTCCTTCCATTTCTCGCGGTAGAGCGGCGATGCGGAGTCGAGACTGCCTCCGATCTTCAGCATGAAAAGACTGACGAGCTCCCTGTATATTTCGTGCGACGACGGATTCCATTTAAGACCCTTGTCGCGCAAAAGGGAAACCGATTCCTCAACCCACACCCACCTGTCCTCCTCTCTTGGGATTCTCGCGGAGATGTTGTAGGCGAGATTCCATGCGGAATACACCCACACTTCCGGAACGTGCGGCTCGAGAAAGGAGAGGATCGAAGACAGCTGGGCGATTTCGGAGAAGCGTCCGCGCTCCTGCAGCCAGTCTATGCGGAACCACACAACCTCCGCCGCGACCGATCTGAATCCGCCGAGAAGCGCCGCGGCGCTTTCTCCGGCGGCGCGGTTTTTCGACGGGTTTATCCGCGACAGGGCGAATTGTCCCGCCGCTCCCGCCGCAAGAAGCGCCGCAACCAGCGCCGGCATCAGGAATCTTTTCATGCGTTCAGCCCTCCAGAAGTTGTTTCAGCTGGGCGACCTGTCCCTGGTCTCCCTGTACGATCAGAATGTCGCCCGCGCGCAGTTCCAGCGAAGGACCTATGTTGCGGATCCTCTTTCCGCGGCGGTCGACGGCCAGAACGGACACGCCCGTCTTCGCGCGGATGCCCAGCGAGCCGACGGTGGCGTCCGCCGCGGGCGAGCTGTCGGGGATCTTCACTTCGCTGATTACGCCCTCCGGGAGCATGTATGTCACCTCGCGCGAGATCTTGGCGAGTTTCTCGTCCGTCTTTATCGCATTGACGAAATTCTTGACGACGCGCCTTCCTATCCTTACGAAGAAGCGCCAGCCGAAACCGGCCATTGCGAGCAGCACGACGGCTATGACGATCCTCGCCCACGTCTCTTCCGGCGCGAGGCTGACGTTTATCATCACGAACTCTATGAACGCGAGCAGTATCACGATCGACATCACGACGTAGCGCACGAGCGGGCGCATGGCTTCCTGCCATCTCGATCTGCGCGGGCCCAGGACAAGTTCGGCCACGGAGTTCGAAAGCGACCATCCTATCCTGAACACGAGCGTCAAAGTTCCGATCAGGATCACGTTCACGAGAAGACATAGGAATATCCGCTTGTGGGAATCGAGAAATACGGAAAAACCCGACCAGTCGATCGTCTCGAGGATCGAAAAGGCAAGAGCCACCGCGAACGCGAGCACGCCTCCTGTCGCGATCTGGAAAATCTGACGCCTCACCAAAGCGCGCCTGGAGGACGCGGCGGACGTTCTCGAGTGGGAAAGGAGCCTCGAATACGCGGCAAGGGCGTTCTTCAGCCGCGCCGGACACTTCTTTTCCGCAAAGTCGCCGACGCTGTCGGAGAACCTTATCATCAGCGGGTTCGCCAGCGTAGTCAGCAGCGATACGCCGACGGCAATCTGGTACATCGGCTTGGACATGTCGCCGGTTATCGACACGTACAGAAGCGCGACCATGTAGGCGAACTCTCCGATCTGCGCCAGGGAAAACCCCATCTGCACCGACATCTTGACGTCCAGTCCCGTCGCGAGCGCGCCGAGCGTGCAGTTGAACGTCTTGCCGGCGATCACGAGCAGCGATATTCCCGAAATCGCCCAGATGTTGGCCCAGCACTCGCGGACGTTGACAAGAAGCCCCACCGAAACGAAAAACATCGCGGCGAACATGTTTCTGAGCGGTTCGACGAGACGTGAAAGCCGGGCGCGCACCTCGGAGCCCGCACCTATCACGCCGATCAGGAACGCGCCCAAAGCGAGGGAGAATTCAAGCCGGTAGGCGATGTACGTCACAAGAAAAGCGAATCCGAGAAGCGTGATAAGAAGCGCTTCGTCGTCGCCGCGCTTCGCGACGGACGTCAGAAAGCGCGGTATCAGGACGAGACCGAAAAAGAATGTCGCGACGAAAAACACTCCAAGCCCGCCGAGCGATCTGGCCGCTGCCGCGACATTCATCGCGCCGCCGTTTGCGACGCCTGAAACAAGAGCGATTATCCCGACGCAGAGCACATCCTCGCACACCGACGTGCCCAGCGCGTACTTGACGAACGGCCTGTCGCTCCAGCCCATCTCGTCGACGACTTTCACGAGAATCGTAGTCGCCGAATCGCATATCGCCGCGCCGAGAAAAAGCGACGGCACCATCGGCCATCCGAAAACCGAGCGTCCTATCGTAAAGCCGAGCCACATCATCACGATCGTATCGAGAAGAGCGGACGGCATCGCGACGTTGCCGACTTTCTTGAGCTTGGAAGTCGACAAGCCCAGTCCCATGCAAAACATAAGAAAGAGAATGCCCATCTGTCCGGCGGTCTTCACCGAAGACTCGTCGGCGAGAATGGATCTTCCCCATGTGAATCTCGAAAGCAGGACGCCGGCGAAGATGTAGCCCAGCACCTTGGGCCACTTCAACCTCGCGAATACAAGAGAAACGAACCCCGCGACTGCCATGAGCAGCGCGAGGTCCTGCAGGAACGCCCCTTCGTCCATCGAAGGGCTGTCCTTACTTCACGACCTTGCGGCCGGACCATCCGGCGGAGGATGCGTTGCCCTTCGCCGCTTCGTGCGGCCTGAGCGAACGCACCGCCGCGCCGGCCTGCCACATCTCGTGGTTGTGGAGATCCTCGAGCTTCTTCAGCATCTTCTCCTTGTAGTCGGCGCAACCGGTGTCCTTGATGACCTCCTTCGCCTCCTGCATCGTCTTGACGCTCTTGTAGAGCTTTGCGAAAACGGGAAGCGTCGCCTTCTTGAAGATCGGACGCCACTTGAGCGCGCCGTGCTGGGCGGTCTGCGAGCAGTTGCCGTACATCCAGTCCATGCCGTTCTCGTCGACGAGGCGGATGAGCGACTGGGTCAGCTCTTCGCACGTTTCGTTGAACGCCTCGGACGGGCTGTGGCCGTTGGCGCGCAGGGTCTCGAACTGAGCCTCCATGACGCCCGCGAGCGCGCCCATGAGAATTCCGCGCTCGCCGACGAGATCGCTCGTGACCTCGTTCTGGAAAGTAGTCGGGAACAGATAGCCGGAACCGACGCCGATGCCGATGGCCTTGGTGACTTCCTCGACCGTCTTGGCCTTCATGCCGTTAGGCTCGAAAGCGTAGGAGCTGTTGATGCCCGCGCCGGAGAGGAAGTTGCGGCGCACGGACGTGCCCGAACCCTTCGGCGCCACCATGATGATTCCGACGCCCTTCTTCGGCTTGATGCCGGTGAGTTTGTTGTAGACGTATCCGAACCCGTGCGAGAAGTAGAGGTACTTTCCGGGCGTGACGAACTTTTCGATCTTCTTCCAGACGTCCGGGCAGGAGCCGTCGGAAACAAGCATCATTATGATGTCGCCCTTCTCGGCCGCTTCCTCGAGGGAGAAAAGCGTCTTGCCTTCGACCCATCCGTCCTTCTTGGCGCGGCTCCAGGAGCTGCCGGCCTTGGTGTTCTTGCGCTGTCCGACGATCACGTTGAATCCGTTGTCGCGCATGTTGAGCGCCTGCCCCGGCCCCTGGATGCCGTAGCCGAGAACGGCGATGGTCTTGCCCTTGAGAACCTTGCGGGCCTTTTCCAGCGAAAACTCTTTGCGGGTGGTGATGTTCTCCGCAACCTTTCCGAATTTGATTTTCATATTTTAGAATTTGTTTTGGTTTACAATACCGCAGATTATATCATAAAACGGGCGAAAAGTCATGAAATAATTTATTCTTGCGCCATCCGTTTCCACCGCAATTTACGCAATCTTCTCGGATCATGCGCTTTCCCGTCCAAAATGACGACCGTCAAAGGGGTTCTTCCCCACGAAATCCTTATAATTACTTTCGCGTTCGGCCGAAAAGCCAGAAAAGAGAGTCCTTGAGGCCGCCGATGCGGTTCTGGCGAAGCCAAAGCCTGCGGTATTCCGGCTCGAACATCACACGCAGGTCGTCCCGCTGCGGATTCTCCCATCTGGCCTTGACCGCCCGCGCGAGGAGATCGAGCACGGCGAAGTCCTCCCTCACCCACGCTGGCGCGCCGTCCGCGATGAAGAGCTCCTTCGCCCCGTCGAGCTGGGCGAACGCGGCGACGACACCTTCATCCGTCACGCCCTCATGGCGCACATACTGCTTCCCGTCGCGGAGCACATAGCAGATCTCCGCCGTGTTGTCGAGCCGTCCGCCGAACGTGCGATAGACCGCGCCGTATGCGAGCAGCGCCGCGCCGCAGCGGCAGCCGCAGATACGGTCGATCTCGGCGGCCAGCCGGTCTGCAGTCAGCTTCTCGCCGCGGACGCGGTGCGCGAGGTAGATGATAGACGGCAGCGAGACGATCCACGGCTGCGGATTGCCGCCATCGCCCCAGTCCGCGAGCAGGTAACCTTCTGCACCGTTCAGCGTCCCGTTCTCCACGGCATTGTCGATGTTGCCGACGAAGCGGTCTACGCGGCCGAAGAGCGAGCCCCACGCGCTGGTCCCCGGACAGACGACAAAGCGAATCCCCGCCGCTTTGAGCGCGGCGGTGTCCTTGTCGAACGGAGATTCCGGCCGATAGCCCCAGTCGAGGCAGACCATGTCCTTGGGCAGTTCAGGCAAGAACTCCGGGTGCTTGAGAATGATATCTCCCCAGAACATCATCGTGTGATTGCGCTTCGCCACCACGGCATGTATCTTCTTGAGGAAGTCCACGTAGACGCGCGACGAGCCCTTCTCCTTGACCGCCGCATCGCAGCGTCCGCCGGCAAGGTCCGTCTCGTCGCAACCGACGTTGAAGTATCGCGAGCGGAAGCACGGCAGCAGCTGGTCGTAGAGATCCTTGACAAGCTCCAGACTGCGCGGATCTTCAGGGTTCAAGGTCTTGGCGCCGACTTTGAGCGGATTGCTGTCGAGCTCGGCGTAGCCGGGATGCCGGAGCCACTGCTCCATGTGTCCGAACGAATTCTGGTTTGGGACGAGTTCGATCCCCCGCGCATGGCAGTAGTCATCAAGCGCGCGCACCTCGTCCGGCGTCATGGGGCTTGCGTCATACCACACGGTCTCGTGTCCCTTGTAGGCGAAGGTATGCTCCGTATAGAGCTGGAACTGGTTGTAGCGCAGATCCGCGAGAATGTCCACGATGCGGTAGATCGTCTCCATCTTCGGCACCTTGCACCGCGAAACATCGAGTTGGTAGCCAAGCATCTGCTGCGGAGCGGCGAAAGCCGCAACGGGCAGCGCAGCCACCGTGAACAATGACAATGCGATTCTTACGGACTTCATCAATATCGTTCCCTTCTTGGTTCTTATTATTATACAATGATCCGCGTCATTACCACAATACCAATTATATCTGCAGCACGACTTTGCCACGGTTTTCACCGCGTTCGAGTATCGCGTGGGCTTCCGTCGCCTCGATGATCGGCATCACCTTGTGGACGAACGGCGCGAATTTCCGTGCCTCGAAGGCCGGATACACCTCGCGGACGAGTCCGGCAAGAATCTGCGCCTTCTCCTCCGGCGTGCGGCTGCGAAGCGTCGAACCTATGACGCGCAGGTTCTTGCGCCAGAGAAGATTGACGTCGAGCGCCGTCTCCGGACCCGCCATTGACGCGAGCGAAATCCAGCGTCCGCGATAGGGCATCGTCGCAATGCACTTGCCCATCAATGGGCCGCCCACTGGATCAATTGCGACGTTGGGCGGATTCTCCGTCAAGGTATTCACGAGGTCGTCCTTGAAGCGGTTCGAGACGACGTCTGCGCCGATGCCTTTGCAGAATTCGCCATTTTCGTCCGAGGCGACCTGCGCGACGACCTTTGCGCCGAAAACGTGCTTCGCAAGCTGGATTGTCGCAACGCCAAGTCCGCCCTCGCCGCCGTTGATGAAGAACGTCTCGCCCTTCTTGATTTCCCCGACGATCTTGAGGTTGAGATACGCCGTCGCATAGACTTCGGGGATCCCCGCAGCCTCCCACGGCTCAAACCCATTCGGAAGAGGCATGCACATTCCTTCGGGAACTACGACCTGCTCTGCGTATCCGCCGCCGCCGAGAAGTGCGCAAACCTTGTCTCCTGGCTTGAAGCGTCCATTGGCGGGACACTCCAGTACCTCGCCCGCACACTCGAGCCCCGGCCAGAGCGGCCAGCCTTCCGGCGGCGCGTAAATGCCCTGCCGCTGCATCAGGTCGGCGCGATTGACGGCGCAAGCCCTGATTGCAATCTTTACATTGAACTCGTTATGGCAGACGGGATCAGCCACATCCGTCCACACGAAATTCTTGTTCTCATCAATGCACATTGCTTTCATTTATGATTCTCCTTCGTTTTTTCAAGACAGGATTTTCCGGATTGTTGAACCGTGCAGAACGTGTAGATCGTGCAGAACTTGCATTTGCAATTTGTGAACAATTGTGGCACTTGATATTTGTGAACTATCACCTTACTTCTCCCAATCGAACTGCACGACGGGGAACGCCCCGCCTTTCGCAAGACGCAAATACACCTCGCCGCAATCGTCCGGGCTATGAATCTCGTCCACAAATCCGACGAGCGATATGCGGCCTCCGGCAAGAAGTTTTAAGAACGCCAGAGCATCGTCGCGCGTCGTCCACCATCCCTGTGAGGATTCGCCGTCCGGCCTAGCGTCCGTATGCGCCCCGACTAGCGAGACACCACGTCCGTGGACCTTGCGGTAGTAGTTTATCCTGAAGTCCGAGTCACGCGTACATCCGAGGAGCGCAAGCCGTCCGAACGGCGCGATCGCGTCCAGCGCCGTGTCGAGAGCCGCACCATTGCCCGTCACCTCGACAACAACCTTCGCGCCGGAGTCGGCGGTACGCCCGTTTTGCACCCTACGGCCCGTGTCGGCGACGGACTTCACCTTCTCGGCGAAGCCCGGCTCCATCGGGCCGAACGCGAAGTCCGCCCCAAGCGCAAGCGCGCGCTCGCGCTTCTCCGGGACGGGATCTGCGGCGATTACGGGCACGGAGCCAGCCGCCTTGAGGAGCATGACTGCGAGCTGTCCGAGGACGCCTTGCCCCATCACGAGCGAGGACTCTCCGATTTCCAGCCGACACTTCCTTACCGCGCCCATGGGGAACGTCGAGATGTGCGTCAACGCCCCTTCCTCGAACGACACGGAATCCGGAAGTCGGTACACGAGACTCTCGTCCATGCAGATGAAACGCTGATGCATCGACCAGCTAACAGCCACGCGGTCGCCAGGCTTCAGGGACGCGACGCCCTTGCCCACGGCCTCGACGACGCCGGACGAACTGTAGCCGCCACGCCTGGGCCACGTCACCTGATCGTCCGGGCAGACTCGGTATATGCCCGTAGCGTTGTCAGGGACGCCCGTCAGGTTCGCCCGCTCCGTTCCGCTCGATATGGTCGAGCGCACTAGCCGAATCAGCACTTCGCCTGCCTTCGGATCCGGCATCGGCATTTCAACCAGTTCAGCCGTATCCTTCTTCGTGAATACTATTCCAACATTTTCCATCATGACAAGGCTCCCCTGTCTTCTCCTGTTCTTTGGGGCATAACTATGCCTACAATTTCGACTAAAGCGCCCCGCACGCCCTTAGTGACACCTCGTGAACTTGCAGATCCCAGTCGTAGTCCTGGTCGTTCGCCTTCTCGCCGCGCACGATCATCGCAAGGTCTTCGAGCTGGTCGCGGAAGCGGTCGACAAGGACACCGAAGTCGATGACGTTGAGCCCTGCGCCATATCCACCGGCCGGATTCTTGAGCGTCATCTCCAGCCGAAGGTTCTTGCCGTCAAACCTCTCGATAGGACAAAGCTCCAGCGTCCCGTTCGTTCCATCCACGCGCAGGCGGCGTCCGTCTATTCCACCGGGCATGTGCGAAGATGTCCGGATGAGCACCTTTGCACCACCCTCGAACGAGAGAAGCGACATTCCGCTTGTGCGACTACCGGCGGGATCGCCCGGCGCGGCGCCGATCATCGGCACGGCGGAGACGAGCCGCCCGCGCACGAGCGGTACAACCATATCGACCAGATGGCATCCGAGGTTGTAGAGGATCCCGCCCTTGAAGGTGGAAATGTATTCGGGATATCCGTCCAGCTGATAGTCGTGGTTCATGTCCGCCTCTATGAAACCCACCTCGCCCAGCCATCCGGAACGTACGGCGTTTCGCGCAAACTTGAGCGCGGGGTTCCCCCTGTACATGTAGCCGATCTGGAACGGCAGGTTCTTTCGGTGGCACATCTCCACGATGGAGCGATACGGCTCCATCGCCTCGCCGCACGGCTTGTCGCAGTGCATGGGAACACCCTTCTCGGCGAAGACGCGGGCGACCTTCATCAAATCGGCGTTCGTCGTCTCGATGAACGCAACGTCGAAATCATCACGCGTCAAAGCCTCTTCCGCCGAGATGACATGGTATCCATCTGGACTCGCCGGATGGTCGGCAAAGTGCGGTCTTGTCGCCGTGGCCCGGTCGTCGACGATGCCGGCTATTTCGTACATATCGTCCATCCGGCGAAGTGTCTCCAGCTTCCCGAACGCATGTTCGTGGGTGAGCCCGTAAAATAGAACCCTAAGCTTTCTCATTTCCTATCCAGTCCTTTCTGAAAAACCATATCTGCGCCGGCACAAGGACGACAGCGCCGGCAAGGAAAAACGCGGCGAGCGACATTATCCCTGCGCGCATCGACATGTGTACGTTCATCCAGCCCACGACGGCCGGGGCGAGCGAACCCATGAGGAACGCCATGCAGCCTGTTACGCCCGTCGCCGCGCTTCTGTAGCGCGGGGCGATGCAGTCGAACATCGCGGGATAGTGCGCCGCCTCGTATACACCTATCGCGCATCCGAGAACGCCCAGCGCTACACAACACGACACGAAACTCGCCGCCTTCGCGACCCAGACGACCGGCGCGATGCAGAGCAAAAATCCGGCGACCGATACGTCCAGTCGAATCCTCGGCCTCCCTTTGCCGAACTTGTCGATAGCCTTCGCAGTCGCAATGCAACTGACAAGCGTCCCTATATACATCCAGAGAACTCCGTGCAAGGCGGCCTTTGCCGTGCCGACGCCCTCGAACGTCCGCGCGAGGAATGTCGGCGCCCACAGCCTAATACCGAGAATCGAATACATGAAGAACCCGAAAGCGACGGCGATAAGGATCGCCGTCGGCTTCTTCGCGACTGCCATGAACGCTTCCTTGACGGATGCCTTGTCTCCGTCCGTCCCCTCTCTCTGCGGTTCGGCGCGCACGGCGAACTGCATTACGGCAGCCCACACGAAGCCGATCGCGCCCATCGCGAGAAACGCGCACCTCCACGCGCCGTCGCCCTGCTCTGCGAGGAGTCCTCCGAAAAGGCTGGAGAGGATGACACCGAAATAGACCGCACTCTGGAATATCGCCATCGCCGTCGATCGCGTTTCGGAGTGGTGCCGCAGTATGAGCGCATAGCACGATGGCGCGACGCACGTCTGGCCGAGCGAGGCGACAACGCCGTAGAACGCGATCATCGCGCCGACTCCGCCCGCGAACCCGCAGCAGAATATCCCGAGCGAGAAAACGACCGTCCCCGCAACGAGGACGCGCTTGTGTCCAAGGAAGTCCGCCGCAATACCGGCAACGACCACAGCAAGCCCGAATACCGCTCCAAAGACGGAACCTACCGCACCGAGCTGCGCGTCCGTCACACCCATGCGACCGAACTCGATGCATATCTGCGGAAGCGCCGCATTGTAGAGTTGCCGCGCCCCCTGTGCGATGAAAAACGCAACGAAGAGAAACGCGACAAGCCGCCACTTGTAGCCGCCCAAACCCTTTTTCTGTATCGTCATTGCGCCCCCTCCGGCGGACGCGACCTATATTCAAGCCCTGGAACTTCTCTCGGACGGTCGCTCGTTCCGAGAATCGGCATAAAGAGAACGTCCCATCCGTAGTACCACGCCTTGTACGTCTTGGGTGCTGTGATCTTCACGTGGTTCCATCCCGCCTTGAGCGTCAGCGGGGACGGCGGACGAATCCAGCAGCAGTCGTCCGCGAACGGCGTCTCGGAAACGTTGTTCGTCGTTCCGTCCGGAGACTTGCCATGCGGCTTGAGACCCGGGTGCTTCCAGTCCGGCGGCAGGATCTCGACGCCGTTAACCTCGACCTTCACGCCCTTTGACGACGACCATTCGCCCTTCTCGAAAAGCGGCACATGGTATGCTCTGCAGTACCTCGCGCCAGAGCGTGGGAAAATGTCGAAGTCAATCCATGCGCCCACGGTTTGATCCATGGGGCTCTTGATCCACGTCTCGAGCACGGCTACGCCGGTCATCTCCTTCATGTAAGCCGTCGCTTCGGCGGCACCCGTGGCGGAAAAGCCATGAATATGGACGCATCCCTGAGGAATATCCTCGGCGAGAACCTCACCCGTCTTGCCATTTGAGAGCCTCCAGCGCATGCCGGTCTCCTTCACCCAGGCAAACGGCAAGGGAGAATCGGAAAGCACCTTGTCGCGCTGAGCGGCGACCGCGTTCTCGAAGCGGACCGCCTCCGCGAACTCGGGTGTGCCGACGGCAGGCATCCTGTAGTGAAGATCCGGACGATTCTTCTCGCGCCCGTTCCACTGGAGGTCTGAGAACATGACCACGGCGAGCGCGAAGTTGTTGTTCAAAAGAGCGTCCCTGCCGCTGTTTCCCGCAAGGTCATCGTGCCACGATGCGATGACGACGCCAAGCTTGTTCGCGTCTGGAATGTTCCAGGGACATGGCTTCGCGAAGAGCGCGTAGTTCAGGAACGAGAACGGATCGTACCGTCCGAAATACCAGTACGCCGTGTCAAATCCCTGTTCGTCCGGCAGGATGTCCGGCCGGTCCTTCTCCGGCCACAGCATCTTGACGCTCTTCCTGCCGTCGGCGAGCGTCATGTTCTTTCCGGGGCTCCACCCGACGGGCGTGCGTCCGTTGCGCCACACGGCCTCCGCCCACGCGGGGCAGAAAGAATCCGGCACCATCTCCTGCGGTGTGCGCGACTCGTCCGTCCCGAGGTGGATAAACGGCATTTCCTCCGGTGTCGCCAGGGAACAGAGCTCGTCGATGAGGTCGATCACGACATCCTTCACCTTCTTGTCGCACATGAACTCGAACCCTAGACCGCGTCTGAACGCGAGGGAATGTCCGGGAACGTCAAGCTCAGGCATGACGGTGACGCCGCGTGCCTTCGCGTAGTCGACGACTTCGCGGAACTGCTCCTGCGTGTAGTACATGCCGTGCTGACGCCCGAACGACCACGGGGCCTGGAGCATCGGATATTTCTTCGACTCGAGCCGCCATCCCCAGTAGTCCGTGAGATGCCAGTGGAAGAGGTTCAGCTTGTACTTCGCCATCAGGTCGATGACGTTCTTGATTGATTCGACATCGAGAAAGTTGCGCCCGCAGTCGTGCATAAAACCCCGCCACGAGAATGTCGGCCAGTCGCGTATCGTGCAGTCCGGCAAGGTGCCGCCCGACAGCATCCGCAGCTGTGCGAGCGTAGCCTCGGCATATCGCCGCCCCGCCTCGTCAACGGCGGCGATCTTGGCTTGTCCGCCGCGCACCGAAAGCGCATAGCCGCCGGACGGGAGCCCCTCGCACGACAACGCGGCATCAGCAACCGCCCGCACCTCCTTCGGCCGCGGCAGAAGTTCGTCAAGGGGAACGGCGAATGCGACAATGGCCGTCCAAAACAGCGCAAGACAAATAGAGACATTCTTCATGACAAATTTCCTTTCAAAATCTCAAGGCTTCCTATTCACCATTCATACGACGCCTCACCATCGGCAAAAAGCCATTTTGACGGAATGCGCGACGACATCCAGTCCAGCGGTTCGCCGGTCGGGCGCGGTTCGGAGGCAATCTTGAACGCGTACCTGAAAGCGGTCTTCACCTCGTCGTCCGCAAGACTTCTCTTCCACGACACGAAGAACGGCGTGCCGCTCCTCCCCAAAAGTTCAATCCACTGTCGGTTGAATGCCCACGGAACGGCACCTGGCTCCGCAAGTCCGGCGCAGTCGGCATCTATCTTGAAGAACACGCCATCCTGCACCGACCTCATTGCGAGCGTGTTGATGCCGTTCTTGCGCGTCATATCCCACTTCTTCCCGGAAGTGTCGTTACCGGTCCGTTGCAGTTCGAATACGCCTGCCGCAAGATGATTCAACGCATTGCAGCCGATGATCACGACTTCGTCACCTGCCGCATCCTTCATTGCCTTGTAAAGGTCCAGCATGACCTCGGCGGTCGTGCGGGAAGAATCACGCCATGCGCGAGAGTCCTGGATGTAGCGGTCTGGATGCGTCAAAGGTCCAACAGGCCAGACTTGTGAAATATCGAAAGAAAGAAAGTCAATCTTAACGAGCTTGAACCCCCACTCGCGAAACCGGCCGACATCATCAACGATGCGCGCACGGACGGACGGCACGGTCGGATCAAGGAATCTGCTGTCGGCAAGGAGTCGTTCCTCGCCGGGCAGTTCGTCCCACGCACGAAGAGGACGGTACCACAGCCCTGGTTTCGCGCCGAGCGCGGCGACCCTTCGGCAGAACTCCGTCATCTCCATTCCAAAATTCGGCCCCGCCGCGTCCCACGGCCCGCGACCGGACTCTCCCACAACTGGCGGAGAGTTTCTTTGCCAGCCGTCATCCATCACGACATACGGAGGATTCGTGCACCCCTTCGCACACGAGACGACGAACTCGGCGTCCGCGAGAAAGTTCGTCGCAGTGTTCTTGCCATACGCGCAATACCAGTCGTTGTAGCCATAGACCGGCGTTCCCGGCAATCTTGGCTTCGGACACATCATGCGGCAGAAACGCCGTCCGAACTGCCATGTCGACTCTCCCGTCATCGATTCGGCGCGTACAATCCGGCAAGCGGCAAGCGAACGTCCCGCGAGACCGAGCGGCCCGCCACCCGCCCTGACATCCAAAACAAGGGAAACACCCGTCCTTTCAACCTTCCAGCAGCACATGGCGTTCGGCTGCGTCTCGACACCAAGTCCCTCTGTCGCGCACCCCCTTGACGAGAGAAAATACCACGGCGAAAATAAGGGGCCCGCGTCAAGTGTCCGCCACTCAAGATCGCCGTAGGATCGCTCCCAGGCATCGCCCAGAAAGCAGGCTCCGTCCGGCCACTGCTTGCGCCACTCCAGAGTCACGAACTCGATCCCTTTCACCGATGAATCCACACGCACACATCCATCATCGTCGACCGACACGCACACATCCCCATCCGTCCATCCCGTTACAGTACGGACAAGTCTGTTTGTAAACCCCGGTCCGGCGGCTACGACACCGTCCGGTTCAATCGCATTCTGTCTCACTGCGTCCATCACGTAGATCTGCCGCGAACCTTCGTGGACGGAGTTGAAGGCGAGCTGACGGCCGTCGCCGCGCCAGCGCGGATGCAGATCGCAACGGCAATAAACATCGCGATATGCCTCGGGCACGAAAAAGTCGCCGATGTTCTTTACGGCATTGTCCGAAAGTCGTACCATTTTCCAATGGCGGTAGAATTTATCATCCCAGTAGCCGTCGCCCGATATGAAGTTTCCGTCCGGCGTGTAGATGCAATGCCCGTCAAAGTTCATCGCGTCCCCGCCGACCTGATGCGCCTTGTCCTCTTCGCCGACGGTGAACTCGACATGTGTATAGACCTTGTTCTGCCAGTTGCAGGTGACTATCATAGTCTGGGCGTCGCTCCCGGAAAGCGCGGGCTTCCAGTTGAAGTGCGACGAGCCCCAGCCGTCCGGGAAACACCGGCGGACATCAGATCCGTCGGCGCTGCAGGTAAATGCGGTCGTGTGCCAGTTGACGCCCTTGAACTTCTTGACGCCCTCCATAGACTGCGACACGGAGCGCGAAAGAAAGTATATGCGCTTCATGTCTTTGGAGATCACGGTGTGGCAGATGTAGCTGAGGCCAGTCTCAGGTACATGGGGGACCATGTCCTTTAGCGCGGCGCAGCTTACGAGCAGCTTTGCCTCGCCCGTCTTGAGATCGACGCGCCAGAGTCCGTCGTCTTCGGGGAACACGACGCCGCGGCGCGGATCCTGCCCCTCTCCGGCGTAGCCGTAGTCGGGACGCGTGAGATAGAGGCGGGCGTAGTTGATGGAGAGCGCCCAGGAACCGTCCTCGGAAACGGCACTCACCGGGTGTGGCACGACGCGTTCCTCGCCGGTGCGCCAGTTCCTGACGACGGCTACGAACTTTCCGCCGCGAAGATCGTTGACCACAAAGGTGTCCTTCTCGTGCGGGAGCCAGTGCGCCATTGCAGCCTCTTGAAAATTCCACGTTCGTGTCTCCATCACGGGGATGAACCGGTTGGAGTCCTCAAGGTCGACAAGTCCGACCGTGCAGGAACGTCCGTCGGGAAGTTCATCCTTGAGGTCGGTCTCGAGCGCAAGCAGGTAGCGGTTGTCGGGACTCCAGGCATTGATACCGAAGTAATTGGCGAGAAAATGTTCATGCGGACTGGACGAAACGGCGCGCGGGGCGGAAAATTCCGGGAACGGGATTTCCGCAGGAACGGCAAATGCCCATGCAACAGACACCAGCACGCTACAGATCATTCGAATCGTCTTTTTACATGTCATATCGACGCCTCTCTTTATGGTTCCGCAAACGCCCCCGACCGCACAAGGCTCGCCGGATCGTTTGGATTTCGCGCCCTGTTGCGATTTCCCTCGCCTGTCAGGAGCGGCGCGTCAACGACAGCTTGAAGCTCGCCGACGGAAAGCGAAAGCGAGGGCTTAAACGCATCCGATGACGCATATTCCACAAGCCGTGTCTTCAGCCACACCGCCGCAGGGTCTGCATCAGAAAACGAGAATGAGCAGACAAGAAGCTTTCCTTCGCCTACGCGATACTCGAAAAGCATCGCCTGCCGTATTGGAAACTTCTCCGACGAGGCGACATCTATTATCGGATCAAACGGCACGTCAGCCTCAAGTTGCACGGCGCGCGCGCCCTCCATGAGACGTCGGAACTGCCAGCCGCAGAATCCGTCATGCTGTAAAGCGTGAAGCGCGGGGTGCCCGCTCTTGATTACCGTTGCGTAATTCCCGCTGCACCGCCCGGCGAGCCCAATGCGAAATGTTGTCGGCAAGGACTTGAAGGGCCCCGTCCCCAGGAGAAGGATGTGTTCGCCGCACTCCATCGCGGCAACAAGGTCGTTGCACGAAATGTCATGGCAAATCGTGAGATTTTGCGAAATTGCATGATTGCGTAAAGTCGGGAAGGCGTAAATCTCCCATTCATTCTCCGCCGTAACCGCAGTGCTTGCGAACTTCGCGCGAAGAAAATATTTCCGCACACCGTTCTCATCGGGAACATCGACATCAAACCCGCCCAGTTCGAGCACATCGCCGCACGGCACGCGAGGACACGCCACTTCCCCCGCCCAGACGACATCGTCCCCCATTTCCCCCTCCCGCACAAGTGCCACTCCAAGCACGCCGCCCTCGGCATCATCCGCGTAGTTGGAAATCGAAATCTTCACGCGCTTCTTTTCTCCCGCCCAGACGTTGAAGTCGCTTCCAAGATCGGACAACAACACCGCAGCTGAATTGTATCGCCTGACGTTCTCGACCGTCTCTCCCGGCTTCAGGTTCAGAAACTCGTCCATCATGCCAACGAAGTATCCAAATGTATGCCAGTGCGTGTTGATATCGCCGAGGAAGTCATAGCCAGCAGTCCTCTGGGACGACCGCATTTTTTCAAACGTAAACTTTCTGATGCGCCTCATCCACTCGCAGGAATTGCGGTGATACCGCTCCGCCCTGTCTTGAAGTCCTTTTTCGGAGAGAGCATGACGCACCTCTGAGAATAGACCTGCATTCACAATGGGGGACCCATTCGGATACAGTTTTTCAAGGGAAAGATCGGCATAGCTTCCGTCGATGCAGATTTCATGCGAAAGGCGCGGCTTACCGCAATATGCGTCGCCCCATGAGTCGATTTCAACAGCCGACGGACCATTGAGCGCGTCGTAATTGACCGCGCCAAGCTGATACGATGTGAAGATGTCGCAGAAGTCCGCAAGTCTGGACATGCGAGTTGGATTGTGGCGAAACGGCTTCTCGGCGATGTCGTCCATGCCGTCGACGAGCGCATACTCGACGCCGCGCATGGCGCTCACCGGAGAAAAGACGGCGTCCGTCCCTGAATGCACGATTTCAGCGGCCTCCTTCAAGTACGCCTCCGCCTTGCGGTCGATGCGCGTCTCGTTTCCTGTGCAGTAGATGACAACGCACGGATGCCGCCTCGCGAACGCGACGATTTCACCGTACTCGCCTACTGTCGTGAAATTCGGGGACTCCATGTGAACAAGCATTCCCAGTTCGTCCATGGCGTCAAGATACGCCTCTGGCGGAACCCAGGTGTGGAACCTGACGAAGTTGAAGCCAAGCTCCTTGCGTCTCGCAGTGAGGCGCCTGTAGTAGCCGATGTCGCGCGGCGGATGAACCGTCTCGGGGAAGTAGCAGTGCTCCGTGACGCCGCGCAGATAGACCGGCTTCCCGTTCAGGCGCAGCATCTCGCCGTCGGCAGCAAGACGGCGCAGTCCGAACCGCTGGCTGTATGCGCCGCCGTTCGTCGTGATGCGCAGCGCGTACAGCACAGGACGCTCCGGCGACCAGAATTCGAACCCATCTGCCGGCAAGTCGAAGTCGCCTGTCGCCTCGCCGCTTGCAATCTCCTTCCTGCACCAATCCGAAATGGCGTACCGAAACACGGGATTTTCACTTTTTCGCGCACCTCTCAAATGCACCGTAAACGACTTCAAGTCGGCCGCCGTAGTGACATAAACATCGCCGAGGCCGCTCTTCGGGAACCGCAGTTCAACGCGACCGCAGACACCACCCGTCGAGGCGAAGAAGCCGCGCGTCGCAAGGCCGCTGACCTTCGCGCCGTAGCAGCCTTCTACTGGCGCGTTCGACACGGCAAGAATGATCGTGTTCTCGCCCACTTTGAGAATCCCGTGCGGAACTTCCAGCTCAAACGGTGTAGAGAATCCCGTATGCGATCCGACGAAGGTGCCGTTCGCCCAGACACGGATGCTGTTCCGTACGCCCTCGAAGGCCAAGAGCGCCGGACTTGCCCGATCTAACGATATCCTGCGCTTGTAAAGGAAACAGCCCCTGATGCCGGGCAATGTCATGTCGGGCGCACCGCCGGGAATTGGAAGCGTCGGCGGGGCGGGCTGCCTGCTGATGCTAGTGTGATCAGCTATACCAGCCTTGCGGAACGCCTCAATCATGTTCTCCCAATACCCCGGAACGGCTTTCGCGACGGCTTGTCCCTCAAAGATCGGACATTCCCCGTTTCCTGTTCCCCGTTCCCCCCAATACGCCATCTCCCACTCGCCGTCGAGCGATATCGCATCGAATACGCAATGCGACACCCCATCCGACCGCAATGCAAAAGCGGCAACAAGGAGAAAAATGGCGGGAATCCTCACTACTTTTCTCCGGCTGCAAGTTCAGCAAGTATCTTCATCGCTTCGTCGGGGAGCTTCCCGTCCGCTCGCGGCGCGATGTTGATAAGAAGGTTCATGCCCCTGCCGTTGGCGCGCTTCAACATGGCGCGTATCTCGTCCGACGTCTTCCAGTCCGTATCCGTCACCTTAAAGCCAAATGCGCCGTTCACCATTGTATCGCAGAGTTCGCTTGGATGTCCGGGCTCGAGCGTGAACGCCTGATCCTTTCCATCCTCTTTCTTCTCGCGTTCGACACCGTAGATGTCCTCTCCGTCGCGAAGCGCATGGTGGTGGTTGTTTAAGACTAGGCACCGCGGCTGCAAGGTGTGTATAAGCGAATATATTTCGTCGTACTTCCAGTCCATGTTAGGCATTTTCGTTTCCGGGTCCTTATGATCCCATTCGCCGTCGAACCAGATGCAAAGGATGTCTCCGTAGTCCGTCAGCAGTTCCGTCAGCTGCTGTTTCATGAACGCGAGGTACGAGTTGTAATTCTCGAGATCCTTCGCCACCCATTGTCTGGCGTTCGTGGTGCAACCGGTCGGGTAGTCAGGCCTGTGCCAATCCACAAGCGAGTAATATAGGCCAAGCTTCAAATCGCAGGCGCGGCACGCATCGGCCAGCTCCTTTACGACATCGCGGCGGAAAGGCGTCTTCTGCACGATGTTGTAATCCGTGGCTTTTGTGCCGAACATCGAAAATCCGTCGTGATGGCGCGAGGTGAACACGACATACTTCGCCCCGGCCGACTTGAAGGCTTTGCACCATTCCATCGCATCGAAGTCGTGCGGATAGAATGCGTTGGCGGCATGTTCGTAGTCCTCGCCCCTGAGTCCTGCGCGCTCGAGATACCACTCGCCCTGAGCATACGTGGCATAGAAACCCCAATGGATGAATATACCGAACTTGAGATCAGCAAACTGCCGCCGCGCCTCAAGGCGCTCCGGCGGAACCTCCCCGGCGAACGACGCCGCAAACGGCGCAAATACCGCAGCCGCCAAGGCTGCAAACAAGAGTTTTGACTTCAGGGTGGTGTTTTCCATCTGATTGTCCTCCGATTTGAATGATTACTTGTAAACCGTTTCGTATATTTTCGTATCAGGCGTTTTAAAATCGTCTTCAAAACTGTCGCAATCCGTCGCAACCGTTCGATCATTGATCAAGTCCACCACCTTGCTGCACGTACGTGGCAGGTAGATGGTCTTGCGTCCGCCGTACTTGACATGAATCGCCAGCAGACGTTCGTTCGCCATGACGGGCACCGACTCGTCAATCCAGAAATGACAGCCTGCGGCCTTGAATACTTCCGCAAACTTCTCTGGCGTGAGGAAACGATAGTCGTATGCATAGACGGCGTTCCAGTCCCCCATATCTGTCAGTGTCACTCCAGGGGTCTTGAAATCCACTCCCGCCCAGTCGCGTATGCGCCTTGCATCCACGGACTTGCCGTCGGAGACGCCCGGCGCATACGCCCAGATCGCCGTACGCCCGTCCTTCAGCACATAGTCTCTGAGTATCTTCGCCTTTTCAGGGGAGATCGTCCAGACGTCGGAAAGGACAATCGCCTTGAACGGCTTCAAGTCGATATACGGAAGGTCGTTGAACGAAACAACATCGTAACAGACGCCAATGTGGTTGATGCGGTTGCGAAACTCCTCTCCACAACCGTAGGCGGGCACGAATCCTTCGGGACACCTCGCGCCCTGCTCTTCACCAAGCTCCTCGTTCGCCGCCATGCGCGGATCGATGCGTCCGTAGGCGCTGTCGGGATCGGCGACGATGAGGACGTCTGCATAAGGCGCGGAATCGTCGTCCGCGAAGCGCTTCTGTATTCCGGCGATCTTCGCAATGCGCTCGTGCATACCGGAGTCTTTGTAGAAGCCGCCCCACATGTCAAACCAATGGAAATGCGCATGGTGGACGAGTGCAAAAGCCGCATTGCGCGTATTTCCCGCAAGCGTCTCGCCAAGGTTGCGGAAGTTCTTGGAATAGGGATATGGGCTCTTCAGCGAGTGCGGCCATTGGTCAATCTCGAAAAAGAACCGCTTGCCGTAACGACGACACGTACCTGCGACGAGCATGGATCCCGTGCCGCCGCCGATCTCGCGCCCGGAGTATGTCGATGGGGACGTGATGAAATCGAAATCCGGGTCGGACACGACGCGCTCGTAGTCGCAGTTTCCGACCCCGCACGGATCTTTGTCGCAGATCATGTAATAGCCGTGGAATGCACCGACAGGTTTCCCCCCGCTCGCGCGTTTGGCGATGCGGGAGAAGCGCAGCACACCCTCGGATATCGTCCAGCTGTGAAACTTCCAGAAGTCTATTTTCACCTGCTCGGTCGCAGGGTCGTACACCGTTCCCTCGAACGCCGCCGATGCAAGTTCGCTCTCCGCAGGCGTGGAAAGAGCGTACTTGAGCCCCCTCTCCTCGCACCACTTGCGCCATGCAAGGTTTTTCGGATGGCTCTGCCGAAGGTCCCGCTCGAACCATTCCGAAGTATGTCCGCACATGACCATATATGCCTTCACGCGGTCGCCGTATTTCCCCTCGATGTACCGGACAATCCTTTCAAGATAATTTGACGCCTCCTCTATGTAGACCGGCGACGAAAGCGCATGGGTGATTTCATTCCAGCTGTCGTGGCGGACGACACGCGTCAGCCACGGCGGCGTGTTGAGATCGACGAGAACGATAAATTCGGCACTCGGACTTCCCTTGACCATGTCACCAAGCTGCGCATCGACCTGCGCAAGGTCGTAGTTGCCAAAGCCCTTCCAGACAGGAGGGTACTGGCAGTAGGATCGTCCGTCGGCACAGACCGTATTCGCGATGAACACCGTCCGCAGCGGTATCCCCATCTCTGCAAAAGCGGCCGTCTCCTCAAGTTCCGGCAGGAACGAGCGATACGCCATCAGCTGCGGCGAATTGTACTGCGATGCCCTCGCCGCAATCGCTGCGGCACAACAGAAAAGCAGGACAATCGGTTTCTTCATGACAAAGGCGTTACCTGATGACGATCGCCAGTCCAGGGATCAGGGCGATCGTGCACTCGTAGCATCCGATGTCGGGCAGTCCGGACGGGTCGCGCAAAAGCGGCTTGCCGTATTTCGACAGAATGCGCGGATTGCCGTCAAGGTCTGTCGCGTCTGAAGTCATCCACGGAAGAACCGTTCCGCCCTCGCGCAGAGGAGAGCGCTCCTGAAGATGCCAGTCGCCGTTCGCCGCGTCGACAAACTTCATCTCCGAGACCGTCTTGATGATATTGCCGCCTCCGTCCGTGACATTGGCAGGGCTCGCGGCAAAGCAGCAATTCCGGGCCGAGAGCGATGCGTTGTCCGCCGCAGCTGAAAGAACAGATCCCGTCGAGAACACGCTGTTGACAAGATTGCAGGAATAGGCCGTATTCCCAGCCGCAAGCGTTATCACGGCATAATTATCAGTGTTGTCGGCAAACGTGCAATTCTCGACCGAAAAGCGTGTCGCCTTTGTAGACGTTGCGCCATTCGCCTGAATCATCCTGACAGAACTGCGTCCTCTCTTGTTCCCGGCAAACAGGCAGTTGCGGAATAACTCGTCACCTTTGTCGTTGATAAAAAAGAGCGCCGACGAATTGAGCGTATTGTCCGTAAAGCGGCAATCGACAAAGCTGATTGAATCCCCGTTGACACAGATTGTTCCATACATATTTAATCCGGCGGTCTCGCTTATCGCGCTAAACGTGCAGTTCGAGCACAGGAAATTGTTCCCGGCATTCAAGACGGAGCCGTACAGATAACGCCCGCCGGAATTTCCAAAGCCCTCGCACGACACGCGGCAGTTGCGCATGGTCGTATTGATGCCGAAATACAGATAAGCGCCCGAAGTGGACCGCGCTGAATCCGTCTGCGTGAACGAATTCGTGTAGAAATTGCAGTTGTCGATTACCGTGCGCCCATTCGGAAGAGCGACCATGGAACCTTGCGCTTTGGGGCCCTTTCCTACATTGTCGCTAAACGTGCATCCTGTGAGACTCGCATAATTATCCACATTGTCGCTGGAAAGAGTGATATAAACGGCACTTCCTTTTACGGCATAATCTCCCGCGACAGTCACCTCTTGCGTATTGCAGAGGAATTTGCAATCGGCAACGACTGCCTGCGCCTTGCCGTTGCTGTACAGGCATGTGCCGACGACATTCACCGACTTGTTGCATTTGAATATGCAGTTGCTCACCGTGGGCTGGTTTCCGTAGAACGTAACGGCGGCTGAAACGGCAGAAGAAGTTTCCCTATAGGCATCACTCGCGTAATAGCCGTTTGCGAAAGTGAATCCCGACACATGGGCGTACTGCTGGCGAAGCGCCATGATTGCCGTCGTGCCGCCGCCATCGAGAATTGTATGCTCCGGGTCTTGTTCGCCCGTCTCGCGATTGAAGCTCTCGATTCTAAGGCTTTTTTTGCTATCCGCAATGTCGATTGTGCTGGAGATGCTGTATGTACCGGGCGCGACAAGAATTGTATCTTTCGAAGAGGCTGTGGCAACCGCAGTGGCGATGTCGCTGGCCGCAGTCTCCCAGCTGCCGTAAGGTTCAGCCGGAGAACTTCCAGACGAGCGGACGTAGTATGTGGTTGCGAAAAGCGGCATTGTCGCAATCGTCGCAAGGAGTCCAAGTATGGTTCTCTTCATTTTGCACCTCGTTTCTGTTGTTGTTTCAATTTAGTTCACTTGATCAAATGTTAACTTGACGGGCATCTGCCGGTATGGGCGTCAACGCCGGAGTTGTCGATCTTCTCCTTGAAGAACCTGTCGGCGGCATCGTTCCTCGCCTTGTCCCACAGACGCGGACTGACATACAGCTGCACAGCCCAGAGCTTGAGCTGCCTCTTGCGCCAGTTGACAGAGCAGTTCGTGCCCAATGCGCCGCCGTGCCCGAACCAGGAGGTCTCGCCGTCCTTCTCCGGCACGGGGGCGTCGAGCCCGAGGGAATATCCGCCGAAGGGCTTGCCGCCCGCCGTCATGCCCGCGGGACGCGTCGACACGGCGAGGATGGACTTCACGGTATCTTCCCTGAGAATGCGAACGCCGTTGTCGCCGACGCCAAGGTTCATCAGCATCTTGTAGAACTTCAGCTGGTCGCGCGCAGTCGTCCAGAGGCCCGCTCCGGCGGACGCAAACACGCGGTCGTCGCCGTATGGGCGCTGCATCCCGTTGGGATGATCGCGCCACTTCGCCTTCACCCCGCCCCTCACGTCGTACAGCTCGATCTTGGTCGCAAGCTGCGCGTCCGTCGGCCAGAACGTGGAGTCCTTCATGCCGAGAGGGTCAAGAACCCGCTCCTGCAGAAACCGCTCCCAGCGCTTGCCGGTGACGACCTCGACGACCGCCGCGCCTATGTCGATGCCGACGTTTGAGTAGCGCACCTGCGTCCCAGGCTCGAACAGCAGCGCCTGCGAAGCCGCCATGGCCGCGACCGACCTGAGCGGCATGCGACGCGACCAGCCGCCCATCGCCACCCAGTTCGGGAGCTCGAACGGAAAGCCGCCCGTATGGTTCATCACCATGCGGACGGTCAGGGCGTTCGTCGCCTTGACGAGCGTCCGGCTGCCGTTGGTGTTCGAGGCCTCTACCCAGAGTTCGTTGAACTCGGGCAGGTATTTCGACACGGGGTCGTCAAGCGAAACCTTCCCCTCCTCGACGAGAATCGCCAGCGTGACTCCGCAAAAGCCTTTAGTCTGCGAACACTGCATATAGTGGTCGTCCAGCGTAATCGGGCGCTTCGCCTCCACGTCGGCGTAGCCTATGCATGCGGTCTCCTGGACGCCGTCATCGTAGAGTATGCTAACCGCGCCGGGGAATTCCCCGCTTTCGACATACGGAGCCAGCGCGTCCATGACGTATGTCGTCCCAGACTCGCGTACGCATGGCGTCGCGCAGCACCTCTCGGCAAAGGCGAGCGAAAGCGCGACGGCAGCTGCAATCGCGACATTATTTTTCATACACGGTCTCATATATCTTTGTGTCGGGCGTTGCGAAGTCGTCGTTAAAGTCGATGCAGTCGGTGGCGACCACGCGATCCTGGAGGAGATCGACAACCTTGACGCACTTGCGCGGCAGGTGGACGGTCTTCCTGCCGCCGTTTTTCACGTGGATGGCAAGGAGGTGCTCGTTGGCCATGACGGGCGTCGGCTCGTCCGTCCAGAAATGGCATCCCGCCGCCTTGAAGACTTCCGCGAACTTTTCGGGCGTGAGGAGGCGGTAGTCGTAGGCGTAGACGGCGTTCCATCCGCTCATCGCCGTCGTGGAGACGCCGGGCGTCTTGAAATCCACGCCCGCCCACGCGCGGATGCGCTTCGCGTCGACGGACTTGCCGTCCGAAACGCCCGGGGCGTACGCCCAGACCGCGGTGCGCCCGTCCTTCAGCACGTAGTCCCCGAGGACCTTCGCCTTTTCGGGCGAGATCGTCCAGACATCCGAAAGGAGAATGGCCCTGAACGGCTTCATGTCGATGTGCGGCAAGTCATTGAACGAAACGACGTCGTAGCAGACGCCGATATGGTTGATGCGGTTGCGGAACTCCTCGCCGCAGCCGTATGCGGGAACAAAGCCCTCGGGGCACCTGGCGCCCTGCTCCTCGCCCAGTTCCTCGTTCGCGGCCATGCGCGGGTCGATGCGTCCGTAGGCGCTGTCGGGGTCGGCGACAATCAGCACGTCTGCACAGGGCGCGGAATCGTCGTTTGCGAAACGCCTTTGGATCGGCACGATCTTCCTGATGCGCTCCTTCATCGCCGGATCCATGTAGAACCCGCCCCACATGTCGAACCAGTGGAAGTCGGCATGGTGGACGAGCGCGAACGCGGCGTTTCTGGTGTTGCCCGCGATCGTCTCGGCAAGCGTATGGAATGCCACATTGTAGTAGTACGGAGACTTGAGGGAATGCGGCCATTGGTCAATCGAATAGTAGAACCGCTTTCCGTATCTGCGCGAAGTCCCGGCGACGAGCATCGAACCCGTGCCGCCGCCGATCTCGCGTCCCGAATACGTCGACGGAGACATGATGAAGTCGAAATCGCCAGAAGCGACGACACGCTCGTAGTCGAGGTTGCCGACGCCGCATGGGTCTTTGTCGCAGATCATGTAGTAGCCGTAATCCGCGCCGGTCGGCTTGCCGCCGCTTGCGCGCTTGACGATATGCGCAAAGTGCAGGACGCCCTCGGATATGACCCAGCTGTGGAACCTCCAGAAGTCTATCTTCTCCTGCTCCGTCGCAGGGTCGTAGACGGTCCCCTCGAACGCCCCTGTCGCAAGGTCCGATTCCGTAGGCGCGGAAAGGCCGTACCTGAGCCCGCGTTCCCTGCACCACTTTCGCCAGGCGAGGTTCTTCACGTGGCTCTGGCGGAGGTCGCGCTCGAACCACTCGGAAGTGTGCCCGCACAGAATCGAGTAGCTTTTCACGCGTTTCCCGTAGTGTTCCTCGATGTAGCGGACTAGCTTGTCGAGGTAGTTCGACGCCTCCTTCATGTATACGGGCGAACTCAGCGCGTGCGTGATCTCGTTGTAGCTGTCGTGGCGGACGACGCGCGTAAGCCAGACCGGCGTGTTGAGATCGAGGAATACGTTGAACTCGGCGTTGGGGCTGACCTTTATTATGTCTCCGAGCTGCGCGTCGACAGGCGCGAAGTCGTAGTCGCCCGCACCCTTCCATACCGGCGGGTACTGGCAGTACGGGCGCCCGTTGGCGCTGGCCGTGTTCGCGATGAACACGGTCCTCAACGGTATTCCCATCTCCGCGAACCGCGCCGTCTCCTCCAGCTCCGGCAGGAAAGAGCGGTACGCCATCATCTGCGGCGAATTGTACAGCGACGCCGACGACACGACAGTATAGGCGCAACATGAAAATACAACAACCAGTTTCTTCATGGACTTGCCTTTGTGTACGGCCCGAGACCGACGTCCTGCGGGGTGTAGTTGAGAGGGAAGCCCTCCGGCGGCTTCTTGGCGAACGTCTCGCGCACGGCCTCTAGAATGCCGAAACCGTGTTCGGCGTTCGGATAGCCAATCTCGCCCTCGCACCACTCGTCGAGAGGCCCGAGAAGGATCCGCTTCATGCCCGTCTCTTCGCCGAAGCGTTTCGCATCGCGGCATATCCGCGCGAACGCGGCTGGCGACATGCCCACGGTCTCCTTGCCGCGGTCGCCATGCCACGGCAGATTGCCGGTTCCGGTCGAAACGGACGGAAACATCGGCAGGTCGCAGGCATCGCGAATCGCGCGCCAATGACGCGGCGAATCGTCGGCGACAACTGAATAGTCGATGGCTCCGTCCACATACCCATGCACCATTTTCCTGGACGCCGCGTAATAGTATTCGAAGCTCGCCGAAACGCCCACCTCCTTCAGATGGCGGAACACCTCCGGCTTCTCGACGGAACCATGCATGGAAACGAAGTATATCCCGGGATAGCCCGCCTCCCGCGCCATCTTCTGAGAAACGGCGATAAGCGACTTCGCGCCGTCCGGGCCAAGCGCCCTGTCCATGTTCAGGGCCCACATGCCGACGACGGGCTTGCCGTCGATCTTCAGGTACTGCGGGTCCGAGAAGAAGTTGTCTATCCAGTATTTCGTCACCATCTCCTGGTCTTTCACGGAATGGCGGTAGGCGCCCTCGTTGCACCAGAGCGCCGCGTACTTTAGGTACTTGCGGTAGCGGGCCTTGGCGATGCCCTCGAACCAGTAGTTGCCGACACTTGGACCATTTTCCTCGTTCCAGTACCAGTCGACGAACGCATACGAGACGCCGTTCTCGACAAGCCACTTGATCTGCCAGTCGCGCACCTCCGGAAGAGTGTCGTCGTACCAGCCGAGGACGGGCTTGCGCTCCGGCATTGCGTCCCAGGCTGGATAGAACTGGTGGCGCTTCCATCCCGGGAACAGGAACACGCCGACTTCGATGTCGCCCGTGTCGAGCGGCTTGGGCTCGGCCGGGTACGTCTGCGGGGCAAGGTTGAGGGAGGGAAGGACCTTCACAAACAGGTCCTTCTCGCTCCTCGCGCCGTTGGCGGCCGTAAGCGTCAGCTTCGACACGAACTCCACGGCGCGCCCCGGGTCGGACAGCGTGATGCGGAAACGTCGCTCGTTTGGGAGTCCGTTCGGCATGTAGTCGTCGCGTATGTAGTCGTAGCCGGCGCTCGGCGCAACAACCCCCTCCGGCGCAAGATCGCGTTCGTCCAGCACGCGCACTCCGTCGGGTAGGTTTTCGAGGGCGAACCGCATGCCCTCCGCCGGCTGCGTTCCGTAGTTCCTCACGACAATCTCTATAGGAAGCGGACGCCCCGCACGCGGAATGGCGTCCTCCGCGAACACCTGGCGGATGACTGGATCGGCGGGAAGATCGGGTATGCCGCGCACAAACCTGAATCCATCCGGGACGAACTCCTTCTTCTCCAGATTGGCGCGGACGCAGAATCCATGAATCGTCCCGAACCAGTGCTGCCGCCCGAACGTAATGCGTTCTTTCGTATTCCTGAGGTCGAACCAGTACGTGTGTTCGCGTCCGTCTGGAATCGTCGTGAAGCCCATGTAAAACGGAACGGCGTCCGCCGCGCCGCCTTTGGCGAACCAGTTGAGCGAAAGGTATTTGAACTCGTCGGACTTCATGCGGAACACGACCCCGTCCGCCTTGGCGGAGTCGAACGGCGCAACGCCGCGCCTCGCGAACTCGATGGACTTTACGGCGACAGACGCGTTCGGCTCGTTCGCAGGATATGCGTAAAGTCTCGCGCTTGACACAACACCCTTCCCGCCTGCCGGAGATTTAGGACGCAGCACATACGTGCGCCAGCGCCCTCCGCCCTCTATGTCGAACCCGACGCCGTTTCCGGCATTTTCGGCGCGGTCTTTTCCATCGTAGTGCCAAAAGAAGGACGCATGGCCCGCGACACTGCTTCTCATAGTGACGACAACGGCTGTGTCGTCCGTCATCGCGAACGGCTTTCCCACTTCGAACAACTCGTCGAACTTGCAGTTGTCGCGTGGGCCGATATAGGCAACCCGCTCGTCAAGGAACCCACGTGGCACGGCTAGCGCAGTCGCCGCCGCCAGCACCATCGCAAGGAAAAGAGCTCTACGTATCTGTTTCATGATGAACATTATATCAAAACAGCCTTGATCGAATTTCAATTTTGCGAAAAAAAAATTTCATTGATTTTCACCGGAAATTACAAATGAAAAATTGTCGCAATGAAGTGACGCAGTAGTCCGCCTGTGGTTTCGCCTGTCTTGCAACGCCGTCCCCCGTCCGGGCGGCTTTATTTTTTTCGCAAAGATCGATTTTCTCCTTGACTTCGCTAGAAATAATGAGTATAATTACTCATTATGTCAAAAAAAGCTCAAGATGGGTCGGCGGAGCGCAGGGCGCTCATGTCGAGGATCAGGACTCTGTGCCTGAA
>DGHT01000045.1 GCA_002392765.1 Verrucomicrobia bacterium UBA3841 | reverse complement strand
TTTCAACGAATTAAAATCGCACCCGGCAGGTTCCCCGTGCGGCTTTCCTTGTCAATGACGGAGCAAGATGCTCCATCTCCCTGATTCCGCCGGCAGGATGCCGGCTTTCCCAGTTACCTCATCACTCGAGCGCTTCGAGAAGCGCGCCGAGGTTTTTGCGCATCGCGCCGAGGTAGGTCTTGCCCGATTCGACGTCGCCTGACGAAACAGACTGGAGCGAGTCGAACTCGACCGTCTTCAGATTTTTGCGCTTCGTCGCCCTGTTCACCGACGCCGCAAGCCTGCGGTTGCCGTTTTCTAGAACAAGCAGGGCGTTCGCGCCGAGGGAATCGGCCTTTTTCGCCAGCGAGACGACGGTTTTGAAACTCGCCTCGGATTCGGCGCCGCATCCGGAAAACGCGGCGACCGCATCGAGCGAGTAGTCGGCGGTCAGGTATCGCAGCGGGTTGCGGTCGGCAATTACGAGCGTTCTCCGCGCCGGTTTTGAGAGCCGCGCGGCGTATTCGGCGTCCAGCGCCGACAGGCTTGCGCAATAGGCTGTCGCGTTCGAGACGACCGTCTCGCGCTTCCACGGCTCGGCGGCTGCGAGAGTCTGGGCAATCGCTCCGGCGATCTTTTCCGCCCTGCGCGGAGAGAGCCACACGTGTTCGTCCCTGTCGCCGTCCCCGTCGTCGACGGCTTCGCTGCCGAGGATGTCGAGAACCTTGACCGTTTTGCGCGACAATCCTTGGCCGTCGGCGAGCGCCTTGTCGATCCATTCGTCGGATTCGCCCCCGATCTGGACGAATACATCGCATTCCCTCATGTTTTTCACGTCGCGCATCGTCGGACGGAAGCTGTGCATGTCCGCTCCGGACGTTTCCAGAAGAACAAGCTCGAAATCGTTGGTTTCCGCGCCTATCGCGTTTCTCGTCCAGTCGTAAAGCGGGAAAGTCGTCGTCACGACTTTCGTTTTGCAATGGCCCTGCGGGGCGAAAGCGACTGCCAGCGCGGCCAGGCAAGCCGCCGCGATATTTTTCGAATAGATGTCCATGCCTGTTATTATACCAAATTTTCCCCCGTAATTTTTAATTTTTTTTGCAATTCCACCACAATATTTGATAGAATAGTATGACTATGAGCATAAACGAACAAGACAGTTGTCCCTGCGGCAGCGGCAGCGCTTACGGAGAATGCTGCGGGCCGATTCTGGAAGGCAAGGCGAAGGCCCGCACGGCGGAGGCTTTGATGCGCGCCAGATACAGCGCGTACGCGACGGGTTCGATACCGTTTCTCAAGGAGAGCGGCACGAAAAAGGTGCAGGACGAATTCAACGAGAAGGTCAGCGCCGCCTGGAGCAAGGCGGCGACGTGGCACGGCCTTACGATAATAAGCACCGAGAAGGGTGGAGAGAACGACACCGAAGGCGTCGTCGAATTCCGTGCCAAGTACACCGCGAACAACGAATATTGCAACCATCGCGAACGGGCGGTTTTCGTCAAGGAGGCCGACGGATGGAAGTTCGACGACGGCGAACTCGTGCCCGAGGAGCCGGAGAGACGCGAATCCCCCAAGGTGGGGCGCAACGATCCGTGTCCCTGCGGCAGCGGGAAGAAATACAAGAAATGCTGCGGAGCGAAGGCGAGTTGAAGGCGGGAGCGTTCCTTTTCGATCTTGACGGCACGCTGGTCGATACCGAGGAGTATTGGGCCCGCGCGATGGTCGACTGGCTTGCGTCGCGCTCGCAGAGCGCGCGCTTCGAGGACATACTGCCATCCATCATCGGACGCAACTGGATCGATATCGACCGCGACCTGCACAGGCGCTTTCCGGCGATCGGCGAGTCGCCGCTCGAACAGGACGCCGCGGAGCTTCGTTCGTTCTACAAAAAATATTCGGCCGCGCCCAAAATCATAAAGTCCGCGGTCGCGTTCTTCAAGAAGGCGGCCGCAGCCGCGCCCTGCGCGATCGTTTCCGGCTCGCCGCGCGGCGACGTGCTCGCGGCGGCGGCGGACTGCGGGCTTGCCGGCATGGTGGCGCTCGTTCTCGGCGCGGGCGACTACGCGCGCGGCAAACCGGAACCCGACGGATACCTGAAAGCCGCCGAACTTCTCGGCGTCGAACCGTCGCGGTGCGTCGTCGTCGAAGATTCGCCCGTCGGGGTGGCGTCCGCTGTCGCGGCGGGAATGCCGGCGATCGCCGTCAACCGCCGCGGGAATCCGGCCTCGGATTTCCCTGGCGCCAGGTGGATAGTGGGAGATCTTTCGGAAATGGAGGAACTGCCGTGAGCGCGGACGCGGGTTTCGACAGGTGGTACGCGGCGAGGAACGTGAAGATATTCCTTTCGCCTTCGCACGGACTGGAGACGTTCGGCTCCACGCTCGTCAACTACCATCTTATTTCCGAGATAGAGGACAGACCCGGGAAGATCCGCATCCGCGAGGGCCGTCTGGAAGCGCACAAGCCTCTCGTCATAACCCCCGATTTCTCTGGGATAACGACGGACGGACTCGGCGAGGCGGCGCAGGAATATCTCGAATTTCTGAGACAGACGGAGAAGAACCTGCGCATACTCGAGTACGGATACCATTTGAAGAGCGACAATTTCTCCGAGACGGTCCTTACGGAACCGATCGAAGCGGTCGCGGCGAAGATCAAGCGCGAGGCGATAGTCAAGAACGACAAGTTCGCCGCCGTCCTCCAGGGCGTGGACGATCCGTGGGACGTCGCGCTCGTGGAACTCTGGCGCAGGGAAGTCATGCGCAGCGCCGGGCGCAACATCATGGAGCTGAACGAACGCGGGAAGCTGTTCGGCGAACAATCCTGAGGAGCGAATATGCAAAGAAAGACTAAAACCATAGCCATAGCGAACCAGAAGGGGGGCGTAGGGAAAACCACCACTGTGGTCAACCTCGCCGCCGCGCTGTCGGCAAGAAAGCGGGCCGTCCTCGTGGTCGATCTCGATCCGCAGGCGCACGCGACGCTCGGTCTCGGCCTGGAGAAGCGCCAGGGGACGTCGCTGTACAGGGTCCTCACCGGCGAAAAACCGGTCGAGGATGTCATAGAGCCCACGAAGTGGAACAATCTGAACGTCATACCTTCCGAGGTCGATCTGGCCGGGGCGGAGCTTGAGTTCGGAGCCCGCGAAGACCGGCTTTCCATGGTGCGCGACGCTCTTGCGCCCGTAAAGGAGTCGGGCGCGTTCGACTACATAATCCTCGACTGTCCGCCGTCGCTCGGAATCGTGATGACGAGTTCCCTGGCCGCATCGGACGGCATTCTCATTCCGATCCAGGCGGAATTCCTGGCCATGGACGGACTCGCGCTCATTACAGGTTCGATAAAGCGCATCCAGGAAAGCGTCAACCCGTCGCTTGAGCTCAACGGCATAATTTTCACCATGGTGAACAGGCAGGCGAGGCTCACGCAGGATGTCATGGAGGAAGTCCGCAACCACTTCGGCGACAAGGTGTACGAGACGATCATTCCCAGAAACGTCCGCGTTTCCGAAGCGCCGTCGATGGGCACCCCCGTGGTGTTCCTCGATTCGTCCTCGAAAGGGGCGGAAAGCTACAAGGCGTTCGCATGGGAATTTATGGCAAAGAATCCAACGCGGTTCGACGCGCCTGCCTCCGCGCCGGCCTCCGCGCCCGGGACGGCCGGACAGGAACCGCAACCGGCGGGGCAGTCCGTCCCGGAAGAACCCCGAAACCAGTCTGAAACCGAAAACGACAAGGAGAACACATGAAAATATCGATAGGATCGGATCACGGCGGCGTGGAGCTCAAGGCTCTTGCGGTTTCCGCCCTTTCCGGAGAGTTTGCAATCGACGACAAGGGACCCTTCGACAGGGATCCATGCGACTATCCCGACTACGCCGTCAAGGTGGCTCTCGACGTCGCATCGGGCGCGGCGGATTTCGGCGTTTTGATCTGCCGCAGCGGCATCGGCATGTCGATGGCCGCGAACCGTTTCCAGAACGTAAGGGCCGCGTTGTGCCACACCGTCGACGCGGCGGTGCTGTCGCGCCAGCACAACGGAGCGAACGTGATCTGCATAGCCGGCGATTCGGTTTCCGGCGAGTATGCGCTTGAAATGATACGCGCTTTCGCCGCAACGCCCGTAGACGAATCGGAGCGTCACGCCCGTCGCCGCGCGAAACTCGAGCGCGCCGGACGCCTCTCCGACGCGTCCGGTCTTCTCGCCGCCGACCCGGAGGTGTTCGCCGCGATCGCCGCGCAGACGGCGCAGGAGGATACCGAGATCAATCTCATCGCGTCCGAAAACACTTCGTCCCGCGCGTGCCGCGAAGCGGCCGGCTCCGTTCTGATGAACAAGTACGCCGAGGGCTATCCGGGCAAGCGCTGGTATTCGGGGTGCGTCCCGGTGGACGCCGCCGAGGAGCTTGCTCGCAAGCGCGCGTGCGAACTGTTCGGCGCGGAACACGCGAACGTCCAGCCGCACTGCGGAAGCGCCGCGAACATGGCCGTGTATTTCGCGACCATCAAGCCGGGCGACACGATCCTTTCCATGTCGCTCGACCAGGGCGGACATTTGAGCCACGGCTCCCCCGTGAATTTCTCAGGCAAGATCTACAACATCGTCCCCTACACGGTGAACCGCGAGACTGAAATGCTCGATTACGACGAGATCGAACGCCTTGCGCTCGAAATCAAGCCCAAGATCCTTTTGACGGGCGCAAGCGCCTATCCGCGCAAGATCGATTTCAAGCGCGTGCGCGAAATCTGCGACAAGGCCGGCTGCATCATGATGGTCGACATGGCGCACATCGCAGGACTCGTCGCCGGCGGGGCGCACGAAAGCCCCGTTCCGTACGCGGATTTCGTCACCACGACGACTCACAAGACGCTCGGCGGTCCGCGCGGCGGCATGGTGCTCTGCAAGGAGAAGTGGGCGAAAGCGCTCGACAGCGCCGTGTTCCCGGGAATGCAGGGCGGCCCGCTCGAGAACATAATCGCCGCGAAGGCGGTCGTGTTCAAGGAGTGGATGAGCGAGGAGAAGAAGGGCTACGCGCAGCAGGTCGTCAAGAACTGCCAGGTCCTCTGCAAGACCGTTCAGGACCGCGGCTACAGGATCGTCTCCGGCGGCACCGACAACCATCTTTTCCTCGTCGATGTGAAGTCCACGAAAGGCATCACGGGCAAGGAGGCCGCGGCGGCCCTCGACGCGGCGGGCATCGTCGTCAACAAGAACACGATCCCGTACGACACCGAATCGCCTTTCAAGACGAGCGGCATACGCGTGGGCACCGCGTCCGTCACGACTCGCGGCATGAAAGAGGCCGAGATGATCAAGATCGGAACTTGGATCGCCGACGTCCTGGACAACATCGCCGACGTTTCCGTGCAGGAGCGCGTGAAACGCGAGGCGAAGGAACTCGTGGCCGGTTTCCCCGTGCCGTAAAGCGCGCCGGGGCCGGAAAACCGGAAAGGAAGATGTTCTTGGCATGAAGGTCGCAGTCGTCGGCATAGTCGGACGCACGAACGCCGGTAAATCGACGCTCGTAAACCGGCTCGTCGGCGAAAAGGTGTCGATCGTCTCGCCCGTGCAGCAGACGACGAGGAACACCGTCCGCGGGATCGTGTGCGAACCGCGCGGACAGCTTGTCCTTCTCGACACGCCCGGCCTCCACAAGGCCGAGGGCAGACTCGGAAAGCTTCTGAACAGGATGGCGCGGCGGAGCGCGAGCGGAACGGACATCCTGTGCGTCGTGTTCGACGCCGCCGTCCCCCCGAAAATCGAGGATGCGGGATGGATGGAGCGCGTCGCGAAGGAGCGTCCGGCGAAAACCCTTTTCGTCCTCAACAAGGCGGACAAGTCTCCGTTCTGCGAGTCCGGGTACAGGGAGGCGTGGGACGGAATCGCCGCCGCGCACCGCTCTTCCGGGGCGGGTTTCCCGCAGCCCGCGTGGGTCAAATGCATAGCCTCCGCCGAAGGTGGCGCGAACGGCGTGCAGGACGCCCTTTTTTCGATGGCGGAGGAGGGCGAGCCTCTTTTCCCCGAGGATATCGCCACCGACTATCCGAGAAAACTGGCGATTGCAGACGTCATAAGGGAGAAATTCCTCGCGCGCCTCCACCAGGAGCTTCCGCACGAACTCGGCGTAATCGTGAAATCGATATCGGAGGAAAGCGGACGCTGGGGCGTCAAGGCCGACGTCATAGTGAACCGTCCGTCTCAGAAGCCGATCGTCATAGGCCGCGACGCCGGGCTGATCAAGAACGCCAGGATCAGGGCGCAGAAGGAGATTTCCTCGATGTTCGGCGTAAAGGCGTCGCTCGAACTCTGGGTGCGCGTCGAACCCGGCTGGATGGGAAACGAGAGGCTGCTCTCCGAGATGGGGTATCTGGGAGGCGAGATATGATTTTCAAGCGCGTCCGTTCCGCATTTCTTTTCTGCGCCGCCGGAGCCGTTTCCGCCGCGTTCGCCGACAGACCTCTCGATATGGCCAGAAACGCCCTCAGGGACGGCCTTTGGGACGTGGTGCGCATGGAGGCGGCGAAGAGCGCCGACCCCGATGCGCCGATCGCCGTTCTCGAGTCGTACGCGAAAGAGCGGCGCTGGGACGACATTCTCGAAAAAACCGCCGGCGGCGCGGCAGCGCAAGGGGACGGCGCCGTCTACTACAGGGCTCTCGCGCAGGCGATGAAGGGCGACGGCGCGGCGGCCCTGGAGACGCTCAAGCCGCTTTCCGGGAACGGCTCCGGACCGTATGCGAAGAGGGCGCCGCTTCTCGAGGCGGTGATCGCGCTCGACGCCGGAGACTTGCCTAAGGCGGCCAGGATCGTGGCGGACTGCGGCATCGACTTGAAAAAGGCGGACGTGGACGCCAGACTTGTCGCCGCGGCCGTTTTTTCGCGATCCGGAATGGCGCGGGAGGCGAAGGAAATCTGGCGCGGAGTCCTCGAAACGGAGGATTCCGGCGAGGAGGCCGCGGCGATCGCCGCGGCCGGGCTGGGCGATGCGGAATCGTACAGGATCGCCTACGGCAGGGCCGGTACGCCGGCCCTCAAGCGCTCGCTCGCCCTGGCGCTCGGAAGGATCCTGACGGAGAAGGACGAAAGCTTCGAGGAAGGCGCGAATCTCGTCAGGTCGGCGGTGTACGACTCCCCGGACACGGAAGGCGCGATGGAGACGTTCCTCTGCCTTTGCGACGCGTACCTCGAGAAGGAGGATTGGGAAAAGGCGGCGTCCTCCTACAAGGAGGCGATGGAAGCCTGGCCGTCCGCGGCGAAACTCCATTCCGTCCACGAGGGTCTCGCGTGGGCTTTGAGAAAGGCGGGCAGATACGACGAGGCGATCGAGTCGTTCGGCAAGGCCGGCGAGTGCGCGACAAACGACGTCCTGCGCGCTTCGGCCTTAATGGAGCAGGGCGACGTGCTTGCGGAGACGTCGCGCGGAGCCGAGGCGCTCGCCAAGTACAAGCTCGTCCTCGAAAAATACCCCGACACTCCCGCCGGCGCGAAACTGAAGAACGTCGTCGAGGTGAAGGAGATGGAGCGCGACGGACGCGAACTGTTCGAGAATTTCAAGTTCCGCGAGGCGGCCTCCGCGTTCGACGAGGTCGGCAAGCGAGACCCGTCCAGGCGCGAAAGCATGGATTACATGATAATGCTCTGCCTTTACGGCCAGGGCCAGGACGCCGAAGCGTCGCGCCGGGCGAAAAACATCGCGGCCGTGGCGAAGAATCCCGCCATACGCGCCGAGGCGACGCTTTGGCTCGCGAAGTTTTTCTACAACGCCCGCCAGTGGCGCGACGCGTGCGATCTTTTCGAGGAATACGCCGTGAAACTGGCGCCCGATTCGCCGCACGCCCCGTCGTCGCTCGTTTGGGCCGCGCGCGCCGCGTTCGCCGGAAACGAATTCCAGCGGGCGATAGATCTAGTCACGACGCTTTCCAAGGCGGGACCCGACTCTCCGGAGAAGCCGGCGGGCATGCTTGTCCAGGGCGAGGCGCTCGTGGAGCTGTCGAGACTGGACGAGGCGGCGGTCGTGTTCGAGAGCGTCATGTCCGATTCCAGGGCCTCCGCCGGCGACAGACGCCGCGCCAAAATGCTCAGGGCCGATTCGTTTTTCGTGCTGGGCGCCGACAACCCCGTGCGCTACGTCGAGGCGCTTGACGCGTACCGCGAACTCCAGATGGGCGAGGAACTGGATGCCGACATGAAACTCCTTCTCGCGTTCAAGACCGCCCGCACGCTCGACAAGCTCGGCAACGCCGACGAAGCCCTCGACCATTATTATTGCGATGTCGTTCTGGCGTACCGCGACGGGCGCGCCAGAGGAGTCGCGTATTCCGAGGAGTCGAAGGCGACTTTCGCGCGCGCGGCGTTCATCTCCGCCGACATGCTCGAGGCGCGCGGCGATCTGGCGCAGGCCGACAGGATTCTGCGCCTTGTGGTCAAAAGCGACGTCCTGCCTGCGGTCAAGGAGGCCAAAAACAGGCGCGAACGCCTCAAAAAGAAAGGAATGGACGAATGATCGATTTTCGCGATCCGGTGTTCTGGCTGCTTTGCGCGATGGCGGTGGCGGCGCTTGTCATGTTTTTCGGGAGGCTTGTCGAACTCAGGCGGTCGCAGATCGACTGGCAGGATTTTCTGAAGGGCGTTATAAACGTGCTTTCCGGGGGGAACGAGAACGAGGCGCTGGCGATATGCGCCGACACTCCCGTGCCTGTGGCAAACGTCGCCGCCTGCGCCATCCGCCACAGGAAGGGGTCTGTCCATGCCTTGAGGGAGGCGGTTGACGCCCAGGGGCGCGCCGAGGTGAGCCGTTTGGAAAGGCGCATCGCGGCTATTTCGGTGATAGGGCACATAGCCCCTCTGATCGGGCTTCTCGGAACGTTTGCAGGGTTCGTGAAAGTCGTCGCGGCCGTCAGCCGGTACGACATAGTGCCGCGCACGGAACTCATCATGCCGGCGCTCTCCGCGATGGTCGACGCGGCGGCGGGCGTGGCCGTCGCGATACCGGTCGCCGTCATGTACGCCACGCTCAGACTGAAAATGGACAGGCTCGTGACGGAGCTTGAGGCGGCGGCTACGGAAATCATCGGCTACATCATGTCGAAGGAGTCTCGCGTATGAACCGCTGGGGATGGTCTGCCATCCACGCAAGATCCGGGACGGATCCGTGTCCGTCCTGGCTGAGGACGGCGGCGATGCTGGCTCCTTGGATTTCGCTCGGGATCCTGTCGATGACGATATGGGCGATGAGCGGAACGCTGACGGGACGCGAAGGCGTCGCGTTCAATCTGCCCGAAGGGTCCGTGGGCGATGTCGCCGACACGACCATGTCCGTCTTGATGGTCCCCGCCTCCCAGGGTACGCTCGTCTTTTTCGACGACACGAGATACGTGTTCGACGACGAACGCCAGATGGAGGAGTTCACTGCGCTGCTGGCGCGAAGGGCGTCCGCGGCGGAGAAGCCCGCCCTGCTTGTCCTTGCCGACAGGCGCGTCAAGGGCGGAGAACTTATGAAACTTGCCGAAATAGCCAAAGGGCAGGGTGTCGGAAAAATCCTTTTCGCCGAAAATTCCGGCGGGAAGAAAGGGCGCTGACCGCCGGAACAGGAGGATGCACGTGGATTTCCCCGAAGAGTATTTCAAACTGCTGCGTTTCGAGAGCGTGGGCGCCGATCCGTCGAGGCTCGGCGAGTGCGCGAAATGCGCGGTGTTTCTGAAGGAATGGCTTTCCTCCGCCGGGTTCGCCGTGCGTCTGGCGATGCCGGACGTGAAGGACGGCAAGGCTGCGCCGCCGGTGGTCGTCGCTGAGAGGAAAGGCGGCGAAGGCCGTCCGACGGTTCTCTTTTACGGGCACTACGACGTCCAGCCCGCCGACCCCGCAGACGAGTGGCGCACGCCGCCGTTCGAACCTGTCGTCGACGGGGAGCGGGTGTACTGCCGCGGAGCCCAGGATGACAAGGGGCAGTTCTTCGCGTTCCTCCTTGGAATGCGCGACTACCTGGAAACGCCCGGAGAGAAGCCGACGGTCAAGATAGTCCTCGAAGGGCAGGAGGAGTCCGGCAGCGCGGCGCTCTGCGCGATGGCGCCCGAAATGCGCAGGGAGCTCGCGGCCGACGTCCTTCTGGTGTGCGACACTTCCGCCGCGCCGGACATGCGTCCCGCCATTGTCGCAGGGCTGCGCGGAGTGAGCCATTTCACGATCAGACTGTCCGCGGCATCGCGCGATCTGCATTCCGGCGAGTACGGCGGCATAGCGCCGAACGCCGCGCAGGGGATTGCCGAACTCGTCGCGTCCCTCCACAACCCGGACGGGTCGATCGCCGTATTCGGTTTTTGCGACGGCGCGATTCCGCCCGAGCATGAAGAGCGCAGACTCGCGGAGGCGTTTTACGGCGGAGACGAGGCCGTCGCCGCCGACATCGGCTGCGAACCGGCCGGCGGACAGCTCGGCAAGACGGTCTCCCAGCGCGGATCGTTCGAGCCGACGATCGAAGTGAACGGCATCCATTCCGGCTACGGCGGCCCCGGCGCGAAGACGGTCATCCCGTGCGCGGCGCTCGCGAAGATTTCGATGCGTCTCGTTCCCGGACAGACCCCCGCCGGCTCGATGGATGCGGTGCGCCGCCATCTCGAATCGCGCGTGCCGCGCGGTATGAAAATGGCGATAGAGGACTGGACGCCCGGCGCCGGCGGTTTCAGGCTGCCTCTTTCATCTCCGCTTTTCAGGCTTGCGCAGGACGTTCTTTCGCAAATGGATCCGCGCGGACCCGCGTTCGTGTGGGACGGGGCGTCGATACCGGTCGTGTCCGTCCTCAAGGAGGTTTCCGGCGCAGCTCCGCTTATCGTAGGGTGGGGCCAGACGGAGGACAGGATACATTCGCCGAACGAAAGCTATTCGGCCGGCCAGTTTGCGCGCGCCCGCGAATGGGCGCAGAAGATTCTCGCCGCGCTCTAGGCGCGGTGGAACGGTTTCAAGGAGGATCCGAAAATGAAGAATAATCCATTCGGGAAAAGACTGGCGGCGTTCTCCGCCGCCGTCGCAGACAAGGGACTGGACGCGGCGGTCGTGTCCGGACAGTCGAACGTCATGAGCCTTACGGGGGTCGACTGCGACAACGCGTGTCTGTTCGTGACGCCGCGGTCCGTCGTGTTCTACACCGATTTCAGATATACGGCGAGCGTCAACCGCACGGCTCCGTGGCTCAAGACGGGCGACATCAAGAAGTTCAACGGCAAGAAGCCTTTCCCGTCCGGCGCGAGGGCGTTCGCCAAAATCGGATTCGAATCTTCCGTGCCGTATTCGAAATACCTGACGCTCAAGAAAGCGTTTCCGAAGGCAGAACTGGTCGACGTGCTCCAGAGCATTCTCGACCTGAGAATGGAGAAGACGCCGGAGGAACTTGAAAAAATCAGGGCGGCCGTTCTCCTCAACGACGAAATATGGGCCGAGGCGCAGAAACGTTTCTCTCCGGGCATGACGGAAAAGGACATGGCGCGCGAGATAAAGAAGCTGATGATCGAAAGAGGGGACGGCGAGGCGTTCGAGACGATCGTTTGCGTCGGAAAGAACGCGGCGGAGTGCCACCATGTGCCGGATTCGACCGTATGGAACGGCAAGGAGCCGGTTCTCGTCGATATGGGCGTGAAACTCGGCGGATATTGTTCCGACATGACGAGAAACATCCTGCCGGACCGTCCGTCGCGGCTCTACAAGAAGGTCTATTCCCTCGTCCTCGAGGCCAACGAGCGCGCGATCAAGGCCCTGAAGCCGGGCATGACGGCAGGCGCGCTCGACCGCGCTGCGAGGTCCTTCCTTGAGAAGAACGGATTCGGGAAAGCGTTCGGACACTCGCTCGGACACGGCGTCGGCATCGACATACACGAAGCCCCCGCGGCCGCAAAGCGCTCGAAAACAGTCCTGAAGCCCGGCATGACGGTGACGATCGAACCCGGCGTCTATCTGGAAGGCAATCTCGGCGTGAGGATCGAAGATCTCGTGTTTGTCACGGAAAACGGATGCGAAGTCGTGTCCAAAAGCGAAAAACCCCGTTTCTGAAAACCCGGAAAGCGAAAGAGGAAGATAAAATGGAAATAGTATGTCTCGATCTTGAAGGCGTTCTCGTGCCTGAAATCTGGATAGCGTTCGCCGAAGCCACGGGAATCCCGGACTTCAGGAGAACGACGCGCGACGAGCCCGACTACGACAAGTTGATGCACTACCGCATCGATCTTCTCGATAAACACGGTTTCGGACTCAAGCAGATACAGGATGTCATATCGTCGATGCGTCCGCTGATCGGCGCGGAGGAATTTCTCGACCAACTGCGCGAGAGAACGCAGGTGCTCATACTTTCCGACACGTTCGACCAGTTCTCGCGTCCGCTGATGCGCAAGCTCAACTGGCCTGCGATTTTCTGCAATTCGCTAGTCGTGAAGGACGGACGCGTGACCGGCTACAAGATGCGCTGTCCGCAATCGAAGCTCACCACCGTGCGCGCCCTCCAGAGCTGCGGGTTCGATACGATCGCCGCCGGCGACAGCTACAACGACCTCGCCATGATCCGCGCTTCGAAGGCCGGCTTCCTTTTCAGGTCCACTCCCGAGATCAAGGCGGCCAATCCCGACATCCCCGCGTTCGAGACGTACGACGATTTCCTTGCGGCCATTTTCAGGAGCATGGACAAATGACCGTCGCGCCGCTGATGCTCGCGGTTTCAGTCGCGTTCCCGAAACCCGGACAGGTTCTTCCGCCGGTCGATTCGACCTACATGTCGGGTGCGGTTCCGCGGGGCACCCAGACGATAACCGTCCAGGGCAGGGAAGTGTCCGTGTACCGCACCGGCGGATGGGTGACGATGGTCGATGTCGTTTCCGGCGAGAACCAGATAGAGATCGTGGCCGGGGATGTAAAGACGAACGTGACGGTCCGTGTCGAACAGAAGCCGAAGCCGCTGCCGGTGAACAAGACCGCGGCGCGCGAGAAGAAGTGGACGAAACTCGAATACGCCAAGGACGAGCCCCGCGTCCATCCTTCGGGCAAGGCGCCGTCCGACATCCTGATCGTCGTAGACCCCGGACACGGCGGACCGGCCGACACGGGCGCCGTCAGTCCCCACGGATTTTTCGAAAAGGAGGCGAACCTCCGTCTGGCGCGGGAAGTCGTCGTCGCTCTCACAAACATGGGCTACCGCGTCGAGATGACGCGCGACTCCGACGTCCCGCTCGTGCTGACAGAGCGCCCCAGGAGCGCGTGCGAAGGCGAGGCCGATGCGTTCGTGTCGATCCACCACAATGCGACGGCCTGCAATTCGGATCCCCGCAAGGTCCGGTATACCGCCGTCTACGCCTGGAATCCGATAGGCGAGGCTCTCGCGAAGGCCGTTTCCGGGAAGATGGCGGCCGAACTCGAAGGCGACATCCCGTCTAGCGGCGTCCTGCACGCCAATTTCGCGGTGACGAGAAATCCAGAAGTGCCGAGCTGTCTCGTCGAGACCGACTTCATAACCACTCCGGAAGGCGAAGAGGCCATCTGGGACTGGAAGCGCCGCAAGCGCATAGGCGAGGCGATAGCGCAGGGCATCGACGAATGGTGCCGGACGCCGCCGCCCGCCGGAAAGCGCGAATGATGTACGCGCCCTTCTACGTTATATCCTTTGCGTTCGGCGCGACGATCGCCTCGTTCCTGAACGTGGTGGTCTGGCGCGTGCCGCGCGGCGAGTCGATCATTTCGCCGCGCTCGCACTGTCCTAAGTGCGGCGCGACGATCCGCTGGTGGCAGAACGTCCCCATCCTTTCGTGGCTGGCGCTCAGGGGCAGGTGCGCGAACTGCGGCGAACCGATTTCTCCGCGATATCTTTTCGTGGAGATTCTCGGCGGCGCGCTTTTCGCCGCCGCGTTCTGGCGCTACGGAATTTTCGCACCGCTCGCATGGGTTTGGATTTCGCTCATGATAACCGGCTCGTTCATAGATTTCGACCACAAGCTGCTGCCCGATTTCGTTACTGTCGGCGGCATGGTGTACGGCATCGCCGTTTCCGTTTCTTTTTGGGCCGCCGGAGCGTTTTGCGGCGTGTCTCTTCCGCCGCCGGACGGGAGTGCGTTTTTCATCAAGCCTCTGACTTCGCTCTTGGGCGCCGCCGCCGGTTTCGGCTCGCTCTGGCTCGTGAGGTTTCTCGGCACTCTCGCCTTCCGCCGGGAGGCGATGGGGATGGGCGACGTTCTTCTTCTCGGCGCCGTGGGCGCGCTGCAGGGACCGGTTGCGACCGTCGCGGTGATCATAATCTCTTCCATAGCGGGATCTGCGGTCGGCCTTTCGGCGATCGCGCTGTCCAAGACGAAATTCGGCTCGTTCGCGGAAATACCTTTCGGGCCTTATATCTGTCTGGGGTCGCTTGTCTGGATGTTCCGCGGGCCGGAGCTGGCGTCCTGGTATCTGGGATTTCTCGGATTCGGACCATGATCCGCCCCGACACTTCAAAGCCCGCCGACGGCAGAATGGATTTCGCGGCATCTCTCGGCGCGGACGGAATCGTCCTGCTGGACAATCGCGGCGGGATTCTTCCTTTGACGCCGGGCTCCGGGGTTGTTCTTCTGGGGATTTCGGCCTATTTCGGCGTCAGAATGGGATGGGGCAGCGGAGACAAACCTTTTTCGCGGCCGGTTTCCTGCGTCGAAGGGTTGAAGGCGGAGGGCGTTGCGATCGCACGTTCTTTCGACGGTTTCTATTCCGGGAACCTTCTTGCGGTGCGGCGCAAGTTCGCGCGGCTGAATTGCGATTGGTGGAAGTGGACAGAACGCATTCCGGAGCCTTCAATGCCCGACGCCGTTTTCGATGCGCTCGCAGCGGAGGTTTCGCGGGATGCAACCGCCGTTGTCGTCGTCGGCAGGATGTCCGGCGAATCCGCCGACCGCAAGGATCGCGGAGGATCGTTCCGTCTTCACAGGGAAGAGGAGCGTCTCGTGCGCCTCGCCTGCAGGAGGTTCGAAAAGGTCGCGGTCGTCTTGAACGCCTGCGGCGCGATGGATGTTTCGTTTATGGACAGACATCGCGTCGGAGCGCTTCTCTACGCGCCGCTTCTCGGGGAAGCGTCCGGCGTTTCGATCGCGCGCGTCCTTTCGGGGACGGTGAATCCGTCGGGCAGGACTGTCGATACGTGGGCGGCGTACCGCGATTGTCCGGCGCGCAGATATTTCGGTTCGTTCGAAGTTCCGTACAGCGAGGGCCTGCTTGTCGGCTACAGGTATTTTTGCGACCGGCCGGACAAGGTCCGCTATCCTTTCGGACACGGACTTTCGTACACTGGTTTTTCGGTCGCTCCTCGCGGCGGTTCGCTGGACGGAACCGTCGTGCGCGTTTCGGCCGATGTGGAAAACACCGGACGCCGCGCCGGACGCCATGTCGTGCAGGCGTATCTGTCCCGAAGCGGAAGGTGTCCGCAGACGGAGCCTGCCGCCGTCCTTTGCGCGTTTGCCAAGACGCGCGAGATCGCCCCCGGTGCCTGCGTGAATGTCGATCTTTCCTTCGATTTGAGGGGTTTTGCATCGTACGACGCGGGGTGCGGCGCGTGGAAAGTGCCGGCTGACGCATGGACGGTCTCTATCGGCGATACCGCCGCGTCGCTCCGCGAGGCGTTCCGTTTCGAAACGGAGGAGATCGATGCAACCGCCTATCGCGCCCCCGGCGCCGTAGAACGGGCGGCCCGCCCGTTTGCAGAGCAAACCGCCGGTGGCGCGCGCATTCAGGATCCCGAGGCGTCGCTTGACGACCGCGAACTTGCGCAGATCGTCAACGGCTTTCCGGCGGGCGACAGGGCGTGGGCGGGAGGCGCGTCCGGCGGCGCCGTCGAAGGCGAGGCGGCGGAAATACGCCTTCCGCCGCGTTTCGGGTGCGCGCCCGTCGTGCTGGCGGACGGACCAGCCGGAGTGAGGCTTGCGCCATTCGGTTCGGACAGGCCGTCCGCCGCGGCGATGGAGATGTTCCAGTGGCCGAGCGAAACCGCGATAGCGCAGACCTGGGACCTTTCCGCCGCCGTGAAATTCGGCAGGATGCTCTCGCGCGACATGGAGAAGGCGGGCGTGGACGTCATACTGGCGCCGGGCGTGAACATCCACAGGAATCCGCTTTGCGGAAGGTTGTTCGAATATTTTTCGGAAGATCCTCTGCTCGCCGGGGAAATGGCCGCGGCCGTCGTGCGCGGCGTGCAGACGCGCGATGACGGATCGCCGTCGGGACGGTACGCCGTAGTGAAGCATTTCTGCTGCAACAATCAGGAATCGCACAGACGCGAGACCGTATCCGCGGTCGACGAGCGTACGCTCAGGGAAATATATCTGAGACCGTTTGAAATAGCGGTCGCGAAGTCGTCGCCGTTCGCGGTAATGACGTCCTACAACCGCGTAGGGGAAAAATGGCCCGCTGCGGACAGGCGTCTCGTAGACGGCATTTTGCGCGGCGAATGGGGGTTCGGCGGCATCGTCATGACGGACTGGTGGTGCGTCTCGGACAAGCTGGAGCATCCGCAGGCGGGGAACGATCTTGTCATGCCCGGCGTGCCGGACGAAATAGACGACTTGTACGAGGCGGTCGTGCGCGGCAAAGTGCGCCGCGAGGATCTTCGAAAGTGCGCAGCGAGAATCATCCGCGCCGTCGCGGCGGTGACATCAAGGGGATGGAGCGTCCCGCTCCGTCGCAATGAGGAAATCATGCGCGAGGTCGCGAAGGTGCCGTCGCGCGGAAGTGCGAAGGGAGGTTTATGAAACCGAAAACGCTTTATCTGTACGGACCGCCCGCGAGCGGAAAGACGACTCTGGCCAAACGGCTGGCGCGCGAGTGCGGCAGGATGTATCTCGATCTCGACGAGGAAATCGTGCGGCGCACGGGGCGGACGATCCCCGACATTTTCTCGAAGGACGGGGAGGCTGAGTTCCGCCGCATCGAAAGCGAGACCTTGAGAGAGATCGACGCGCCGATAATCGCCCTTGGCGGCGGAACGCTTCTCGATCCGCGCAACAGGGAGTACGCGGAGGAGAAGGGGTTCGTCGTCGTCCTCGACGCGGATCCGGAAGAAATCGCAAGAAGAATCGAAGCCGCGTCGGGGACGCGTCCGCTCGGCGACATGCTTGCCGAGCGCCGGGCGCATTACGCGTCGTTCGCGCATCATTTCGGTCCGGACGACAAAATCCTTCTGCCGCGCCCTTTGCGCGGCAGGGTCGTGCCTCCTGTCTCGAAATCGCATTTGCACAGGATTCTGATCGCGCAGTTCCTTTCCGGGGCAGATGTAGATCCCGCTCCGGCCGGCGTAAAGGAGAGCGAGGATATCGCCGCGACGCGGCGCTGCATCGAGGCGCTGGCGCGCGCCCGCGCCGCCGGATCCGCGTCCGCCGTGCTGGATTGCGGCGAAAGCGGTTCGACTCTCAGATTCTTTTCGCCGGTCGCCGCCGCTTTGGGAATCAAAGCGCAATTCGTGAAAAGAGGGCGTCTTGCGAGCCGCCCGTCGATCGAGTACGATTCGATTTCGCCCGGGAGATTCGAACTTCCGGGGAACGTTTCGTCCCAGTTCGTGACGGGGCTTCTTTTCGCGCTGCCGATTCTGGACGGGGATTCGGAAATCGTGCTGACAGTCCCCTTGCAGTCGCGCGGATATGTCGACATGACGCTCCGCGTCCTTTCGCGGTTCGGGGTTTCGGTCGAGGAGACGGAGAGCGGCTTCAGGGTGCCCGGACGCCAGAAGTACGCCGCTGCCGGGCGGATCGAAGCTGAGGCCGACTGGAGCGGCGCGGCGTTCTGGTTCGCGGCGAACGCTCTCGGAAGCGAACTGGAGGTGGCCGGACTCGACAGAGGATCGGCGCAGCCGGACAGGGTCGTCTGCGATTTGATCGAACGCATAAAAATGGGGGAGACGGTGGACGTGTCGGAATGTCCCGACAACTATCCCGCGCTTTCCGTCGTTGCGCACGCTCTGAGATCCCCCTCGCGTTTTACCGGAACGGAAAGGCTGCGCATCAAGGAATCTGACCGCATTGAAGCGATGGAGGCCGTGTTCCGCGATCCGAGCGACGTCGATCCGCGAAACGACCACAGGATTGCGATGGCCGCGGCAGTCCTTTCGACTGTTGCGGACGGCCCCGTCCTGATTCACGGCGCCTCGTGCGTGAACAAGTCGTATCCGGGATTTTGGGATGTTTTCAAGATGGATCTTTACGCCGTCACCGGCTGGCCGCTCGCGAAGACCGGGAGCCCGGCCTTGCACAATGCCGCCCACGCGAAAGCCGGAAGGGCGGCGGAGATGGTTTCTTTCCCGGCGCGCACGATCGAAGAGGCTCTCCGGTTCGCGGAGAGGTGCGCCGTCAAGGGAATGGCCGTGACGATCCCGCACAAAGAAGCCGTCATGAAGCATCTCGATTCGGTGGACGCCGCGGCGGAAAAGATAGGCGCAGTCAACACTGTCGTCTTTTCGGACGGCGCGAAACGCGGGTACAACACGGACGAACCTGGATTCGCGAAAGCGATTCTCGATTTCATTGGCAGGCCGGACCTGAAAGGCGTGAAAACCGCGCTTCTCGGAAACGGAGGCGCGGCGAAGGCCGTCAAATGCGCCTTGGAAAGGCTTGGCGCGGAGGTGGAGGTCGTACATCGCCGTCCGCTTCTGACGCGGCCGGATCTGATCGTGAACGCGACGCCGGTCGATCCGGTTCCCGGTTACGTTTTTTCGCCGGACCAGCTCGTTTACGATCTGCGCTACGAACCGCCCGTCACGCCGCTCATGGAACGCGCGTCGGCGGCGGGATGCAGGACGGAAAACGGATACTCCATGCTCAAGGCGCAGGCCGAAGGCCAGCTCGCGCTGTTCTGTCCGCGCGCTTGAATGTCGAAACCGCCGCCAAGGAGATGGTGCTTCCAGCTCCGTCACTGACTGGGAAAGCCGTCCGTCCCGGCGGCTCAAATGAAAGGAATTGTCGATGATGCAAACATGCGGAGAGTGGAAACTGTCGCGGGAGATCGGCCGCGGCGCGTACGGCGCGGTCTACATGGCTGCCGGTCCGGACGGTGGACGCGCGGCGGTTAAGGTCTGCCGTCGTGAAGATGTCGGCGACGAGCGTTACGAACGCGAGCTGCGCGGAGCGAAGCTCTACCGTTCGATTCCTCCGCATGAGGGGCTTGTGCGCATGAGGGGCCTCCGCGAGGCGGACGGATGCTTCTATGCCGTGATGGATCTTGCGGACGATGAATTCGGCGGTTCGCGGGAAGCAGAGTCCGGCTATCGCCCGAAGACGCTCGCCCGCGTGATCGAGAGCGAGAAGGCTTTGCCGGTCAAGGAGTGCATCGGCCTCGCCCTGTCGCTGGCGAAGGGGCTTGCCGTCCTCCAGCGCCACCATCTGCTCCATCGCGACATCAAGCCCGCTAACGTTCTGTACGTCAAAGGACGTCCCGTTCTTTCCGACCCCGGGCTTCTCGTTGAAGAATCCGTCGCAGTCTCCACCGTCGGTACGCCCGGATATGTTCCGCCGGAGAAGTTCACTGATGCCGCCAGCGACATCTACAGTCTCGGCCTCACGCTCAAGGCGGCGAGCTTCGGAAGGAAATTGGAAGACCTCGACAAAGGCCCCGCGCTGGAAGCCGATACGGGCGCGCCGCTCTTCCCCGCGTGGTGGCGCATCCTCAACAAGGCAACCGATCCTACGCCTGCTCGCCGCTACCAATCGGCAAAGGCTTTGCTGAAGGATTTGCTGGCTCTCCGCAGAAAGATTGCGATTGCTTCTTTTGCGAAGTCCCGGACTGCAAAAACCGTATATGCGCTGGCGGCGTTGTGCATCGCTGCTGTTGCGGCGGCTTCGATAATCGCTATAAAACAAATCAAAAACGCCGCCAATCAAGCCAATGAAAATGCTGTTCAAGCGAAAAACGGCATTGTGAAGCAATCCGCTGAGATCGCAGAGGCGAAAAAAACCGTATCCGCGTTTGATGCAATGGCGGAAGAATCAATCCGGGAAACATTGAAAGGCATACTCCCGGAGGACAGAATCGAAGATGAAGTCTTGCAGATCAAGTCCCACGGGCGATACTCCAACTGGGGAGGTCTTGAAATAAAAGCGGAGAATAGAGGCGCGATCGAGTCGTTCATAGATATTATCGAGAGAGATATCGAAGAAATCGGCACTGTCGACAAAGCAAAGGCGGAACAGTTGCAACGGAGTTACGACAATCTTGCGGAAAAGATAGCCGGACTTGACGCCAAAGACGCCTCGCTGAAGAAGGAGATAATCCTGTTGCATTCCAAGGGAAAAGAAAAGGTCTTGTCCGGATTAGACGACAAGGAGGAATTCGGACAAGCGCAGAAAATATTCAAAAAGCGCAATTCGCTGTTCGTAGAAATATATCCTCAGGTCGAGGCATTCTTCCATATAGTTTGGCGCATACACCACGATTGTGGATTCGAACCCTGGTTGTTAAGATGACATACAGACACTTCAACAACGAAACGACGCGCTCCAGCGTCATCAGGGCTGTCGCGGACACGGGAAACGAGGCGGCGTGGCAGAAGTTCTTCGACCTCTACGCAGGGTTCGTGTTCTCCATTGCGCGCTCGAAGGGACTCAAAGAAGAGGACGCCGACGACATCGTGCAAGTCGTTTTCACTGATCTTGCGCGCAACCTGCCGGCGTTCAAATACGATCGCGCCAAAGGAAAATTCAGGTCGTATCTTACGGGGCTGGTCCACTGGCGCGTCAACGACAGACTGAGGTCCGGCAAACGCGACGCCGGGCTGAAGGCGTCGTTCTGGGAGGAAGCCAAGGCTGCTGCGTCCGACGATGACGGCTTCTCCGAGCGCGAGTGGCAGCAGGCGGCGATGGAAGAGGCGCTCCGCCGAATCAAGCCGGAGGCCCGTCCCGAGCACTATGCGGCGTTTGTCGCGAGCGCGGTCGAGGGGCAGGACACCGAAACCGTCATGCGTATCTACGGCATATCCCGCGACAATCTCTACCAGATCCGCAAGCGCCTCACCGCGAGGCTGCGCGAGGCGGTTGCGCAGGTTCTTGCCGAAATGGACGCGCCCGATGCGCGGCATCTTCGCGCTTGATCGCATCCGCGACCATCGAAACGAGTCCGTGTTCGTTCTTTTCGTCTAACCACGCCCACTGCCCGTTCGGATTCAGTTCAAGGAACCATAGCTCGCCGTTCTTGCGGATGGAGTCGATCCCTTCGCGTAGCGCTGCGGCTTCGGGGAGGAGCGAGACGATGCCCTGTACGGGCTGCATCGCCGCGAGGAAAGGCATCTGATAGACGACCACGTCCCCTACGGGGATCGCGCCCTTGGCGACGGGCGTTCCGTCCGCGACGGACGAAAGTTCCGGCGGGGGATGTCCAGAATGGCGCGGAGAACCGATTCCTGCAACCGCAGTTCGATGTCGCTCGTGCGCGAAAGGACGAACCGCTGTCCATTCTGGCGTCATATACGGCGCCATTCCCCGAATCTGACAACAAAACCGCCGGGGAATAGTGTAAAATGTAAAGTGTAAAATGTAAAATTGGCGGAAGCCGCCTCGCATTACGAAGTTTCTCGTAACGAAAAATTTCGTAAGTTGATACTTGATAATCCGTTTGGCAAATGGTATAATTGTCGGCATGGGAAATCCATTCAACTATCTTCAGTTCGCCAGGGGCGACCAGTTCTACGACAGGAGGGATATCCGCGAAGACCTTCTTTCCAGGTTCTTGAGCGGACAGTCGAACGTTGTCCTGTACGGACCGCGACGCTACGGCAAGAGTTCGCTTGTCGCCGAGTTGACAGGCGATCTCGAAAAGGCCGGAATCCCGTGCGTGACGCTTGACGTGGTGAAGGTCCCGTCGATCGACCTGTTCGTCTCCGCGTACGCGACGAAGGTATACCGGCGGCTTGCGCCCGTCAAATTCGAATTGAGGAAGTTGGGGACGTTCCTAAAGAGCCTCAGGCCAAAGATGACGCTTGACCAGACGGGCGAGGCGGGTTTTTCCTTCGAGCCGTCGGATGAGCAGATTGGAGCCGAGGCGTTGACGGAGGTTCTGGACCTCCCGCAGAAGCTGCTTTCAGGAAAGAAGCGGGCCGTTGTCGTGTTGGACGAATTCCAGGAGGTGAAGGACCTGTTGCCGAACGACGGCTTCGAGAGGGTCATGCGCTCGGCCATACAGTCGCACCGCAACGTCTCGTATATCTTTCTCGGCAGCCGATACCACATGCTTCGGAGGATGTTCACCGACCACAACCGTCCGTTCTACAAGTCGGCTGTCACGATTCACATCGACAAGCCGCCGGTGGATGAGAGTGTCCGTTTCGTGGTCGACAGGTTCGCGAGCGCTGGGAAGGCAATTGCGTGTGAGACGGCCGAACGGCTTGTCGCGAAGGTGGAGAACATACCATATTTCATCCAGCAGCTGGGATTCGAGACATTCCGGTTGATCGACGACGCGCGCCGGAAGTCGGTTTCGCCGGATGACGTGGACTCGGCGTTCGCAAATCTTTCCGGGTTCAACCGCGACCAGTACGAACAGCTGATGCTCACGTTGTCCGTCTCGCAGAAGAAACTGCTGATCGCACTGTCGCGCGAACGGACGGATGAGTTTGGCGATGCATATCGAAGACGTCATGCGCTCGGAGTCTCGTCTACTGTAAATTCCGCCAAGGGCAAGTTGATGGAAGACGGTCATATCGAGCAGTCTGAAGGAAAGTACGTCGTTGCCGATCCTTTTTTCGCGCAATTCCTCCGCTTTGCATAGGTCGCATAAGCGCGTCCGGTAGGGCGGTGTGACCCCGCACCGCCGTCACTGGGGGAATGGGCGTCCCGCCCGTCACTGGGGGAACGTATCCCCCGGTCGAAGACCGTCCGCGAAGCGGATGCCCTAGCAGGGGTGGCGTCCCGCCCGTAACTGGGGGAACGTATCCCCCGGTCGAAGACCGTCCGCGAAGCGGATGCCCTAGCAGGGTGGCGTCCCGCCCGTTCTACTAACCGGGAAAGCCGCCTTTCAACTTTTCAACCTTCAACCTTTCAACTGGCGCAAGCCTTGTCAGATTCCCGCCGCTTTCCCGTATACTGTAATGCCATTGCCGCATTTTCCATTTTTTGGTATAATATGTACAAACAGATTTCCCGCGCGGGGAACGGTAGGGCGCACACTCCGGGTGCGCCGCCATCCCTGCGGCCCAGTTTTCTGCTGTTTTATCAAACCAAACCTGAAATATAAGCGAGAGGAACAGGAAAATGACTGGTCAAGTTGTAAAACCAAACGTGGAGCGCAGGCAATGCCTGGTATGGACAGGCGCACTTTGCGCCATTGCGTACGCATTGTTTGCAATAAACGCGGGACTTACGCTGATCAAGTTCGATTTCAAGTCTTACGATGAATTCAAGTCGTATTACGATTTTATCCAGCTGCTTTACCTGACAGGGAATGTCTGCTTTATCGGAGGAATTGTGTCGCTGCTTGTTTTCAAGCCGCATCGCATAACTCCCTACCTTGGATTGGCGGGCGGTTTCATGTGCCTGCTGCATAATCTTGCCGTGTATTGCGAGGCGGATTTCATTATTGAGTTCGCCAGGGAGAACCAGATGCACTGGCTTGCGTTGATGTCCGCTTTTACGGCATTGACGCTGACGCCCGTGCATCTGTTGAAGGACAGAGTGGCAGGAGCGGTCGGCTGCATAGGCATGATCGGATTCGCGACGATTGCAGAAATGCTCGTCGTTCGCCTGATCGTCTATGCCCAGAACGATTATTCGCCTTTGTACAGAAACGTTTTCCCGTGGTTTGAATTGATCGGGCAAATTGCGCTTTTCGTGTTTTACGCGACTTTGCTGGCTTGCTGGAACAGGAAGAGCGAAGCAGCTGCCGTTCCATGCAAACAGCCGCTCAAAGACCGTCTCGCCGCTTTGCAGGAATTGAAGGACGAGAACCTCGTCACCGAGGAGGAATACCAGTCCGGGCGGAAGAACATCCTTTCGGAACTGTGACGCGCCAGAATGGCGCATCTCCCTGATGTCGGCAGAATTGCCGCCCTGAAGATGCCGTGGAATCAGACTCGGGTCGGCCTCGCCGTAAACATCCCTGTCAGATTCCCGCCGCTCTCCCGTATACTGTAACGCCATTAGGAGAAAATCTGACAGAAGGTCAGAAAAAGTTGATGAAGGAAATTGCGGAGGGTTATAAACATGAATAAGAAGAATTTTGACTTGCTGCTTGAGAGCATGCGCGAAGGGGGAGAAATCCTTAGGGGAGAGCGCAGGCCTTCTCGCCGTTTTGTGGTCGAAAACAAGGAAGACGTACAACATGTGCGTCAGGCCTTCAATCTCAGCCAGGACTCATTTGCAAAATTCATGGGCGTCAGCGTCGGCACACTGCGCAATTGGGAACAAGGGCGGCGTCATCCGACCGGAGCGGCGCGGGTTCTTCTCCGCATTGCGATTCGCCAGCCGAAGCTGTTTGCCGATGCCGTGCGCGAGGATTGTGCGGATATGGTATAAGTCCATCCTTTTGCTGAAAAGCCGTCGTAGAATACGTGTCGGCCGCAGGTGTTTTTGCAGGTGTTTTTTGCAATTTTTGCTTGTCAGATTCCCGCCGCTCTCCCGTATACTGTAATGCCACTAGGCGTAAACCCGGCTGAGAGAGCCCGGGCAGGCCTGCGGGCGGGGATCTCTCGCGGGAATTTTCGTGCCGCAGACCTGATTTTGGCAATGTTGCAAAGTTGGAGATAGCTGACAGATGTCCTGCGTAGCGACGATGCCCTCGCCCAGTTTGACAATCAACAGGGAATGGCAAAGACGTCGGTAGATATAGATAAAAAGTGCACCGTATTGCAGCGCTGGGAGCCGTTGCACGATACGGCAAAGCACCTAAGGCGCGCGCTGCTGGAGGTTTGCTTGGCATAGCGTCGTTCGCACTGGGCGAGAGGCTCGATCACTTGGCAGATGAAAAATCGCAAGGCTGCCGCGGAGGAGGTGCGGGCGCGCAAGGACGAGTGCTCAGATTGACTGCCGGATGCGCCGTGCGATGGCGGGTGTAGCGAGAACGCGAAATGCGGGCAATGTGAAGATTGCAAGCCTCAAGGGTAGACCAGAGCGGTCACGCTTCTAACATGGAGGCGCGGCCGCTTTTTTCGTTTACACGTCGCGACGATTGTAGATGACGCGAATGATGCTTACGCGCAGCCGTTCTTTGTCGACCGTATAGAAGACGTTGAAGTTCTTTACTCCAAAACTGCGGACGCCTCTTGATCTGAACGGCTCTCGTTTCCATACGGGAAAGCGCTCCGGCATGCAGTCCAAATCCTGCATGCGGAGATAAATCTCGTTGGTCAAGTCAAATGCCGCCTGCGGGTTTTCAAGATGAAAGGAGAAGTAGCCGAACGCCTCGTCAATGTCCCTGATTGCCGCAGGAGTTATTTCGATGCCATAGTCGCCCATTTTGCGTGTCTCCTGCGAAATCCGGCATAAGCCCTGTTCAGCGGAACGCACTTGCCCGCGTCAATTTCATCGATGCCCGCCTGAAGAGCGGCATCAACCTCTTCGTCGGACATCGTGGCCATGTTGGGGATTTTCTTTGGCGGCAAAGTCACGTCGAACGGAAGCCCGTTATGCAATTCGACTTGTTTGAAAAACAGGACTATCGCCTGTGATGAATTCATGCCGAGCGACGAGAATATCCCTTCAACCGAGTTCTTCAACTCGGGAGATATTCTTGCTCTGACTGTGTCGGTTCGCGTAGCTTGCATTGATTGCCTCCAAGAAATGATGAGCGTATTGTAGCATTTGTGGGCTACATTTGTCAAGTGCGAGAGCGGCGGGCTACAGCCGAATTGCGGTGCAGGAAATCGAGTCCCTATCCCATCATCCGACATATTACGGTAATAAAGGAACTGACAGCAACTAAAGCATGCAGGCGTTTTTCAGCCTATTGCAGCGAGACAATCCAACAGGCGTTGCCGTTCACGCTCGGCGAATATTCCAAGCATGGGCGCGATGTCGCCGTCTTTATGATAGGCGGTGAAGGCGTCGTAGTAGGCCCGGCGGTCTTCGTATTTGACGCTGACCGGCATATAGCCTGACTGCATCAAGATGAAGTTTGCCAAAAGCCTCCCTGTTCTTCCGTTGCCGTCGATGAACGGATGGATGGCCTCGAAGCGAATGTGAAATTCCGCTGCGGCGACAATCGGGTGGTGCCGCGTAGCGCGCAAGTCCCGCACCCATTCTTCCATCATCGGCGCGACCATGTAAGGTTGCGGCGGCGTATGGACGGCTCCGGTAATAATGACGGGGATGCGGCGATAGACGCCCTTGTCCATCGGCTTGTCTGCAAGGACGAGCGAATGGAGCTGGCGGATGAAGGCTTCGCCAATCGCCTCGCCGGATTTCACGAAATCTTCCAGGAAGCAAAAGGCGTCCCGGTGTCCAGTCGCTTCAAGATGGTCGCGAAGCGGCTTTTCGCCAATTGTCATACCCGAAAGCACCATCGCTGTTTCGCTGAGCGTGAGCGTGTTGCCCTCGATGGCGTTCGACGAGTAGGTGTAATCGACAAGAAACGCATCGCGCAACCGTTCGCGCTCGCCGTCCGTCAATGGGCGCTTGGCTGCGAGTTGTTCTTTGAGCGAATCGATTTCGGCGATAGTTCCGCGCAAGGCGACGGGAATTCCGAGGCCGCGCATCGTCCGCCCGTCGCGCGGTTTCACGGCAGGGGCGGGGATTTTCCACAGATTCCCATCGCGTATAGCGCCGGGAATCTGCCCGTTCTCGCATAAAACGCGCACTCTCCGGTCGGATATTTCCCACCGTTTCGCCGTATCTTCGCTCGATAGATATAGTATATCGCTTCCGTCCATGCCGCACATGATACCATATTTGCGGAATAATAGCAAGGGCGCGTTCGCAATTTACGCGCGTGTATCGTTCCGGTTCAAATGAATGTCGCTATCCTCATCGCTCTCGTTGTCAGATTCCCGCCGCTCTCCCGTATACTGTAATGCCACTAGGCGTAAACCCGGCTGAGAGAGCCCGGGCAGGCCTGCGGGCGGGGATCTCTCGCGGGAATTTTCGTGCCGCAGACCTGATTTTGGCAATGTTGCAAAGTTGGAGATAGCTGACAGATGTCCTGCGTAGCGACGACGCCCTCGTCGTTGTGAACGGGAAAAATTCCGCCGCATTTTCCATTTTTGTGGTATAATATGTACAAACAGATTTCCTGCGCGGGGAACGGTAGGGCGCGATCACCGAGCGTGCCGTCTGCAGTGGAACACGGTGCAAAGGGAAGGTAAGGTGGGCAATAGCATGAAACGAATGTCATCTAAGGCGCAGAAACATGTTGAGACCCCGAAGACGAAGACTTCAGCGGCGAAGAAGCGCCTTGGCGCGAAAAAGCCTTCACCGCGGTGGAAAGTCGTCGGCGACAAGGTGGTCTTTACGCCGGGCCGGTATACCCTTTCAGACATCAAAGCGGTACTGAAGGCGCTTGAAGGCTTGGAATGAAAGAGGGGAACAGTGGCACGATTCCGATCGGATAGGTTTGTGGCGCTGAGGAGGAGGCTCTACAATGGAAGAGAATAAGTACAGGTATTTCAACGCATTAGTTGATGCCAATTATTTTGTAGCGAAAATGTTTCTTGATGATCTTGGATATGATTTTATGGGGCTTCGTTCTGTAGCGGTGGATTATATGCAATTGGACTTGGATCGGAGACTGCAAGCTCAGCAAGAGGTTGGAATTTAAAAATAAGGAGAGTACGATGGCACCAAAACACTACAATAGGAATGTCAAGAAGGACGACTTTATTTATGGGATATACGATGATCGCGATCGTGATGCGACAGGCGCAGTTCGAAAGCATATATTGAAAAGCGCAGTAGATGCAGCTGGCAATCCTCTTGGCGATCGTGAAATACATGTTGATTCAGGGGAAAAGCCATATTGCGTCTGTGATGAGTTTGCGGTGTGCACAGTAAAAAATGGAAAGACACTCCTATTTGCAAACGCAAAACGCCCTGTGCAGATGAGGAAATGGGAAGAATTTGAGGAGTCAAAGACTACCTCGTTGGATGATTTCATCCGAAATAATTCAGCAAAAGGGCTATGTCCAAAGTATAAAATATGGACGCGAGACGTTATCATTTCAGATGAAAACAAGTTTTATTCAGGATTTACTTATGATCGTGAGACGGGCCGTGTTCAAGTTGGAGAAGGTGTTCGTGAAGATCGGTTGCCGGATCATGAGGAGAAGACCCTGAAGCAGACGTTTTATTTCTTCAGCAATGACGATCGTCGTAAGGAGATCAAGTTTAATGGTGACCAATTTGTGTTAGTGAATCCGTTCAAAAATGTGACTACCGACGATCTTCTTGCGGATGAAAACATTTGGCGAAAGTTGCCCGTCGATGATGGTTGTGAACGTGGGGCAGAGGCAGAAGATGACGAGCCGTTGAGTGGAGGCGGCATGATAGGTGCCAATGTTGGCGATAGCGTAGAAAGAGCAATATCTGGCCGGCCACAAGCGACTGGTGATGCCACTTCTGATACGGCTGGCTTGACAGGAAAGAATTCGTCACATGAAAGTGCAGGCAACAAGGATGACGATAAATGGGATGAGACAGAGATATCTTTTTTGAAAAGTTTTGAGCAATATGTCAAAAGGTGCGGCTTCAAGTATAGCACGGCCGATCTAGTAAGACTACACACAAGCGTCAAGTGTTCGATGTGTACGCTGTTAGCGGGTAACCCCGGCACAGGTAAATCTTCATTGGCAGAATTGTATATGAGGGCTGTTGCTGGTTCGCCCGCAAAGAATGACGCCGAGCGGCCGCCGGCCGAGCGGTCGTGGCGGCAGATTTTTGTTAACCCGGCATGGATGGAACCTGCGGATCTACTTGGCTATGAGACAGACGGTGGTTTTCGGCATGCGCCGAGTCACTTGGCAGAATTCATAAGGAATATATCTGAAGGTGAGAACTTGCCGATGGGCATTGTCTGTTTTGAAGAAATGAATCTTGCATGTGTTGAGCATTACTTCTCTGATTTTATCCAAATCATGAGTCGAGGAATGGGGGTGATTCCTGGGTGTAAGGATAATGGCATGGACTTGTTTGTGGAGCAAAACTTCCGCGTGATCGGTACATGTAATTCGGACGAAACAACACGCCCATTGAGTCCGCGTTTTTTAAGTCGCTGCAACACCATTGAACTAGCAAGTTCTTTTGAAACTACGAAGAAGCTTGTGACGGATCTTGCAGATGGAAATGCCCCTGAAATAAAGCCTTTCGTCGGCCGAGAACCAATCACATATGGGACCTTTAAGCGTTGGTGTGAGTCGTCTCGCGACATTGACAATATAATTGTTAACGCCATTTTGTCTCTTCTAGGACCTAAGGATGGGAATGAAAGCATTATGTCAGACGCAGGGTTCGATATGAGCGGGCGTATTGTCTCAGATATGTTTACATATATTCGGAACAGGCCTCCATATGAAGGAAATAATTCATTCCTTACTGAAGCCGAGCGACAGAAAGTCGCGCTGGATGAATTTCTCGCGCAAAGGGTGTTTTTTGCATGCAGACCCACACCAGGGACGATAACTGCTATTAATACACTTTACGATAACGTTAACAAAGGATTTGAAATTGAGGTGAGTGGCAAGGGCGATCAGAATGTAAACTCGGATGTTCTCAAGTTACCACTTTCTGCGGAGCTCTTGAAAAGGCGAATAGATGACTACACTAAAAGAATCATGCAAGTATAATTAGCGTATGGATCTTAAGATTTTCTTTTATAAGGATAAAGATTCCAAGGAGTCTTTCGTTGAAACACCATCGCTTCCTCTTGGCGATGGGGTGGTGGGCAGCATTCGAAATCTTATTCACTTTAGCGAAGGTGCGTGGGGCGTCAAAGGTGCTGTTAGTGACCTTCTGTTTTTGGAGGCGAGACTTGAAAAGATTGCCCCCAATGAAGACTTGGATTCTTTATATCAATTACAACTTGCGTATCGACCAGATTATGAACCACAGACAGACTCGGGAGGGCGGTTCTTTACATGGGGAAAGGATAATAAAGGTAACAAAGTTCATGTTTTTAGAATGCAGATGTTGCGTGGTGCTTCTGGGCCGTCAATGCTGCGGCTACGTCGTCGCGCTAACATGACAGAAAACTTTGAATGGGTTACTATTGCAGAGTTTGACATTAAGGTAGAGCCGAATCCTGACAAGAAGCAGTTGTTGGATCGTATGGTTGATGAGATGATTGGTGTGAATCCTTCTGCGGTTCTTTCTACATTTGAGGGGCTTTCAAGGACAAACATAAAAGAGGAATGTTTTTCTTCCGAGACGGCGAGCATTCTTAGGGATGTAGAGAGGCAAATTCTCGAGTTTAAAGGTTTGATAAGTTCATTGAAGCCATATCTTTTAGACATTGCAAGTAGATGTGCGGGGGGTGTTGTGAGATCTTATCAGAGGACTCCCCAGGAGAAACTACGTAAGATATCATCGAAGACAAGACGTGATATGAATCGCAGATTGTCGTTGGGAATATCTCATGGAAAGGTTTATGCTCCAGTGTTGTCAATGTCATACGATGTGCCGATACATAGGGCAATAAAAGGATTCCTGTTGTATTTTAAGAACTGCGTGGTTGATTTGATACACAAAATAAAAGATAGTATATCGGCAGATGAAGATTGGTTGAGCAAGGTTCCGGATATCGATAAATTCCTTCTTAAGGATATAAAGAAAGAAATTGAATTCAAACGGTCTTTGATTGATAAAGTGAGGGAGATTGTTGGGCAGTGTCAACCTTTCTTCACGGAAGGATGTCCATGGATGCAGTGCATAGGCGTTGTTTCCGGTTCCATTGATTACCTCGCAACTGTTGACATTCCTAATACTGAAGCATATAACCGTACACATAAATTAATGATGGACTTCTTGAAATTGCGAGACTTTAAGGGCCGTTTGAATGGTTGTTTTCGTTTACCCAAGCATGTGCGCGATTTGGATGATGGCGAATGTTCAACTTGGCAAAAGAACTACTCGTTTATATATGAGGCATGGGTGTTTAAGCGTCTTGTCCAAGCATTTATGAATGAGGGACTTGAAGATCTTGGGACTAACTATGCAAGGCAAGTCGTGCAATGCATCAAGAATATTCATCTTGGACCAACATTCAATGGCCCAATCTGTGCAAAACTAAAACAGAGAGATTGTCCATTGAGGGTGGAATTATACGGCGGCATTAGAGCATATCAAGACCAGAATTCTAACATAAGAGGTTTTACGTCTCGCTATCTGTTGACTCCTGATTATGCAATTGTGTTTTATAGTGATAATTCTCCAGAAAGTCAGTATTGGATTGTTTTGGATGCAAAATCTTGCCCGTATCTTGACACAAATGACGTAGAGAAGCGAGATAAATATCGTGATGGCGTGTGGTTTAATGATAAACTACCGAATCAGAGTTGGCTGATTTATTCTGGCCCAAAGGATGGGGCTGCGGCGATAGAATTTAATCCTGATGAAGTGGAACAGAATGGTCCACCATGGACGGATTCTCTAAGAGCAAGAGTAAACCCGTTGATGAGAAATGCACATATGACTTTCTCGAGAAATGGTCTACTTGGCGGGGAAGACGTTGCTTCCCAGTGTGTTGGACATGTGTGTGCAAATGTAAATACCGTTCAAACGTATGATGTGTTTTCTGTATTTGCAGAAGGGCAGATAGAAATTGCTAAGAAGATGTTGAGTCTTGAATGAAGTTTGATGTGTTATGGAAGACAGAAAAACTAATTGGCTAATGTTTGATCCTGAAACCGCGAAAGAATGGAACGATGCTGTTTCGGAGGTTCTTTCTCGGATATTGAGGCAGGATGTCTCTGCCTGTTTGCGACTTCCTTCTGAAAGGCTGGCAGAGAAGTGTTGGAACAACAACCGAACGTTGTGCGGTGAAATCGAGATCAGGTCGAATTGCAATCCCAAAAATGTACTTAGAATTGAGAAGCTACCTTTTCCCATAGACGGAGTCTTTATAGGCGCTTCTGATAAACATGCGCAGTCACTTGTATGGAATTCATGGCTTGCCGAAAAGCCCGGCATTAGGTTCGTGTATCCTGCCGGAAAAACGAGGCGAGAGGTTGAAAAAGAGGTTGAATTGAGAATAGGATTCCCAGATGCTTCGTGTGTGCAGTTTAGTGTGAAACTTCCGGACGGACCAAAAGGGTCTTTGCTGTGGGATGAACCGTCAGATAACGTTTGTAAGCGTCTGCAGAAGTTGATGGATGACATGCCGTTCGGTCCATTGTGGGGTGGGGCACAGGATAGCAAAGAGCTCATCCCCGAATGGTTAAAGGAGGCTTTGAACGGCAAGGCAAAGGATGTGATTGATGCTGTGCGCGAACATGCAGGTGAATTGATGCAGCCTGTTGATCAGGATGATCTTGCGCATCGTGTTGTTGTTTCATTCCCGCGCTGGCTTGCTTTTCGACTTTGTAAATTGTTCGCGAAACACAAGGATGGGGATGATTTCTTTTCAGAAGAAGTGGCCAAATATGTTCCCGATTGCTTGGTGCCGTTGAATGGGCTGAAGCGAGGTGGTTTTGTCACCCCTGTCCAACCGAACAACGCACTGGAGCTGATGGCAAGCATCACCGGTATAAAGCGCTACCATGTCAAGCGAACCAATGTGCTTTGTTTCCCATTGGATTTTCGGCAGAATCATCCGTCGTTCCGTGGCCGGATTTGTCCGATTGAGACACCTGAATCCGAAATGATTGGCATCTCATTGCAACTGGCTCGGCATGCTCGTGTCACTGCAAATGGCGAGATTGTCATGGCTGAGGGGGCAATGGAGCAGCATGGTGGAGCTATGGGGAGCGTGGGCTGGGGAGTTTCTATGATTCCCTTTGCGCAACATAATGACGACGCCAGGAATATGCTGGGTGCAAAGAACCTTCGGCAGGCAACACTCGTCTCAGGACGCTGCGCACCGCTTGTAAAGACTGGCGCGGAGCGCGAACTTGTCGAAAAGATGTGTCGGCTTACAGACATAGGCATCTGTCCAAACACCATCGATGAGAAGGGTGATCTTGCGCTCGGGTGCGATCTTCTTGTGGCCTATATGTCGTGGAATGGATGGAATGTGGATGATGCGATTGTTGTCAGTCGGAAAGTCGCAGAAAAAATGGCGATTGCGGAGCGCAAGTGGTTTTCGCACGAAATTAGCCCGGAATGGGTCCCGTTCTGGAAAAGGATTGACAATTGCACACCTCTAAAGCAAGGAGATGTTGTCATATCTTTTGCCAATGGTGACAAGAAAAAGCTTGTCTTGCGATATGAGGACCCGAATCCTGCCCGGATTTCCAAAGGACCATTCTTTCCGCCTAATGAAGGGTGTGAAGATTCTGAAGCATTGCAAGAGTTGTCTCAGCGTTTGTCATTTGAACTAGAGAAAGAGGTGCCGCTTGGTCTCGGTGACAAGTTGATGGGGCGGCATGGTAACAAGGGGGTGGTCGCGAGGGTTCTTGATGAAGAAGAAATGCCGCACCTCCCCGATGATCCTCGGTTGCCAGCGAATCTGCGTGGCAAAGCCATAGATGTTCTGCTTAACCCACATGGTGTGCTATCTAGGATGAACCCTGGCCAGCTTCTGGAAACGCATCTTGGTTGGCTGCTTCATGCGGGGTGGAATGGGGCTAACTTCTTGAAAAGTGGCGGAGTGTCGCCTGAACTTGGTTGCTTCGACAACGCGAATCTTGACCATGATGCAATTCGCCACGCCCTTGAGGCAAGTGGGCTAGACCGGAAGGGATGCATCCAATTGGTGTTGCCAGATGGGTCGAAGACGGAGAGCCCTGTACTCGTTGGGTTTGAGTACTTTGTCCGGCTTCATCATGTGCCAGAGTTTAAAGCGCAGGCACGATGTGGTGGTTCGGATGCAAAATATTCGTCTACCACTCGGCAGGCTGCGCATGGACGTCGAATTGGCGGCGGGCAGAGACTGGGGGAGATGGAGGTGTGGGCGCTTGCTGCATACGGCGTGCCGCATATTCTTGAAGAGATGCTGGGCGCGAAGTCCGACGTTGAATGGGCGAGCGAATGGAAAGCTGAAGGAGCCCCGCCTGTAAAGGAGCTGTTTTCTGGATTCCCGCGAGTTGCGCGAGATTGGCTTTGGGCGCTTGGGATTGATATGGAGCAGGCAGGGGCAGACAAGGTTCGATTCTCGTTAATGTCAGAAGAGACGATCAGGGAATGGATTGAAGACAATGGTGCGCAGCGTGTGTTGTCTGCCGGTGGTGTTTCAAAGGAGCCAACAGCTTCGTTTGTCTGTCCCAAAGGATGTGGGATGCCGTTTGGCAATGAGAAGCTGCCAAAAGGTAGTGGTGACAACAAAAACACCAATGCGCTCAGAGTTAAGAGTGTTTTGCGCAGCTGGGGGTATGATTGCACAAAGCCTATTCATCCGATGCCAGGTCAAGGCATGGGACCTGCGGTCTTTGAGTGGGATTTAACTCCGGTTGAGGGCGCTCCCAAATGTACTCTTGTTGTGACGCTAAAAGACTATGACCCGCAGAAAGACTGGATAAAGGCTGAGATTGTTCCTAAGCCTGGAATGCAACCTCCTAAATGGCCGGTTGGTATGGAAACGATGACCTGTTACGGGAGGTTTAGCAAGGGGAAGGTGGCTGGCAAACCGCTTAACAGATCCGCTAAAGATCTTCTTAGTTCGTTATGTGGAGAGAAAGAGGGTCCGGCGCTGGGAGACTTCTCTGTCACATGTCCTCACCACGCGACAATCTCTCTGAAAGCGACGCCTCCATACGGGTGTTATTATAAAGCCAATCCGGGCAGTATATTTGACGAAGTGATATTTGGTGATTGGAGAAAGCCGGAACTTTGCGATGATAAGTGGGGATATGTTAAACTTCCAGAGCCAGTTGATTATCCATACGATGCTTTTGGCATATCTGCAAAAGATTTGAGGTCGTTGGGACAGGAACTGCCCAAACTAACAATTATACCAGTTCTCCCGATTCGCTATCGACGGCCGATCCCGGAAATATCCGACAATGCGGCAAGCTGCGCCGAGATTAATAACCTCTACCGCAAACTTGTTAGGGCATGTGGAGTTAAAGATAAAGAGAAGTGCTTGGCCGGTGTTAAGACAGCGGTCAAAGAGCTGTTCGTGGAAATCGCTAATCGTCTTGACAAAAAGGATGGATTGTTGCGTCGCGAAGGACTGGGGCGTCGCGTTGATCGTTCATTCCGATTGGTCATTACGCCAAATCCCGAATTGGAATGGGATAAGGTCCGCGTACCGACAGATGTCCTGTGGGAATTGATGGGAGACAGAGTATTAGCTTCGTTTATGGGGGCTGAAACAAGCAATCCTGCAGACTCAGAAACGGTAGTGTCTGGATCGAATGACTCCGAAATTGTACTGCGCGTTGGATGGTGGTGGAATAAGGCCGCTTCTTCGCTTACAGATGACGAGAAGTATAAGTTGCTTCGCGACTATTTGAATGAACATCCGCAGTTGATTTTGCTCAATCGTCAGCCAACACTTCATCGTCATGGCTTTCAGGCGTTTTACCCTGAGCCATTGAAGCCCGAAGACGGCGAAGTGCTGCAGATATCGCCGCTCTGCTGCAAGGGTTTTGCCGCCGACTTCGATGGTGACGAGATGGTTGGACACTATCCTGTATCTGACGAGGCCCAGAAAGAGGCTGTTGTAATGCTACCGCGCAATAATCTTCGTATGATAGGTACGGGAAAAGCTTCGGCGCAGTATGACCGCGATTTTGTGACTGGGCTGCAGATTGTCTATGAGAACCAGGTGAAGTATAAGAAAGAGATTGACGAGATTAATCTGGATGACGGGATTCGCAAGCTATTTGAGGAGAAGTTTGATAAGCCTGGCGAGTTCGGCAAGAAACTTATTGATGAGTTGTCCGAGGAGAATGGTGAGAAGTCGGCAAAGGCGATTGCTGCTCTCGCCCGTCTTGCTTATCATGCATGTACACGCCAAGGCGTGTCCTTTGGGTTCTATGATTTATTAGACCTTAGTTCGCGAGTTGGGAAGATGGAGGAGCAAGGCATTCTCGACAAAGTGCGTGGAGCGTCCGATCTGTCTGCCGGAGAGAAGTCAGTTTTGGACATGGTCAGGTCGGGTGCAAACGGTCAAAGCCAAATACGCCAATTAATAGGTTCGCGAGGCGAGTTGCATGTGGACATGGATCATTTGGGGTACTCAAAAGACCTAATCCCGGATAAGGCCAAGAAGTTCGATTGTTCGCTCGTGCATGGGATGTCGTGGGACGAAATGTTCTGGTCGTCGTTAAATGCTCGCACCACTATGTGCAATAAGAAGCTTGGTGCAGGTAAGGCCGGCGATCTTACGCGTCGCCTTGTGTTTATGCTCTGGCCGAAAGGGCAAGAAGGTCTTATCGCGGCGCAGGCAATAGGCGAAAGGGGACTTCAGGTCGCGATGCAGGGGTTCCATACAGGTGGGAAGGGAATCGACATCGCGCGATCCCGTGCGTTGTTCTTAACCGGGGAAGTTGGGGAGAAGGGGAGTCCTGAACATAGAGATTATGTTAGGGATGACGATAAGGTCGGTTTTATAAATGCAATTAGAAAAAATGGGGATAATGAAGAGACCGAATATGCGGAAATTGACGATAAGTATCTGGAAATCCTCTGGGAGGCACTGAAGAAGAAACGAGAGGCAACGAAAAATAGTGCGGCAGCTGATAAATCGGCGGACAAAACGTTTACGGATATTCTTTTTCAGAGGCAGAAACGGCAGATATTTGAACTTGCGATAAGCGACGGTGTGTTGTCATTTGATTCACCATTTGCCAAGGTGATGTTCAATCGCTGGGGGCATCGCGAAAAGACTTGCGGAAAGGAGGATGCTTAAGATGGGCCTCGGATTTGGTATTGGGCAGGAACAGCAGACGAAGCAAACTCAGGCATTACACGTTCTGGCCGATATAGTTTGTTCTGGGGGGCCTCTGGAAGTGCAGCGCAACTTACAGGAACTGGAGCAGCGAGGGCACATAGTCCAGGATATTTCCGTTGGATATGAAGATTTGGCAATAGACGATGAGCTTGCCGAGGAAGTGTTTGACGCGGAGTGGGATTTCTCGGATGAAGATGCATTAACGGTCGAAAGTGATGCGGTTTTGTCCGAGGTTTTCGAGACGGGGCCTTTTTTGACGGATGCCGCATATGTGCTTCGCGTATTTCGAAATGAAGATGGTAGGATTGAAATAGACGTGCCAGAGATGGGGGGAGAGACATATGTTGGACGTAGTGTACTTGGCAGAAACACTTTACTGAAGCTTGTTCAGCGCCGTGAAGCCTATTGTGCAACTGCTGAATGGCTTATGGAGCCTGGTGCTATGAAGCAGTTAGCCTCCCCGGTCGAGTTTCTTTCAAAGCATAAGCCGATTACGCAGACGGAGTTTCTAGAGGTTCTTAATGCGAAAAAAGATCAGAAAATTCTATTGCCGTCATTTTCGAAGTACTTGGGTGCAGCCCGTCTTGCTTGGAGTAATGGAAGCATTCCTTTGCGGCGACTCTTCAAGTAGTTTTTTGGCGGAGCTCCCTTGCGATAGACTTAATCGTGTCAAAGTCGATGCCTAGCTGGCTAATGGCTTTTCGCCTAAAATAACGGCTCATATAATCGGAGGCATTGCTTTTAGCGCCTAAACCATTGCCTTTATCTTTTAAACTTACATTAAACAGTTCTCTCGCAGCGGCCGCACCTGTCTTGCTTCGTAAACAAACCTCAATAACGTGCCGCAGTTGATGAAGTTCAATGTTGTTGATATTAGATTTGATGTCATATTTTTGGTGGATGGCATTCAAGACTTTGTCGGCAAAGGTTTCGTTGATAGATGCTATCTTGGGTGGTGACTGCACTTGCTTGGACGAGGACTTGTTATTCCATTCCTGCTCGCTTTTGAGTCTTTCGATTTCGTCTTGAATTATGCTGTCGTCAATGACGTGTTTTTCAAGTGTGGCAATGGTTGCCATACGCCATATGATCCGTCTTAGTTCTCTGAAATTACCATTGAACGTCATGCCTTTTATGGCGGATAGGAAATTTTGGCGTGACAGTTCGTTGCTGAACTGAATATTGGTGCCATTGTCTCTGCTGAAGATCTTTAACAGGTTGTCAATGTTAAGGTCAATGTCGTCCGGGCGCTCTTTAAGATTTGGAATGCGGAATGTCCAAGTACGAATACGTTCAAAAAGATCACGGCGAAACTTACCTTTCTCAATTAGATCTGGTATCCATTCATTGGTAGCGCAGATGAGGAGGAATTTAGATTCTTTTGGCGCTCCGCGATCACCAATGGGGTTGAATTTATGCTCGTCAATGAGAGTAAGCAATTTCCCTTGTGTTTCGATAGGGAGATTGCCTATTTCATCCAGAAACAACACACCTCCACAGGCCAGTTCTACTAGCCCAGCTTTGTCCTCTGTCGCGCCTGTGTACCCACCCTTCACATGCCCAAACAGAGTGTCATTTACAAGAGCGTCGTCGAGGCCGCTACAGTTAACCCATTTAAAGGCTCCATCCTTTGTAATCCATTCATTGTTTTTGTTTGATATATAGTCATCTTTGCTTGCAAGGGATTTTTTACGATGGTCGAATATTAACTTCGCAATTTGGGATTTTCCGACTCCAGTGTCGCCCAATAGCAAGATTGGTTCATTAGTTTTGTCTGCAATCCGCTTAATATATGCAAGTGTGTTGCTGTAGTCTTTATCTCTTGTTTCGATAATTTCGCCAAGGGATTCGGGGTCGTTCTGCAAGAGCTTGGTTTCCCCTTTGGTCGAAGCCCCAAGCGCTGTTATTGAGCATTCCCCGACTGGATCGTTCTTTTTTGTTGTCCAGAGTTGAATGCATTCAGCTGGTATCCATCTGTTCTGGGCGAGAAGAAAGAGGCACATGCGGACGGCCTGTGAACCAGATGTGACGTGGACTAGATATCGAATGTTCGTGGTGTTAGCGTCTGCTTGTGATGGATTAAAGTAATTCAGAAAGTATGTAAAGAGGTTTTCGTACACGATCTTGAGATTGTGACCGTTGCCTATGTCAATTTTCTCAAGATTAACTTTAATGCCTGGCACTAAACGTTCAATTGCATCCTTAATATAGTGTGTACCATTGAGTTGCTCGCTTTCGTGATCTTTTAATTTCGGTTGATAGAATAGGTGATACTCGTCTATGGTAATTTTTTGTCTTTCCCGTAATGAGAGTGCCAAGGCGGTGGATGGCCGCCAGTACGTTTTGTCAATTTCTTCTGGATTATGTGTTTCGGAAAACTTTTTGGTGCTGTTTTTCTTATATTTATTTCTTGAGGGTCTTTCTCCTGAATAGCTATTCTCTGCCCACTTGTCAACCTCATTCTCCCAATCTTTTCTAAGTGCGGCATTGATTATGCCGCGATAGTCCTCTGTTTCGTCGAAAAAAGAGAATACAACAACTTTTCTGCCTTTGCTGTCCATTAGGCGGTCCTTTCCTGCTCAACTTTTAATTGATGGCATTGTATCATTTTAAATATGAAATGTCAATACCAATAGGTATACATATTAAAATAAATAGATTATGCTGTCAAAATGGGGTAAGGAGGGCTGTTTGTGGATTTCAGACATATAGTGAGGCGCTCGAGTGGGTGCCATCGGGTAGATCAAATAGAAAGGTGTGTGCCATGGGACATGGAAGACGCGAGACAGGACTGCTCGGAAGGATGTTCAACTATCTGACGCAGTCTGGAACGACGATTACTAGGACTAGGGACTTCTGGGGCAACAAGAAGACGGTGGTCCACAATTACGACACAGGGACAACGAAGGAGTATAAGCATGGGCAAGGCTTCTTTGGCGATCGGACGGATGTCAAGGTCTATCGGGATGGAAGAAGAGTCGGGAAAGGCAGCATCAAGAAAGATGCCTGGGGGCACGATGTTGAGAAGTTGGAGTTTGAACACGGGCGGGTCAAGAAGTCTGTAAAGACTATGAATTGCGGATTGTTCGGGAATTGTGACAAGCTTGAGCATTATGGGGAAGATGGGGAATCTGTTGGCTCGTGGCGCGGACGCAGGGGTGTGATACTCCCTGGCTATTCAAGGTCATACAGCGGCATATGTTTCCGCTGTAATGGGACAGGAGTGTTCCATAAAACGGGGGAAACGTGTCGCAAATGTGGCGGCATGGGTGTGTATCAGAAAAATGGTTAAAAGTAAGGAGGATGAGATGATCGTAGAGCTTCTGGTTGGGTGCGCGATCCTATCGGCTTTCGCAGGTAATAAGCGTGATACACGTGTGAAGCGTGGTAAAAACTTATTCGGTTGTAGGTACAAGGAGGTAAGCGGCGAATGTTTCCGCTGCAATGGTTCTGGCAAAGTCCATGGAAAGACTTGCCGCAAATGCGGAGGAAGTGGGGAGTATTCGCGCACGACTTGGCATCCCAGAAAAGGAGAAGTGTATCTGGGGTTATTTCCTCCGAAAGTTTATGTGGGAAAATAAAGAGGTCTGTAGTACACCGCGAAGGACAAAGAGAAGGTTGTGACATGGGACTGGGGATTTAAAAGCATATTTGCAAGGCAATATAGACAAGCAATTATGAAAACAAAGCAAGGAGGAGCTGGAATGGGTAAGATAAGATTGCCAGGTGCGAAGCTGGAGTATGAAGTTGAAATTGGCGGCAATGCTGCTGATGAAGCGGTGCCGTATGTTACGGTTACTTGGGGGGAAGCGGCGCATGGGTATGTCGCGATACCTTCCGAAATAGAGGGTCTCCCTGTCAAGCGCATAGGCGGTCTTGCGTTTAGCGCTGGTTGCGGCGAATTGACAGGTGTGACTATGCCGGATAGTGTGGTATGGATTTGTGAATCTGCGTTTGCATACAGTCCGATGTTGACATGCGTCAAGATTCCGCCAAGCGTAAGGGTTATTGGAGAATGCGCATTTGCTGGATGCGAAGGACTGAGGTGGGTGGACATACCGGAAGGTGTCGTGTGGATGGGCTTTTCCGCATTCATCATGTGCTATGGATTAGTACGCGTGACGATACCTTCGACATTAGAGAGTATTCCTATGTATGCATTTTCATCTTGCTGTAGTCTGTTGCATGTAACGATTTCCCATGGTGTTAAAGAAATCAAGGAGAATGCGTTTGATGATTGCATACAACTTGAAAGCATAACAATACCCGATAGTGTGATGCGCTTAGGGCGGTGCGCGTTTCTTGGATGTAGGCATCTTAAGAACGTGTCGCTACCTCGACATCTGGAAAACGAACCGTTGGACGCGGTGTTCGTGTCATGCTCGAAAGACCTGAAAATTTCGTATCGAGGTGCGGAATGCGTGCATAGAAGAGATCGGACGCCCGATTCGGTAGATGGCATCGCAGGGTAGTGTATGATTAGTCGATAAAAGACAACGCCGACATACAAACTAATCTCATAAACTGAAAAAGGAGGGAAAAATGAGACATCGCCATATTCACGCAAGATCGGATGAGTGGATACATATTCACAGAGATGATAATTCAGGGTGTTTGGGGATAATCATAGTTCTGGTTGTACTCATCTTCCTGTTCAAGGGTTGTTAAACATAAAAGTAACATAACGAAAGGAACGAAGAAATGTTCGAGAATGTGAAGATCACGAAGCTTGAAAACGGGGCGTGCGTCGCGACGTCTGAGATGAAGGGGTCGAACGTCTGCCATCTCGGGTTCCACATCCCGATGGGCAGCCGCCGCGAGAAGGCGTCCGAGGCAGGATGGAGCCACTTTGCAGAACACATGGTCCTGCGTGGATCGGAGAAGTATCCATCGCAGAAAATCATCAATCGCATTCTGGGCAGATTCGGCGGGTGCAAAAATGCCGAGACGTCGGATCTCTGGACCAGGTTCTATGCGCATGTTCCCGCCTACGGCATTGGAAAAACCATTGGAGTCTTGGGAGACGCGATTGCACATCCGCTCTTTTCCCAGCCGGATATCGAGATCGAGCGCAATGCAATTCTCTCGGAAATCCGGATGGCGGCAGACGATTCGGCCAGCAGGCTTTTTCATCTTGTAAACGAGTCGTTGTGGCCCAGACATCCGCTCGGCAGGCCGATCATCGGAACGCCGGAGTCGATAGCGTCTATCGACGCGAATTCTCTCAAGGCGTTCCACCGCGCGCGCTACACATCGCGGGGCGCGATGTTCATCGCGGCGGGAAAGGTCGACCATGATGAGATCGTCGAGCGCGTCCGTCCCGTGTTCGACGCGCTTTCGGACGCGCCAGAGCCTCGCTACCGCCGGGCCTCCCCGGATTGGCCCGTAAAACCTGTCGCGGTGGATCGCTGCGACGAGTCGGGTGCGGGCTTCATCATATCGTTTCGAGGCGTGGCGGACTCGGATCCCCGCAAGGATGCGCAGACGCTTCTGACGTCCATCCTCGGAGGCGGTTCGAGTTCCCGCCTGTATCGAAGCGTGCGCGAGCGCCACGGCCTTGCCTATGCAGTCGGGGCCTTCTTCGGCGCGGAAGAAGATAATGGAACGATATGCATTAGCGCCGAGGTGTCTCCTGATTCGATCGAGAAGGCGCTCGCACTCTGCGGACACGAGCTTAAGGCGCTCGCCGGCAAACCGGTCGGACGCCAAGAGCTCGCTTTCCTGCGCGAGAAGTTTGCCAGCATCGCCATCTTGGGGAACGAAGCCAACTGCGAGGGTGAATACAACATACTTAAAGGATGTTTGGAAAATCATAAGAAAATTGAAGGAATCGACGAGGAAGTGGAACGTATTCGCAGCGTATCGGCTTCCGACCTGCAGAGTCTTGCGGCCGAAATTTTCCGTCCGGAGAATTGCTCGCTCGTGCTGAGCCTTCCGCGCAACTGCAAAGCGTCGCCGGAAAAGCTTCGCGAAGTGCTGTTCAACGGATAGTACGGCGGGGATGTCGGGAACAGCCTTGTCATAATTTTGCGAGAGGATCGTATATTCGAGTAAGGCGAGTATCACATAGAAAGGAACGCAAGTATGAGCATCATGTCAAAGCTGTTTTGTCGCGATGATATTGGAATCGACCTTGGGGCTGCTTCTTGCCATTGGTGAATTGGATAGGGAGGAGATGCCGTGAAAAAGAGCATCGTGATCATAATCGGCTGTCTGGTATTGGGTATCGCTTTGGTGGGCGGGTGCAGATATGGCGAAGTTGGACGAGAGGGGGGCGCGTGCGACTCTGTTGTGAAGGATGCCGATGCCTTTGCGAGCGATTTCAGGAATTACCTGGATTGCTATGTGAACGAGGTTCGGGATGTCTTTGGCGACACGAACCTGGCGAGTTATTTCGAGCCGGAGGGCGGCGGGTTCTACATGCTGACCACACGGGAATACAAGTCTGAATACAAGGTGGTTTATACCGACCAACGGACGTTCTTCAGCTATCGTGCGGAATGCTTCAGGTACACTGGTGGAGCGCATGGCGGCACGGTTGTCAAAGTCGGGACGATAGATGTGAGGACGGGGAAGCGGCTGACTACCGCCGACGTAATCCCGGAAGGCAAACGCGCTGAGGCGATTGCAAGGGTGCGAGAGGCCGTAATCGCCAAGATCGGCGGGGAAATGAATTTGCTGCCGACGGCAAACGAGGTACTCGCCTCGCTTTCGGAGAATTTCTATGTCGGCAAGGATGGTCTGCACTTCGTTTTCGCAGAATATTCTGTCGCGCCATACCATTATGCGCCCGAGTTATACGGTCCGCTCGAAGTCGTGATACCTGGTTATGGGATGTTGCGGTAGTGGCAGAAGGATGCAAGCTCCGGTGCGGCGGGCGGGGCGGCTGGCGGTGGAACGCCAGCCCTACCGGTGCGGCGGGCGGAGCGGGACGCTCCACCTCCTTGAGTCGGCGGGTGGGGCGGCTGGCGGTGGAACGCCAGCCCTATCGGTGCGGCGTGCGGAGCGGGACGCTCCACCTCCTTGGGTCGGCGGGTGGGGCGGCTGGCGGTGGAACGCCAGCCCTACCGGTGCGGCACGGGGCGGATTGCCGTTTTTTGCGGAGCGTCAGGTCAAGTTCGCAAAGGGGACGGCGTACATGTGATTGCCGAAACTCAGCACGTCGTTTCCCGTGTAAAGGACAATTCCTGTGAATCGGTCCATATTGAACTTTGCACGAAACCATTTAAGATGCTTGAAATCTTCATCCCCGACGGAGGAACCGCATTTCACCTCAATCCCGGCGCAATGTCCGTCGTCGCGCTCAACGACAAAATCAATTTCGCGCTTGTCACTGTCTCTGTAATGTGTTATGCTGTAGTCGCCTGTGATATCAGCCTGGGCGGCTATCTCATGATAGGCCCAGGACTCCGCAAGTTTCCCGTTTGTGTGTTCGTCGAAAACCACATTGTCTTCGTGCCAGCCCAGCATGATTGAGGCGAGCGAGGTGTCTGTGATGATGTATTTTGGACGTTTCCCGATTTTGTCATAATCGCTTTTCGCCCATGCTGGGACCTTGTCGAAGAGGTAAAGCGCTGTCAACGCGGCTATGTATGTCTGGGATGTTTCTCGCGTGAGTCCGGCTTTGGCGCCGAACTCCTCGATTGTAAAGAGCTGAGCCGTGTGGGCCATCAGCCAAAGCACGGCTGCACTCAAGGAATCCAGCTTCCTAAGCTCCGTTATGTCCTTTATGTCCTTCGTCAGAATATCATTGAGGTAGTTCTTCACCCAGTCTTTCTTGTCTCTATGCGAAAACTCAAGCGGCTCCGGATAGCCGCCCATGAAGGCTGCATGGATTAGTGATGGTTTGTCAAAGCCCTTTGAAGCTCTCCTGAAGTCTTCATTGAATAACTGGTCGAGAAAGTCGGGAGCAGAGCCGTTTAGTTCACCAAGGGTTAGCGTTCGCAACCTGATTGTGCCAAACCGTCCGGCAAGCGAATCCTTTACAGATTTGAGGAAACGAAGATTTGAGCTGCCGGTAAGAAGATATTGGCCAGGCGAATTGTCGTGGTCAACTTTGAGTTTTATCTCTTCAAGCAACTCGGGCGCTTTTTGTATTTCATCAATAACAATGGTTTCAGCCCCTTTCCTACGCACAAACAGCTCTGGATCGGATTTTGCCGCCCTGACTTGTGATGACTTGTCCAGAGAGCGATGCACGACAGAATCTATGCTTATGGCTTCTGCCAGTGTGGTTTTCCCTACCTGTCTAGCACCTGTAAGATGGATGCCGCGACGCACCTTGAGCCCATGTATTAGATTATTTTCTTGCCATCTGGATATCATCGTACTATCTCCATTTTTATTGATAATATTATAGCATAACATAGGAGGAAATCGCAAGTAGGAATCAGGGGAAATCGCAAGTAGGAATCAGAGGAAATCGCAAGTAGGCGTCGAAGGAAATCGCAAGAGGCGACATATCGTGGCAGATCTGATATCGCTTCATAGGTTCGGATTGATGGTGCCGCTGTTGGCTTTAATCTAATAACCGGCAGTTGGAAAATCTATGCACAGCGGCAAACCTCGCGAGCATCGCGTTCTTGCCATTGGTGAATTGGATAGGGAGGCTGTGCTGTGAAAAAGAGAATCGTGATCATAATTGGCTGCCTGATATTGTGCATGCCAATGGGCGGCTGCCCGTATCTTGCGGCAGAACGAAATGGGGCGATGTTCCCGTCGACTCGCGAGTTCTGACGCGGCAGTGAGTACGGCAGGCGCCATGGCTACGTCTATCCCTTTTTCCCCATGGTGCGGCGGGTGGGGCGGGACGCTCCACCTCCTTGAGTCGGCGGGTGGGGCGGCTGGCGGTGGAACGCCAGCCCTACCGGTGCGGCACGGGGCGGCGTATTACATTGACAGGTAGTCGGCGGCTGGGATGACGGAGTTCTCGCAGCCGTCGTGGATCGCTTCGTCGGATTGGTTGCAAGTGACGACGATTCCGGATTTGAGGCCAAACCTTTTTGCCGCGGAGGCAAGCCCGTCGAATTCTCTCTCCCTGTTGTCGTCCGTCAGCTCGTAGCAGACCTGCACGACCGAAAGGACGCCGTCGATCTGCGAAAGGTCAAGGTTTCAGGCAGCCCAAGGGACAGACAATGACGCCATCAGGGCGTCGGAAGGCGAATTTCGCCCCGGTCAGAACCATCAGAAACGAAGGCTTGCCCGTGCGCATCTCATCCACTCGTCCGGCGACCTTGAGAAGATTCTGCGCAGCCTCGTCTATCCGCCCACTGCCGAGCTTCACCTCCACGCCGCCCCATCTTCCGTCCGGCAATGACACCACGAGGTCAATTTCCAGTCCATGCCGATCGCGGAAATGCGAAACCTGTCCGTCCATTGCCTGCGCGTAAACTCGGAGATCACGGCAACACATCGACTCGAACAGGAATCCCAGTGTCACGATATCTCGCATAAGGCCGTCGGGATTCGCCCCCAGGACGGCTGCTGGAATTGATGGATCCGAGAACTGGCGCTTCGCAGCTGATCGTATGGCCGTCTTCGACCGTAGCGCGGGCGTCCACGCCGGCGTGTCTTCAACAACAAATATCTTCCTGAGTGCATTTAGGTAGTCTGCCACCGTTTTGTCCGACGCCGTACAGTCGTTGGCGCACATGTCGTCAATGATTGTCTGCTGGGTGGCAATGGACGAGACATTGCGTGCAAGCGACTTCAGCACAAACGCAACAGCACTCCGTCATTTTGCCAGATTCCACTCCGTCATTTTGCCAAGCTTCACTCCGTCATTTTGTCAAGTTTCACTCGTTTCCTTGATTTGAGCTTGGGTGGATTTCACAGTGCCGTTGTGCCAAGCGATGGGTTTGAACCGCGCCATGCGACGGGTCGCATTGACATATGGACTGAAATGTGCGATTGTCGGGAATGCAACGATACTTTTCGGAGCATACCTTCCTCTGTTCTTTTGACAGCGGCGACGGCGGGGCGCACCCCTCTAGCGACCGCTTGCGCGGCTCGCTATGTTCGGGTGATACCGGTGATCGCGCCCTACCAGCGGTGTGGGGACACGCCGCCCTACCGATTCCGCAATTGCGAAATTCCTAAGCCGCCGGGACGGCGGCTTTCCCAGTTAGGACGGAGCAAGATGCTCCATCTCCTTGATACAGCCGCCAAGATGGCATATCCCCCGAGCCGAAGGCGAGTCGCCTTGGCGATGCCCTAGCAGGGGTGCTTTCCCAGTTGGGGGGCAGACCCCATTGTAAACCCGTCTCGCCATAAATGCTGCGACTTGTCGGATGTTGGGCGCATCCAATCTCCTGCGTGGCGGGTGGGGCGGGACGCGCCACCTCCTTGGGGCGGGGGGTGGGGCGGCTGGCGGTGGAACGCCAGCCCTACCATTTCTGATGGGGTAGTTTTTGTCAAGTAGATACTCTTTTGTGGTTCAAAAATTGTCAAAAATCTTTATTTGCGGGTTGATTTTTTGACGTAGGTATGCTATAATTTGCCGCGAAAGGTGAAAGTATATGATTTATCGCAAAATAATGGAGAGACTGGAAAGATTCTATCAAGAGGCAGGCAGAACGGCACTACTCATTGATGGAGCCCGATCGAGGTAAAGAGCGGTAAGCACTACAAGCGTCACAGAGCACTGGACAAGCTTCTGGAATGCGATGAGTACGGGATTGAGTCGGCGATTGTGTTTGACGACGATGCGATGGAATCTGCCGGCAAAGTATACTATGCGCCAATCTACATGGTGATGTTCCTGCAGAAAGACTCGCTTCCGGCAACTATGATTTATGACGTCGGCAAGCCGCTGGAGTTGTGAATGCACTTGAATCGCTGTGTACATGTAGCGTGACTTGTCGGATTCGGACTCATCCAACCACCTGTGCGGCGGGCGGAGCGGGACGCTCCACCTCCTTGGGTGTGGGGACGGCGCAAGGAGGTGCACGGTCTCGGTGCGGCACGGGGCGGCGTATTACATTGACAGGTAGTCGGCGGCTGGGATGACGGAGATCTCGCAGCCGTCGTGGATCGCTTCGTCGGATTGGTTGCAAGTGACGACGATTCCGGATTTGAGGCCAAACCTTTTTGCTGCGGAGGCAAGCCCGCCGAATTCTCTCTCCCTGTTGTCGTCCGTCAGCTCGTAGCAGACCTGCACGACCGAAAACGAGCCGTTCTCGTCCTCGACGACAAAGTCGCATTCGCGGTCCTTGTCGTCGAGATGGTAAGTGATGTCCTTTGCCATCCGGCTCAAGTGCCAGAAGAGAACGTTTTCCAGTTTGTGTCCGAGATTTAGCTGTTTGCCACGGTCGAACAGCGACGCCAGGGCGGTATCGCACGCATACACCTTCTTTGGCGCGAGCATTCTCGCTTTCGGCGATTCCGAATACTGCTCCAGACGGCGAATCATGCAGCATTCGGTCAGATGGTCGAAGTACTCGAGGACGGTCTTTGCGGACTGCACATGGATGGCATCCTTCAATCGGCTGGGCGAAATGCGAGTCCCGATGTGCCCAAGGAGATATCCGGCCAAATGCTTGACGGGGGCGGCATTGGGGAGGTTGTAGCGAACGGCTATGTCGCGATAGATGATGTCGTTGAACAATTCTACCAAGATCTGCCTGTTTCCGCTTTCGACATACGCCGGGAATCCTCCGGTGCGCAGATATTCGTCAATTGATTCGCCTTTGCGCTCTAGTCCCTTGAATCGGCAGAACTCCGAAAAACTGAAGGGTAGAAGTTGCAAGTCCAGATGGCGCCCGGTCAGCTTTGTGCCAAGTTCGCGCGAAAGCATTTTCGCATTTGATCCAGTCACAAATACTGCATAGCCGAGATTCAGCAGGCCGTTGACGAACAGCTCCCATCCGTCTATGTCCTGGATTTCGTCCAAGGCGACGGCCTGGGGCTTCCGTTCGGCTATTATCTTGCCCAGAAGCTTAAAATCCGACGGGGAGAAATCCATCAGGCGAAGATCGTCGAAAAGGACGCTTAAGACACGCATGCCGGAATCGTGCGCCCATTGCGCAAGAAGAGTTGACTTGCCGCAGCGTCGAACCCCTGTCAGGATTGTCGCAAACTTCTTTTCGCACGGCAAATCGCGAAACGCGTCGCGCCTCATCCCCAAGGCGAGCCCGGCTTCAGCGGCCTGTTCGTCAATCGCTGCCTCAATTTCAGATTTTGTCATTGCCTTTTCTCCAATTGTTGATTAATAGTATAGCATATTTTCTTGGCAAAAGCATAATTGTTTTATTGCGGATAAAAAAGTATTGCAGAGCGGTATATGGAACAACTGGCGGAGAACAAGGATTGCGGTTCGATGCCGTGGAGGTGCGGGCAGATAGGTGGGCTTAGGTGCGGCTGGCGGAGCGGGACGCTCCGCCTCCTTGGGTCGGCGGATGGGGCGGCTGGCGGTGGAACGCCAGCCCTACTCTGACCGCCCGCGAAAATGATAGAGCATCGACCATATCGGTGCAGTTATGATATCATATGCGTGTTTTAGTAAATGGAATTATTAAATTTTTGCAAAAAATAGTAAATGGATATACGGAGTTCAAATGGCTGACGAAGCGATGCAGGAGTTGCTAAGGACCTCTGTAAAACTCCGAAGAGCCGCAATTTCACAATTCCACTGAGGGAACCAGGCCTGACCTGCTTTCTGCCTTTTGCCGCGCACGGTGCGCGGCATCCTCGCGCTTGACGGCGTCAGCGACCATCGAGACGAGGCCGTGTTCGTTCTTTTCGTCGAGCCACGCCCACTGTCCGTTCGGGTTGAGCTCCAGAAACCACAGCTCGCCGTCCTTCCGGATGAAGTCGAAGCGACCGAAACGGTAGCCTGTTTCGTCCATGAAGCCTTTGATGGCGCGTTCTTCCGCTGGAGAGAGTTCGCAGCGCGGCCAGGCAGTCGGTTTTTCCATAAGGGACTTGCGAGAGTCTTCGCCACCGAAGGAGGTACGTGGCGCGTTCGCCGCGTAAGTCTTGCCGGCGATATAGACGACCGTCACCTCCTCTTCGCCTTCTATTCGTTCCTGGACGAACCAAGGATAGTTCAAGTCGAGCGCACGTGGATCAACTTCTTTTACGAAGAACACCTTGCCTTGTCCAATAGGCGTTTGCGTCATCGACTTGACGACCCATCTGCCGTTTTTCAATTCGTCCGGTAGTTCGCCGTGGAAGAAATGCCAGGGCGCGACACGGAAATGTCTTTGTGCGGCGAGCAACTGCCGAAGCTTGCCGTACTTGTTGTTTTGACTTCGGACGAGCGTGGTCAGCCCACGGCTCTGGCACTCGCGGAAAAAGTCGTTGAAAAGCTCGTCCGTCTCCTCGCGCCGCCAGTTTTCGACGCAGCCGTATTTGGGCACGTCGATGAGGTCGAAGTACATTGGTTTGCGTAGATAGAACGAGGTGAGCGTCTTTTCGGAAATCTCCTTCCCGGAGGTTTTGTCTGCGACACGGAACCCGCGGGAGTGGAAATCCCAGGCGAAATCATCGGGCTTGTCTATGTTGAAGCGCAAGACGTCGTTTGCGTCGAGTTCCTTCACGACGATGTCCGTAGTGGAATCTTGGCTGCATGTGGAGATGAAAATCATGGTTCAAATTGCATCGTTTGCCGTTGGCGAAAACATTGGGGCTGGCACGCCAGCCCCAATGTCAGGCGGTAAACGCCGTGCCTAATCAGTCCCAGGTCCTCGCATCGTCCATCCGCTCGAACGTATACGTGTAGTTGACTGACGCGGCGACGCTTCCAGTACCTGTGGAATTGAGACCGCTGATATCGGTCGCGATGTCGTTAGGTGTCATTATTTGTTTCCTTTTTGCTTGTTTTGGTTAACCAATGCAGCGGACACCCGTCCGTTGCACACTAACATACGAAGGTTATTCTCAAATCTGACAATAAATCTTTTCGTCGCAGAGATTGATGAGTGCAGGGTCGTGGCTGACGACGAGGACGATGCGTCCGGGAGCGAGGCGGCGGAGCAGTTTTCCGAAGGCCTCGCGCGCTTCCGCGTCGAGGTGGTTCGTCACTTCGTCCAGAACGAGAATGTCGGGTCTGCGTATAACCGCGCGGGCGATTGCTAGGCGCTGCATCTCGCCGCCCGAAAGGGACTGTCCCCACAGACCGACGCGCGTGTCGAGTCCGAGCGGGAGACGTTTCACGACTTCTTCAAGGCCGCTCAGCGCTGCGGCTTCGTCTATGTCCTCCCGGGTGAACGAGGGGTCGCGCAGGGTGATGTTGTCGCGCACGGTTCCCGAAACGAGAAGACTGTCCTGGAACACGATCCCGATCCTGCGCCTGAACGACCCGCTGTCGAGCGTTGCCATGGGCGAACCGTTGACGAGGATTTCGCCGGACTGCGGTTCGAGTGCTGCAGTTGCCAATTTGAGAAGCGTCGTCTTGCCAGCCCCGTTCGCTCCAACGAGTGCGACGACCTTGTCGGCGTGGAATGTGGCTGAAAAGTCCTTGACAATGGGTCGTGCCGCTGTGTCAGGGTAGGCGAACGAGACGTTTCGGAATTCGATGCTTTCTATGGTGTGGATACGGGTGCCTCCTCGCCTTGGCGGTGCGTGGGCGAGTATTTCGCCGATTGAATCGACGCCTTCGCGAAGTGTCGCCGTTTCTGGGAGGAGAGAGACGACCCCCTGAATGGACTGCATGGCCGCGAGAAACAGCATTTGGTATACGACTACGTCGCCGACGGGGATCGCGCCCCTGGCGGCGAACGCGCCCGCAACGCCGAGGACTGCAATTTCGCCGACAACCAGAAACATGCCCAGAAGCGCCCCGAAAGCCACCGTCAGACCGTCCATCGCGCAGTTGCCGTCCTTGAAACCGTCAAGGGCCTGCCGGGGCGCGTCGGCGAAGCGTCGTTCTGCGTCAAGAGTGCGCAGGAAGGGGAGCGAGCGGAACGAGTCGAAAAGCACGGCGAACGCCCGGTCGCTTTTCGCGCGCACACTGCGGGAGTTTGCGGCGAAGCGCCGCGCGAACGGCAGGAAAATGACAATGCAGAGCGGAATGAACGCAACGAAGGAAAGCCCGAGCGCCGGAGAGCGCGAATGGAGTGCGAAGCCTGCCGCGCACATTGTGACGACCGCGCCGAGAAGTCGCGGGTAGAGTCCGCTCGCGAACCCGCCCACCGCATACGCGTCGCGCGTCAGTTTGGCGACGAGCGTTCCGTCGGCGAGCGATGCGAGTTCGGAAGGCGGGAAATCCATGACAGAGTCGAGGACGCGCCGCTGGAGGTCCAGCTCGATGTTTCTCGAGCGCGAGAGGATGAACCGCTGCAGGCATGGTGTCATCACGGACCGGACGGCCATGAGCGCGGCGAGGATTGCGAACGGCGCGGCAGGCGACATCCCGCCGACGAGGGAGTCGATGAATCGCCCGGTGGCGAACGGGACTGCAATCCCCGCGACGGACAGTGCGACCATAAGAGGCGAATAGAGAAATACGATCGCCGGCGACGACAAGACGACCGACGCCAGGAATTTCATCCTTGCGAACTTTGTTTTTGATTTTTTGCCGTTTTTCATTCTGTCAAGGCAATTTTCAGACCCGGCGGGCGCGGACGTAGAAGATTAAGATGGCGGTTTGCGGTTTCTGGTTTCCAGTTCCTTTGCCATACATATACGATGCGGTTTTGCGAATCTGACAGTAGAATGAAGACCGACACAATGGGGCCCCATAGCACGAAAGACGAAATTCTCCGCTACGAAAAATTCCGCAAACCGATACTTGATTTCGCGACAGCAGGGATGATATAATATTTGACATGGGAAATCCGTTCAACCATCTTCAGTTCGCCACGGGCGACCGGTTCTGCGACCGGAGGGAGAATATGCATCCCATACACTTTTTTTCAGGGTGTACATCATCATGGCAAACTGCGGCACCTGCATAGAGGAATGCAAATGAAAAAGATAATGTATCTGCACGGATTCGCGTCGTCGGGCGCGAGCGGCACGGTCGAGCTGCTGAGGCGCGAGTTTTGGGAAAAGGCTGCGCCGAACCGCCGCGCGGCCGTGGTGGCGCCCGACATACCGCTCGATCCGCTGGCCGCCCTGCCGATGCTCAAGGAGTTGGCGGACAGGGAGCGCCCGGATCTCGTCATCGGCACTTCAATGGGCGGCATGTACGCGCAGCAGCTCCACGGATTTGCGCGAATCTGCGTGAATCCGTCATTCACCCTGTCGGACAAGTACAGTGTCCTCTTCGTGGGCAAACACAAGTGGATGAACCGTCGCAGGGACGGTGAAACGGAGTTCCACGTCACAAAGGAGACGATTGCGCACTTCCGCGAGATGGAGGCGCACCAGTTCGACGGCGTGACTGACGAAGACCGTGCGCTTTGCCACGGATTGTTCGGTGATGAAGACGATACGGTTTTCGCGTCGGAGGCGCGTCCGGTCTTCGAGCGGCATTATCCGGGGATGTCGAGCCTATTCCACGGCGGCCACCGGCTGAACGCACATCTGGTCGTGCATACGCTCTTGCCCTACATAAGGAACCTCAATCTGCTCTGAGCCGAAAATCGGCATCGTTTCAATCAACCCCGCGTAAAATACCGTGTTGCGCCGAGGGCGTCACGGATGTCGGGAAAATCCGCCGCGCCTGCATCAAGGGCAAGGTCGAAATCTGCAGGGGAGACTGATTGTTCGCAAAAGGCTAGCCGCGAATCTGCCGGCGTTCGATTCCAGGGCCGCTGCAAGTTCCTCCGGAGGCGTTCCCCTGATTTTCGCAAGTTCTGCGGCGATTTCTTCAACAGACGGCACGGCGCCGGAGTTTTCCTCCGTTGCGTCGGTTTCCGCAAGGAGCATTTTTTCGGGAACGGAGGCGAGCGCCTTTCTGTAGTTTTCGGCATGGAGGTTCAAAACAGCGGGGCCGGCCGATATGAATCCTCCGATCGATTCGATTTCGTTCAAAAGGCCCCACGACCGCGAAAAGCCGTGGAACAGAAACGAAGGGATGCCGTCCGCGCGTTTTCTGCATTCCGCAACGGTTTCGCCCCAGCATTTCGCTCCGTGTACGACAACAGGTCTATGCAGTCGCGCGGCGAGGTCCAGCTGCATGGAAAAGGCCGAGCGCATCGCGGGCGTGATGTCGCGGGTTTTAAGTCTGTCCAATCCGATTTCGCCGACTCCAGTCCGAGGGTCGGCCAGCAGTTTCGCTTCGAGCGCTTCAATGTCTCCGGGAAGGGGAGGCGCGGCATTCGGGGCCGTGAAATTCCAAGGGTGGAGTCCGTAGAAACGCACGTCGCCGTCCGCGCAAACGCAATCGGACGGATCGCAGATGAAATGCCGCGAGCCTTTCCCGCGGGTATGGCAGTGGGCGTCGGTCATTTTTTCAGTTTGATTTCGATCGGAACGAAAATGTCCGGGTTTTCGGCGCGCTTCAATATCTTGTCGGCGTACTCGTCGCTGTACCAGCGGTCGGTATCGGTCCTGTCGCGCCGTCCGTTGTAGCGCTGCAGGGCCCTCTTCCAGCCGTCGAAGAATCCGGATGGCCGTTCCTCCGCGGGTCTTGCCGAGGCGCCGAATCCTTTTCTCGAAAGATACATTATGGCGGCTTTGACGTTGTTGCGCACGTCGCCCTCGTTCCTTTTTGCAGGTTTTGTCAGGCCGACAAGCTCCTTCTCTCTGCCCCAGTCGCCGGGAACGTTCACCTGCAGCGGATCGACCTTCCACGCCGCGAGACTTCTTTTGCCGTTTCCCCCCGATTCCTCGATCATGTGGGATTTTACCTGCGCTGGCGCAAGGTCGGGGATTTTCGCGGCCTGTGCGGCGCTCCCTCCGCACCAACCCTTTTTGTCGCGGTTGAAATCGGCGGTCATCGACGCTATGAGCGAATCGTGCTCCTGGTAGCGGGGATCCTCGAACCCGCGGAAGACGGGAAGGCCCGCGCCGCCAGAAACGGATCTGTCCGCCTTTGCGCCGGAAGCAACCGCCGGAGGGACGTTCTTCTTCGCGGGGCCGGGCTTGCGCTGTGCGGGAATGACGCCGGCCTGGCGCATCGGACCTATTAAATGGTCCCATACGAATTTTTCGATCACCTTTATCCGTTCGAGTTCGGCGTCCGTCACGAAGCGCCTGTCGATGTACAGTTCGCCCCAGTCGTCGAAGAGCATGTCTCCGAGGCCGTGAGTGTCGATCGTGTATTTTAGCGCGGCTTTCGACATCGGCACCTCGGCGATGCCCTTCGAGGCCAGTTCGCGCCTGTGTTTCGCTTCTCTGGCGGATGCGTTGTCCATGATTTTCAAGGCCTCAATCGCCAGCGGAATCCCCTCGGCCGCCGCCATCGGGTCGAAGTGCAGGTTTTCCATGCCGGCAAAGGCGCCTGCGGGCGCGCAGACGGCCAGAAACGCCGCCGCCGCGAATATAGTCGAGATTTTCATGACAATGATTATATCATATTTTCCGGATTCGCGGTGAAGAGAGAATGGGAAAACATGGTTGGCGAGAAGACAGAGTTCAAGTGCGCAAACCTTGCGCCGGGCATTAACCTGTCTAGACAAGGTTGACGGTATGCGACGTTCCTGTTATAATTGTATGAGATGAAAACAAAACGCAAGAGCATAAGCGAGATTCTCAGACAGGAGATCGTCGACGGAAAGTTCGACGAGGCGCGGAAACTCCCCAGCGAGCATCAGCTGATGCGCCGTTTTTCCGCAGCGCGCGAAACGGTGCGCGGCGCCATCAGGGAACTGACGAAAAGGGAGCTTGTGGACACCCGGCCCGGATACGGCACGTTCCTTTCCGACCGCGCTTCGCGTCTTGCCACGCAGTGCTTCGGCGTCATAGTGCCTGACGCATACTATCCTTTCTACGCGAGGATATGCGACGGCATCGAATCCCGCGCGAAGAAGCACGGCTATACGACGCTCGCGGCGGCGCTCGGTTCGGGGGAAATGCACGAGCGCGCCATAAAGGCGGTCGAATTCGCGGAAGTGTGCAAGTCGCAGAAAGTGAGCGGGGTGTTTCTGCAGCCGGTGCAGCTTCTCGACAGGGCCGAGGAGTTCAACAGGTCGCTCATGTCCGTGTTCGCGGGCGCGGACATACCCGTCGTTCTGCTGGACAGCGATTTCGCGACTCCGCCGGCGAGAAGCGGATACGACATTGTCAGCATCGACAACACAAACGCCGGATACCGGCTCGCCGGCCATCTGATTTCGAAAGGTGCCGAACGGATCGTGTATTTCTCGAACAGGCTCGCGGCGCCCAGTTCGCTCCGGCGCGGCAGCGGCGTCGGCTTTGCGGCGACCGAGGCCGGCCTTGCCTGGAACCGCGGCAGCATCGTGATAGGCGACCCGTCCGACACGAGGTTTCTCGGGCGCATGTTCAGGGGCGCGGACCGGCCAGACGCGGTCGTGGCCGTCAACGACTACGTCGCCGCGCGTCTGCTCGAATCGCTGAAGTCGATGGGAATAGACGTCCCCGGCGACGTCATGCTCGCAGGCATCAACGGCGACGAGTGCGCGGAGAAAGCGGATCCGGGTCTGACCACCATGGTCCAGCCGTGCCGGGAAATCGGACAGACCGCGGTGGAGATCATGCTGCAGAGGCTTGCGAACCGCCGCATGGCTCCGCGCGAAACGCTTCTGACGGCGGAACTTGTCGAGCGCGCCTCGACGTGCGTGAACGCCAGGATTTCTAAATCAAGGAAAGGCAGGAAAAATGAAATTCAAGTTGATGTCCATCGCGTGCGCGGCGTCGTCCGCGCTCGCGGCCGCAAGTCTTGATCTGTCCGGAGAATGGAGGCTCTCCGGACGCAATCCCGACGGGGGGGCGATAGAATGCGCAATTCCTGTTCCAGGGGACGTCCACTCCGCGCTGCTCTCGCAGGGGCTGATGCCGGATGTGTTCTACGGGCGCAACGAGGAGAAGACGCTATGGGTGGCGAGACGCGACTGGACGGTCTCGCGCGATTTCGACGTGTCTGCGGATCTGCTGTCGCAGCGCGAAATCGTGCTGCGCCTCGAAGACTGCGATACCTTCTGCGACATAAGCGTGAACGGAAGCTGCGTCGGACGTACATCGGACCGTTTCCAGCGCTACACGTTCGATTTGAAACCTTTCCTCCGCGAGGGGAGAAATACGATAGCCGGCCGCTTCAAGAGCCCCGTCGCCGAAGCGGACTCGATCGCGGCCCTGCGCGGGCGCCCCTACCCGATGTCGAACGTGCCGTGGGCGAAGAACCAGGCGCACATCCGCAAGCCCGCCTGCCACGGCGGCTGGGACTGGGGGCCGGAACTCGAGGTCGTAGGATTCTGCGGAAAGGTCGAGATAGTCGGCTCGGACCGTCCGCGCATCGACTACGTCCACACGCGGCAGACGTTCTCGGACGATCTTTCGCACTGCACGCTCGACGTGTTCGCCGACCTGAGCGACGGCTCCGTCGTGACGAACAGGATTGAAATCGACAATCCGCCGCTTTGGTGGCCCAACGGCGCAGGAGAGCGGAAGTTCTACACTTTCACCGTGGACGTCCTCGGCGAAAAGGTGACGCGCAGGATCGGGCTCAGGAAGCTCGAGGTCCTGAACGAGAAGAGCGTGTCGAAAGACGGCAAGGACGAGCTCTCGCTCGTGTTCCGCGTCAACAACCGCCGGCTGTTCATGAAGGGCGCCAACTGGATTCCGTGCGACGCCTACGAAAGCCGCCAGACGGAGGAGCGCTACCGCGACCTCCTGGAAAGTGCGGCGAAGGCGAACATGAACATGCTGCGCGTCTGGGGCGGCGGACAGTACGAGCGCGACGAGTTCTACGACATCTGCGACGAACTCGGCATCCTCCTGTGGCACGACATGATGTTTTCGTGCGCCGTGTATCCCTGCGACGACATCATGAAGCGCGATATAGAACAGGAGCTTTCGCACCAGCTGCGCCGCCTGAAGGACCATGCCTGCATCGCGCTGTGGTGCGGCGACAACGAATGCCTGGGCGCCATCAGATGGTTCGACGAGACGAAGAACGACGTCGGCTTCTACCGCGGCGAGTGGATGAAGCGCTCGAAACTCCAGGGGGAACTTGTCGCAAAGTACGATCCCGCGCGCGTCTACTGGCCGAGTTCGCCGTGCTGCGGCCCCGGGGATTTCGGCAACGCCTGGAAGGACGACTCCAAGGGCGACATGCACAACTGGAACGTCTGGCACGAGAACAAGCCGTTCGACGACTACTACAACTTCCGGCCGCGCTTCTGCAGCGAGTTCGGCTACCAGAGCTTCCCGTCGATGGAAATCGCCGAGACGTTCGCGGACCGCGCCTCGATAGAGTCGCACGGCGCCGATTTCGAGTGGCACCAGAAGAACCAGGGCGGAAACCGCAGGATACGCGAGACGATGGAGCGCTACTTCAAGCGGCCGAAAGACGTCGAATCGGAACTTCTCCTGTCGCAGTTCCAGCACGGCATGGCGATGAAGATGGCGTGCGAGGGGTGGCGCGCGCAGCGTCCGCGCTGCATGGGCACGCTTTTCTGGCAGTTGAACGACAACTGGCCCGTCGCGTCCTGGAGCTCGATAGAATACGGCGGCAAGTGGAAACCGGTCCAGCATCTGGCAAGACGCTTCTTCGCGCCCGTTGCCGTCGTCGCGCTGCCGGAGACTTCGAACGGCAGGACGGACCTTTCGCGCGGCAGGATATTCGCGCTCAACGATACGGACGCGCCCTTGCGCGGAAAACTGACCGTCGAATACACGGGGTACGACGGAAGGGTAGTGTCGTCCGAAACGAAAAACGTCGAGGTCCCGCCGGACGGCGTCGCGGCCGTCGGCAGCTTCTCCGCGCCGCAAACGGACGGAACGCCGGCATTCCTCTGCATGTCGCTCGAGACCGCCGAGGGGACGTTCGTGAACGACTGGCACTTCGGCAAGTACAGGGACATGCCGCTCGGGCAGGCGAAGATCGGGAAGTCCGTGCGCATGGCGGACGGCGGGAAGTATGAACTTACGCTGTCCGCCGACAAGCCGGCGTTTTTCGTCTGGGCGAACGTCAGGGGAACGCGCGGAGAGTTTACGGACAACTGTCTCACGCTTCTGCCGGGGCGTCCGCGCACACTCGTGTTCGAGGCGAAAGAACCCGTTTCGTTCGAAGAATTCCAAAAGCGCCTGACGGTCGTCTCTCTTGCCGATCTCGCCGCAAAGCCGGCGCCGGCCGCGGTGAAGCTCGGCGGCGAAGTCGCGGACGGTCGTCCGGGCGTCCGCTGGCGCGGATTCAACCTCACCGAAATGCTGAATCTCGATTGGAATCCAGATGCGGAAGGGTTCAAGGAAGAGGATTTCAAAACGATCTCCGGCTGGGGCTTCAATTTCGTCCGTCTCCCTCTCGACTACCGGTACTGGATAAAGGGCGGCGACAGGAGGAACTGGGATGTCATCGACGAACGGGGACTCGGGAAGATCGATGCTGCCGTCGCGCTTGGCAGGAAATACGGGCTTCACGTGCAGATATGTCTCCACCGGCTCCCGGGATATTCCGCCGGAACGCCGCAGGAACCGACGGACGTATTTTCAGATCCGGAGTCGCTGCGCGTCGCGTGTCTCCACTGGAATACGCTGGCGAAACGCTACAAGGGGATTCCCAACAGCGAGCTTACGTTCAACATCGTCAACGAACCGAAAAACGTCGGCGAGGACAAATACCTGCCCGTGGCGAAGGCGCTGATCGGCGCTATAAGATCCGCGGACCCGGAGCGGTTCGTCGTTTCCGACGGCATGGACTACGGACGCATCCCTACTCCCGCAGTCTACGGCATCGGGGGCGTCGGCGCGGGAATGCGCGGATACGACCCCTTGAGCGTCACACACTACAAGGCGCCTTGGCTCGACATGCCGGTCGAATCCCCGAAATGGCCTCTTGCGTCGGATGGCGGGCCGAGGACGTATCCGGACGACGGAAGGGAATACTACTACCGGACGGCTCTCGCGCAGTGGGATGATACGATCGGAAAAGGCGTGTTCGCGTACATCGGCGAGTTCGGCGTATGGCGCGCGACTCCGCACGCGACCGCGCTGAAGTTCATGGAGGATGCGCTTTCCGTCTGGAAAGAGCGCGACATCGGGTGGGCGCTGTGGGAACTGCGCGGATCTTTCGGCGTTCTCGACTCCGGGCGGACGGATGTCGCCTACGAGGATTTCAACGGCCACAAGCTCGATCGCAAAATGCTGGAGCTCCTGCAGCGCTATTGATTTCCGCCGCTGTGAAATTTCCTGTCTAGACAATCTTGCGCGGGAAATCGGACAGTGATAGAATATGTGCGTAAACATTCCCAGACAAAAGGAGTTCGCACATGAAAAAATCGATCTTCGCCGTTGCCGCTCTTGTCGCGTCCTGCGCATGGGCGGGAACATACACGCACACGACGGACGGCATCGCCGGCGTCAACTTGAAGACGCTTGCCGCAGAGACCGACGGGAAATTCGTTCTCGGAACGGGCGACTACTCGGACAGCGAATGGGAGTGGACCAAGGAACGCATCTACGACGGCGTCACCGAACTTCAGGACGGCGAAAAAGTCGTTTATCGCTGGTTCGAGCCGGGATGGGTGCATGGTGACAGCGAATGCAACTGGGCCGGTTATCAGACAACAGAGCCGGTCGTGGTGACGCACGTCAGTTTCATCACGCGCAACGACGAATGGGCCGAGCGCGCAAGGGGATGCAGGTTCGAGGGTGCGAACACGGCGGACTTCTCCGATGCCGTGGCGCTTTACACCGTTCCCGCAGATGCGGACATCGAAACGCTCAAGGCCGGATGGGTGGAGGTGGATGTTGCAGGTGCGGCGCAGAGTTCGCCGTTCACATATCTGCGCGTTGTCGCGGATGACGAATTCTGCGGCAATTTCATCGAAGTCGAGTTCTACGGAAAGACTTGGGCGGATGCGACAAGCGGAACACCCGCTTCTGCGCCGCAGAACCTCACCGCCGTTGGTGGTGACGCCAATGTGACGCTTTCCTGGGATTTGCCGTCGTTTTCCTGCCAGAGCGTGCGTGTCGTCCGCGCAACGGCTCCCGGCGGACCGTTCACGACAACTGTCGCGACGCTTGCAGCTACGACCATTTCCTGTGAGGATGCCATTTCCGGACTTTCCGTAGGGGTCAAGTACTACTACAGGGCCTATTTCTTAAACACCGTTGGAGAAACGGAATATAAATCAGAATTGTCTGCAAGTGCATCATTCCGTCGCGTAGAGCAGCTTGAACGCACGTCTCTTTCCGACACGCAGCTAAAGGCCGGGATGTCGGTGATAGGTTACAACTGGAATCTTGATACAACTGGAGCGCGCGCTTTCGATGGAGATATCGCGACATTCGCAGATTTGAACGCCGAGGAGACTGACAAGGTGAATATTAAAATCGGCGTCGACCTCGGATCCGCATATGTCATTGACTCATTCAAAATCTATCCGCGCTCCGACAGCTACCTGTACAGGCTGAACGGCGTCGTTCTCGGTGCATCGAACGATTCAGGCGACTGGATGAACGGAACTGCAATTTCCGCTTCGTGCGGGATTACGGCGGCACAGTGGTATACGTTTGAAACCACGGACAAGGCTGCATACCGCTATGTCTACGTCATGAAGCCAAACGATGGAGACTTCTACGGAAATGTGGCTGAACTCGCGCTCTACGGATATACTCTTGCGTCATCGCAAAGCGTCCTTCTTGCTCCTGAAGACCTAGCCGCCGAGTGGCGCGGCACGAGGGCCGTCATCACCTGGACTGCAAGTCCGAATGCGGCGAGCTACCGGGTGGAGCGCAGCTCCGACGGCGGCGCGACATGGACTGTCGCCAGGAGCGGAATCACGGACGCGACTTATGCGGACAGTCCCGAAAGGCCGACCAAAGTTGGCTACATCTACCGCGTCGCCTCTGTTGACGGCAATGGCGGATTGGCGTATACTGTCTCCATAACGCCGACAGGAACGCCTGCCGCGCCTGGCTTGTCAATCTTTTTTAGATAAGGAGAATTCCAGAATGACACTCCGTCCTGTCCTGTTCGCATGCGCTGCCTTTGCGACTCTCGCCGCGCTTGGCGTTTCGTCCGTTCCGATTGAGGATACGGGGCTTGTGAGGATGCGCTCCGGGTTCGGCTCGGCGAAGGCCGGGAAGTCCGTCGACGGAAATGCGCTCAGGGTCGGCGGAGTGGAGTACCGCCGCGGCGTCGGCACGCACGCGCCGAGCACGCACCGCGTTGCTGCGAACGGCAACGCGCTGTCGTTCTCCGCGCTTGTCGGAGTAGACGACGAGTGCGGCGGGAAGGGCAGCGTAGTCTTCCGCGTCATCGCCGACGGAAAGGTCATAGCCGAGGTCGCGGCGAAGGGCGGCGAAGCCGCGAAGCGGATCTCGGCCGACCTTGCAGGCGCGAAGAGGATCGTCCTTGAAGTGACGGACGGAGGCGACGGAATGCACTTCGACCACGCCGACTGGTGCGACGCCAAGTTCGTCTTCAAGGACGGCACGAAGCCGCTTTCCGCGGCGGAGATGACGCGGCAGCTCGGGATCCTCACGCCGAAGGCATCGCCGTCGCCGCGCATCAACGCGCCTGCGCGCTATGGCGTAAGGCCTGGGCGCCCCATTCTCTTCAAACTGCCCGTGACTGGGCTTGAGCCGATCAAGGTGTCCGCAAAGGGGCTGCCTGGCGGGCTTTCGTTCGACCCTGCTACGAGAATCCTCTCCGGCTCCATCGCGAAGCCGGGCGAATACCCCGTAGTGTTTTCGGCACAGAACACGGTTGCGGGCCGTGTCGAGTTCAAGACGGTGACATTCGTCGTCGGCGACAAGATCGCGCTTACGCCGCCGATGGGATGGAACAGCTGGAACGCCTTCGCCGGAGGCGTGAGCGACGCGAAGATGCGCACGGCGGTGGACAAGATCGTCGAACTTGGACTCGACGCGCACGGATACTCATACGTCAACATCGACGACTTCTGGCAGAAGAATCCGCAGAACGGAAAGAGCGATCCTACGCTTGCGGGCCCTGAACGCAACGCGGACGGGACGATCGCGCCGAACGCGCGCTTCCCCGACATGAAGGCGCTCGCGGACTACATCCACTCCAAGGGCCTCAAGGCGGGGCTCTATTCCTCGCCCGGTCCGTACACCTGTGGCGGATGCACGGGAAGCTGGCTGCACGAGCTGCAGGACGCGAAGAGCTACGCGGCGTGGGGATACGACTACCTGAAGTACGACTGGTGCAGCTATGGCTCGGTCGCCACCGGAGAGGGCGACGACAAGTTTCGCCGTCCGTACCTGCTGATGGGCCGTTTCCTCGCGATGCAGCCGAGGGACATAGTGTTCTCGCTGTGCCAGTACGGATGGAACGACGTGCAGACGTGGGGTGCGTTCGCGGGCGGACATTCCTGGCGCACGACGGGCGACATCTTCGACACGTGGCAGAGCGTGTACGGCGGAATCCGCTCCCAGGCCGCGCTCTGGCCGTGGTCGGGCCCTGGAGCGTGGAACGACGCGGACATGCTCGTTCTCGGGCGCAACGTGTGGGCCGGGAAGGGCGGCGGACAGGACGACTCGCGCCTGACGCCGAACGAGCAGTACACGCACATGTCGATGTGGTGCATGTTCGCCTCGCCGCTCATGATCGGGTGCGACCTGACGACGATCGACGAGTTCACGCTGTCGCTTCTTACGAACGACGAGGTGCTCGCGATCGACCAGGACGAGCTCGGCGCGGCCGCGGCACGCGTCCTCGAAGACGCAGAGGAGTCGACGGAGGTCTGGGCGCGTCCGCTTGCGGACGGCTCCATCGCCTTCGCGATGCTGAATGCCGACGAGGAGGAGAAGGGCTTTTCGATTCCGTTCGCGAAGCTCGGCATGCGCGGAAGGTGGAAGGTGCGCGATCTCTGGCGGCAGAGGGACGATGGAACGTTCGTCGAATCGTATTCCGCCTCGGTCCCCGGCCATGCAACGCACCTCGTGAAGCTTTCCCCTGTCGACGGCGCGGGGCTTAAGCCTTGTCTCAGGGACATCCGCGACAACGCCTGGAGGCTTCCTTTCGACGCTTCCCGCAGGGCGAAAGGCGGCGATGCCGCCGCCGGCGGTTGCGCCCGCTGCGATTGAGGGGAAATGCGCGCAAGCGGTGGCTGCTTCAGACCCGCACCTAAGCCCGAAGCCTCGAAAATATCCTTGACTTATCCTTCTTTGACTTCAAAAAGAAAGTGTCAACTTGTCATAAAACGGGACAGAACGTGCGTCTCGCCCGTTTGCAACCAAGGAGATGGAGCGTCCCGCTCCGTGTACTGGGGGAACATATCCCCCGAGACCAAAGGCCGAAGTCGACGAAGTCGAGCTCAATGCGGGGTGGCGTCCCGCCCGTTACTGGGGGAATGGGCGTCCCGCCCGTTCATATCGCAAACAGTGAGGCATCTTGCGGTACCGAGATTTTTTAACTACGGACATGCACAGACGGCGCTCACTCATCCACTCCACCACTTCTCCACAGAAAGGGCTGCATTTCGCAGATGCGGATCTTAGACGATTTTAAACTGATTAAAAAAATTGAGATTATGGTATAACCCGACTTTGCCACTTGGGATGCAGGTTCTCGGCGTGACCGAGTGAAAAATCTTCAATAAAATCAATATTTCCTCTTGCGGAGCCTCTGTAGATATGATATAATTATAATGTGATTGCAACCTTACTAATCAGGAGGCCCCATGCACATTGAGCTGTTCACCGTCCGCAACCGCCCGTATCTCCGCCTTGTCGAGTCGAGGCGGAGAATGTCCCGCAACGGCAAGCCGATCTCCGGCAAGAGGCTCGTGCTGAGCCTCGGCCCGCTGGCGAAGCACGACGACGGCAAACCCGACTACCTCGACCGCCTGCGCCAGTCTTTCCGCGAGGGGAGTCCTCTCATCGAGGCGCTCGGGCCATACGTCGGCGGCGCGCCGAGGGAGGAATGGGACATAAAGTTCCGCGAGGGCGACCCGGCGTGCGACGGCGAGCCGAAGCGTCTCGCGGCGTGCGTCCTCGACCCGGTGTTCTCCGCGCTCGGCCTCGACAAGCTCTTCGCGAGCGTCAAGCACGCCTCGAAGATCAGGTACGACCTCCAGGGGATCGTCAGGCTTCTCGTGTACGGCAGGATCCTCGAGCCCGCGTCGAAGTGCGCGACGATGGAGCAGAACGGGAAGTACCACGAGCCCCTGGTCTCCAGCGACAACCCCGACAACGTGTACGATGCGCTCACGGTCATCGACGAGAACGCGGAAAGGATATTCAGGAGGATGAACACGTGCATCAAGCGCGGAATCGGGCGGAACCCGTCGCTGGTGTTCTACGACGTTACCAACTTCTACTTCGAGATCGCGGAGGCGGACGACGACGTCCTGGACGAGTCGGGCGGCGTGGTGGAGAGGGGCCTGAGGAAGTTCGGCGTGAGCAAGGAGAACAGGAAGCAGCCCATCGTCCAGATCGGCCTCTTCATGGACGACAACGGCATCCCCGTGTCGTTCGAGATGTTCCCCGGCAACACGCTCGACCACCACACGCTCAGGCCCGCCATGGAGCGGACGGTGGACGGCTTCGGGCTCGGCAGGTTCGTCCTCGTCGCGGACAGGGGCATGTACTCGGCCCCGAACATGTGCC
>DGHT01000053.1 GCA_002392765.1 Verrucomicrobia bacterium UBA3841 | reverse complement strand
TCCTTCACCCGGTTGTTGTACGGATCAGGACCAGGCTCGCGGTTCAGTTCCGGCATGAAGAAGCCCGTCTTTCCGCCGTACATAAACAGCGGACTGCGCTTCGCGTCCAACAGCTCCAGACCAAGGTCGCTGCCGGGATCGGCGCCCATGTAGTGTCCGTGATCGTATATCGTTTCCAGAAGCTGCGGATGCCTCGTCAGAAGCTGGGGAAGCGAACCGCTCTGGGCCGGATGGAACGCACCTTCTGGCGCCTGGACAAGGAATCCGAGCCGGATTGCCTCGCGCAGCCAGCTGAAATACGATTCGTCGAGCGTCGCCGTGAGATGTATTCCAGCTGCCTGCTCCGCCCCCCTGACAACACAGGAGGAATGCGGCATGCTCACGAGCGTCGTCCCGTGCAGTTTGGAAAGCCACAGACCGAGCGGCGTCGAATGGACGCCGCCGAGCGAAGCCCCGTCGGAGGTCCAGAAGAACGGTTTGCCGTTGCGGAGGAGAAGTCCGCCTTTCGCTTCATAGTCAAAGCGCGCGATCCTCGGAACAGGTTCGATCGTTTCATCTACCTTCTGCACGTCTATTGTGACAGAAGGCATGGGCGCGGCGAAAGCCGTGGTGAATGTTGCCAATGTTGCCAGTGTTGCAAATTTCAACATCTTGTAAAATCTCCTCGTCTCTGCGTTAAAATTTCTCCCCAAGGCGGTTACCCTTCAAGACGAGTCCCTTCACGTCTTCAGCGACTTCGACGCACGGCGCGGGAGCGCCATCGGGACGCTCGAAGACATTGCCCTCGAAGGTCACATCCGTCACGCGCTCGACGCGGGCGAAGCCGGAGTTCTCCCTGCAGCGGTCGCGTTTCCCCGTGAGGACAATGCGGTTGTTTCTGAACGTGAGCCCCGTGCCGAAGCGAAGGTCGGCAAAGTAGCCAAGCGAATCGACGAACTCGCAGCCCTCCACAAGGATGTCGGAGATGAAGCGGCGGTTCAAGCGCTCCGGCTTCACCTGCTCCGGACAGCCCAGCCACGTCACGAAGTCCGCGCCAAGGGAATAGTAGGACCCGACCAGTTCCCGCACGCAGTTCCCCTCGAAACGGCAGTTCCGCACGACTACGTTTGTGGTGCCCATTCCCTCTGCCCACCACTTGAGCGTGTAGTCCGCAATGCAGCGCAAGGGGTCGCCGTTCGTTCGCCGGAACACGCAATCCTCTATCGTCGCGTTCGACGCGTTGACGAGAGTGCGCATCTCCATGTCCTCGAACGTGCAGTTGCGGATGATTACGCCGTCCGATGACGCCGTGCGGTCGAAGACGAGAAAATATCCCTCTTCGGGGTTGGACGCCGGAAGATCGCGGTCGACCAGAATCGTCTCGCCATCGTTCCCGACGCACTTTCCCTTCCATCCCGTTCCGTTGTAGCCGGGGTCGAGAAGTTCGACCACATTCCCTTCGCCCGGACGGAAATACCGTGCGCCGCGTTCCAGGACGACCTGCAGCGTCCGCGGCGCGATTCGCTTCGCCACGGTAAAGCGGTCGTGGACGTTGATGGCATCGTCCTGCTCGAGTTTTACCGTCAGGTTGTCGATTACCGCATTACCGTGCGAACGGACGAAATGAATGGTGTCGGCGGAAGAGGAAATAGGATGCCGCCAGTCTCGCGGCTCGACGGTGACGTTCTTGATGCGCCAGTTCTTCTGCGTCCCGCCGACGTAGACGGCATGGCCGAAGCACGCCGGAATCTCTATGTCGTGCAGTTCGAAGTCCTCGTTCGAGACGAGCGTGAAGCCGCCCTTCCCGTAGTAGGCGTGTGCGATGCGGTACGTCTCGCCGACCTTGTGCTGCCGGACGGAGTCCCTGTTGAGCTTCGGCGAAAACTCGCGCTTGTTCGGTCCAGTCCAGCGTGCGCGTCCGGGTTCCTCGACGAACGGGTAGACCCTGACGCGCGTCGGGGAGAGCCAAAGCGTCTTGCAGCCCATCTCGCCCTCGTACGTGCCGTGCCAGATGTTGGGTCCGTGCGCGAACCGGCGGAAATCCTCCGTCATCGGCTGGGTGCGCTGGAATGGGAATATCTTGCCGTAGTAGGGATGCCGCACGCCGCAGCCGAGAAGATCATAGTCGATATAGGACTTGTTGTCGGCATCGTCCACATGCGTCGCCGCGACCTTTGCGCACGTGGCCAGCGGCATAGTGCGCCAGTCCCAATCCGTCACCATGTTGCCGACCTTCACGCGACGGCAGTTGCGGATCACGAAGTTCGCGCCCGACCCGTCATGGTCCCAGGATGGCTCGATCGGATACCGCGGCGCACGTCGAAAAACGAGTTCCGCGCCCGCGCCGTCGAAGACGAAATCCTCGAACCCTTCGATGATGACGCCTGTTTTGTCGAAGCACCGGTATGTTCCCGGCTTAAGCACCACTTTTGACGCGCCGACGCGCTTGGCCTCGGCAAGCGCCGACTGCATCGCCGCGCCGTTGTTCTCGTTAGTCTCGGAAAAGCCGAAGTCCTCAGCCTTTACGACAGCTCCGCCGCGCGGCCTCGGCGCGGCAATCTCTATAACGCCCGCGCCGACGGGATCGTGGCGGGGAGAACTGACGCCGACGTCCTTCTCGAACGGCAGCGCGACAAGCGGCGCGGCGGCAAACGCCGCGTTAAATGTTGCCAGTAGTGCCAATGCCAATTTCCACATTTGCGCCCGACTTCCTTTCTGTGCATTTAGCCGTTTTTGAACAAATCTTCCAACGTCACTTCGGACTGCACGTCGTTAGCGTATGCGTTTCGCTTCAGCCCGAATGTCGTAACGTATGTTACGTGAACAGCCTTGCGCGTCCGCATTTCCCGCTTAAACGCGGCCTTCTTGTTTCTCATGGATGCATCATCCGCAGATGTGATTGCGTATTCTTTTGCCGAGAATTTCATTTCGCACAAATTCACGATTCCATCGTCGCGATCGATCAGAAGATCAATCTGGGCTCCCCTCTCCGAATCGTCCTCCGGGCGTTCGCACCTCCATGCGTAGTTTCTGGAATGTACTCCGCCTATCCGCAAAGCATCCTTTATCTGCTCGACATGTTCAAGGCACAGCATCTCGAATGAAAATCCCTGCCACGCAAGCACGGCGTGGGAATCTGCGGACGATGACCAGAAATTGCGGGCTTCGCCCCCGCGTCCACGCATGAATCTGAAATGGAACAGGGTAAAGTTATCCACCAGCTGGTAGATCGAGTCTCTTACGCGATTGCTGCCCATGCGGTATCTGCGGATGAACCCGCACTGTTCAAGCTCGTTTAGCTGACGGGTAAGCGTGCCTGAATTCGGAAGTCCTGACGACGAGACAATCTCGCCGCGTGTGAGTCCCAGCCGCCGCGAACAAAGCGCCTCGACAATTCGGATGTATGGTGCGTCCTGTGCGAAAAGCGATGCAAACAGTTCCTCGAACTCCCCGTCCAGACCGCCGCCTTCCGAAAAGAAGAGCGCATCCATGTTCTGCGCTACGCTCAGCCCGGGTTGAATGTGGTTCCAGTAGTATGGAACTCCGCCAAGGGCCATGTAGTACTGCGCAATCTGGTAATGCGTCGCCTCCAGCCCCATGGATACGGCCAGCTCCTCGCATTCGGAAAGGCAGAACGGGCGCAGGGGGATCCTGACTGTGACGCGGTTGTGGAGCCCGCCTCTGCTGTGGATGACCTTGTTCAGCATCCAGGATGTCGCAGAACCACATATTATCAGAAGAACGTCCTTGCGCGCCGAAGCCCAGGCATTCCAGAAATTCTCTATGGCAGGTATGAAATTCGCGTTCGGCCTGTCCATCCACGGCATTTCGTCTATGAACAGAACCTTCTTGCCGGCGGAAGCCGAATCAACTACACTCTTGAGCTCGTCAAACGCCTGAAACCATGTCTTGAGAACTGGGCATCGATCATGTCCGCTTTCAATCAGGGAACGGCGAAAGCGTTCGAGCTGAATCTTTGTGCCGGAATTCGCCACTCCGGAATGTTGAAACACAAATTTGGCGTTGAACGTCTCCCTTACAAGAAACGTTTTCCCCACCCGCCGCCGCCCATAAACAGCGACAAACTCTGATTGTCCGCTTTCCGCAGCTCTCCGTAATAGCCCGATTTCTCTTTTACGTCCAATCAAACCTTATCCTCCTTAAGTGATTTTTGGCGTTATTATACCAAAAAAATGCCGATATAGTCAATTGTCCACCGTGTATTAATGCGACTTTTTACTATATCTTATTCATTAGCGGCAGATATAGTAAAAAGTCAAAGCATTCCTTTCTGTCGCCGTTCTTCCGTTCCTACCATCTGCGTCAAGTGCCAGGTTAAATCATGTTTCATAGTTTTTCGCGAATGTCGGCGACGCGCAGTCTCCCGTTCCCCGTTCCCCGTTCCCCATTACCCGGAATGAAGCGAACAAGATGCGTCGCATGCCCATAGACGCGCGTCTTGTAGACACCTTTCGCCGTTCCCTCGTCCTTCTGGCGCCAGCAGTCGCGGACCTTCCACTCGCCTTCCATGCCGGCCGCCGCAATGTCGAAGGCGATTTCGCGCTCGTCCAGGCCATAGTTCAAAAGACCGACCGCAATGGAGCCGTCCGCGAGCGGACGCGCCCAGATATCGTAACCTCCCTTGTCCACGATGCACGCCGCCGCCTTCCCGAGCGGATCCTGGTCGATTGCAATCACCTCGTCGTTCCTGAGAAGCGAGAGCGTAAAGTCGTCCAGCTTCGTCATGTCGCAGCCGATCATGAGGGGGGCCGCGGCGAGCGCCCAGAGCGATATGTGCGTGTACTGTTCGTTAGGCGCGAGACGGCTTCCCTTGAACTCGTTCCAGCACATGGGCCCCACGCAGAGCATGTCGGGGTCGTTCCATCCACCCGGCTCCGCATGACGCCATTGAGTCTTGAGAACCTTTACCGCGTTCGCGATGGACGACCACCTGTCGAACACGTCGCCTGTCGTGCGCCAGCTCTGTCCGCCGACCTTTACGCCCCAGGAGCCCACGTCGTCCTTCCCGTATTGGCAGAGCGAGAACAAGATGTCGCGGTCCTGCGCCTTCAGCGCATCGCCCATGATGCGATAGGGACGCATTGCGCGTTCCACGCCTTCGCCAGTCGCGACGCTCCCGTAGCTGCACCAGTCGTGCTTCAGGTAGTCAAAGCCCCATTCGGCATAGGTCTTCGCATCCTGCGCCTCGTGCTGCCAGCTTCCTTCGCATCCTCCGCATGTCTTTGGCCCTGGCGAAGAATAGATCCCGGCCTTGAACCCCTTGGAGTGGATATAGTCGACAAGCCCCTTCATGTCCGGAAAGCGCTTGTTCGTGTTTACCTTTCCATTCTCGTCACGCACAGGGCCGTGGAGTTCCTTCATCCACGAGGTGGGCTTATTCTGCCAGAAGTCGTCGATGTTGACGTATGCCCAGCCGTGTTCGGCAAGCCCGGTCTTCTCGAACGCATCCGCCGCTTTGCGGACATCGTCGGCGGTTACATTCCAGGAGAAACAGTTCCAGCTGTTCCAGCCCATCGCGGGGGTCAGTGCGATCTTGTCGCCGACCTTGATCGTGAAGTCGCGGCAATCGCGCCCCTCGCTGTTTTCTGCCGTGAAGGTTATTTTGTATTCGCCGGGCTCCTTTATGGAACCGGTGAGGACATGCGTGTCGGGATTGAACGACAAGCCGGACGAGCGGCGCGCTCGGTGATCGCGCCCTACCGATGGATCGCGGCAATCCGGTAGGGGCCGACCACCGGGCGGCCCGCCATGATCGCGCCCTACCGTTTCAACTTTCAACTTTGAACTTTGAACTTTCAACATCATCGGCCTCTGGCCTGTGACTGGCACGCGGTAGATGATTGGATGGCCCGGCCTCACGCCGTAGACGACAGGCCCGTTGATGCGCGGCTTCGCGCCCTCCGGCGGCGTGAGGATGCCAAGCTGCGGCGTGTGCATCCTGACATCGTTTGGCGGATACTTCCCGTCGGCAAACTCGAAGACCGTCCCGAACGCCCATCCGGCCATGATGCCGTCAGCGCCGGACACCTCAAGGACGACGGACTCAAGGCCGGTCAGTTCCACCTTTGCATCAAGCTTCACACCTTTCTTGACGCCCGCCTTCTCCCACAGCGTCTTGCCGTCCGGAGCGACTATGCGGAATGTCGCGGGCTCGTCCACCTCGTTGCGGCAGTCGACGCCGCAGACTGCATTAAGCGAAACTGCACCGCCGCCCAGCGGAATCGTGACGCGGCTCGGGGTCTTGACGCAAAGCGAAGCCCAGTACTTTTTCCCGGCAAGGCACACGTCTCCAAGGCGCGTTCCGTTAGGTCCCGCCTCTTTGCTGATATCCATCATCGGGATATCGTACTTGATGCCCGCAAAAGCCGTGGTGAATGTTGCCAGTGTTGCCAATATTGCCAATTTCATTTTCAACCTCCCGAATATGCCTCACGCCAAGTTCGCGAAGTGCGCGAGGTTTCGTTCTTAGAGTCACTTTGCGGACTTAGCGTGCTTTGCGTGAGCTTAACAAATGGTCTTTCCAACCGACTCTGGCTATTGGATACTGGATATTTTCACATTTGCACATTTTAATTCTCCTCTGCAACCTCGAACACGCATCCGTCGTTCTCGCGGATCAAAATCGTTCCCCGTTCCCACCCCGCATTGAGCCGCCTTCGGCGCTCGCTTCGCTCGGGGGATACGTTTCCCATTCCCCGTTCCCCGTTCCCCGTTCCCCATTCTCCGTTCCCCGTTCCCCATTCTCCGTTCCACACACGCCCTACTTTGCCCGCGACGCCGATTGTGGCCTCGACCGGCTTATCGTGCGTGTTCACCGCGACGACAAGCGTCGTGCCGTCCTTGCAGGGATGTTCAGTGACGACAAGGCGCGGATCGTCCTTCGTGACGCGGCGCTTCACGCCTGCCTCGCGCGCGGCGTAGGCGTAGATGCGCCACAGCTCGTTGGAGAAGCCGTTGTCCACAACTTCGCTTTCCTGCTCGACGATGCACTTCTCAAGCGCGAAATTGACGACGATCACCTTGCCCTTCCCGAGGTGCTTGAGACTCACGACGACATTGCCCGAGGAATCCTTCGCCACCACTTCGCAGTCAATGGGCTTCTGTTCGGCGGTGTAGGAATCTGAGAACGACATCTTGCGTCCCTCGAACTCGAACGACTCCTTCCGCCACTTGTGGTAAGTCGTCTGCTCAAGGCCGGTGATCTCCGGCCAGTCGATGTAGCCCGTCTCGAATCCGCGCGAAACGAGCAGCGTCGCTCCCTTATTCACGCGGTCGACCAGGTCATCCCAGGTCTTGCGCGAATACGTTCCCCAGCCCTTGCCGGACGGGAGAATGTAGAAATTGGAATCGGGAAGTTCGCGTGAATCCGCGCCGACGAATTCGATGTCGAATCCGGCCGCCTTGGAGAGCATGAACGCGCCGAACGTCTGGTGGTAGAACTCCTCGCGCTCGGAAACGAGGCATACGGCGTCGGTCTTGTACTTGGGCAGGACGTCGAACGGCAGCGAATCGCGGAAATCGCGAAACGCCTTGAGCTCCTTCGCACCCAGCTTGGGCGTGCGGTTTTCGTCCGCATGGAGAAGCCCCAGCTCAGGCTCCACATGGCATTCCGAATAGGGCGGATAGTCGAGATGCGTCTGCATGAACGCGCACCACCAGAGGTACGCGCCGAGTCCGTGCGCCCAGCAGGTGAACAACTGCTGTCGCATTCCCTTGGCGCTCATCCAGTCCGGCGACATCCTGGGGCCGAGGCTGCCGATCTCCTGCGGGAAAGAGGGTTTCCCGGAAACCGCGGAGTAGAACAGGCACTGCGAGACAGGATGAAGCGCGTTGCGGAAGCAGTTGAACGGACCCCTGTTGGCCTCGATGCGGAATGCGGCGGGATAGGGATGGGGGGTGAGGAAGTCGAGAAGCTCCCCCTGCATCTGCAGCGTCCATTTGTTGCAGTCGCCGCGCTGCGGACCGAACCCGTCAGATGTCTGGCTGTGCATTCCGGAGACGACGGGACGCGACGGATCCTCCATGCGGATCGCGGACGAAATCGTATTGAGCCACATCCACGCCTGCGCGCGCGACTCCGCCGCGCCCATGCAGTTGCACTCGTTGCCGAGGCACCATGCGACGATGGCCTTCTTGTCCTTCATGCGCCGTACGAACGCGCGGGCGAAACGCCCTTCCCACATCACGGCTTCGGGGTCCGTGATGAGATTTCTGTTTTCGACGATGCGCGGCGCGAAGAGCGTCCCGGACATCCAACCGGTGACAAGCGAAACCATGAGCTTCACATTGTGACGCTCCGCGATCTCGCAGAACTTCTCGAACCGCGCGACAGCCCCGGGATCGAGCCAGAGCGGATCGTATATCTCCCCCTTGCCGCCGTCGCGCAGAAGCAGCGCCGGCGCACCCTGGTACTTCTTTTCCTGCATGAGCGGCTGGAACTCGCTCCAAGTCGGAAAGACGCGCATCAGCTCGACGCCCGTCGCCGCGAGCGCAGATACGTCCTTCTCGATGGACGCTTCGTCCCACTCGTCCGCGCGCCACATCCTGACGCCCGCCTTCGAGCCCCAGAAGTTCACGCCGACGAGCATTTTCCCCTCGACGGGGAACGTTTCTTCCGCGGCAACCGGCGCGGCGAACGCCGCGGTGAATGTTGCCAATATTGCCAGTGCCGCCGATTTCAATTTCCTCATTTCCCTCATTCCCCAATTCTCCTACTTGGATATCGTGAACGTCTGGTTGGGAGCGGGCGGCACGTAGCCGTGGGTCGAACCCTGCACAAGCTTGGCAGAAACGGGGCACTTCATGTTGTAGTAACTCAGCAGCACTCCGCGCGGCGGACACGCCAAGTCGCCGAGTCCCAGGCGCGTTATCTCCACTTTGCAAGTCGCGGGAACACGCTTCGCGTGAAGCGCGGCATCGAAGTAGAACGCCCCGTCGGCATGCGGGAGCCCCCACGTGTTGGAGATGAGCGGACCGCCCTCGCGCAGCGAATTTCCGAGGTCGCAGCCCCAGGTGACCTCCGGGCGCGCGGCGGTAAGGCCGTCGACAAGGCCGGCCGCCCACATGGTCTGCAGTCCGCCCTGGCTGCCTCCGGAGGCCTCAAGGTTCCTCCCGTCCCACTCGGGAAGCGTCTTCAAGTAGTCGAACGCGCGCATAACGCGCATCGCCATGAAGTAGAAGTACGCTTCCCTCGGATTGTCGTATTCGGACGGCTCGAGCGCGTATGGACGGCGTTTCGGCGCGCCTGGGACCACTCCGTTGACCTTGTTGCCGTAGTCCTTGTAGTACTGCTCGTCGTGTCCGGTCATCTCGTATCCGTGTGCATTGAGACAGAGCGTGATACGGTTCGTCGGTATCCACTCGGGGACCTGCGGCACCTTGAACTCGTTGCCGTTGTAGCCGTCGAACTGTGCGCAGGCGGGAAGAGACCTCTCCTTCGCGTTCTCGGGGATAAACAGCCAGCCGGTGGCAGGCCTTGGGCCGAAACAGTCGATTTCGACCGCGTAGACCTTCATTTTTCCCTTGAGCCTGTCGGGCGTAGCCTCTATGCGCTTGGCCTTGACCGGAACCGTCGCGAGCTTCGCCTTCGCCTCCGCCCAGAATGCGTCGAAGTCTTCCGGCTCCTTCGTGGAGAGTTTCATTTTCTCCGTCTCCACGCCAGCGCCGCCGAGGAACCCTATGCCCTTGTCATTTCGGGTGCGCTGGACTGAATCGAATATCTTGTAGTCGCTGCCGACGAGCTGCGCATCGACGCGGATTATGCCCGGGACGGACAGACTCGTCTCCATCGAACAGCCCTTCGCGAGCGAAATCCCGTTCGTGCCGACGACCGTGATGCCGTCATCGCCTTCACGCTTCCAAATGACGTAAAGAGGTTCCTTCGCCTCGGAGGGCAGTTCCGCGACGCCGTCAAGGAAAAAATCAAACCGGATCGTCTCGCCGACCTTGTAGTCGATCGGATTCTCCTTGTCGGTCTTCGCCTTGAGCTTCAGATCCTTGAGCTCGGTGCCGGAAGCCGCAACGGCAACGGCAATTGCCGCCATGGACAGCAATCTCTTCATCATGTATCTCCCTTCCTTGTTTTCCAACCAGCAACACTGGGGAAGTAGGTACCCCCCGAATAGATTTCAGACCAAGTTCGCGAAGTGCGCGAGGTTTCGTTCTAAGAGTCACTTTGCGAACTTAGCGCACTTTGCGTGAGGCAAACAAATAGGTTTTGCAACTGACTCTGGATATTGAATACTGGATATTTTCGCATTCTCAGATTTGCAATTGCCTTACCGGAATATGATGCTCATGCCATTCTTGAACTTGACCTTGAGCACGCCGTTCACATACACCGGAACGAATCCGCGCGCTTCCGTGCCGTTCACATAGGCCTTCCATGACGCGAAATTCTCAGCATCGACGACGGTCGTCAGATTGATCGGCACCGTGTAGTTCGACGCAAGTTCACCCGAAACATTCGTCAGATACAGCTTGCCGTTCGCCGCCGGGCGGAACTTCGTGATCGTGGGGTTGGACGCCGCCTCCGCATCGACCGCAAGCCCGCCGACGGAGAGGTCGGCGTCGGCGATGGCGGAGGTGTCGAGGGTGTTGCCGGATGCGACCGCAATCGATCCGCCATCGACGGAGAGCGGGCGCACGAGCGCCGCGTCCACGTCGAAGGAGACGACGCCTTCCGCGACTTGCAGACAGGCGTTCGTAGCAAGCGTGGCGACGGCCTTCGCGTTGTTCACCGAAAGCGTCCCCGCGCCCACCTTGCGGAGGCGGATGGTGGACGGCGCGTTCGCCGCGAACTTCGCGTTGAGGATCTCGCTCAAGTTCGTGCGAGAGGAAACGTCCAGCCCCAGCGTCGCGACCGTCGCGGAGGAGTTGGTGACGACGTGGTTTCGGGCATAATTCCAATTACTGTCGCGATAGTCGTCGATCCAGGCGATGCCGTTCACGGTGTTCGACGTGCCGTTGAGGTCGATGACAAGCGGGCCTGTTTCGCTTGACGCGAGGCCGTTGGCAATGAAGACGGGTCCAGTCTGCGGACCATGGGGAAGGACATCATCTGACCCCATTTCGAGGATGCAAAGGCCGCCGAGGACGAAGCGACCCGAATGGCCCCAGACGAATCTGCCGCCCTCGTCGGTGGAAAGCGTGACCGTCTTCCGGTTGGTCGAGTAGGAATTCTGGAGCAGGACGAAGTCGCCGTCGCCGGCCGTCTCGAACGTCCCCGGCCCAGAGAAGAGCCGATGGTCGGTGCCGTAGGAGCGCAGTTTGATTGGATTGCCATCCACGCATTGGAGGACGATCTTCGCACCGTCGGAGACCTGGAACTTGTCGGACCACTCGCTTAGGGACCACATTTCTCCTCCCTCGAAGAGAATGCGGGCGGCGACGGAGGCATTCTGGTTGCTGACAAAATGGTAGGATGCCGTTCCGTTGGCGAGAAGCCGCAGGATGTCGTTCGTTCCGGTGTCGGACGTGACATCACTGCAAAGCGTGAACTTCGAGCCGTAGCCGACCGTGCCGATCATGTTGGGGTAGGTGTCGTGGATGACGGTCGTGATTTTGTTGCCGACGGGATTTTTCCAGTCAAGGTCCCGCGCCGTCGGCTCCGAGACGACGATCGTGCCGCCCTTGCCCTGGAACAGGATGTTCCGGTTCCGCCACGTCACCATCCGCGCGCCATTCGTAATCGTGACGGTGACGGGTCGGGACGACCAAGTTCCGCCGACTGTCACCGTATGCCAGTTCGTGCAGCCCGCGCATGCCTCGCCGTCGAGCAGCAGGTCGTTGTAGAGGTTGAGGAACTTGTAGTACCTCGCCGAGTCTTCCGCCGTGAATGCGTAGCCGTCGCCGCTGGAGGAGACTGTTCCGGTGTAGCCGTTGTTGTCGGAATCGGTCGTCGCCGTGAATGTCGAGGCCGCGCCGAACGCGGCAGATGCCGCAAGCGTCAATCCTGCGCAGAGCGCACAGAGCCGATTCATTCTGATTCTTTTCATTACGCCCTCCTCCTTGTATTGTTGGATTCGCAAGAAATTATATCATAAATATGGCCATTGGTGTATATCTTATCGGATAGAAAAAACATAGCCTATCGGATAGGATATCCCGACCCGCAACCTAGATTTGCGGAATTTTCAGCGTCTCGCCTCCTTTGAGAGCCGAAAGATGCGCGTAGACGCCGGCGATTGTCGTGTCAAGCGATGTCTTGATGTCGCAACACACCTTATGTCCGGGGATGATGATGCCGCGAATGAAGTCGTCAGTCAGGTATGCATGCGACCCGCCGTGCCCGCCTGCATCGACACCCGGCGGCAGCGCCGGTTTCGCGATGTCGAGTTTTTGGACAAGTTCCTTCTCCCGCCCGTTGTATACGGGGGTATACGTGCCGTAGCTGCCCTTCGTGCCGTTGATTCGCCCGGTCTCGCCGTGGTAGCCGGGCGAATCCCACATGACCGCCATGCGCGCCGCCCCGCCGTCGGAGGTTCTGAAGAAAGCGACTTCATTGCCGAACGGATTTTTGTAGGGGTTGTCCGCGTCCTTGAAATCGGGAAGATCGCTCGTGATGCCGATGCAGGAGACTTCGGTGAAGGAGCCGTGCGTCGCGCAGGTGTAGAATCCGTTGGAATGGGTCGGGTAGTACTGCGGTGGAAGTCCGCGGCGCCAGCCGTTCCAGGAAGGTATTCCCTGCGCACCCCAATAATGGAAATACTCGCCCTCGGTGTAGACGTGTCTGCCGACAGCACCGGCCTCGAAGAGACGGCGCATGGCGACGCCCTCCGGACGGAACGCCGTCGTCTCGTTCATCATGTACAGCCTGCCGCTCTTCTTCGCCGCCTCGACAATCTTCGGGACGAGTTCCAGCTGATCCCTGCCGAAGAAGGCGGGAACCGCGCTCGCGACATGGAGGCCGTGCTCGAGCGCCATGACAGCAAGCCGCGCATGGCTCGGCGCGTCTGTCGCGATGTAGAGCGCCTCTATCCCGTCCGCCGCAGCGTTTTTGATCAGCTCCTCGCAGCTCGGATATGTCTTTGGCGCTTTAGTGCGTTCCTGCAGCAGTCTGCACTTCGCCGGATCGAGATCGGCGACGGCGACGACCTCGACGTTCGGGTGCGTCTGGTATGCAAAAGCGGAGCCGAAACTGCACACGCCCTCTCCGGCTATGCCGACGCGAACCTTCCTGTCGGAGAACGGCTTCCACGGAACTTTGGATATTCTGCCGGCATCGCGCTCGTCAAAGCCCTGGATTGCCGCTTCTTTCCGCCCATTCCCGCCGCTGCCCGCGCGTCCGGCGGCCGCCAGGAACGCGGAACCCGCGCCGATGAAACTTCTTCTGCTTACCATGATTATCTCCCATTTCAAGTTGCTTATTCCCTGCATTCTCAAACAGCACTGAGCCGGTTGGGAATATTTTCAAGGTTTCAGCCATTTTCGAACCGCTCCAACCCCATATTGCCCGTCTCGCATTTTCACAATGATTTGCCTTCGCTGGAATCGACGGCGATTATACTATCAAAAACAGGGGACTATGTCAATGCGCGCCTACGCCCCAGTTCGCTGCGCTCTCGGCCTCTCTGCGTCTCTGCGTGAGACATTCAACTGACGAATCTAGGGTAAGTGTCGTATTGCCCTGCTGAAACTCGCAACCCATACTTTCAAAATTCGGCGAAATCTGAAATTGGCGGTTGCATATTTCGGCAGGATGTGATATCTCGTCGACCGCCATTCAGCACAGTTCCTTCTGACTGGCTCCAGCGCCCGAAAACTCCGCCGCGTCGCGGCAAGGGAAGGCGTCAACCCTTCCGAAGTGGAAAAAGGACGGCAATTCGAACAGTTCGTGGGACTTGAACTTCTCCGCCATATCCGGTGCAACGCAATTTCCTCCGCCCGTCTTCGGTTCTGGCGCGATCCCGCAGGCCCTGAAGTGGACTGGGTGGTCGAGCGCAACGGAAAGTTCATCCCCGTGGAGGTCAAGTACCGCGAAACGCCCACGCTCTTCCTCCCGCTTCCGGTTCAGCTCCTTGAAAGCAAGCGGCCCCCGGAACTCGACTGCGCAATCGTTGCCGCCCTGGCACGCTTCGGCCAAACTGACCGACTTGCGCATTTGCGAGCTTTCGTCGAGGTTCACGAAATTCAAGTATGCCCCGCCTTCCATGACATAGCTTATCCTGTTTTTCGGATGCTGAACCGTCGTCATGTTGTTCAAAACGCAGTTCTTCAAGCGCACCACGGCGTTGGAGGGCCCCGAAAGCGCGGCATCGAGCCGTCCAGGCCCGATGATTCGGTATTCGCCCGGAGCAAGATCTATCGGATCTTTGAACGACAGCGTCCTCGCCTGAAGATTGATGATGGTTCCTTCCACGACGTTGGTAACATGGAATATGCGACGGCATTTGCCGTAGACCGGACTTTCATAAGGCTCGGACTTCTCCTCCACGCTCACGATCTCGCCTCGTTCACACAACATGCGCCACTTGACCCATTCTCCGCCGCCCATCGCGAGCCATGCGGCTACACCGGCGGCGATTGCCGCGAGGAGCAGCGCGGCGGAAGCGCAGAAACCCGCCGTCCTTAAAAAGTTCCGATGTTGAATCGCGCGAGCGAAGGCGTCGACGGAAGGATAGCGACGCTCCGGTATGGACGACGTCGCGCGTTCGATGATGCGCCGCCATGTTCGCGGCGGCCTGCCGCCGAAGCAGCGGTCGGCCAACACGCCGAGAGCGTGGATGTCTGACGCGACGGACGCCTCGCCGCGCTCCATCTGCTCTGGAGCGCCGCAGACTTCACGCGCGTTCCGCCTCAAGCGCGCGGGCAAGCTGGTCGGGACAGGAAGTCCCGTTGCGGCACTGTATGCCCTTCAGAAGCGCGATAACTTCCGCGACCTTTCGTCCGGCGGCGAGCTTCGCGACGCCCTGCGTATTGCCGGGGCATCCCCCGACGAACTCGCACTTCGTCACAACCCCGTCCGCGACCTCGTAATTAATCGCGCGCGAGCAGGTTCCTGTCGTTTTGAACGTTTTCATCATTTGATTCCTCCCTTGTTTATCCAGCGTTTCGCTGCGCCGTCATTTACGCTTGTCCCGGCGGCGCAAACCGGAACATTTTCGCCTTCAGCATTTACTCTATGACATATTAAACCATATTTCCTTCCGCAATACAAGAGAAATCGGCTTATAGGTCACAGTCGGGGTGCGTCTGCGTAATTCATCGCCTTGCCTTCGGGTGATTGGGAACACCTTTTTTGAACCATCTGCCTAACTCTTCGAAGGTAATTGCAAAACCTGGCAGGGCATATCCCCCAGCCGAAGGCACCCCTGTAGCCACCGCTTGCGCGGCTCGCTCCGCTCGGAGGATACGTCCGCGGAGCGGATGCGCTAGCAGGGGTGCGTGACCTCACGCCGCCGCGGCGGGCTGGGGTCGGCCCGCCCTACCGAATTCGCGAGGTTTTGCAATTGCCTCACATATCAGTACGCCGAGTGCTTATATTTTGTCGCCGCCATACACTATCCTCATATAACTATCAAAAACCGCTACATTTTCCGCTTAAATGCCATATTATAACATAAAATGAGAATCCAGTGCGGAAAATCTTAAACGCCTGCTCATGAGAGTCATGAGATTGTTTTTCCCTAGCCGCTGTGCAATATGGTTGCACATCGAAATGAGAATCTTATGCGGAAAATCTTGACTGGATAAGCAAGGATGCACTTATTGTCAATGTTTCCCCAAAACGGGATGATGTAGATGAGAATTATATGCGGAAAATCTTGACGCCTTCAAATATGCCTCAGGCCTAGTTCGCTAAGTTAGCAGAACATCTTGTTTGCTGCTTTTAAGAAGACGGGTGATACCCGAGTGGAGCAAACGACGATGGCGGTGTCTACAGGGCGCGTCTCGCTCCGTCTTGACAAGTAGATGGAGCGTCTCGCTCCGTCAATATTGACGCGGCAAGATGCCGCATCTCCTTGTCGATATTGACGCGGCAAGATGCCGCATCTCCTTGTCAATATTGACGCGGCAAGATGCCGCATCTCCTTGTATTCTTTCAAGGGGATGGGAAGCAAAAACAAGAATGTTATGCGGAAAATCAAGTCGTTTTTACCGGTTGTCCAGGTAGTTCCCAAATCCTCCGGCGCACGGGTGAAATACGCAGATGCGCCCTCACAGTTGGCCAGCATCAGTTTTCGCTTGATTTTTCGTCCGATATACGATAGAATATCTGTCAGCATTTATTTCAACATACAAGGAGAAAAAATGAATCGTACAATAAAGTTCATTCTCGCGGCGGCCGCCATGTCCGCCATGATGCCCGCAAACGCCCAGGATTCCGAAGTTGAGGAAGAAGGCGTCGTCGGCTGGACTCCGGTCGCCATCGGTCTGGCTACGCCAGTCCAGGTTCCGTGGGGTCTCAACAAGTGGAATGTCTACGGCCTCGACGTCAACCTTTTCTACACCGACGCCCCCAGGCTCTACGGCATTGGAGTGGGCGGTCTCGCCGAGCTTACGCGCGACACCGGAATCGGCATCCTCGTCGGCGGACTTGCGAACATCGCGTTCGAAGACGTCTACGGCCTGCGCGCGACCTTCGGCTTCAACTACGCGCAGAAGAGCGTCTACGGCGCTGAAGTCGGTCTCGCCGGCGTGCGCGACACGCTCCACGGTCTCGATATCGAACTTCTCGGTTCGTTCCAGCGCTATGTCTGCGGCTGCCAGATCGGCGGTCTCGTGAACATTTCGGCCGTCGAAAGCTACGGGGCGAACATCGCGTTCATCTCCAACCTCGCCGAAACTTCCTACGGCATGCAGCTGGCCATCCTCTTCAACGGCACGAGGGAACTCCACGGCGCCCAGATCGGTCTGGTCAACTACACCGAGGACTGCCCGTCCGGATTCCAGATCGGCCTGGTCAACATCATCCGGCAGAACCAGATTCCCGTTTTGCCCTTCGTAAACGCCTATTTCTGATAAATGGCTTCGAAAAGTCCATTTCTCAAGAAGGCGACGACAAGCATCAAGACTCCCGCCAAGACCGAAAAAAAACACGGTCTCGGGCGGGGGTTTGATTCTTTGATACCGGCCGCGGCGGCGGCGAAGCAGGTTCAAAGCCCGACGCGTCCCGCAGTTCCCGTCGCAGCGCCCGCGCCGTCGGTTCCGACGGAACTTCCGATTCTCGAAATCGAGCGCAGCCCCTTCCAGCCTAGACGGGACTTCAAGGAGGAGGAGCTCAAGGAGCTTGCCGAATCGCTCAAGAGCAGCGGCCTCGTCCAGCCTCCGACAGTGCGCAAGAACAAGGACGGCAAGTACGAGCTTATCGCCGGCGAAAGACGCCTCAGGGCGGCGCTGCTGGCCGGGTGGAAGAAAATCAAGGTTACAGTCATAGAAGCCGACGACCTGACCGCCGCGGCTATGACGGCCACCGAAAACCTCCAGCGCGAGGATCTGAACCCGATCGAGGAAGCCGTCAGCTACAAGATGCTCCAGGACAGGTTTTCGCTGACGCAGCAGGAAGTGGCGGAAAAGGTCGGCAAGGGACGCGCGAGCGTCGCGAACGCCGTAAGGCTGCTCGAACTCCCGGACGAGGTGAAAGCACTTCTCCAGACCAAGCTTCTTTCTGTCGGGCACGCAAAGCTTCTTCTCTCGCTGGATAACGAAAAAGACCGAATTCTCCTCGCCCGCGACTGCGTGAACGACCAGCTTTCCGTGCGTTCGCTCGAAAAGAAAATCGAACGTCTTCACAAGCCCGCGGTCGACAAGCGTCCGGGAGTGGCGGACATTCCAGACGGCTACGCGAGAAGTCTTGCGGACAAGCTCCGCAAATTTTTCGGCTGCGCCGTAAGGCTCACGAGCGGCGTTACGCACGCCAACGGCAGACACACCAAGGGCGTTCTGGAAATCGATTTCTTCGACAACGACGAGCTGGACCGGATTCTGCGCATGATCGGCGTCGAGGTGGAATAGGATGACCGGGCTCGCACTCGCCGCGGCACTCGTTTTTTCGAGTGCCGACGCGCATTTGGCCTACGAGACGGCCAGGGAGCTTTCCGAGAACCATTCCCCGCGCGATGCGGGCACCCTTCGCTGCCGCCTGGCGGCGCAATACCTCTACGACAGGATAAACGCGAACGGTCCCGACGCGAAAATCGACAAGTTCACCGCTGCGGCTCCAAACGGGTCGAAACATTTCTACAACATAGAAAGCAGATACGTTTCGCACCCGGGCAACGATTGGATAGTCCTGATGTCCCATTACGACACGAAGCCGGGCGTCCCGTCGCAGGGAGCCAACGACGGCGCCTCCACATCCGGCCTGCTTGTCGCGCTCTGCGGCGCGGTCAATGCCCAGCGGCCGGACTCGATAAACGTGCTGTTCCTTTGGACCGACGGCGAAGAAAGCATCGTCGCGTACGGACCGGACGACGGCTTCTGGGGCTCGCGGCACGCGGCGCAGGCGCTGAAAGAGGAAAAACTCAAGATTTCTGCGGCGGTCTGTCTGGATATGCTGGGCGACAAGAACCTCAACATAACGATAACGAGAAATTCGGCGATCCGGCTAAAAAGGGAATTCGCCGCCGCCGCAAGGGACATCGGACTTCAAGACATACTGAAAGCCGGCAAAGACGCCGTCAAGGACGATCACGTGGCGTTCGCGGAATGCGGATTCGACGCCATCGACCTGATAGATTTCGAATACGGAAGCGCTCCGGGGCTCAACGACTACTGGCATACGCCCGAAGACACAATCGACAAGATCTCTGAAAATTCCCTTCTCAAATCGGGCAGGATAGCGATGGCTTTTCTGGACCGTGCGAACAGGAAGGCGAAAAAAAGGAAAGAAAAATGATGAAAACGCTTCTTGCATGCGGAGTAGCGGGACTTGCCGCGCCTGCCGCCCCCGCTGCGTCGGAAAGTGCCGCGGCGCACGGATTCAGAGTCGTACAGGAGGAATCTCTGCCGGACATCTCCGCGAAACTCGTCCGGATGGAACATGTCAAGACAGGCGCGGATCTCGTCTGGTTGGACAGGGACGACGACAACAAAACCTTCGCAATCGCTTTCAAGACCGTCCCGCAGGACGATACGGGCGTTGCGCACATACTAGAGCACGCCGTCTTGTGCGGATCGGGGAAATACCCCGTTAAAGACCCGTTCGTCCATCTGCTGAAAAGTTCTTTCGCGACTTTCATAAACGCGTGGACCGCCCCGGATCACACGGCATACCCGGTATGCTCGCGCAATTCGGCCGATTTTCTCAATCTGATAGACATCTACCTCGACGCCGTGTTCGATCCTCTGTGCGTAAAGGAGAACAACGGCTTTCTTCAGGAGGGCTGGCACTGGGAAAAGGATCCCGAAAGCGGCGTGTTTTTGCGCAACGGCGTAGTCTACAACGAAATGAAAGGCGTATTCGCCGACCGCTACCAGCTGGCCGCCGTGGAATCCGACAGGCTGCTCTACCCCGACAACGCCTACAGGTTCGTCTCCGGCGGCGACCCCAAGGCTATTCCGTCGCTCACGTTCGAGGCTTTCCGCGATTTCTACCGCAAGCACTACCACCCGTCGAACGCGATCGTGTTTCTCGACGGGAAAGTGGATCTCGAAGCCGTAATGTCCCGTCTCGACGCCGCATTCGCCCCGTATTCCAAAATCGAAATCGATACCGCGATCCCCCTGCAGGTCCCGAAAGCGGCCGGCAGGACAATCCCCTACGAACCGCCGGCCGGCGAGGATTGCAGGGACAAAACCGTCATTCTCGATTCGTCGATCACGGGTTCCGGCGGGGACATCGAGCGCAGAATCGCCCTTAAGATACTGGCCTCCGCGCTCGCGGAGACTAACGACGAACCACTGCCGCGCCTCCTCGTCGGGAAAGGACTTTGCGAAGACGTGCAGGTGTCGGTGTCCGGATGCGAACAGATCGAGATGCAGATACTGGTGGACAATGCGCGCGACGGTAAAGCCGCCGAGATACGCTCTCTCATCCGCGGCGAAATCGCGTCGCTGTGCGACGGCGGGTTCGACCATGAAAAGCTCAAGGCGATCATGGAACGCAAGGAATTCGAGGTGCTGGAGCGCGATTTCGGCACTTTCCCGAGGGGTCTGGCCTACTTCGAGGCGCTCATGGGACGCTGGCTGTACGGGAGAGACCTCGCGGGCGGATTCGAATTCCGCAGCAAATTCGCTTCTCTGCGCGAGAAAATCGACCAAGGGTATTTCGAGAGTCTCGCCCGCGAGGTGTTCCTCGAAAACGACGCCTGGGCAAGGCTTGAAATGGTTCCCGACGCATCTCTGGCCAAAACCCGCCGCGAAGAAGAGCGGCTTGCGACGGAGCAGGATGCGAAAAACATGCCGCCGTCGGCACTGAAAGACATGGAGTCGCTCGCGGCGTACCAGACCGCCGCCGAGCGTGCGGAGGATGCGGCCAGGCTGCCGCGGCTTTCCCTCTCGGATCTCGACGGCGCAGTGTCGGTTCCGAAATACGGATGCGTAGACGCCGGAAACGGCGGCGGGCGCGTGTACCCGGTGAAGACGCAGGCGACGGGAATCGCGTACGTGACGCTTCTTTTCCCGCTCGACGGTTTTTCAGGAGACGACCTTTCCGACATTTCATTCTGCGCCGAACTGTACGGAGAGCTGTCGACCGCCACCCGTTCCGCAGAGGAACTCAAGAAAGCCATCGACATGAAACTCGGGCGTTTCGCCACCATGACGGACGTCTTTGCGGAAAAACCGCGCGACGGACGTCCGGGGCCCGCACACGCCTATCTTGCAGTGAAGACCGCCGCGCTCGATGCGAAACTCGACGGCATCATGGAGCTCATCCCTGAAATTCTTCTTTCGAGCGACTTCAACGATCCCGGATCCATCGCTCCAAGGCTGACGCAATCGAGAAGATCGATGGAGTTCTCCGCTGGAGGGATGTCAGGCAGACGGTTCGCCAGACTGCTTGCATTCGCTTCGCTGTCCTCCTGCGGCGCCGTAGAGGAACGGTTCTCCGGATTTTCCGCGCTCAGAAGGCTGCAGAAACTCGACGACGCGATGCCGTCCGGCGCCGGTGCCGTTTGCGCCGGGCTCGGATCGCTGATGCAAAAGGTCGTGGCAGGGGGCGCATCGCACGTTTTCGTGTCCGACAACGTACCTGTCGAATGGGCGCGCAAACTCGCCGCACGCTTCCCGCTTGCGAACAGGCCGACAGGCTGCGTGGAACAGCCCTTCCCCGCCGTCCGCACCGGAATAGTCTCGCAGGGGGATGTTGCCAACGCTGCGAAAGCGGCGTTCATACAGGCCGAAGACGGTCCGGCGCTTGTCGCAGGGCGCATGCTTTCGCTCGGGCACCTCTGGCAGGAAATACGCGTCAAGGGAGGCGCCTACGGCGGTTCATTCTCGAGAGCGACGTCCGGCGAGGCCCTGTTCCTCTCCTGGAACGATCCGAACCCCCTGCGCAGCCTCGATGTATACGATGCCTCTGCCGCCGAGTTGCGCAAGGCGGCGAAGGAGGACGTAACCGACTATATCATCAGCGCCCTGGCGAAAATGGAACCGTATCTGACACCGTCCGGGGAGATGGACAGGGCGCTGGCCATAGTCGCATCCGGGAAAACCCCGGAATGCCGCGAACAGCTCGCAAAAAGCGTGATTTCGACGAAAAGGGAGGATATACTGGCGTTTGCCGACCGGCTTGAAAAGGCCGCGGCATCGACGTCGATCTGCATCGTGGGCGGAGAAGAGCAGGTGAAATCCTGCGCCGCGGCGCTCGATTCGATTGAAACGGTGATGTCCAAAGAAGAACGGCAAAACCCGGCAAAGGAGGAAGAGTAGACGTGAAAGCCGCGTTTTTCGATATGGACGGTACGCTTATCGACTCGCGCGCCGATCTCTGCGCGACCGTCAACCACACAAGACGGGATCTTGGACTTTCCGCGCTTCCGATGGACTCGATCCTGCGGCACGTAGGCCTTGGCGCGAAACATCTGCTCTCCAACGCCATCCCGGAAGCGGCCGCCGACATAGAAAACGTATGGGGGATGTTCATGGAACGCTATGCCCTCCACGCGCTTGAAAGCGTAACTCTCTACCCCGGGGTTGCGCAAACGCTTGAACGTCTTTCATCAGCCGGATGGCTTCTCGGCATAAACACCGCCAAGCCGTCGTCCGCAGTCCATGCCATCATCCGCAAACTCGATATTGAACGCTTTTTCGGCGATGCCGTAATCGCAGGAGGCGACTGCGCGGAAATGAAGCCCAGCGCGCTGCCGCTTTTGGAATGCGCAAAGAAAATGGGCGGTCACAAGGTTACTGGCGAGGACTGGATGGTCGGCGACAACTGGACGGATCTCGAATGCGCCGCAAACGCCGGAGTCAAAAGCGCATTCTGCACTTTCGGTTTTGGAATCCTCCGCGACAGCAAATATACGGCGAAAATCGACAACTTTTCGGAATTGGCCGAAATAATGGGCAGTCTTTAAGACATTCTGTCGCACAAGCGGGACGTTTTGTCCCACTCGCCGGTTCCGCCTATGGTGTTCTCCCGTTGGCACGCACGTTGCTATATGCATGGTGTTGGCAATCAACGAAAGGAGAAACAAAAATGAATACGATAATGAATATGGATCCGTGGAGCTTCCTCGATGACATGTTCGATGTCGGCGGACATGTGCTCAGGGACATCAGGGCCCGCGCTACGGGACATTTCCCGCCCGTGAACGTATATCTGGACGACAACGCGATGATTGTGGATCTCGAGCTGCCAGGCAAGACGGCGAAGGACGTAGATCTTACGCTTGAACCGCAGGCTGTGGTCGTTTCCGACAAGCCGAAGGCGGACGAAGGCGAAAAGAAAGAAACGCCCAGCGAAGCAAAGGCGCCCGCGTGGAGCCGGCGCGTCGAACTGCCCTTCCGCGTCGATGCGGCGAAAGCGAATGCGAAGTTCGCAAACGGAGTTCTGCGCATTGAACTGCCCAGGATCGAAAACGAAGGCGTAAAGAAAATCGCAATCGCATAAAAGCGATGTCTGAAAAGAAAGGAGATTTACCATGAACGAAGAGACATTCAGGGTTCCGGCGGCAAGCTTCTGCGAAAAGCCGGACGGATATGAAATCAAGATTCAGCTGCCGGGTGTCGGCAAGGAAGATGTCGAGTTGAAAATGGAAGGCAGGACGCTGACGCTGAAGACGCACGCGAAGTACCAGAATCCCGCCGGCTTCAAGCAGGTTGTCGGCGAATTCGAGAGGACGAATTACGCGATGAGCGCGGATCTCCCCGAAAAGGCGGATCCGTCGGCCTTGAAAGCGAAACTGGAAAACGGAGTCCTCGCCGTCGAAATCGGCAAGCGGCCCGAAACGAAAGCCGTGAAAATCGACATCCTCTGACAAACAGAAAAAGGCACGCGCGGTTCCGCGCATGCCTTTTCTGTTTGTACGATATGGATTGCAGGGCGGCGGGAATCATCCGTGCCGCTTCAGAAAGCGCCGGAGCTTAAGAGCCTTTTCCATATCGAACCGGGACGCCGGATGATGCGGCTTGAGACGGCCCGGCCATCCGGCCCAGTCGCCGTAGTTGTATGTCAGAACCGTCTCCGGATCGTTCGGCACGGCGACTTCCACTCCTTCAAGCGTGGCCTTGCGCAGAGGAAAGATGTCGTCGTAATCGTAGACCGCTTCTTTCACCCATCCGGCGACCATGAATTCCACGCCACGGAAAATCGCCGGTTTCGATTCGCCGGGCGCGGAGCCCCTGCCTTCGAGAATGACGCGCTCGCGGGAGTCCTCGAGTGCGTCGAAATGGTCTTTATCGGTCGATTCCGGCGTGAACGTCCTCGATACCCTTTCCTGTTCGCTGCGGACTTTCATGAAAAGAGCATGCTTTTCCCCGAGCGTCTCGAGCGGCTTGAAGTAGCGGTCGTAGGACATCACCGAAGTCGTCACGTCGGCGGGGAGTTCCTTGTGGGATATCTTTATCTGGTTCCACTTGCGCGAATACCTGCGCCACGCGAAATAGCCCGGCTCGCACTTCTCGTTGAACACTTCGCAGAACCTGGCGTACTCTTCGCGGATCATCCCTTGGTCGACATCGTCGTCCCAGGGGATGCAGTGTCCGTCGTGACGAACCACTCCGAGAAGCGACCCGCTGATCGTCCAGGGATGGAATCCGTTCTCGCGCGCGACGCGAAGGACTTCCTTGAGAAGCACGATTCCGGCGAGCTGCACGTCGCGGGCCATGCCGCGCGCAAGAGGCGCCTTGCCGATATCGACCGTCGTCAGCAGCTCGCGCCTCAAGAGAGACGCCTGGAGGGAAAGTTCCGGTTCGGCGGCGCTTTTGCGTATCTTCATTCCGAGAAGACGCGTTACGTAGCGCCCCTTCTCGAACTTCGTCTCCAGGAATTTCACTGGCCGTCCCCTTCTCTGATTTTCTTGAGAGTGGCGGAAAGGAGCGTCGAACTGGTCCCTTTCGTCCTGGGGAAGTAGACGACCCGCACGCCGACGTCGGCGAATCTCGCCTCCATCTCCTTCCAGCTCGGCGTGTTGAACCAGTCGTCCCCGACGAAAAGGATGTCGAAATGAAGCTTTTCCCACATCTTGAACTTGTCGAGTTCCTCCTGCGGCACCACCGCGTCGACATACTTGATGGAGCGTACGATCTCGAGACGCTCCTGGAAAGGTATGACGGCTTTCTTGTGCTTGTACGCGACAAGTTCGTCGACCGACACGCCCACGATGAGCTTGTCGCAGAGTCCCTTCGCGTTCTTCAGAAGGTTCAAGTGGCCGATATGGAAGAGATCGTACACGCCAGTGGTGTAGCCTATGATCGTTTTACCCATTTTTCACGTCTCCTTTCGCGGCGGCGGCCGTCACTTTCCGATATTCAGCACGCGGAAGCCGGTTTTGAGCAGCGCGTCGCGGTCGAGACAGTTCCTGGTGTCGAATACGAACGCCGGCTTGCGCATGCCGTCGAAGATTCTCCTCCAGTCCAGCGAGGGATAATGGCGCCAGTCTGTCATCACGACCACCGCGTCGGCCCCTTTCGCCGCCTCGTACTCGTCCGGAACGTACTTTATCCCGTCGAGATCGGCCAGATCGCGCTTTGCGTTGTCGAGAGCTTTCGGGTCGGATATCGTGATGTTCGCATGCTCGTCGGCAAGAAGCCTCGCGACGACGCCGGCCGGCGTTTCGCGCGTGTCGCCCGTATCGGCCTTGAACGCGAAACCGAGAAGCGTGATCTTCTTGTTGGCGAGCGTGTTGAACATCTCGCGGAAGAGGCGCGAGACGATGCGCTCCTGCTGGTGCTCGTTCATCCTTATCACGCCCATCCAGTATTCGGCCGCGGTATGCAGACCGTAGGTCTCGCATAGATAGACTAGATTGAGGACGTCCTTCTTGAAGCAGCTTCCGCCGAAACCGGGACCCGCCTTGAGGAATTTGGAACCGATGCGGCTGTCGAAACCGATGACGCGCGCAACCCTGTCCACATCCGCGCCGGTCGCCTCGCAGAGTCCCGCGATGGCGTTTATGGACGAAACGCGCTGCGCGAGGAACGCGTTCGCGGCGAGTTTCGTAAGTTCCGCCGACCATACGTCCGTCGTTAGGATCTTTTCGCGTTCGACCCACGCGGCGTAGATTTCGACAGCTTCCTCGACTGCCTTTCTGCCCGTCTCGTCCGACGGTCCGCCGATGAGAACCCTGTCGGGCTCCAGCAGATCCTTGATCGCAGTGCCCTCGGCCAGAAACTCCGGGTTCGAGAGAACCGTGAACTTAGGCCCCGTTCCCAGTTCCCCGCTCCCGGTTCCCCGTTCATCGTTGAGAATCGCATCCATCGCCGCAGCCGTGCGGACCGGGAGTGTGGATTTTTCGATGACGATCTTGTCCCCCTTGGCAAAGCGCTTTATCTCGCGAGCGGTCGCCTCCCAGTACTGGAGGTCGCTCGCCCTGCCCGCCCCGCGTCCGAACATTTTGGTCGGCGTGTTGACTCCGACGAACACGATATCGCATTCGGCGACGGCCTTTTCAATGTCGGTCGAAAAGAAGAGGTTTCTGCCGCGCACGGCCGCAACTACTTCCTTGAGGCCGGGCTCGTACACGGGCAGGTTGAAATCGGGCGAATTCCAGCGGTCGATGCGCTCCTTGTCGATGTCGACGACCGTCACTTTGCGGCCGGGATTCTTGAGCGCGATCACGGCCATCGTCGGCCCGCCGATGTACCCCGCCCCTATGCAGACTATGTCCTTGTTCATTATTCCTGTTCCTCCGTTTCAAGCATTCGCCGCGGCGACAATTTCGTCTGGCTTGGTGACCCCGTCGAACGAGGCGACGATTTCTCCGTTTTTGAATATCCTCAATGCCGGTATCGACATGATCGAAAACCTCGCCGCGAGCGCGGGGTTCGCGTCCACGTCCACTTTCGCTATCGTCGCGTCCGGCAGAAGCGCCGCGACCTTCTCGTCGAGTATCACGCCCTGCATTTTGCACGGGCCGCACCATGTAGCCCAGAAATCGACGATCACCGTCCCTTTGGATACGATATCGTCGAATGTTGATTCGTTTGCGTCTACTGTCATTTTCCATCTCCTTGATTTTGAATAAATGAATACGCCTCGATCGCCGCGGCGGCGCCGCGTCCGGCGGCGACAATCGCCTGCCTGTACAGGGGGTCCGCGCAGTCGCCCGCCGCGAACACGCCCGGAACGTCCGTCATTTGGCGCGAATCGGTCTTTACGTATCCGCCCGCATCAAGCGCGACCGAGCCTTTCAGAAAACCGGTGACCGGTTCGTGTCCTATGGCGACGAACGCGCCCGAAACCTCGAGCCTTCCCCCGCCCGAAAGCGCTATGGACGAGAGCGCTCTGCCGTCGCCCTCGAACGCCGCGGGCGTCTCGCCCATGCAAAGCGCGACGTTCTCCAGCTCCGCGACGCGTTTTTGCAGCGCCTCAGTCGCGCGGAAACGGTCGCGTCTGTGCACCACGGTCACCTTGGAGGCAATGCGCGAAAGGTATATCGCCTCCGACAGGGCGGAATCGCCGCCGCCTATGACCGCCACTTCCTTCCCCTTGAAAAAGGCGCCGTCGCACGTGGCGCACGCGCTCACGCCCCGCCGCTTGTACTGCTCCTCGCCGGGGATCCCGAGCCAGCGCGCCCGCGCGCCGGTCGCGATCACCACCGAGCGCGCCGCGTATTCGTCCGTCATGCCGCGCAAGATCTTCCGTCCGCCCGCGAAATCGACCGATTCGATTTCGTCCATCTCGAATTTCGCCCCCTGGTTGACGGCCTGGCGGCGCATTGCGCCCAAAAGTTCCGGCGCGCCCACCCCCTCGGCGAAGCCGGGATAGTTTTCGACCAGATCTGTCGTCGAAAGCTGGCTTCCCTGCATTCCTTCGAACGTCAGGGCGTCGATCCCGGAGCGCGCCGCGTAGATCGCCGCCGCGAGCCCGGCCGGGCCCGCTCCGATTATCGCCAGATCGATCAGTCTTTGCGCCATATCACCATTCCCTCCTCAACTCGAGCCTGGTCGATTTTGTTTCCGGGCACCACTTTGCTTCTGATTGTATAGAAAGTATCCGGCGCGTTCCACTTGCTTCCGACTATGCGCGATGGGAGCCTGGATTTCGTCACCTTTCCCTTCGGTGCGTACCCCTGCGCCTTCAGTCCGGCAATATTCTTCGGCGGCGCGTGCTTGGCGGCCGGCGCTTTCGGTTTTGCGGCCTTCGGCGGCGCCGGCCTGGGCGGCGCCGGCTTCGGCGGGAGGATCGAGAGCGGCGTGTGCGGACGGACCGGCTTCGACGGATCCACTTTCCTGATCGTGGCCGCGCCGTACGTGCCGCGCATCGTATCGACGTTTCCGTAGAGCACCTTCTCGAGATATGCGTCGCCGACGGCGAGCCGCTTCGCCTTGACGTCGGGATCGAGCGCGGGACGCGTCTTCAGCTGAAGCACTCGCCTTACGCTTGGCATAACGAACAGCATCCCGCAGCGTTTGCGTCCGCGATGCTTCTTCTTCTGCCACTTGTTCGGAGAACCGTACGCCACCTGGCTGTGGCTGAGCACGTGATGGTCGGGGATCGAATACCTGGCCTGCAGTTCCTTGACGAGCGCGCGGACCGAACGCAACTGCTTCATGGGCATGGGCTTGTCGTGGTAGCCCACGCATTCGATGCCGACGGAAAAGTTGTCAACGTCCTCCTTGCCGTTCCACATCGACTGTCCGGAATGGAACGCCGCCCTTTCGCGGTCCACGATGGAGTAGACCGTGCCGTCCTCGGTTATGCAGTAGTTGCACTCGCCCCGGTCGGAAAGATGCCTGAGCGAACCTTTCGCCGGCGCTTCTGTCGTATGGAGGATTATAAGCTCCGTCGTCCTGCGCACGGGCCGGTCCCTGTTCTTGGGGCTCCTGTAGCGCATGATGACCGGCACGTCCGCGAATGAAGCGCACGCGCCGGCCGTCAGCAGAGCTATCGTCGCAAGCAGCCGCATCAGACGCCGAGAGCCGTTGCAGACCAGGGTTCCTTGCCGGCGAGGAGCGACGGAGTCGTCATTTCGGGCGGCACGGGAATACCGAGCATCTGGAGCGCCGTGGGGGCTATTGCGGAAAGTTTCGCCAAAGGCGTGAGACGCACGCCTGCGGCGTCGTTGGCGACGTAGAAGCAATCGACGAGATTGAGCGTGTGGGACGTTTTCGTCAGCCCGCTCTTGTAATCTACCATCTGCTCCGCGTTGCCGTGGTCTGCGAAGATCAGGACGTGCGCGTCGAGCTCGAGAAGGCGCGGCAGTATCCTGCCGATGCACTCGTCGACCACCTCGACGGCCCTGGCCGCGGCGGCCTGGTCTCCGGTGTGGCCGACCATGTCGCAGTTTGCGTAGTTGACGACTATGAATCCGTAGGGATTGTTCTCCAGACGCTTCAGCAGTTCGTCGGTCACGTTGTAGGCGTCCATCTCCGGATGGCTCGCGAAAGTGGCGGGGTCGAAACGGCTCTTGACCTCCACCTGGTCTTCGCCTTCGGAAGGAGTCGTGGACTTGCCGTTGAAGAAGCTTGTGACGTGGCGGAACTTCTGCGTCTCGGCGATTCGCAGCTGGCGTATGCCGGCCTTGGAGACGACTTCCCCGAGAAGGTTGTCCATTCCTCCTCCGGCGCCCATCGCGCCGAGGAGGTAATCCTCGAATTCATCCCAGTAGCGCGTGAAGCCGAGGAACGAGACCTTGGGCCGCGCGGAACGCTCGCCCGGATAGTCGTCGAGGACGAACGCCTGCGTCAGCTGGATCGCGCGGTCCTGGCGGTAGTTCGTGTGCATGACAACGTCGCCGTCCTTCATTCCCTCGTATCCGCCGATTGCGTAGCAGGGAATGTACTCGTCGGTCATGGGCGTGCCATCGGGTGTAAGACCCGTCTCGTACTCGGATTTGACCGCTTCCTCGATCGTCGCCGCCTTCTTGCCTTTGCACGAGACGATGCAGTCGTACGCCTCGCTCGTGAGTTTCCAGTTCTTTACGCGGTCCATGCCGTAGTAGCGGCCCATCGCCGTGCCGATGACGGCGTTGCCGACCGCCGCGAGCTCGTTTTTGAGCCTCGCGATGTATTCAAGCGTCGAACGCGGCGGCGTGTCGCGTCCGTCGAGGAACGGATGGACCACGATGCGCCCTTCGGGGAATTCCGAACGCGCGCGCCTCATCAGCTTGAAAAGATGCTCCTGGTGGGCGTGGACGCCCTCGTCCTGGAGAAGACCGAAGAAGTGGAACTGCGAATTGTTCTTCTTCCATTCGGCGATCAGATTCTGCCATTTCGGCGACTTGAAAAGCTCTCCCGAAGAAAGTCCGTCGTCGATGCGCTTGAGTTCCTGCACTACTATGCGCCCGGCGCCCATGTTGAGATGGCCGACCTCGGAAGAACCCTGGTATCCGTCCGGGAGTCCGACCGCCTCGCCGCAGCAATCGAGAAGGCAATGCGGATAGCGCGCCCTTATCTGGTCTATCACAGGCGTTTTCGCGTCAAATACGGAATTTCCGTCCTTGCGCGGGTTGACTCCCCATCCGTCGCGGATGATCAAAACTGTAGGTCTCATTTTCGATAACTCCGATATATATTACAATGATTCACTATTATATCAAAAAATCGTCACGAATGCTTGTATTTTTGGCCCATCGGAGTTTTTAGTGGAAAACTTGGCCGCAGAATGCACTGAAACGCCTGTTTGGGTCCCTCCACCGCCGGGAAGCCTGTCGCGTCCTTCGGAAGTCTACAGGCTCTCCGGCTTCTTTTCAATCGGCAGCCACACGCGGAAGAACGAGTCGTCGCCCCACGTGTTGCCCGCGGAGGCGTAGTCGCAGAACTCTATGACGGACGGGTACTTTTCCCCGGCATTCTTCGTGTGGACTCCCGTCGGGAAAAGACCGAGGAACGTCGCGTAGAAGCCGTCCTCGCGCGTTCGCGTGCGGAAAATCCGCGGCTTTGCGACATCCGCCCAATACGCCAGCACCTCCGAGACGTCGCCCCTTCCGAACCGCGCGTCCCGGGCAAGGAGCAGCGGCCCCACGGTGAAAGCGGCGCAGTCGTTCAGCCTGTGGCCGCGGGGCGTGAAATCAAAGCAGACGTCCACCTGATCGCCGCACTTCCATTCGCGGTCGATTGCGAGATATTCTCCCGCCTTTGCGCCGTTGACAGGCTCGGGTCTGCCGTCCACCGACTTGACCGTGACAACGGTGTCCGCGCTCCAGGACGGAATGCGCAGCTTGAGCTTGAAGCGCTTGGGCTCGCGTTCGCGGTAGCGTATTGACGCCGTGTCAATCTTGGGGTATAGCGTATATGTCTCAAGCGATATTTTCTCGCCGGTCTTCGGCCATACGACGGACGCCGTGCCGGAGGCGTATTGGTTCATCATTACGGCGTCGTCGTCCGCCGTCAAGAGCGACGTGAGGAATGCGAGATAGCCGCGCGGACCGTTCGCGTTGCAGCAGTTCGTGTGAAGGCGGCTGTGGTTCTCTCCGGCATGCCGCCGCCCGGAAAGCGAGGTGTACTGCACGAACTGGCTGCCGTCGGGGCGCTGCGCGGCGAGGTACGCGTTGTAGAACGTCTTCTCGATCTCGTCGGCCCACTTCGGATCCGATGTCGCGACGAGCAGTTCGCGGCAGAGGCGGAGCCACGTCGTAACTACGCACGTCTCGTTCTCGAATACGTATGTTTCCGTCTGCTTCGCCGCGCCGCCGTACCAGTTCTCGTGGCACGAGGCGCCGCCAGATATGTTCACCTCCGTCGCGGCGATATCATTTCCGGTTCTTACGCACGCTTCCAGCGCGCGCTTGTCGCCGGTGATGCGCGCCCAGGCGAGAAGCCCCTGGTAGCAGCTCATCATCTCGTAGCTCTTGCGGCTGGAGAGCACCCACATCCTTCCGGGGTCGGGATCGGTGACGCGCTCGCCCGGCAGCACCCCGGCAAGAGCGCTTTGGATCAGCTGCGGCGAACGCTCGCCTTCGTCGAGCTGCGAGACGATATACCGCGCAAAATCGAGGTAGTCCCTGTTCCCCGTGCGCTCGTAAATTTTGCATATCACCTCAAGCATCGAGCAGCTGGGGAGCCCGCGCCAGCACCCCGTCTCGTTCAGATTCCGCTTTCCGGGGCCGAAGATGCCCATCACGTAGCGAGCGAGGCGTTCCGCGGCGGCGAGCGCGGTCTTGTCGCCGGAATAGTCGTACCACGTCACGAGCCCGAGCATCGTGTACTTGTTGCCCCAGAGATCCCATCCTCTGCCGGCGCGCATGGCCTTCGGATAGTTGCCGATGTAGCCGTCCGGCTCCTGGTTGGAGACGACCTCCTTCACGGACGCCGCGATGCGCTCCTTTAGCGCCTCGTCGTGCGTGTAGTACGCGAACGGCACGGCGGAGAGCATGTATTTGCCCCAGAACTCCGTCTGCCACGCGCCCGGCTCGGCGGGATAGCGGAATTCGCGCGCGTAGTACATCGGATCCGTCGCGCAGACGTGGTTCGCGATGCACGCGTTCATCCTGTCGGCGACCGGCCCGTAAAGCCGCACGCCGTCCATCGTCGCCGGTGCGGGAGGGACGATCGCCGTCCCGTCCGCAGCGCCCCATGCCGCAGCGGCCATCGCCGCCGCCAGAATTGTTCCGCATATTGTTCTCATTCTCGTTGCCTTCTATTTCACCATATTCAACCTTTCGACGCGGCAGGATCCCGCATCTCCTTGACTCTTCACCGATATGATATCAAATTTGAAGCTTCGATGCAACGCGCCCTTTCCCTGGACGGAAATTACAAAACCCGGGGAGGGACGCGCACCCCTGCCAGAGCATCCGCTTCGCGGACTCGCCGTGATTTTTCAAGCGTCACTCGTGAAATCCGGAAGAATCGGTTTCTCCGGGAGGGGATGCCGCCAGATCGAGCATCGCGCCGGCTATCCGCGCAACGGTGCGCCCGTCCGTGACGAGAGGTGGCATGGAGTATATGAAATTGCCGAACGGGCGCAGCCAGACGCCGTGGGCGTCTATCGTCCGCTCTATCTCGTCGCGGCGCGGCGGTTTCCGCATCTCGAGCACGGCGACCGCGCCTTCTATCCGCACGTCCGCGACATTCGGCAGACATTCCGCGCCGGAAAGTTCCCTCCTGAACGCCTCGCCGATTCCGAGCGACATCGCTTCGTAGTCGTTTTTCCCGAAAATGTCAAGCGAGGCGCAGGCGGCGGCGCAAGCCAGAGGATTGGCCATGTACGTGGGTCCGTGCATGAATGCGCCGGGAGAACCGCCGGAAACGGTGTCCGCCACCTTCCCTGAAACGAGCGTCGCCGCAAGCGTAATGTGTCCGCCGGTCAATGCCTTGCCCACCGTCATTATGTCCGGGACCGTTCCGGAACGTTCGTGCGCCCATCTGGGCCCCGTCCGGTAGAAACCCGCGGCGATTTCATCGTATACAAGAAGAGTTCCCGTCGCGTCGCACAGCCTGCGCGCCTGCCGGAGATACTCGGCGTCGTAGAACCACATTGCGTTGGCCGCCTGGAACACGGGTTCGCAGATCACGGCGGCGACCTCGTCCCCGTTTTCGAGAAGGATGCGCTCCAAAGACGAAATATCGTCGGCGCGCCATTTCCCGCCCAGACGCGTGGCCGGCTTTTCCGCGAAGAACTGACGCGACATTATGCCTTTGAAGAGCGTGTGCATGCCGTCGGGATCGGATATCGACATGCAAAGGGACGTATCCCCGTGGTAGCCCCCTTTCAGCGCGACAATCCGGCACCTCCGGGGACGGCCGAGCGCCGCGTGGTACTGGACGGCCATCTTGCACGCCACCTCCACCGATATCGATCCGGAATCCGCGAAAAACACCCTGTCCAGCCCATCCGGCGCGATCGCGGCGAGACGCTCGGCAAGTTCCACCGCCGGTTCATGCGTGAACCCGCCGAACATCACGTGGCTCAGGCGCTCCGACTGTCTGCGGATCGCACCGGTTATCTCGGGACGGTTGTGTCCGTGCGCCACGCACCACCAGCTTGATACGGCATCGACAAGTCTGCGTCCGTCGTCGAGAATGATGTCGGTGCCGCTCGCCGCTTTCGCCATGCGCACCGGCGGAGGATTGCCGAGAGGCGCGTAAGGATGCCAGATGCGGGCTCTGTCGTATTCAAGCGGCGTCATTTGAAGAAAATCCTTCCGAAATCAATGTCCGGCACCGTCGATCCGAACGGCGGAACGTCCACGACCGGCGCGCAGGTCCCGGACTGCGAAAGGTATTTGCGGATCCAGGCGCGCGTGTCGTCGACTATCTTCGCATCCGTCTCCGGGAAAAGGTCGTACACGACGCCCGCCACGGGGATGCCTCGCGACAGCGCCGCCTCCAGCGAGAGAATTGTATGGTTGAGCGATCCCAGGCGCGGAGAGGAAACGAGTATAAGAGGCCACCCTTTTTGCGCCACCCAGTCTATCGTCAGCAGATTTTGCGAAAGCGGAACGGCGAGCCCGCCGGCGCCCTCGACCAGCACGAAATCGTACCGGCCCGCCAGAGTTTCGACGGCCGCGGCCATCTTCGCGACATCCACTGTTTTCCCCTCCAGCCGCGCGGAGAGTTCGGGGGAGGATGGGAATGCGAATATCTGGGGCGCGGTGATTCCCTGCGCATCCTCAGGCATGGCTCCGGTCCCCGAAACAGCTCTGTGCGCGTCGATATCCTCCGAAAATCCTGTATTGCCCGTCTGGACGGGCTTGCATGTTATCGCCCGGACGCCGGCGCGGACGAGATACCGCGCCATCAGACCGGTGGCCGCGGTTTTGCCGACAGACGTGTCTATTCCCGACACGAAATAAGTCTTTCCCAAAATCAATCCTCCCAGAGTTTTCTCATGAACGCCACCGATTTGCGCAACGTCTCTTTGTCGACATGCGATTTCGGTTCGAACACTACGTGCGGCAGCCTGGCGGCCAGAGGTTTGAGCGCGGCAAAATCAACCTTGCCGCCCCCGGGCGCGAAATGGTCGTCGAAATAGTCTTTTACATCGTTGAGGTGCATGCCGGCTGCACCTGCTTCCATCGTACGTGCAAGCGCTTCTTTGTCGCTGTCGTCCAGCCATCCGTGCATCTCCCTTACGCGATGGTGGCCGGTATCGAACCACGCCTTGAACGGGGACGACGGATATTTAGCGAGAATGGAGTCCATCTCCGTCTCGTCCGGGAAGCCCTCCAGATACGGAAGATTCTCGAACGCAAGCGTCACGGACTCCTTTTCAAGAACGGGCAGAAGCGCATCAAGTTCCCCGTAGAAGATTTCAAGCATCTTTCCGCCGCGTTCTCTCCGCAAGCGCTTGGCCTTTTCCAGGGCGGAGGCGTATTTGCGCGCCGCAGTGTCGAAAGAGCAATCCGAGAGTTTTTCGTGGAGAGACGAGGACGTGACGCCGCGCGAGAAGAAGGAGCCGAGGGGTATCCTTCCCGCGTGCAGAACGACGGTATCCGCGCCCATGGAAGACGCGAAACGTATGTTTTTCGCAACATTTATCCTCGCTATCGCGCGCGCGTCGCAATCCGTGGACGCCAGCGTGTACAGCTCAGGGTGCCCTTCCGGCGCAGAAACGGGCACCGGACAGAATGCGTGGACGCTCCCGACGGGAATTCTGGCGGACATCGACTTGTATCCCGGCACTTCCTGCGGCATCGTCCTGAAGCCGAGTTCGAGCGCATCGAACCCCAGATCGAGCGCCATCTCCGCGATCGCGGCGCCGTCGTCGCAATTTCTATTGCACCAGTTTGTTGATAAAGCGAATTTCACGGGAAAGCGATCCTGTCCATCATGCCGGCGATCGCGGCCGCCTTGGGAATGTACTTCTCGCACTGGGCGTAGGCGGTCTCGACAGCCTCGATATTCTTGAACGCCCGGTAATATTCCAGTTCTCCGCCGACCATCCATCCGCGGACGATAGCGAGAACCGCCTTGAAAAAATCCTTGCGGACGACGGGTCTGTCCGCATCCTGCGCCTCCTTCTCCAGCCCGTCGAGGAGATCGGCCATATCCTTGGCGATTGCATAGCGCTTTGCGACAGGCACCGGCGAACGGACCGAAAACAAAGCGTCGACCGCTTTCTGCACCTCCGGATCGGCGGGGCCTTCGCGGCTCGGCAGGTCGATTCTCTGCGAACGCGAAACAATCGTCGGGAGGATGGAGTCGGGGGAATCGGTCAACAGCAGGAAAAGCGTTTTGCGCGGAGGCTCCTCCAGCGTCTTGAGCAGCGCGTTCGCCGCCTCCAGCTGCATCCTGTCGGCCCCGACGATTATGCCGACCTTCCATCCGCCAGAATACGATGTCTGGGAAATCGGGCCTACGATTCCGTCGCGGATTCCAGGACCGGTGTCGTCCTTGCCCCTTTCAACCTTCACCGTCCTGCTCTTTCCCTGAGGAACGACCCGGAAAACGTCTGGATGGATGCCCTGTTCGATCTTGTCCGGCTCGCCGGGGAAGAGTTTCAGAAGGATGCGCCTTGCAAGCTCCTCGCCGTCGCGCGCGATATCGCCGCAAACGAGATACGCGTTCGCCGTGCGTCCGGCGTCGATCGCCGACGAAATCAGATTATAGGCGCCAGATACTTCCATATTTCGTCCGACACCTCTCTTGGAGACATCGATGCGTCGACTACCTTGATCCTGCCCGGATTCGCGCCGGCCATCTCGAGAAAGCCTTTCCTGAGTCTGGAATGGAATCCGTCTCCGGCCGTTTCGAACCTGTCCGCCGCGATACCCGTCGCCGCCTCGCGTCCGAGCCGTCTTTCCACGGCCCTGACCGGGTCGAGATCGAGAAGGAAAGTCATGTCCGGCTCCAGAGCGCCGCACGCGAAAGCGTTCGCCTGCCTGACCGACTCCAGATCGAGTCCCCTTCCGTACGCCTGATACGCGAACGTCGAATCGCTGAACCTGTCGCTCACCACCCATCGCCCCGATTCGAGCGCCGGACGTATCACGCTTTCGACAAGCTGCGCGCGCGCCGCGAGGAAAAGGAGAAGCTCCGCTTTGGCGTTGGGAGGGTCTTCGCGATAGTCTTTCAGCAAATGCCTTATCGATTCTGCAAGCGGCGTTCCGCCGGGCTCGCGGGTAACGATGAAATCCACGCCCGCCGCGCCGAGTCTTTCGCCAAGCAGACCGATCTGGGTCGTTTTACCCGCGCCTTCGCCGCCCTCGAGGGTGACGAACAAGCCTCTTCTACATGACTCCGCCATTTGCCTTCGAAAGCTTTTTGAGCTTCGCGGAAAAACCCGCCCGCTCTTCTTCCGTCATGCGATCGACGTATAGAATCCCGTCGAGATGATCCAGTTCGTGCTGTATGGCCCTGGCGAGAAAACCGCGCGCCGTGGCAAGCATGCGCTTTCCGGAGATGCCCACATAGCTGCACGTCACCTCGTACGCTCTCGTAACCTCCCCGCCGATTCCGGGGAAGCTCAGGCAGCCCTCTTTGTCGCGCTGCGATCCGCCGCTCGCGATGATTTCCGGATTGAACATCACGAGAGGCATCTCCACCTTCGCGTTGAACGCTTCATCCTCTTCGGTTTCGCAGGACGGAGGAACGTCTATGACGCAAAGCCTTTCGAGCCTGCCCACCTGCTGCGCCGCGAGACCCACGCCCTTCGACTTGCGCATCAAACGCAGCATGTCGGCCGCGAGAGTCTCCATTTCGGAGTCGATTACGCGCACCGGGACGGATTTTTCCCGCAGAACCGGCTCGCCGTATTTTTTCAAGATCAACGCCATTGTCCGTCTCCGTCAAACCCCGGTGGAACCGAATCCGCCTTCTCCGCGATCGGTGGAATCAAGACTTTCGGCTTCCGCTATCTCCGCGCGCGTCACCGGCGCGACTACCATCTGCGCGATTCTGTCGCCCGCCGCGACCCTGAAATCCTCGTCCGAGGCATTGTAGAGTATGACGCATACCTCGCCGCGATAGCCGGAATCTATGGTGCCGGGCGTATTGAGAACCGTAATCCCCTTCTTCGCCGCCAGTCCGCTGCGCGGTCTGACCTGGGCTTCGTAAAAAGGAGGAAGCTCCATCGCAAGGCCCGTCGGCACCATTGCGCGCCCGCGCGCGGGAACGGTCGCATCGACGGCGCTTGAAAGATCCATCCCCGCATCGCCTTCGTGGGCGTATGCGGGGAGGGTCGCGCCAGGTCTGGTTTTCCTGAACTTTACCGTCATTTGTCAGTCCTGTCCGGCGGCATCGTCGTCCGGGGAAGTCTTTTCCTCGTATCCCATGCGCTTGAGATTCCATTCGAACCAGTCGTCGGGCGAAACCATGCGGCGCATGGAAATCATCCTGGCGAAACGTTCGCCGCGCATGAGGTCTGCGGGATCGCCGTCGCGACGGTCCTCGCACACGACGAGAAGCGCCTTGCCTGGACCGGCGGACACGAAATCGCTCACGGCGCCCTTGTCGAGAGAATGGACGGCGAAGACAACCTTGTCGGCATCGGGGAATCCGGCATTCGAGAAATCCCATTCGCCGAAGCGGTTGAACCAGCCCATCGCGTAATCGCGGGCGAAAGTGCAGGGGGAGAACGTGATGTTCGTCGAAACGTTGCCGCTCTGGAGAACTGCGTCCCTGCCCTTGGCGGCAACGGCCTCGACATCCGCCTTGAACGCGTCAAGCCTCGCGTCGGCGACCGCCCTGTCGACGATCTTATCCTTCGCCTCCTCGAATTCGGGAACGTGCGCCGGGCTCTTTGCGCCGAACTCGACAAGCCAGACGGAACGCTTCGACGCAAGGACCGAAAAACGGTAGTCGACGAGCGAACGGACGGTCCTGTCGAACACTTTCCTGTCGACGCCGGGGAACTGGCTTTCCGGCGTCTTCATGAAGCCGGGGACCATGCCGGGGACGAGTGCGAACCATTCGCTCTCGCCGACGCTGAGTCCCTCGCGGGCGGCGACGTCGGACAGCAGCGTCGCCGCTTTCTGCTCGTCTTCCTCGTCCATCGACGAGACGATTTCCCTGACGTCGCTCTTCAGAAGTTCGACGGCCGCATCGTGGCGCAAGGCGATTTCGATGGATCCGCGGACGTCCTCAAGAGGCCTGTACGTCTTGACGTCGTTCGTCGTGGCCGGCGGGATGTCGTAGAAGCCCTTCTCCTTGTTCGCTTCGTATCTTTCGGATATCTGGTCGTCCGTGACCGTCACGCGGGCCAGGACGTTCGACGCATCGGGATCGAACTTGACGAATTTGACCTTGTAGCGGTCCGGGAGGGAAAGCTCGTCCTTGTGGCCCTCGTACCACTTGGCCAGCATTTCGTCATCGGCCTTGATCGACTCGGATTTGGCCTTGTCCTCGTCAAAAGTCGCGATGCGCACCGTGAACTTGTCGGTGAAATCGCGGCTGGTCTGGTCGAGCTCCATCGAAGCGAGCCATGCGGAGGATTCCACGAATCCGCCGACTGCGGCTTCGAGCGTCATCCAAAGGCGGAGCTGGTCTTCGAAAAGCGACGGATCGATCCTGAAATACGAAGCGACCTGGTTTCTGTACTTCGTCTCCGAAAAGCCGCCTTCGCCGTCCTGGAACAAAGCCTTGATCCTGTCGGCGAGGACGCTGTCAGGGATCGTAATGCCCGCCTCCTTCGCGGCCTCGGCCGCGGCATACGCCTTCCAGACGCTCTTCGTGTCGTTCTTCTGGAACGCACCGGAGAGGGGCGAACGGACGACCCCCTGCATTTTGGGGGCGAACTCGCCGACGAGATAGCGGCAGCTGTCGAAAAGCGCCGCATCGAGTTCCACTCCTTTGAGTTTGTTGTGGCTTGTCGCGGGGTCTCGATCTCTGTCGTCGCTCCGGAACCAGTCGTCCGGCGCCATGAACGCTACGGACACCAATATTGCGAATACTCCCCACACCCATTTGTTGCGGATGAGCTTGTTGAACTGCAGGATTACCATTGTTTTCTTTCTGTTTGTTTACCGTGAGTCAGGGGCGGACGCGCCCCGTCTCAAAATTCCATATCAGCGGCGGGATCTTCGTCGGCGGCCCCGGACGTTTCGCCGGACGATTCTTCGCCGCTGTCCGGTTCCTCCGCCTCTTGCGTTACGGCATCCTCCGCCTTCGCGGAAAGATCGACGAGTCCGGACGTTCCCTTGGACAGCTCTTCCTTGGTGAGCTTCACGGTCGGTCCGAGTTCGCCGGAATTGATGCGCGGCTCGCGTTCGATGAACACGCAACGGTTCTTGAGATGTCCGTTCGTATCGAAAGTCATCGTCGTCACGGCGAGTTTCTCGCCGAGCGCGGGCTGTTCGCGGTGGATCCTGACGGTCGTGAGCGGAGACAGCTTCCAGTCGAGGAACTTGTCCTCCTCCTTCATTTCGCCCGTCGAGTAGTCCTTGACGAACACGCGGCCCTGATCGAGTTTCACGCCGATATCGCCGCTGACGCCGTAGAGCGCGGTCACGAGGCGGTCTTTCGAATTGACGATCCTGACTTCGTTCGCCGCCTTCATCGCGGGTATGTCGAAGTGCCGTCCTTCCACGGACAGTGTCTGCGTGATGCACCTGACGGTCGTCTCGTCTCCATCGACTCCGACGGAATATTTGTAGCGGCTCACGCCCTTGAGATTGCAGATGGAGAAATCGGGCGTGTTGATCGAGAGAAGTCCGTCGGGCAGCGTCGCCGGCGCTTTAACCGTCACCGTGCCGCCGATGAGATTCAGCGCGCGATCCTTCTCGCCGACCTTCTGGACCCGTGTACCGAGCGAGGATGAGCCGCCGACGAGGATTTCGCAGTGCGGCCCCAGCTCGATTTTTACGCGGGACGAGTCGTCCATCGTGCGGAACACGCATCCCAGCGGATAGTGGCGCGATTCCTCCAGAGGCTTCCACGTCTTTGCCCCGGGGCACAGGAATTCGGCCGTTCCGTCCACCCTCTTGCACAGCGGCAGAAGATGGAACACGATCTTTCTGCGGCTTGATTTGCCGACCGTGGCAGCGCCGCCCTCCTGTTCTTCCGTCTGTTCTTCCGCCTGCTCCGCGGAATCTTCGTCGCCTGCGGACGGTTCCGCCGTTTCCGCGGCGGATGCGTCATCGGCGTTGTCGGCGAAATCTTCGTCCTGCGCGTACGCGCAGCAGGCAGCCGCCGCCATGACCGCCGCGAAAACGTGAAGTGTGGGTTTCATTGTAGAAGACTCCTGATGGATTCGTACGTCCGCGCGTCAGCCTGCGACGATGTGCGCGCCTTCGGAAGGCTTGATGAGGCTGATCTGAGGCTCGTCCCCGTGCTTGGCCTTGTATTCCTTCGCGATCTGCGCGGAAATCTTCGCCGCTGCCGAAGGATCGACGAGAAGACAGCAGCTGCCGCCGAAACCGCCGCCGGAAAGTCTCGCCCCGTACACTTCGGGAATCGCTTTCGCCGCGTCGACGATCGTATCCAGTTCCTCGCAGGAGTTCTCGAACCAGTTGCGGCTCGACTCGTGCGAATCGTACATCAAAGCGCCGAATCCATTGAGGTCGCCTTTTTCGAGAAGAACCGCGCCCTGGAGAACGCGCTCGTCCTCGCCGATCGGATGGGCCGCCCTTTTCGCGGTCGTTTCGGAAAGACCGCCGCGGTAGAGAACCCATTCGGCCATCGTGACGTCGCGCAGGTGGGTGACCTTCTTGCGGAGAACGCCCGCGAAGTACTTGGCCGCATCCTCGCACGCCTGGCGCCGGGACGCGTACGCGCCGTCCACGAGCGCATGCTTGGCGTTCGACTTGACCATCATGAACGCCACGCCATCGCCCATCGAGACGGTCTCGAACGAGTTTGTGCGGAAATCGCTCTTCACGAGCGCGCCTTCCCTGCCGTACATGGACGAAGCCTGGTCGAGAAGTCCGCACGGGCAGCCTGCGAAGGTGTGTTCGGCCTTCTGTCCGATCTTCGCGAGAGCCGTCTTGTCCTTCTCGATTCCGTAGAGCCTGCAAAGCGCGAGAGCCGTGCACATTTCAAGCGCGGCGGACGAGGAAAGCCCCGCGCCGAGAGGGATGTTGCCGAGGAACATGCCCTTCCAGCCGTGCTTCGCGGAGGCGGGATTGCCGTCGAAAAGCCAGTTGAAGGTGCCGGTCACGTAGTTCTGCCACGTCATCTCCTTCGCGGGCGCGACGGTGGATGTCGTGAACTTTGCCGTTTCCATGAAATCGCCGGCCGTCAGTTCGCACGTACCGTCGGCGGCAGGGGAAACCGCGAAGAAGGTGCCTTTGTCGATCGCGGCCGAGAAAACATAGCCTTCGTTGTAGTCGGTGTGGTTGCCGAGAACTTCGATGCGCCCGGGGGCGTACGCCACGACCTGCGGCTTTTCCCCGTACATCTTCTCGAACTTGGAGACGAGTTCATCGTAGACTTCTTGATTCTGCATTTTCAGCACTCCTTCTGGTTTTAGGCTTTACGCTTTGTGTTTTACGCTTTGCGGCCTTCCCTCACTTCACCATCTCGTCGATATTCGCCGGCGGCTTCGAGAGAAACGCCGAGTATACGAAGAGATAGGCCAGTGCGAGAACCGGCACTGCGTACGAAATCATGTACCCGAACTTGTCCGCGAGACCGTTCTGCACGAGCGGCAGCACGCCTCCGCCGACGACCATCACCATGAACAGGCCGGAGGCCGCGGCGGTGTACTTGCCGAGCTTTTCGGTCGCCAGGTTGAACGTGGACGGCCACATGATGGACGTCATCAGGCCGCAGAGTGCGAAGAGGAGCGCCGTCAGCGGGACAGTCGCCATGGCGAATCCCTTGCCGGTGAACACGGGCATGGAGGTCGTGGCAGTCGCGGGGACGAACACGCCTATCGAGATGAGGAGTATGGCCGTGAACGTCGTGAACGTCATCAGAGCGCGGCTCGAAACCTTGCCGCCGATGAAAGCTCCGATCGTGCGTCCGATGAGCATCAGGAACCAGTAGGTGCCCGCGACCATGCCGGCGACCGTCGCCGTTCCGAGCGGTTCCTTGAACGGGACTCCGCTCTTTTCGGCCGCTTTTCTCGCGGCCTCCGCAAGCTCCTTGCCGGCATTGGCGGCGGCAAGTTCGACAGAGTAGTCCTTGTAGTGGGTATGGCATTTGCCGCAGACCTTCTCGACACCCGTCCATTCCGCCTGGGTTTCGTAGAGGAGAGCGCCCTTGTCGTCCTTGAGAGTCTTGAGCGGGCTGTTGTCCTTGTCCGCGAGCCAGTTGTTCATCGTCGCGGGAATTCCGATTTCGATGCCGACGTACATGAAGATGCCAATCACGCCGAGCAGACAGTGGCGGAATCTGAGAGGCGCGAGGACGGGGATGTTCTCGGTCGTCGTGCCCTGTTCGGGGTTGGCGATCGGAATGAAGGAAAGGACGACGAACGCCGCGGCGAACACCGCCAGCGCGATGAACATGACAAGGTTCACGTCCGCGACCTTGGTGGCCTTCGTGATCTCGCCGATGAGAGCGCCCACGAGAATCGGCGTCGCCGTTCCGCACACGGAATTGAACGTCGTTCCGATCATGTTGAGCTGGTTGCCGCGGTTGCCGCCTCCGCCGAGGAGGTTGAGCATCGGATTCACGACCATGTTGAGCATGCAGACGGAGAAGCCGCACACGAACGCGCCGAGCAGGTAGATGTAGAAGCTGAACGGCTTTCCGGCGACCAGAGAGAACGATTGGCAGTCGGAACAGATTCCGACCTTCCCGGACAGGAACTGGATGCCGACGCCCACGAAACCGGTCGCGATCGCGATAAGGGCGGTTTTCTTGTATCCGCACCTGGTGAGCATCTTGCCTGCGGGGATTCCCATGAAGAGATAGGCGGCGAAGTTCATCATGTTGCCCATCATGCCCCACATGTTGGAGCCGTCGATGCCGGGCTGGTACTTCCACACGCTTCCCATCGGCGCGGCAAGGTTCGTGACGAACGAAATCATGCCGTAGATGAACATCATTGTTATGACGGCTACCCAGTTGGTGCCCTGCTTTTTATCGCTCTCCATTGTCATCTCCCTTGTGTTTGGAATATTCTTGATTGTTAAATTATATCGAAAATCGCAAATATAGTCAATATTCCGGCTAAACTTTCGATCTGTCGCAGAGTGCGGACACGAAAAGCGCCTTTATCGTGTGCATCCTGTTCTCGGATTCGTCGAACACCTTGGAATAAGGCGATTCGAACACTTCGTCAGTCACTTCCAGCGCCCCCGTCGTCTTTGTGAACTCCGTGTTGGAATCGTGGAACGCGGGCAGACAGTGCAGGAACATGAGCCTGCCGCCGGTGTTTCCCGTCGCGCGCATGAGGTCCATGTTTATCTGGTAGGGACGAAGCATCTTGATGCGTTCGGCGGTTTTCGACTCTTCGCCCATCGAAACCCACACGTCGGTGTAAAGGACGTTCGCGCCCTTTACACCTTTCGCGGGATCGTCGAAAACCCTGACGTCCACGCCGTTGCGCGCGGCGACTTCCCCGGCCTCTGCGAGAATCGCCTCGTCCGGCCAAAGTTCCTTCGGCGTGCAGCATACGTAGCGCACCCCGGCCTTCGCACATCCCATCATAAGCGAGTTGGCGACGTTGTTTCTGCCGTCGCCCACGTATGCGACCGTGCAGTTCTCGAGACCGCCGAAAGTCTCCTTTATCGTGAGAAGGTCGGCCAGAATCTGCGTCGGGTGGTAGTCGTCGGTGAGCCCGTTCCACACCGGGACGCCGGAATATTCGGCAAGTTCCTCGCACGTTTTCTGCGCGAATCCGCGAAAGAGTATGCCGTCGTAGATGCGCCCGAGCACGCGGGCGGTGTCCTTGACCGACTCCTTCTTCCCGAAATGGATGTCTGGACGGGTAAGATATTCGGCGCCGCCGCCCTCGTCGCGCGCGGCGATTATCGATGAATTTCTGGTGCGGGTCGAACTCTTCTCGAAAATAAGCGCAATGTTCTTGCGGTGCAGCAGATTGCCGCGAACCCCGGCGCGCCGGCGCGCCTTCAACTGTCCGGCAAGATTCACCAAATCAAGCATTTCGGCGTCGGAGAACGACGTCAAGCGCATCAGCGACCGCCCCTTGAGGCTGTCCATCCATGTAAGCATTGTATTCAACCGCCTTTCGATTGTCTTTGTACTTTCTGCTTATTATATCATAATCGACCGCTATTTCCAACAGCGAATTTGCCGGGACGGGGTTCGCGCATTGGAACCAATGCTCATCAGGCGGCACGGCCACCGTGCGCCCTCCAAACGAATTCGGCTGTCTTCCCGCAGGAGAAGACAGCCGAATGTGGCGCCGGAGAGTATTCCGCCGCAGATTGCGGAATCAGCAAATACCCTGCGCGACCATCGCGTCGGCGACTTTTACGAAACCTGCGATGTTGGCGCCGGCGACGTAATTGCCCTTGAGGCCGTACTTCGCGGCCGCCTCCCACGCATTGTCGTGAATGGCCTTCATGATTCCCTTGAGTCGCGCATCGACCTCTTCGCGCGTCCAGGACAGACGGAGCGAATTCTGCGACATCTCGAGCCCGGACGTGGCGACGCCGCCGGCGTTCGAAGCCTTGCCCGGCGAATACATGATCTTCGCCTTCACGAACGCAGCGATCGCGTCCGGGGTGGACGGCATGTTGGCGCCTTCGGCGACGAGCGTGCAGCCATGCTTGAGCAGGTACTCCGCGTCCTTGCCGTCAAGTTCGTTCTGGCGGGCGCACGGGAACGCCGCGTCGATCTTGTCGGCCAGCTGCCAGCTGTTCTTTCCGGCGAAGAACTTGACCGCTTTCGTCTTTTTCGCAAACTCGGACAGTTCGCCGCGCTTGACGTTCTTCAGAACCATGATGTCCTTGAGCATCTTCTCCGTGATTCCGCCCTCGGCGTATATCGCGCCGGAACGGTCGGAAAGAGTGAGGACTTTCGCACCGAGCTGCATGAGCTTTTCCGCGGCGTAGGATGCGACGTTGCCCGAACCGGAAATGACGCACTTCTTGCCTTCCAGCGTTTCGCCGCGCTTGGCGAGCATGTTCTCGGCGAAGTACACGTCGCCGTAGCCCGTAGCTTCGGGACGGATCAGCGAGCCGCCGTAGCTCAGAGCCTTGCCGGTCAGGACGCCCGTCCACTCGTTGGCAAGGCGCTTGTACTGTCCGAACAGATAGCCGATCTCGCGGCCGCCGACATTCATGTCCCCGGCGGGAACGTCGGTGTCGGGCCCGATGTGACGGTAGAGTTCCGTCATGAAGCTCTGGCAGAAACGCATGACTTCCGCGTCGCTGCAGCGCTTGCCGGGGGTGTGGGGGCTGACTTTCGGATTGAAATCGCTGCCGCCCTTTCCGCCGCCCATCGGAAGCGTGGTGAGGGAGTTCTTGAACACCTGCTCGAAGGCGAGGAACTTGAGGACGGACAGATTAACGGTGGGATCGAACCTGAGACCGCCTTTGTACGGACCGATCGCGGAGTTCATCTGGATCCTGTAGCCGCGGTTTACGCGGACGATTCCCTTGTCGTCCACCCAAGGCACGCGGAACATGATCACGCGCTCAGGCTCGACCATACGCTCCAAAATCGCATTCTTCTCGTACTGCGGATTCGCCTTCAGGACGGGATCGAGCGTCGTCAGCACTTCGTCCACAGCCTGTATGAATTCTGGTTCGTTCGCATTTCTGGCCTTGACACCGGCCAAAACCGAATCAACGTATTTACTCATTTTCGTTTTTCCTTGTTTTGTTTGTTTTAGGGAAATCGCCTTAAATACATAAAGCACATCACGTGCCAAGCGGAAACAGCCTAATACCGCATTGGAATGTTTCAATAATTGTAAAAGTGAGAAAAATCGTATTACATGAGATGTAAATTCAGAGAAGTGGAATTATAGAATTTATCAAGGAGAAGGAGCATCTTCCTCCGTCGCTACTGGGGAACATATCCATGTCCTTCCATCCTTGCTTGACAGAATCTCCTCCCCGTCCTTCTGATAGAGGCGGATCCAGTCGATCCAGTAGTCGATGGGAAGCGTGTCGTCCGCCGTGATGCGCTTCTCCTTCGGGCACCAACCGTGGCCCGGCGTGAATATCTCGTTGTTGACATGGATGTTGTGGAAATCGCGGTGGCCGGACATGCCGAGGCCCGCCCCGGGACAGTAGTCGTGCTCCTCGTCTATCGGGAACGCCGCGAACTTTTCGCCGTCGACGAAAAACGACATCTCTTCCGGCGTCCATTCGAAGCCGTACGTATGGAACTCGCCGTTGAGATTCGCGCAGTCTTTGAATACGTACTCGCGGTTGAGCCTTTCCGCCCCGTTCTGAATCATGAAATGTCCCTTCTTGCGCGACCATTTGTGCAGGTTCGCTACGACGGTGTCTTTAGAAGAGAATATCTCGAATATGTCCACCTCAGACATCCATGCCGCCTTTTGGAGTTCCGGCTGGGCGGTCATCCAGAAGCTTGGCCATGCACCGTGGCGGAAAGGTATCTTCGCGCGCATTTCGAGGTATCCGTACTTGAACGCCATCCTGTCGCGCGTCGACACGCCGCGCGGCAGCATCTGCGGCTTCTGCGGATCTCCAGACGGCACGACAAGGAGATGGAGGCATCCGTTCTCGACCCGCGCCGTGCGAGCGTCGTTCGTGTAGACGCAGTCGCCGGAATTCATCGTAGGATGGAACTTCCACTTCGCCAGGTCGAGCGACGAGCCGTTGAACTCGTCGCCCCACACGAGCCTACGCCCGTTGCGGGCCGTCGGGTGGCCGGCCCCTGCCATGCCGCATGGTAGGGCGCGATCACCGGCCGCGCCGCCAGGCGCAAGCGCCAGCAAGGCGAGCAACACAATGGCAAGGCGGCGTGTCCCCGCGCCGCGCCATGCCGACATCACATATCCACGCACCATAGCCATTTACCGGACGATCACCGCCATGCCGGGACGCTGCGGACTCCACGTGAGGCGGATCGTCTTGCCGCCTTCCGTCACGGCGTTGTAGGTATATTCCGCCGCGCCCTCGTGCCATATCTTGTTTGTCCAGTTGCCTTCGGCGCCAAGTTCCTCGGTGTAGTATCCGGCGACATTCTTCAGCTCGCCGTTTTGGTTCTTGACCTCCGTCGCCGAGAACTTCCAGCTGCCCTCGACCGTATATGCACCAGGTACCTCGGCCAGTTTCTCAGCACCGCCTTCAACTTTGGCGTACTTCGTCGTCACCAGCACGTTCGTCACGCCAAGTTCGCCAAAGTAGCGCTTGGCGTCGGCGTTGCGGTTGCGTATTATCTCCTCCTCCGTCAACACGCGGTCGTAGTAGCGAAAGTTCTTGAGCTTGCCAACCATGCCCCACGTCGTCTCGTTGCCGCGCTGACCAAGACCGTAGCCGGTATCGCTTCCGGTTTTGACGGAGTCGAACTGGAAGCACGTGCGCTGCTTCTCGCCGAAAGTGTTGTAGTCGTTTTCCGCAGGAGTGGTCGGGGCGTCAACTCCCGGGAAGATTTTCGCGGTCTTGTTGTCAAAGTCCTGAATCGCCGTCGCGTAGTCGTAGTGGTGACCTTGCGTCTTGAAATACATGTACTTCCCGTCCGTCTGGGCGCGCCAGCAAAGTGAACCGGCGGCGGACCCGTTGAAGGATTCCGTTATCAGATAGAGGTTGAAATACTGGTACATGCCGCAGAAGATCGAGCCATACGTGCTGCCGGCGGTCTGCGCGGAGGCGTCGGCATCGACGAGTGTCTGGAGCGTGAAGTTTTTAAGATAGAACGAAGCATCGCCTTTGAAGCGGGGGCCTCCGGCAAAGACATAACCATCGTCGGTCCAATGGCCTGTAGCCGTCTTGCCGTTCCAGTGCAGATCGGCGTTTGCGCCGCTTCCGAGGTTCTTCCACGTCGTTGCATTGGAATCATGCACGCCGATACCGGCATTGTAGATACCATCGTAGTTCCAGACAAGGCCCGCTTGCGAATAATCGTCAAAAGAGTAGTCGTCGGCAGTGCGAATGCCCGAAACCGGCCTCCAAAGCCATGTAAGACGCTTCACGCCCTGCCCCTCGGCGATTGCGATGGAGTTGCCGTCGCCGGTTTGCGAGGTAGTCCAATAATTCCCGTCCTGCGTCTCGACCGTGTAGCCGGCGCAGGCATAAGCGATGGTCTTGCCGTTGATTTTGATCGTGGCGGTTGCGGGCGCTGTGAACGTGTGCGAGCCGTCGATGTCGTATTCGCCGTCCGGCTCGTTGCCCTGAAGCGCGGCGTAAGTCGACTGGACGATCACGTCCGTCTCGGCGAACTTGCCGAAGAAGCGGAAGTCGTCCACCTTGCGGTTCTGCGCGACTTCGGCGGCAGAAAGGGCGTGGTCGTACTGGCGGAAGCTCTTGATCGTGCCGACAAGCAGCTTGTCGTAGTTCTCGTTGCCGTAGCCGCCAAGGTCGTAGCCGCGTTCAAGATTGTGAGCCGTAATCGACTCAAGCTGCCGGAAACCATCGCCGGAGGTAGGAATCTCCGTGCCGGAAAAGAGCGCAAGAGTGTTGTCGGTTCCGTTTGCGATGGCTGTAGCGTAGTCGAACGACGTGCCGCTCATTTTGAGCGGTGTGCCGGAATCCGACGCATCGTCGCTTCGCCAGTCGAAGCGTCCCGACTTGTAGAGAATCATACTGTATTTGGCGGCCGAGAGAGAGAACACGAATGAGGCGGCTTCATTCTGGTCGGCGGTTTTGGCATCGACAAGCGTCTGAAGCGAATAGTCCGTGCCAGTCTGGATGCCACCATTCGTGCCGTTGGTATTTACGACGCGGAAGCGGCTGTCGCCGACTAACGTGAACCCGTTGTCCGTCCACGCGCCGGGATTGCGCACTCCTACGGTATCTAGGCTGGTCGCGGTCGACCAACCGTTGCCGGCGGCGTTGAGCAGCTGAAGGAACATGTCGTTCGTCGCGCCCTTCGAGCCGAGGTTCTTCCATGTCAAAGCCGTCGTGGAGTGCGCGACGTTCACGCCCTGATTGCAGATGCCGTCGTAGAAGACTTCCAGTCCGTCCCAGACGTAGTCGGAGACGCCGTACGTGGCGAGGCCTGTGCCGTCCGTCCATTTCCAGGTGATGCGGACACAATCGGTATCTTCGACCTTGCAGGAAAGCTCGCGGGCGTGGAACGTCGCGCTTCCCCAGTCGCCAGTCGCGGCATCCCACTCTTCGAGCGTGTAGCCGGTGCACATGTATTTCATGTTGCCGATGGTTGCCGTGCGCGGCGCGGTGAAGGTGTAGCCGTTTTCATCGACGGCGTAGCATCCAGCCGGTTCCGCAGATGCCGCGATCGACGAGACGACAACCGCGTTCGTTATCGGCAACGGCGCGGCGCGGTCGAAGAAGCGGCGCTCGTCGACTACGCGGTTCCAGGCGACTTCCTCGTTGGAAAGCGCCTTCTGGTAGTAGCGGAAGAATTTTAACGTACCTTTGAAAGGCGATTTGCCGTCGTTGGCGCCACCGAACACATAGCCGTTCTCAGTCTGGCCGCTGATTTTTGCATTCTGGCGAAAACCATCGCCGGAAGTCGGGGCCACGGTGCCGCTGAACAACACCTCGGTGTTGTCTTCGCTGTTGGCAATTGCCGTCGCATACTCGAACACAGGGCCTGGAATCGAGGCAAAACTGTTGGCCGCGACAGATTCGACGGTGCGGAAAATGAGAGTTTCGCTCGACGGTTGGATTAACAAAGCCAACTTGTCCCAGTTGCTGTTGAATATGGTGACAAAGCTCGTTGCATGCTGTGTAGAATCCGCCTCTACCAAAACCTGCATGGTGTATTTCGTGCCGGTGCTGATGCCCTTGGAGCCCCTCATGCGACTGTTGCCTTTGAAAATGAAGCCTTTTTCCGCCCATTTGCCGTATGTTCCGGTGGCGAGTTCGTCGGCGGAGGCCGTCGCCCAGCCGCTGCCACCCGTGTTTTTCTGAAGGAATACGTCGTTGTCCGCGCCGGACGAGCCGAGGTTCTTCCACGTGAGCGCAGTCGGATCGTGCGCCTCCGTCGCGCCGACGTTGCGTATGCCGTCGTAGTTCCACACTGCGCCGGGGACGTAGCAGCCCACGTCGAAGGCGCGGTAATCCGGGTTGTCCCAGTATTTTATGCCCGCTGTCGCGGACACGGCTGTGAGGGCTGTCACGGCCAGCGCGACCCTCCCGACGATTGCTTTTATATGCCTCATTGTTCTCCCTTTCATTCTTGGTGTTAAAGTTTGCGGCGCGGCCGGAGTCCGCGCCCTACCGTTTAAACTTTGCGTCCTTTCAACCTTTCAACTTTTCAACTTTTCAACCCTTCAACTTTTCAACCTTTCAACTTTTCAACCCTTCAACGCTCCCCTCCGTACTGCACGAGGTTCAGGACAAGGCGAGAGCCGGTGCGGGGATCGCAGACGTTGCACGGATTCTGCGACCGCCAGTAGAGGGCGAGAGCTTTCTTGTCGGCGTACTGCCAGCTGCCGCCTTTGAGCATTCGCCTGTCGGGGTAGCGAACCGACGGCGCAGACTCGCCGACGGGATCGACTTCGCCAAGCGGCACGCCGCCGTTCTGCCAGTCGAGTACCATTTCCCATGCATTGCCCAGCGTATCGTAGAGTCCGTATCCGTTCGGAGCCTTCATTCCGCCGCGCCTGACGCCGCACGCGTCGCGGGTGTTGTATGAGTACCACGCGAGCGCGTCCGCCCGCGCGTCGTCGCACGACGCAGAGCCGTCGTAGTAGGCGATGTCCCCTTCCGCGCCGCCGCGCGCAGCCTTCTCCCATTGCGCCTCCGTCGGCAGGTCGAACATCCCGGCGAACCCCGTCTTCGCCCCGAGCTTGCCGACTATGGAATCGGGCGATACGCCGCGCCGCGCCGGCCAGTCGTACGCGCCGCCGGGCATCGAGTCGCCGCGAATCGTGTTGATCGAGTCGTTCACGCTCGGCAGCATGACGTCCGGACGCTCCAGATTCCTGCCGCTGTCGATGACGCGATACTGGTACTTGGTCATCTCGAGGACGGAGATGTAGTACGGGTTGGAAATCTTCACGCGTCGGGCCGGCGAATACCGCTTGCCCGAACCGTCCGGGCCGTGGCCCATGGTGAACGACCCCGCCGGAATGCGGCGAAACGCCATCAGCTCGCGGAAATACCGCTCGTCGTCCGCAAGTCCCGTCCAGATCTCGCCTCCGGCGGAAGTCTTCGACCACGCGCCCCATACGCCGTTCGTAAGGGCGTTGCGCGTCACGTACTGCCGCGCGCCGCGCGAACCAGCCTCCTTGGAGAGGTCGAAGACGATGTACAGGAGATCCTCGTCCGCAACCGCCTCGGACGACAGCGCGACCTTGAAACGGTCGATCCTTCCGCGCGCCTTGAGCGCCGCATCCTTAGACGGCGTGAGGACAATGTGCTTGGCGCCGTCGCCGTCGATTACGGTATCGCCGGAAAGCGCGCGCGGGGAAACGCGTCCTATCTCCTCCTCGCCGTCGTACGCGACGACGGATATCTCGCGGACGGACCACGCGGGCTCATCCCATCCGCTCACCTTGAAGTCGATGGAAACCGCCTCGGACCACGGCCACTGCTGTACGAGCGAGACGTTTGAAATCGTCTCGCCCGCCGCGGCAAGCGCGGCGCATGTCAGCAAAAACGGCAGTATCTTTCTCATAAATCTATTTTTTCACTATCTGGAACATTGCCGCGCGCTCAAGCGCGAGACGGCCGCCCTCGCCCGACACGCCGCGCACGAAACCGATCCCCTCCGCGACAAGGCAGGCGACTTCGTCGCCACCGCCGCGTTCTCCGTTGTAGAAAGTCAGTCTGGCCGTAAAAACGTCGTCTTCGCAGAAATCGTCTGGCACGGGAGGATTCCATACCGGGAACGCATCGCTTTTGGCGTACACCTTTTCAGCGACGAGGCCGCCGCCGGTGATCGTCAGTCTTGCCGATCTCGCCCGCTCCGGCCATTCCCACGCCATTTGCGTCTGCCCGGCGTTTAGCGTTTTCCAAAGCGCGGTTGCGTACGGATCCGCGTTGACGACGCTTTCGTTCGACATTGACACGGCCGCCGCCCCGCCGCGCGTTGCAATGGCGCTATGCGCCGAGACGCAAGTATCGACACCGAAAACCGAGATGTCTTCAATAGCCGCTGCATTCTGATTCCGCTGCGCGGCGGACGGGCGCGAACCTGTCGACACCGCAGACACCGTCGCCATCCATGTGGCAAGCGAGGAAACCGCCGCAACGCATACCGCGAATTTGAACTTGGACGCGCCGCGCGCCCGGCCCGGCCCGTCGCGGAACGACCGTGCGGCCGCCGCGCGGCAGCGGCGCGGAAAATCGGACGACGCCGGCGGTATGTCGGCATCGCTCTTCAAGGCGGACGCTATGGCGCCGTCCTCCGTGGATTCGCGCGTATCTATGTCACCGCATGTCATAGTCAATCTCCATATTGTTCTAACGTTCGATGTCGACGTTTCGTTGTGTAAGAAATTCGCGGATTTTCCGGCGGGCCTCCGACAGACGGAATTTCACCGTCCCTTCCGGCGCGACAAGCGCCTTCGAAATATCGGAGACGGACATCCCGCCGTAATACCTCAGCACGACTGTCTCCCTCAAGACCGGCGAAAGCCGGGCAACGGCTTCGCGAACGGCCTCGGCGTCGGAACGTGCGATTAGACTGGCGGCCGGATCGGGACGCTCATCCTCCTTTTCGGGGACGCACTCCATCAAAACCAGAGCGTTTGCCGCCTTCAGACGCAGGTCGTCCCTGTACAAATTCGCTAGAATCGTGCATAAAAACGAAAAATACGCGGCTTCAGAGTCGAACCGCCCGGTCGCTTTAACCGCACGCGCGAATGTGCGCATCGCAAGATCTTCCGACTGGGCCGCGTTCGAGCAAAGACGGTATGCAAGCCTGTACAACCTCTCGGAATAGGCTTCTACGAGCGATCTTGCGCCCGTTTCGGGCGATACGCGAATTTCTTCCCAAACATGCATCCTCTTTTGTGAAACGAGGTTTTTTCATGTTTGGTTGGGTGGAAAACCGGTTTTACGCTTTCATTTCTGACGCCACTCTCCGGAGGATGTCTGGTACCAGACGCCGCTTCCTTCTGGGATTTTCGACTGCCACTGCATTGCGCGCCGCTTTTGAACGGTTTCAACGGACACTCCGCTTTCGGCCGCGATCTGGTTGAAGCGGCGCATGCGCCTCTGGTTTTCCTCGTATATCAGGATCTTGTCGTCGTCCGTGGCGCCGTCCCTGGCAACGAGCATGGCGTCGGACGTGATTCCGGCCGCCTGGCGGTCGAGCATTTCCTTGACCTCTTTGAAGAGGCCGGAAGGCTTCCTGCCGTTTTCGTCTGCGAATACGTCGTCGAGTCTCTTGTCGATCTTCAGATTCACGTCCATCGTGATTTTGATCGGCTTGATTTCATTTTCGGTCTTTACGTGAATGCATCCCGCTAACGCCAGAACGGCGAGCGATACGGCTGCTGTCTTGTTCATTTTGCTGTTTCCTTTCTGTTCGCGGCGCGAATGCCGAAATTTATCAACTGGTTCAATTCGCCGTGGAGAGTGGTCTCGATCGAAACGGGTACGGTTTTGCCGGACTCCTCCGACGTTCCTTCCACCGTGAATCTCAAGGCGTACGATTCTTCGCCTTCCTTCGTCAATTCGAACGCAAGCGCCGAATATTCCAGATCCATAAGCGCGCGTTCCGCGGCGGAACGCACGTCTGCGGGCACGCCTCCCGCCGCCATGCCGGCGGTGAGATACGAAGAATCGCGGATCGAAAGCCGGCCTTTGCGTCCGGGCGCGGAATATAGGAATCCCTCGCCGAGAACGATTTCTTTCCCGCCCTTGATACGGAGCGGCAGTTTCCCGAAAAGCCGTCCGGCGGCGTCCCCGTCGAAAAACGCCAGATACTTCACCGCCTCGTGCGCATCTATGTTGTCGAGGAAAAGCGTCGTGCCGGCGTCCAGACGGTCCGGCCTCAGGAATGTCGAATACACTCTCGCCTTCCCGCCGCAGACGTCGCATCCGGCCTCGGTCGCGAGCAGCGCGGTTTCGGTGGCGCGGATCGACGCGAACGCGTTCGTCAGCGAGAACGCTCCCGCCGTGACGGAATCGGCGCGGATGAACAGCGGGTGGATGTCGGCATGGGATCCGATGCCTGAAGCGCCGAAAGGCGTTCTCAGGTTCGCTGCCGACATCGAAGTTCCGTCGTCGAGCCAGGACACCGAAAGCTCGTCGACGCGGCCTGTCGCCTTCCACTTGGGGGCGGATCCGTACCCTTCCCGCGTGTTCGCTTCCGCCGTTAACGAGACCTTGCCGGAAAACGAAAGGTCGGTGGCCGTCTGCGGCAGACAGGAGTACGCAAGGCTCTCTAGCATTGGATCCGACGACGAAAGAACGGTCTCCGGAACCTCTAGCCGGGCGGACCATCCGTCGAACGCGGAACCCTCGAAGCGCAAACCCGCCCTTATGTCGTCGCCTTTCAGTGAAAAGGCGGCTACGGACGTTGCCGACAGATCCGCGATTGCGTACGATATCTTCGCGTCGAGCACGAGCGGCCAGTCGAGAAGCGCGCCGCGCCCCTCGAGCGCGAAATCCCAGCGGTCGTGCCGCTTCAGGACGAAATTCATCTTCAGCGTCCTGTTGGAGAGCGTATCGACGAATTCCTCCGGGAGCATCCCTCCGAGGTCGATCTCGAGTTCCGGTATCGGGATGCGGACGATCCAGTACGGGAGCGTTGCGACCGCCGCGATCAGCAGCAGCAGCGGCACACCGACGATCCAAGTCCAGATGCGCCGTTTCTTTTTCGCCGGCGCGCCAGATATGTTCGCATCCATCGCCTAGCCGCCTTTCGCCGTCCGGTTCTTGAAATGGAGGCTGTCGCCCCGCTCGCCGTAGTTCACGCTTTCGCCTATCGACGCCAGACGCCGCTCCAGGCACGACCTGCACTGCGATGCATTCTCGTCGAGACACGGCTTTCCGCGGTACAGCTGGTATTTGCGCCTGTACCCGGTGTCCGTCACGTTTGGCATAATGACGTTCGCCCCGGACAGGATTCCGCGTTCGCGTCCGTCGGGCGCGAGCGACTGGAGAGCCGTCGTCGACGCGATGTTGACGTCGTGCAGATAGAGACGCGCGGCCGCAATCATGTTGAGCCCGGTCGTAAGGCGCGCCGCATCGTCCTTCTCTTCCGGCAACGCGCCCAGCGGCGTGTCCGGGTGCGGGATGTACGGACCCATCCCGACCATGTCGACGTCGATGTCTCCCAAGAAAACGATGTCTCGCGCCATGTCTTCGGCTGTCTGTCCGGGAAGCGAACTCATCGTTCCGGAACCCACCTGGTAGCCGCATCTGCGCAGCGCCGCCAGACACTCTCTGCGCCTCTCCCAGCTGTGCGATCCGGGATGGAGACGGGAATAGAGTTCCTTGGAGGAAGTTTCGATCCGGAGCAGATACCGCGCCGCCCCCGCCGCCTTCCATCTCGCGTAGACGCTCTCTTCCTGTTCGCCCAGGGAAAGCGTGACGCCGAGATCGAGCGGCGCGATCCTCTCCAGGCATTCTTCGATGAAGCGCGTATTCGCCTCGCTTTCGATCTCGCCGCCCTGCAGGACGAGCGACGCGTAGCCCATCTGCGCGTCCCGGCGCGCGGCGGCGAAAACCTCGTCCACGCCGAGAGAATACCTTTCGACCTTGGAATTCGATTTTCTTATCCCGCAGTAGTGGCAGTCCTTGGCGCAGACGTTTCCGATCTCGACTATGCCGCGCATGGAAACCTTCCGCCCCGAACAGCGCACCTTAAGTCCGTACGCCGCGCGGCGCACGAATTCGGCATCCGCGCCTTCGCCGCATGAAATCAGACGCGCAAGATCCGCAACCGAAAGATTCCGCGGCGCCGCCAGCGCCCTGTCCACTGTAGATTCAAGCGATTCGGACAAAACTGCCTCCCAAAGTGCACCGGCCGGCGCGCTTCACAAAGTCAGCGCGTCGAGCGCGTCGTCCATGCAACGGCGCGCGTTCTCATCGCGCTCCGCCGCGGAATTCGAACCGAGAACGACGACGATGGCGCGCTTTCCGCCGCGCTTGCCGGTGAGGACTACGGAGCTGCCGCCCGCGTCGATATAGCCCGTCTTGAGTCCGTCGACCGCCTCCTTGCCGTCGGCGTTCACGATTTTGAGCTTGTCCTTCACCATAACGTTGTTGTGGTTGCGGAAATTCTGGGTCTTCCCGTCCGACAGCGCCACCGGACATACTTTTATCGAAGTGTACTTCAATATCTCCGGGTGGTCGCGCAGGAGGGCGCGGGCGAGCTTCGCCTGGTCGCTGCACGTGGAAACGTTGAAATTCCGCACCTTCGCCTTCTCGTACGGGGGCAGTCCGTTCGGGTTGTAGTAGACCGTCGAATTCATCGAAAGCGACTTCGCCTTCGCGTTCATCCGCGCGACGAACGCATCCATCGTTCCCGAACACTTCTCGGCGAGAAACACGGCGGCATCGTTGGCGCTGTGGACGAGAAGCACCTTGAGGAGCGTGTCGACGTCCATCGATTCGCCCGGTTTGAGTCCGACGCAGCTCGGCTGGCGCAGATGCGAATCGGCGCGCGACTTCACGGGGGAGGCTGTGACCTTGTCGGTCATTTTGAGTTTTCCCGCCTTGATGTCGTCGAGGACGAGATACGCGGTCATCAGCTTGGTGACGCTCGCGGGATAGGCCCTTGCGTCGGGCGAATCCGCGAAAAGCACGCGTCCGTTCGAAGCGTCGACGGCCAGCATGCCCATGTACGGGGACTTGCGCATTGGCGCCGCGAGGGCGGTCGCCGCGTACAGAAGCGCGACGGCGGCGGACAGGCGCCGCATCACTTGATCGAATACCTTGTCGCTTTCACGAGCGTCTTCCACAGCATTTCGGGATTGTCGGAACCGACGAGAATGTCGAGATTGTCCTTCTTCGTCACAGCCTGGGTGAGCCACGACATCAATTTGAGATAGTACGGCGACACCGCGACCGGTATCGCGGACAGAAACACGATGTTCACCGTTTCGCCGTTCCAGTCGATCCCGGACTCCGACGTGCCCATCGCGAACGCGAGGCCTCCGCCTTCGACGCCGCGCACGTGCGGGAAGGCGATCTTGTTGCCGATGGCCGTGGAGAGGATCGCCTCGCGGTCCATCGCGGCCGCGATCAGGGCGTCGGCGTTCGTTATGAACCCGTTTGCATCCATGAGCTTCGCCAGCTCCTCGATCGCGCCGGGCATATCCGCGGCCTTCATGTGCGGGAGCATGAGTTCCGGCGCGCTGAAACGGGAAATGCCCTTCTTGAGCTCCTCGCTGTCGTTCTTCTCGCCGGGGTTGAGATGGGCGCACTCGTCGTCTGCGAAGAGGATCTTTCCGCACCCGGTGCAGGTGACGAGGTGCTTGGCCATCCTGACCTGCTGGACCTGCGCGGTCGGCACGTGCATCCCGCAGGCGCAGCAGCATCCGTTCGACATGGACGCTATGACTATCTTGTTGCGCTTGGAGAGCTTTTCGTAAAGCGCCTTCAGCTGGGGACACAACTGCTCCTCCATCGACGATATCGACCTGCCGAGCATGTCCAGACGGCTTCCGTCGCCCGTCTGGAGATGTTCCTCCCTGGTCAATATCAGATCCTGCAGCTGTCTGAGTAGATTTATCTGGCTTTTCATTTTCCTTCTCTTCCTTCCGTGTACAATCTGATTTTCTCCATTGTTTCGTGTGAAAGTATGTGTTCCATCCTGCACGCGTCCTCGTCCGCCGTGCCGGGCTTGACGCCGAGCATGATCAGGAATCTTTTCAGGAGCGTATGCCTCGCCAGGATTTTTTTCGCGGCCGCGCGCCCTTCCGCCGTAAGGGTTATCGGGGCGTACGGCTCCTGGCGTGCGAGTACGCGGTCTTTCAGCAGTCGGACCGCCGCAACCACGCTGGGCATCTTCACGTCGAGAAACCTCGCCACGCCCCTGACTGTCGCGGGCGTGCCCTTCGACTCGAGAACGTATATCGCCTCGAGATAGTCTTCCAGACTCTGTGTTATGGACATCATGGCGTCAACTCCCGAACGGACTGGCCGCTCTGGTCAGGTTTGATATTCTGAGAGCCTCGATGGACTCTTCAAGCTGGACTGGGAACGGGGAAGCGGTGCGCACGGTATCGTAAAGATGCTTCCAGAATACGCTTGGGCCGTGCAGGACGCCTTTTTCAAGGCACACCGTTTCCTTTATCGTCGGCACATCCTCGTGCATGTCGGACAGATCCGGAGTGCGCACGCTCGAGCGGCGCCGCTTGAACTGGAAAGACTGGTCTATGCAGACGAGTTCGCCGGTCGGCAGCCCGGACATCACCGTGAACACGCCTCTTTCGCCGTGGATCTCGAACGACGGACGCTCCGCCCCCGGGATCGAGCCGCCGTTGAATTCGATTTCGGCGGAAAGATGCGTCCTCGTCTTGAGGCACACGCGGACGAAATCCTCGCAGTCGCCGGCGGACGCGACGCGCTTGAGGTCGCTCCACATCTGGACGGGCGGCGTTCCGAGAAGCCTGAGCGTCTGGAGCATCAGATCGGGCAGGGCGTAGCGGGCGGCGCCTCCGCCAAGACGCTTCACGGTCTGCCAGTCGTCGCGCCTTATGTAGTCCAAACCGCGCACGCAAATCCTGTACACCCCGCCGAGCCGCGGATCGGATATCATCTTGAGCGCGAGCAGATAGTCCGGGGAATACAGCCCGCGCTGCAAAACTATGAGTCTGTTCTTCGCTTTCGCGGACGCGCCGCGCAGGAGCTGCGCGTCGTCGTTTTCGGTCGCGGCCGGGGACTCGAGAAGCGTCCAGTACCCGTGTTCGAGCGACATCGCCGCGTGCTTGGTGTGGTCGACGGAGCACGTGGCTATGTCGACAAGGTCTATGTCGCGCTCGTCGAGCATGTCGGAGAACCGCCGGAACATCTTGCAGGAGGGGAAATCCCGCTCCACCATGTCGCGCCGCTCTTTCATCAGATCGCACGCCGCCACCACCTTGAAAAGCGACGGATGGGCGCGGTAGACGGGGTAGTGGCTCGAGAACATCGCCCTCCCGAGGCCCGCTATCGCCACGCGAACGGGCGGTCTCTGGCAGTCCTGTATCATTTTTTCGCGATCTCCGTCACGGCCGCCAGAAACTGGGCGACGTCGGTGAACCTGCGGTATACGCTGGCGAAGCGGATGTAGGCGACTTCGTCTATCTTCTGAAGCTCGTCCATGACAAGTTCGGCGATTTGCGAAGACGGAACCTCGCCGCCGTCGAGTTTCGCGATCACCTTGTCTATCGTCGTCCTGATCTGGTCGTCGCTGACGGGACGTTTCCCGCAGGCGCGGCGTATGGCCAGATCGAGTTTCGAGCGGTCGAAAGGCTGGCGTCCGCCGTTCGCCTTGATGACGGTTACGTCGCCGCCGTCGAGCTCTTCGTACGTGGTGAACCTGAACCCGCACTCCAGACACTCCCGGCGGCGGCGCACTGACGCGCCCTCGCGCGCAGGGCGCGTGTCGATGACTTTGTCATTGTCTCTGGAGCATTTCGGGCACTTCATGTTTCGGATCGCTTTCCGTTGGGACAGATGGTGCAGTGTCTGCAGTCGAGGTTCACGGGCAGCGGGGGCGGCGCTCCGCGGCGGACGGCGTTCCATTCGCCGATGCGGTTTATGAGCGCGAGAAGAAGTCCGAGGGTGATGAAGCCGCCGGCGGGGAGTATCGCCAGCGTGACCGGCGAGGGGTTGAGGCCCTTGATCGCGATGTCGCCCCAGAAGGTGAGAGTGCCCGCGCCGGCGATTTCGCGGACCGACGCGATGAGACACAGCGCCAGACCGAAACCGAGACCGCTGCCGAACCCGTCCGCTATCGAATCGACAACTCCGTTCTTGCTCGCGAAAGCCTCGGCCCTGCCGAGGATTATGCAGTTGACAACGATGAGCGGAATGAATATGCCGAGGCTTTCGGACAGCGCGGGCAGAAACGCCTGCATCAGAAGATCGATCGCCGTGACGAAAGTGGCGATGATGACGATGTAGCACGGAATGTGCACCGCCGGCGGGATGACTTTCCGCAGCGCCGACACCAAAGCGTTGGAACAGACGAGGACGAACGTCGCCGCAAGGCCCATGCCGATTGCGTTTTCGAGACTGGTCGTGACGGCCAAAGTCGGACACAATCCGAGGACAAGCCTGAAGATCGGATTGTTCTTGAATATGCCGTACCAAAATGAAAGAAGTGTTTTCATAAACAATATTATATTATCAAAGACGCGAATGTGCAAGAAAAATTCTCGAAAGCGAACCGGAGTGCGGCTTTTCTCACGCTACGGGAGTGACACCCTTCTTGAGAATGACATTGCCGTATTTGGCGGTTTCGCCGGAGACGACGACCGCATACGCCTTCTTTGCGCGCTCGTAGAACGCAAAGCGCTCGACGCGCTCGATGGTCCCTTCGTAGCCGAGCGCCTTGCGGTATTTCGCCTCGACCGCGGGATCGAGCGAGTCTCCCGGCACGGCCGCCATCATCACGACGGGCGTCGCGTATGCGTCCAGCTCGAACAGAGGAATGATGCCGGCGAGCAATGTGTCAGCGCCGATTCCGTCCGCCCTTATGACACGTGAATTGAACGTGTGCCCCGGGAAATGGGCGTCCGATATGACGATTTCGTCTCCATGCCCCATTTCGGCAAGCGTCTTCAGCAAATCCGGCGAAATGGCCGGTGATATGCCTTTCAACATTTCGCAACCCTCCTTTTTTTTGTTTTCGTTTTCCGTTTTTCCGGACTGTGTTCTTCAAAACAGACTTGCATGCGGCCCGCAACGGAGCAAGCCGCTGCAAAGACCGTCGTCAACGCCGGTTGTTTTCACGCACGTAGGCGTCCAGCAGCTTTTTGGCGCAGTTCGTCGTCACCGTCAGGGCTCCGCGCTTGAACGCCTCCTTCGCACTCGGCAGGTCGTCGACGGTCCACACGTGAAACTCGAAGCCCGCGTCGCGTATAGCCTTGATGTACTCCGCGGTCGCGAACTTCGGATCGTAGCGGCAGTCCACGCCGTCCACACCCAGCTTCTTGAGCTTCGCGACTATGCATTCCGCCGCGACGAAAGGACTCCTTCCCTTCGGATTGACGAGCCAGAAGGTCTTGTATTCCGGCATCTGCTCTTTTAGGGCTTTGCATGACATTTCTTCGAACGATATGAAGAGCGTGTTTTCCGGCGTAGCCTTCGACTGCCGCGAAAATACGTCCTTGATGTACGGGACGATCTCCGGTCCCGTCTTCACCTCGACGTATATCCAGCGTCCGCCGCGCGCCAGCGCCAGCACCTCTTCGAGAAGCGCGGGACGCGTCCCTGCGAACTTCGAACCATTCCATTTTCCCCAGTTGCCGACATCCACCTGCTCGAGTTCCGCCCACGTAACGTCGGCGCACTTGTTGGTGTTCACGCCGCCCGTGGTGCGCTTCAGGTCGCGGTCATGGAACGTGAACACGCGCCCGTCCTTCGATAGATACACGTCGCACTCGAAGCCGAAGCCGCGCCCCACCGCCGTCTTGAACGCCGGAAGCGTGTTTTCCGGCGCATCCACGGACTCGCCGCGATGCGAGATGAGCGTATCGAAGGCAGGTTCCGCCGCCATCGCGCAGAACGCCGCCATCGCTGCCGCGCACGTTGCGAACTTTTTCGTCGTTTCCTTGTTCATCTTTGTCTCCTGCACTTTGTTGCGGTTTTTCTTCGGCATCCGCCACCTTTCTTCCCGCCTGAGTCGGAAAGTCCAGAAAGTTAATAAAAAAATTATATCATTTTGAGCAGGCAAAAGATAGAGATAAATTTCGCTTCAGCCTACTCCGGGTGCGATTGCGGAATCTTCGGCTTGTCCAAAAACACCGTGTCCGGCGAGAGCATGCGCTCCAATTCGACGAAAATATGCGAAAACACAGGATCCGTATCCGACAGAATCGCGGAAAGGACCTTGTTGCGCGGCTTTTCGTCGAGAAGTTCGGATGTCGGGATGGGATCGAACGTATTTGTCGCCTGCCTTACGCGAATCGCCATCGCTTTGTAGCGCATGAGCGTCTTGTATTTGCACGACAGCTCCGGGACGTTGCCTTTCAGCCACTGTCTGATGCCGCCGTTGCGTCCGGCGACATTCCCGTT
>DGHT01000032.1 GCA_002392765.1 Verrucomicrobia bacterium UBA3841 | reverse complement strand
AACGGCCCGCGGCGCAGGCTCTTCCTCAAGTGCGAGACGTTCGGCATCTTCTGCTCGACGGCGCACGTGAAGTTGTTCGACAAGTATGACGCGGTCTCGAAAGGCATGAAGACGCGCAACTACAGGTTCGGCGACATCGTCGAGTCCATCTGCCACGGCTCCTCGCTCTTCGCGTCGTTCTTCACGCCGAAAGAGGCGCCGGGAATCCGCAAGGAGAACCTCACGACGGCGCAGAAGAACGCCATCCAGTGGGCGGAGGAGAAGCTCCGCACGAAGTATCCGCAGCTTGCGGACCGCCTCGTGTCGGGGGACGTCCTCGACGGCGCGGGCATCAACAAGATGATCGACAACATGGCGTGGATCCTCGAACACATGCCGGAGGACGAGGACGAGCGGGCCTGGATCACGGACGTGCTCGACTACATGTTCGCGCCCCTGGAGGCGAAGTTCGGCAACGAGAAATACGGCGACATCGGCAACCGCATCGGCAACGAGATCATGATCAGCGCGAAAGATCTCGCTTGAAAAGACAGAATCGTCTTTCGAAGAGATTGTCGCTAACAAAGCTGAATTTCGCCGGATCCATACTGGGATCGCGCACAGCAATCCGCTTACGATGTTCTGTGCGGAGGCTTGACAGTCATGCAAATGCAGGCAGAGGAAATGCTGAGGGCGATGAGCAAGACAGATGGAGACGTGCCGCAGCGCTATGACGCATCGAGGACGATGCGTAGTCGAAGAACAGCTTGACGGTGTCTCTCCGTCAGCGGCATCCGTGTTGCTTTGCGAAGTCGATGAACAGCTTGACGGTATCTCTCCGCCAGCGGCATCCGTGTTGCTTTGCGAAGGACCGACACGAGCCGGTGCTATATGTAAAGCGCCTTAAATACCATCAGCTATTTGCTGCTTGAATGAATAAGCCGTTCGACTAAGATTTTCCGCATAGGATTCTCATTTCTCAACCGCCCTTCGAGAAGCGAGGACTTGTAAAGCGCGGGCCAATCAGATTCAGGGTTTGTTGTTTGAGAATTTCCGCATAGGATTCTTATTTTGTGGTATGCCTTGACGAATTATGGGCAAAAAGGGTGGGATGGATCGCTCAAGCGACTGAGAATTTCCGCATTGAATTCTCATTTTGTGGTATGCCTAGAAATACATGGAGAAGAATAGTGGACCCGACCAGCCCTTTAAGATTTTCCGCATAGGATTCTCATATTATAGGATAACGTGCGGGAATGGATGAAAGTGATGGAATTTTAGGAGATTATCTCAACGAATGTGTCGAAAACAATGGGCGGATAAGGGGTGTGGCGGGCGTGTAGCGAATCCTTGACGGAGCGAGACGCACCCCGCATTGCGGTGCTCGAGGTCGAGTCAAGGGTGAGGAAAGCATCTCGCGCGCCAATCGGTTTTGCCTGATGTGCCGCAAAGATGCATCGGAGGCATCAATGCATTTGCTCCAGATGCCGGCGCGCCGAATCAAGCCTTTTGCGGAAAAATTCGCCAAACCACGGTATCTTGCCGATCAAGGCCTCGCGGACAATCGTCACGGTTTCGTCGCGAATACCCTCCCATGTCTGCTTCAACTCGTCGTGCCGGCCGACAGTCATCTCGACCTTGTATTCCTTTTTGAACAGCAGGTCGATGTCGCGTGACAGCGCAAGGCATGTGGACTGCGCGACAAACCGCATGACAAAGAAAGACGCAGCCAGCACGAGAACGGCAGCGGTGCCGCCGAGAAGCGCGGCGGAAAACGCGCCCAGGCCGGATGCGCCAGGCAGCACAAGGCGAATGCCGAAGAAACAGAACGGAGCGAGAACGGCCCCGCAAAAAAGGGTGAAAGCTTTCCGCATCGCAAGCGTACGGGCGAAGCGGTTGACGATGCGCATGCGGATGGACAGACCCAGAAAGTCCTGCCAGGTTTGCGAACGCACATTGTCCATGCGGCGGGCGGACGCATCCCTTTCTACGATGTTCCTGAATTCGTCGCGCTGATGGTTAAAGTCGGAAAGAGGAATCCCCGCCGCCGCGGAATCGCGTTCGTCTCCAGAGTAAATCGTCCATATCTTCGGTAGATCCTTGGTCTTGAGAACCCGGGCCAGATTCCAGCACACGTTTCCGTAAACTCTTGCGAAATCGTAGAGGCTTTGAACAGTGTCGCACTTGTTGAACAAGACCAAAAGCTTCGCCTCCATGCCGCCGAGGCATTTCGAAAACACATTTACCGTTTCGCCAGTCGTACCGGGCTTGTCCGGGTCGAGCATGAAGAACACCATGTCGCACAATTTCGCCAGGAAACGCACGACGCCTTCGAAATCGTAGGACCGCCCCGCCTTTTTCTCGGGCGCGTCGATCATGCCGGGGCTGTCGACGAGTGTGACGGACTTGAGCAGTCCGCGATTGCGCTTCTTTATGCACAAGTGCTGGAGAAAGCTGTCGCCGAAGTTCGCAAGACCGGCATATTCGGCAGGCAGGCCGGCGATCGCCGCGGGTCCGCGGATTTCCTCGTCCTTTTCTCCGTAGACGAGAATGGTGAAGCCGTCGTCTGTCGGCGCAAGGCCGACATCCTGCACGGGATCGCCGCCGACAAGCCAGTTTATGAGCGACGATTTCCCCGACGAATGGTTGCCCAGGAACAGCATGCACGGCGCGCCGCCCTTTGTCACTGTCGTGCGCGAAAAGGCGTAGTGATACGCCTTCGCCAACTTTGCGAATCTCGTATATGTATTTTGGGCCAGTTCTTCGAATTTTGCGGTATCATCCATGGCGACCCCTTCTTTGAGATTTAAGATGCGGCAACCGGGTATGGAATTCCCGTCCGTAAAGAGCGCAAAGACTTTGCGGCTCCGGCGGCTTGCGGTACTTGACTGCCTGAACAGTATTATATCAAAAAAACCGGCCCGGGGACGAAAAAATTCCCAGTGCGCCGCAATCAGAAATGTATTGATTTTATCGGGGGGGAATGATATAATTCAAGCATGAAACTCAAGAAGCCAATGAAAATCAAAGCGCCTGGCGGCTCTCCGGGAGGTCCTTCCGGAGGCGCCGCGATAGCGGATCGTTTTCGTCTCGACACTGTCGATACGAAAGGCGGGGAGAGTTCGGAATCCGCCGGGAGCAAGGCGATGACGATGTTTGCGCTCGTCGCGGCGGTTGCGGCGTTCGCGGCTGCGGCCGGTCTCGTCGCACTGCTGAATTCCCACCTGGGGTTCATGACAGGCGAAATCTGATCTCGCCATGAAAGACGTAATGCTTTCTGCCCGCGCAAAGGCGGCGGTTGCCCTGGCCCTCGACGAGGATCTTGCGGATGCGACCGGCACCGGTACGCGCTGGTGCGATGCGACGAGCGAAGCGCTTGTCGATCCGTCCGTAGTTGCGACGGGTCAAATATACGCCAAGGGTGCAGGGTGCACCGTGTCCGGCACGACGGTCGCAAAAGCCGTTTTCCAAAAAGTCGATCCTTCTGTAAAAGTCAAGATTCTCGTCAAGGACGGCGCCGCCGTGAAGCCGGGCGAGCCTATTCTCGTTTTCAGAGGAAAGGCCAAGAGCATTCTCGCCGCGGAGCGCACGGCTCTCAACTTCATGCAGCGCATGTGCGCGACGGCGTCGCTCGCGGCGAAATTCGTCGCGGCCGTGAAGCGTTACGGTACGCTGATCCTCGACACGCGCAAGACCACGCCCGGACTGAGGGTTTTCGAAAAGTACGCGGTTCTGTGCGGAGGCGGCACGAACCATCGCATGGGAATGTACGACCGCATACTCATGAAGGACAACCACCGCAAGCTCTGGAAAGGCGGCGACGGAAGCCGTCTTGACGAAGCCGTGGCCGCCGCGCGGCGCGCCTTCCCCAAACTCGCCGTGGAAGTGGAGGTCGAATCGATCGACGAGTGCAAGAGTGCGCTCAAAGCCAGGCCGGAATGGATAATGCTCGACAACATGGATCTTGCCGACATGAAAAAATGCGTACGCCTCGCAAAGGGCATTTCGAAGACCGAGGCGTCCGGCGGCATCACGCTGGACAGGGCGAAGGCGGTGGCCGCGACGGGCGTGACGGCGATTTCGCTCGGATGCCTTACGCACAGCGCGGGTTCCGTCGATCTCACCCTCGAGTGGAAAGCGGATTGAAACTGATCGCGATCGACGTGGGAAACACCTCCACGGCCATCGGGCTGTGGTCCGGCGGCCGGGTTTCCCGCGTATCGCACGAAGACGGCGGTTTCGCCGCCGCCGCGAAACGCTTCAAGGATCTTCTCGCCTTTTCCCCCGACGCCGTCGCGTACGTTTCCGTAGTTCCAGAGGCGGACTCCAAATGGGAGTCGCTCGCGCGCCGCACGGGCATTCCGTTCCGCAAACTCGACTGGCGCGGGGTACTCCCGTTCATGAAGCTAGACTACCCTAGGCCGGCCACCATAGGAGCCGACAGACTGGCCGATGCCGTCGGCGCGATAGGCCGCTACGGCGCGCCGGTTCTCATAATGGATTTCGGAACGGCGCTGACCGCCGCCGTCGTTTCGTCCGACCGCACGTGGCGCGGCGGGGCGATCGCCCCCGGATTCCCCCTCATGCGCGACTACCTGTTCGAGCGCACGGCAAAACTGCCGCGCATGAAACTTGGGCGCGGCAAGGCGCCTTCAATAGGCAGATCGACGCTTGGGGCGATGCGCTTCGGGGCCATCGTCGGCTACAGAGGGATGGTCCGCGAGATAACGCGCGAGCTTTGCGGACATTTCGACGGGGAGTTCAAGCTTGTCGCCACCGGCGGATTCGCCAGATGGGCGCTCTCTGGCTCGGGCATGGATTTCACCATCGATCCGGAATTGACTTTGTACGGGACGGGGCTGGCCGTCGAACGCGCCTTGAGATGAAATACGCGGTCATATCGGACGTCCACGCGAACGAAGAGGCGCTTAAGGCCGTCCTCTGCGATGCATCGAAACAGGGGGTCGAGGCGGTTTTGTGCCTCGGGGACGTGGTCGGCTACGGACCCCTCCCGGAGCAGGCGGTGCGGCTGGTCCGCGAAAACTGCTTCGCGACGGTCGCCGGCAACCACGACGATGCGGTCTGCGGGCGCGGCGATCCGTCGCAGTTCGTGGATCTTGCGGCGGACGCGGCAAAGCGCCACAGGCGGCAACTCTCCCAGGAAGCAATATCCTGGCTTGAAAAGCTTCCGTACGTTTTGGAGAAGGACGGCTTTGCGGCGGTCCACGGCGATTTCTCCGATCCGCGCGCGTTCGGCTACATCGAGACAGTGGACGAGGCGCGCGAAAATTTCGCCTTGCGCAAGGAGCAGCTCCTGTTCGCGGGGCATACGCACGTTCCCGGGATTTTCCTGACAGGACGTTCCGGCGCAGTCTATTTTCTCGAACCGCAGGATTTCACGCTTGAGGACGGCAAGCGCTACATCGTAAATCCGGGATCCGTCGGATATCCGAGGGAGTCCGGCGGGAAATGCATTTCCACGTACGTCATCTACGACTCCACCGAAAAGACGGTGATCTTCCGCCGCCTTCCGTTTTCCGTGTCGTCGGTCATGCAGCGCGGCGGTTCCATCCTGAAGCGCGGCCGGATGTATTTCGCAGCGCTCGCGGCCGTCGCGGTGGCGGGTGCGGTCGCGGCGGCGCTTCTCGTCCGCTCCGGCGGAACCGAGGTTCCGCCGCCGGTGCAGGCGGCAGCCGAAACGCCCGTCAAAACCGTCGAAATGGAAATCGCCCCCGCGGACAAATCGATCGTGCCCGCGCTCAAACTTGCAAAAGGATCGCCGCATGTCAGATTGCGGATCGAATACCTGGGGGCGGACGGGTCCGTGCTCTTTGCATCGGACGATATCGTCAAAAGCTCCAGAGGCAGAAGAATAGATATTCCGGCGAAGGCGGAAGGGGCTTCCCGCGTGCGTCTTTCCGTGTGGAAGATGGACGGCGCCGCGCCGTCGATAGCGGAATTTTCCGTTTCAAAGTAGACGCACCTGTTCGACGAAAAAAAATAAAATTTTTTTGTCATTGATTCTCGCTTGCGGCATATATTACCCGTGGTTAAACTTGTTGCTAAAACCGGAGCGTTCCCAAAGCGCTTCGGTTTTGTGCATTCTGGAACCGTGCGCGGCAACATTTTTGCGAGACACAAACTCTTAGCCGTCTTTTCTCAAGCGTGTCCGTTTCCCCGCCTTGCGAAGAGGCGGGCCACAAGCGCGCCGCTCAGGTTGTGCCATACGCTGAAGATCGCGCCGGGCACGGCGGCCATAGGGTAGGCCGCGAAATGGGCGGCGGCAAGACTTGCCGCAAGACCGGAATTCTGCATGCCTACCTCTATGCACAGCGCTCTGCGCTTCGGCTCGGCAAGACGCAGCGCCGCGGCAATCAAATATCCGAGCGCCAGTCCAGAGGCATTGTGCAGTATGACGACTAGAAATACCGCCAGTCCGCCGTTGGCGAGCCGTTGCGCGTTTGCCGAGATGACAAGTGCGATGATTACGGCAATCGCGATGGAGGAGACCGTCGGCATAAAGCGGACAACCCGCCCGGTCGCGTTCGGACAAAAACGTTTGGCGGCGAATCCGAGGCAGATGGGCAGAATCACCACCCAGATGATGCCGATGAACATTCCGGCGGCGTTTACATCGACCGTCTTTCCGGCGAGCAGAAACGTCAACGCCGGCGTCAGAAACGGCGCCAGGAGGGTCGAGACGCCTGTCATCCCGACTGAAAGCGCCAGATCCCCCTTTGCAAGATAAGTCATCACGTTCGAGGCCGTGCCGCCGGGACAGCATCCCACGAGGATTACGCCAACGGTCAGCGCTTCGTCGAGACCGAACAGCCGCGCCAGCGCCCAGGCCGCAGCGGGCATGACGGTGAACTGCGCAACACAGCCGATGGCGATATCGCGAGGCTGGCTGAACACGACCTTGAAATCGTCAAGCCTGGTGGCGAGGCCCATGCCGAACATGACAACGCCAAGTAAGATGCCGATGAGCGTTCCCGGTGCGGCGATCGTCGCAAACATTAGCGAAGTATTCATGACGGATATGTTACCACAATATACCGATGCAGTCAAGCGGAGCCGAAGCGGCACACTTATCCCGGTTTTTTCGGGATAAGCGTGGTCTTGCAGGCTGCTTGCACGAGCGGGGAAAATATGATAGAATGCTTGCGTAATTTCAAATAAGGGCAAGGCAGAATGGCAAGATATCTCGATCCAAGGGCGGATTTGACCTTCAAGAAGGTGTTCGGCGAACACCCGAATCTTGTTGCTAGTCTCCTGAACTCCCTCTACAAGGTCGTACACGAAAAATACACGGACAGGTTGATTGAGGGCTTCCACATCGTGTTCGTGGAACTGCCGAAGTTCAAGCCGCAGAGCATCGCAGAGCGCAGGATGGCGGTGCTGTGGCTTCGCTTCTTGACCGAGATAAACAAGACCACCGAACAAGTCCCTGACGAGTTCATGGAGTCGAGCGAAATCAGTCAGGCCGTGAAATTTGTCGAGGAGTCGGCCTACACGCGGGAACAGTGGAAACCATCGCGAAGTACACCGGCCTCGCAGTCGACGAAATAGAGAAGCTTTAACCCCCGAAACCATGAATCGCGCAACTGCCATAGAATCGCTTGCGAGCACACACGGAGATTGATGCGCCATGAAAAAACTCCTTGCGATTTTTGCTTTGCTTACGGCCAACACGGCCGCCTTGTTCGCGGCGGCTGTTCCCGCATACGACACGCTCATCTCGCACCGCGGCGAATCGGTGGACGCGCCGGAGAACACGCTCCCGGCCTGCAAAACGGCCGTTGCGCGCGGCTTCGGCTTCGAGTGCGACGTGTATCTGTCGAAGGACGGGCGCGTTTTCACGTTCCACGACAAGACTCTCACCCGCACGACGGGCGGTGCGAACACGAACAAGTGCGGCGACGTGACATGGGACGAAATCTCACGGCTCGATGTCGGCGGATGGGGCAAGTGGAAGGGTTCGAAGTTCGAAGGAACGCGCCCCGCGCTTCTAGAAGAGATTCTTGAACTTGCCCGCGATGGACGGCGTATCTACGTCGAAGTGAAAAGCGGTCCGGAGATCGTGCCGTACATCAAGGATATCTTTGCGAAGCAGTCGAAAGCGACGAACGCGAACACACTTTTCATTTCCGGCAATTCCGACACCTGCCGCGCGCTCAAGGAGCAGATGCCGGACTACAAGGTCTATTTCGTTTCCTATATCCGGCAGAAGTGGGGCAAAACGGCGCCGTTCTGGACGCACGAGGAAATGCTTGCGCGCGCGCTGGAGTCTAAAGCGGACGGCATCGACTGCTATTTCGATCCCGATTACGTGACGGACGATTTCGTCAAGATGTTCACGAACGCCGGCCTTGAGTTCCACGTCTGGACGGTTGACGATCTCAATCTTGCGATCGAGGCGTTCCGTCGCGGTGCGAAGACCGTCACGACGAACTGCGCGAAGAAGTTGCTGGAAGAATACGAGGCGCGGCTGAAAGCCGCCGAGGAGGGTTAGCTCGGCATCCTGACGCCCGCGCCGTCCGCCGCGCGTCAGGTTCGACGGCAGCGGCGCGTTTCGCTCGCTTGTCGGCGAATGGACGCAAAAGGTTCGCTTTCTGCCGAAGCGGGCCGTATGTTGATTTTGGCGCCGGAAAATGCTAGAATAAGAAACGGAGAAACGCGGTCAAAAGCGAACTGCGTTCTTGTGCGAGCATTACCGACGGTTTACAGCAAGGAGCAACCGGGAATGACACTTGAGAGTACGATAGCCGGGACATGGTATCCCGGAACAGCGCGGGAGATCCGCGCCGCCGCAGAGAAGTGGGAGTCCTCGCCCGCGGCGGACGAGACCCCGCCGCCGGAAGGGGCGAACGTACTTATCCTGCCGCACGCAGGATGGGTGTATTCCGGCGAGACGGCGTGGCGGGCCGTCCGCGCGGTGCGCGGCGCGAAGTTCCGCCGCGTAGTTGTCCTCGCGCCGAGCCACCGCGCGCGGATCGAGAACCGTCTGGTCGCGCCGGAGGCGGATGCAGTCTCGACTCCGCTGGGCGAAATCAGGATAGACCGCGACTGGCTCGACCGTCTCGCGCTCGCCGCGCCTGTCGCGCGCAACGACGGCGTCCACAGCGCCGAACATTCCGCGCAGATCGAATATCCCCTCCTTCAGCTGGCGCTTCCGCAAGGGTTTGACGTCGTTCCGCTCGTGATGGGCGCGTTCGGACGCGACCAGGCGGGAATGTGCGTCAGGGCGCTGGCCCGGCTGATGGACGGTGAAACGCTGCTTGTCGTATCGTCCGACTTCACGCATTACGGCGACGACTTCGCCTATGCGCCATTCGGCGGCGGAGGCGGCGGGGACGTCCGCGCGCGCGTCGCAGCCTTGGACGACGAGGCGTTCTCGTTCGTGGCGAAGCGCGACGCGGACGGTTTCGCCGCGTTTGTCGCGCGCACGGGCGCGACGATCTGCGGAAGCGTTCCGATAGAGATGGCGCTGCGCGCCCTTCCGCGCGGCTCTATGCCGATCATCCGCCAGCGCTACTCGACGTCCGGCGACGCCGGCGGCGACTATTCGCGTTTCGTCAGTTATGTCGCCGCGACGGGCCGCGCCGCATGGGAAGGCGCGGGTGACGCCGTGCTTGACGCGGAATCGCGCGCGTTTCTGCTGCGGCTGGCCAGGGAGTCTGTGGAATGCGCCGTCAAAGGCATCCCCTGCACCGTTCCTCGCTCCCCGTTTCCAGTTTCCTCCCCCCTCTACTCGAAAATGGGCGCGTTCGTAACGCTGAACGACAGGACGACGGGTGCGTTGCGCGGCTGCATCGGGGAGATCATGCCGATGCGTCCGCTCGTCGAGGCCGTCGCGGCCCGTGCAGCGGATTCCGCGCTCCGGGACCCGCGGTTCATGCCGGTCTCTGAAGGCGAACTCGCGAATCTGCGCGTCGAGGTTTCCGCGCTTACGCCGCCGAAGAGGGTCGCGTCTTGGCGCGACATCGTTCTTGGGCGCGACGGCATGACGCTGGAGAAAGACGGCGCGTTCGCCGTTTTCCTTCCACAGGTGGCGCCGGAGCAGGGCTGGGATCTGCCGGCGACGCTTTCCTTCCTTTCGAGAAAGGCGGGGCTTCCCGCCGATGCATGGCGCGAAGGCGCGACGTTCGAGACGTTCCAAGCCGAGGTGTTTCACGAATAGAACAGCGCTCCGCGCAGCGTGCGCAAGCGAGATTTTTCTTGCACGTTTGCGCTTTTTGCGCTATACTATCGGTCGAAGATGACAAGCAACGACGAATATGTTATACAGCTCCTCACGGAGCAGGGGTTTCTCACGTCCGATCAGGTGGATGCCGCCAGGCGTTCGATGAAGGCCGAGAACGAGACTACGCTTGACGTACTGGTTTCCAGCGGCGCCATAGGCGAGGACGAGGTTTTGGGCACTATCGCCGACCAGTTCGGACTCAAATACTGCCACATCAACGCCGATGTCATAAGCCAGGATATCGTCAAGGAGATTCCTGGGGACATCGCCAGGAAGTACGGCGTGGTGCCTGTCGTGGCCGACGAGGATTCGATCACGGTGGCGCTGTCCGACCCGATGGGCTACGACGCCATCGATTCGCTCAGGTACGTTCTGCACGGGCGCGACGTGGAGGCTGTCGTCTCTCCGCGCGCAGAGGTCCAGGCGGCCATGGCGAAACTCTACCAGGACGAAGGTTCGGCCGACGTGCAGACGCGCGACGAGATGGGTTTGGGCGGGGAGGACGCAACCGGCGACGACGCCCCCGTCATCAAGCTCGCGACGATGATCATCACGACCGCCATCAAGCTCAAGGCGTCCGATATCCATCTCGAGCCGATGGAAAAGGAATTCCGCGTCCGCTACAGGATCGACGGCGCGCTCAGGAAAATGGATTCGCCGCCGAAGCGTCTGCAGCAGGCCATCATTTCGCGCATCAAGATCATGTCGAAAATGAAGATATCCGAGAAGCGCTCGCCGCAGGACGGGCGCATCCAGATATCCGTGAACGGCAAAGACCTCGACCTGCGCGTCAACTCCGTGCCGACGAACCACGGCGAGTCCATCGTCATGCGTATTCTCGACAAGTCCAATCTCTCGCTCGGTCTGCCGCAGCTCGGCTTCCTGACCGACGACCAGGCGACTTTCGAGCGTCTCATCAAACTGCCGGACGGCGTGGTGCTCGTGACCGGCCCGACCGGCTCGGGCAAGACGACAACCCTCTACGCCTGTCTCGGACAGATCAACACGCCGGACAAGAAACTCATCACGGTCGAAGATCCTGTCGAATACCAGATGTCGGGCATCAACCAGGTCCAGGTGAACAAGGACGTCGGGCTCGACTTCTCCGCCGCGCTGCGTTCGATTCTGCGGCAGGCGCCGAACATCGTCATGATCGGCGAAATCCGCGACGCCGAAACCGCCGACATCGCCATGGAGGCCGCGCTCACGGGCCACCTCGTGTTCTCCACCCTCCACACCAACGACGCCCCGTCGGCCGTGACGCGTCTTCTCGACATAGGCGTCAAGCCGTTCCTCGTCGCCTCCGCGCTGCGCGCGGCCATGGCGCAGCGTCTCGTCAGGGCGATATGCGAAAACTGCCGCGAAGCGTACACGCCGACCGAACGCGAGATCAAGATGCTCGGCGCGATCTCCAAGACCATGCCCGAGACGATGTACCACGGCACCGGCTGCGACAAGTGCGGAAAGAGCGGATACAAGGGGCGCAAGGGCATCTTCGAGATATTCAAGGTGGACGACACCATCCAGCGCCTCATATTCGACCATGCGCCCGCGACGCTCCTCAGGCAGAGGGCGCGCGAGATGGGCATGCGCACTCTCCGCGAGGACGGGATGCTCAAAGTGGCGAGCGGCATGACGTCGCTTTCCGAGATCCTGCGCGTCACGATGGGCGACGCCGATTGACATCAAGGAAATCCAGAAAGGCACCAAGAACCATGGACATAACGATGAAGGAGCTTCTAGAGGCGACGATAGACGAAGGCGGATCCGACCTGCACATCCGCGCCTACATGCCGCCGGAGCTCAGGGTTCACGGAGAACTCTGTCCCCTGAGCGAAGAGGAGCTGACCGAGGAAGACTCGCTGAACCTCTGCCGCGAGATAGCCTCGACGGAGCAGATGGAAGAGGTCGAACGCAACGGAGGCGCCGATTTCGCCCTCGCGTTCCGCGATCTCTGCCAGGGCGAAGAACTCGAATCGGTGCCAGAAAAGAAGCTTGCGACGCGTTTCCGCGTCTCCGTGTTCAAGGAGCGCCACCGCTACGGCATGGTTTTGAGGCAGATCCCCTCGACGCTGCTAACGATGGAGCAGCTGGGGCTTCCCCCGGTCGTGAAGGAACTACTGTTCAAGCCGCGCGGCCTCATACTGGTGACAGGCCCGACCGGTTCGGGCAAGTCGACGACGCTCGCGTCCATGCTGAACGTCATCAACCACGAACGCTCGGTGCACATCATCACAATCGAGGACCCGATCGAATTCTACCACAAGTCCGCCAAATCCCTGATCACCCAGCGCGAAGTGGGCGACGACGTTCCGTCGTTCGCGGAGGCGATACGCCGCGCGCTGCGCCAGGACCCCGACGTGATACTCGTGGGCGAAATGCGCGACCTCGAAACGATCGGCGCGGCCATAACCGCGGCGGAAACGGGCCATCTCGTGTTCGGGACCCTGCACACAACAGGCGCGGCGGAAACCGTGGACCGCATCGTCGACGCGTTCCCGACGAACCAGCAGGAACAGGTCAGGACGCAGCTCGCGGCCGGCCTCCAGGCCGTGATTTCGCAGATACTGCTTCCCAAGCTCGACGAAAACGGCGAGGTGCACGGGCGCATCGCCGCATTCGAGATCATGACGTCGACCGACGCCATCCGCTCCAGGATCAGGGACAACAAGACGAACATGATCAAGTCCGACCTCCAGACCGGCGCGAAATTCGGCATGATGACGCTCGACGCGTGCCTTCTCGACCACTACCGCAACGGCTTGATCAGCTACGAGGATCTGATCACCAAATCGCAGGATCCCGACAGCGTGGTGCAGAAGCTCAAAGAGGAAATGTGAGACGTCCGCCATGCTAGACCCCATTCTCCAGATACTCGTACAGAACGGCTACCTCGACGAAGACGGCGCGAAGGATCTTCAGGATCTCGCGAAAACGGAATCGAAGACCGTCCGCCAGACTGTCATAGACCAGGAGATCCTGACGGAGGACGATCTGCTGGCCTGCATGGCCGCCTATCAGGACACCGACGCGATCGATCTCGGGTCGATGACGATCGAGTCCGAGGTGACCGAGGCGATTCCCGCTTCGACCGCCAGAATGTACAACGTGTTCCCGGTCGCGGCGGACGATTCGTCCGTGACGCTGGCGACGTTCGATCTTGTCGATCCCAGGATATCGGACGAGATGCTGTTCACGCTGTCCAAGGAAGTGCGGTTCGTTTTCGCGCGCGAGAAGGACGTGATGGACCGCATCTCGCAGTACTACGGAAACTCCAACGATTCCGTGGCGGACATGATCAAGTCGCTCGGAGAAGGCATGAGCGACGAGGAGTCGCTCGACGCCAACGTCAACGACATCGCCTCGATGGAGGCGGCGGCCAATTCGTCGGCCATCATCCGCTTCGTGAACCTCGTCCTCTACCAGGGCGTGGTCGACCGCGCGGCCGACATTCACATTGAGCCTTTCGAGAACGATTTCAAGATCCGCTACCGCGTCGACGGCGCGCTCTACGCGATGAAGGCGCCGGACGTGAAGATGGCTCCGGCGATCATATCGCGCATCAAGATCCTGGCCGGACTGAACATATCGGAACGCCGCGTGCCGCAGGACGGACGCATAGCGCTGACCGTCGCCGGAAAGCCGGTCGATCTGCGCGTAAGCTGTCTGCCCACCGCCCACGGAGAGTCCGTTGTAATGCGTATTCTTGACCAGAGCGCCACGTCGCTCGACCTCGAGAACGTCGGGCTGCCGGAGGACGTATACGAGCAAGTGACGATGGACGTCGAAAAGCCGAACGGGATTTTTATCGTGACCGGACCTACCGGCTCGGGCAAGACGACGACGCTCTATTCCATCCTCCGCCGCATAAACCAGGTGGACACCAAGCTTTTGACGGCCGAGGAGCCCGTCGAATACAATGTCGACGGCATCGTGCAGGTCCCGATCGATCCCAAGGCCGGCAACACGTTCGCGAAGGTTTTGAGGGCGTTCCTCCGCCAGGACCCCGACGTGATGATGATCGGAGAAATCCGCGACCTCGAGACGGCGGAAATCGCGATCCAGGCGGCGCTTACCGGACACTTCGTGTTTTCGACCCTGCACACGAACGACGCGGCAGGCGCCGTGACGCGATTCGTCGACATGAACGTCGCGCCGTACCTTCTCTCCTCGACGCTCGAAGGCGTGCTGGGGCAGCGTCTTGTGAGAACGTGCTGCCGCGAGTGCAAGCAGCCTTACGAGCCGGACGACGAGACGCTCGACCGCATCGAAATGACGCGCGACCAGATCGGCGGCAGGCCGTTCTATTTCGGCAAGGGCTGCAAGACGTGCAACGGCACCGGCTACAAAGGCCGCAAGGCGGTCGTCGAATACCTGCGCATGTCGAATCCGCTGCGCGAACTGATAAACAACCGCGCGCCGACTCTGATCCTGCGCGAGAAGGCCCGCGAACTTGGAATGCGCACAATGCGCGAACACGGCATCCAGGCGATTCTCGACGGGTACACGACCGTGGACGAGGTGCTGCGCTACACCTGACGGCGGAGGCGATGGAAGTCGTCGAAATCCTCGGCGTCCGCGCCCGTGTGGCGCGGACGTTCCGCGAAAGGGCGAAAGGGCTTATCGGCACGCGATTTTTAGGTCCGGGCGAAGGGATGCTGATCAGGCGCTGCAACGCCATCCACACCTTTTTCATGCGCTTCGCGATAGACGCTTATTTTCTTGATTCAGCCGGCCGCGTCGTGAAGAAAGTCGCGGGAATACGCCCCTGGCGTCTTTTCGTCTGGGGCGGCTTCCGCGCCAGATCCGTGCTTGAAGTCCCCGCTGGAACGCCGATTTCCGTTTAGAAGACACGAATATCCCGCCGCGTCGCCCAATTTTTCCAAAAATTCCACGCTTGTATGTTTTACGACGGGGGTAAGGCGCATTGGCCGAGACGGAAATGGCTGGCGGCTATATGTGAAATTTATAACGGCGAAATGGCGGAGATTTTGATATAATATGCTGCAGGCGAGGATCGATATTGCAAACCAAAACAGAAAAAGGATGAAGTATATGAAGAATATTGTTTTTGCAGTATTGTCCGTACTGGCGATGTCGGTCGCCGGTGCTGGACAGCAGGCTATCAAACTTTATACTAATCAAGGCAATGGTACGTATCCAGCCGGGACATTATGTTATACGATTTGCCCCGATCCGACGCTTCCCGAGAACCATGTGGTTGTCGTCAATATTGAAGTTGCCGTCTGGAAGTGGAACAAGTTTACTGAAGAGTGGGACTATTCTGGATTTCTTCCTCTTGGACGTCAGCTTAAAGGGGACGATGACAGGCAAGACCCCATGCCGTTCGCTTTGTTCACAATTCCACCGAAAATCGCGGGGTATGTCGACGGGAAGGGAGAAGTGGAATTCCAGGTCGCGGCGGTAGATGGCACGGACGCGAATCTGCCTTGGTCGCATTGTGTATTCGACAATGTCGCCGACATTACTGTGAGCGAGGGGATTGGGCGTGTCGGCGGCAGGCTGTTCAGCTGGTGCGATAATATCAGACGTGTGACATTGCCTTCGTCTTTGAAGAAGATAGACGATACTGCTTTTCTCTATTCCACGGGCCTTTCATCGGTTAATCTGGCGGATACATCCGTTGAAGATATCGGTGAGAGCGCCTTTGGAGGATGTTCCGCGTTGCAGCAGCCAGTAAAGATACCGCCTACAATAAAGGTTATCCGCGATTATGCATTCGCCGAGTCGGATATCACTGCTCTCGATCTGCCTGACGTCCCATACAGCATCGGCGCATGCGCGTTCATGCGCTGCCATAAACTGTTGGAGATCGAGACGCTTGGAGGATGCACGAATCTTGGAGCAGAGGCTTTTGCTGCCTGCGAAAATATCGTCCGCGTGGAAATCCCGGCATCGATTCGCCATATACCACAGTGGGCATTCAGAAATTGCGGCAGTCTTCGCGATGTGGTTTTTGCGGAAGGGCTTGAGTCGATCGATGTCGATGCGTTCCTGGATTGCCCGCTTCGCGACTTCGTCCTGCCGGACGGTGTGCTGGACGTGCGAAGCTTCCCCTGCTATGGAAAGCTGTCCGTACCTCAGTCCGTCACAAATCTGTCGTGTTCAGGAGATTCGCGCTGCTATCCCCGGGACATGACGGTGTCGCGGCTTTGGCCGTCCGTCACATGCAAGTACGCAACGAACATCGTGGTCAAACCCGGCATTGCGTCTATACCTTACTCCTATTTTGCGAACTGTCATAGACTTCAGTCGATTTCACTTCCGGATACGATTCGTGAAATCGGAATTTCCGCTTTTTACGGATGCACAAATCTGACGTATGCGGCTATCCCGAAATCCACATGCGTTATCGGATCAAACGCCTTCAAAGGTTGCGTTAATCTTCCTTCGCTTGCCATTCCAGAATCGATTGGCGACATTGGGGATTTTGCTTTCTCTGGCTGTGAAAAGATTTCCTGCCTGACGATTCCCAACAGTGTGACCAATGTCGGGTACGGAGCGTTTTCCGGCTGCAGCGGACTTGTGGATGTGAAGTTGCCTCAGTGTGTATGCGATTTAAAATTGTCAACCGTCTTCCCTTCTGCCTATCTGTCGATAACGAATGTCACCGTCTTGTACGGCGTTACGCGCATCGGGGCCGAAGCGTTCTCGGAATGCGGCAGTATGTCGAAGGTAGTCATTCCCTGCACGGTTGGCAGTGTTGAGCGACGGGCTTTTTATGGTTGTTCATCTCTCGCAGAGATCGTTCTCGATGGAGATGCGCCAGTCGTTGGCGACGATGCGTTCGCAGGTGTGCAATGCGCTGTTACCGTCAATCCGTGGAGGAACGGCTGGGATTTGTCTTTGTCCGCAACCTGGAATGGATTGCCGGTAAAGTATTCAACGCCTGTCGCGTTCTTCGATGTCAATGGCGGGGATGGTGACTTTCCGCCGCTTATTACGGAAGGCGGAGTGTTTACGAACAGTCTCCCTGTAGCGGTTAGGACTGGATATTCTTTCTTAGGATGGTGGGACGCCCGGAATAACGGCTCAATGATTGACGAGGCTTGTGTGTTCGATGAAAGCAGCATGCTGTTCGCACACTGGGCGGCGAACAAGTACATGGTTGCATTCGACGCCAACTGCGGTGACGGAGGCTGTGCGTACGAACTCGAATATGATTCAGCAATCGTTCCCCCAGTGGTTGTGCGCGAGGGGTACACGTTCTTAGGATGGTCGCCGGAAGTTGCCGCGGCAGTCCCGGCGTCGAATGTGACATATACGGCGCAGTGGAAACTGAATGAATACACGATAATGTTGAATCTGAACGGCGGCGAAGGGGAATCGGCTGTTGTCGTGAAGCATGGAAGCGTAGTCGGTGACATCCCCGTTCCGGCAAAGGCATTGAGCGAGTTTGCCGGATGGTTCACTGCCGCAGAAGGGGGAGAGCGCGTTGACGAGTCGGTGACCATTACAGGGGCAATGGAGCTCTTCGCCCATTGGAACAGAACGCACTATGCTGTTTCATTCGACGCGAACGGCGGCTTTCTGGCGGCGGAGGATGCCACAGTTTTCGTGGAGGCCGGCGGCGCGCTCGGTGATCGCGCCCTACCGGTGCCGACTAAAGACGGGCAGTTGTTCATTGGATGGTTTACGTCTGAAGATGACGGAGAGAGAATCGAGATTGACGCAGCCATAACGGACGATGTCACGTACTACGCCCATTGGATTCCGAAATCAACAATTCTGATTGGCGTGGACGAGTCGTACATGGCGGAGGCCGATGGCTCGTTTGCGCTTGCGCTGGGCGATATTGTGTTCTCCGGCTCCACCCTCAAGATCACGCTGAAAGGTCTGCCGTCAGGCCTGAAGTTCGATGCCAAGACGATGACGATATCCGGCAAGGCGACGAAGCCGGGGACGTACAAGGTGACGGTGAGCGCGACGAATGCGACGGTGAAGAAGCCGGTGACGGCCGAGTTCGAGATCGTCGTGCCGAATCTGGCGAGCAAGAAGCTGCCGGGGCTGAAGCCGGAGACCGGCGCGTATGGAGTTGTGATGTGCGGCGTGGCGTTTGATCCGGGGTTAGTTGACTGTACACCGGAAAACGGCTGGACGGTCAAGGTCGCAGGGTTGCCGGCGGGGCTCAAGTTTACGGCGAAGGACATCATGAAGAAGGGCTCCAAGACGGAAGTGGAAATCCCCGCGAATACGATTTACGGCGTTGCGACGAAGGCGGGGACGTTTACGGTGACGTTCACGGCGACAAGGGGCAAAGAGAGGCAGACCGCGACGATAACGCTGAATGTCGAGGCGTTGCCGACATGGGCGACGGGGACGTTCGCGGGAAGTGTAAAGTGTAAAATGGAAAATGTAAAGTTGGAAGAGGCGGAGACATTTGGTTTTGCCACCATGACGATCGCCGCGAACGGCAAGATCAGCGGAAAGATCGCGCTTGAGGGAACGAATTGGACCTTCAGCGCGGCGAGTTACGCAGCGGTGCGGCGCGCTGGGGTCATCGCGCCCTACCAAAACGGCGGCGAAGAATGTTTCATCGTCGAGGCGGAGGCGAAGGCCGGAAAGGCGACGATGCCGGTGGTGTTGGAGGTTGCGGCGTGCGACGGCGGCGGGACGGGCGGCGCGCTCGGTGATCGCGCCCTACCGAATGCGGTGGTTGAGGGAACGTTCGGCGAGGGAGAGGTGAAGATGTGGCGGAATGTGTGGAAGGACAAGACAACGGCGAAGGAGGCTAAGGAGACGATTGCCGGGTTCGAGGGGGTG
>DGHT01000008.1:7519-60088 GCA_002392765.1 Verrucomicrobia bacterium UBA3841 | reverse complement strand
AAAAGAATGCAAGAGGAAAATTTAAAAATTTTTATTGAAGTCGACGCCCATGTCGAGCGCGTGCAAAACGGCTTCCGCAAAAAGCCCGTCCGCCCAGGCGAACCAGCCGCGCGTGAAATCGCGATCGTCGTCCGAGCTGTGCGATTCGTGGATCGCCCCGGTTCCGCCCGTACCGATCCACGGATTGACGAAAGCCGCGCTGTCCGGCATGGCGGACGATGCGGACTGCAAAGCGGCCGACAAAACAAATGCTGAAAACAGCATGAATTTTACCGTATTCATTGTTCAATACGGGAAAGTCGAACCGAACACATACTGCGGTGAAATCACAGGCGGCGCCGGGACGCGTCCCTTTGCGAGCATGGAGAGCGTGAAGCCGGCGATTTTCTCGCCTGCCGCGGCCGCATCGCACTCGAAGCGCGTCAGAGGCTCCGTGTATACCGGCCCGCGGCCTCTGTTGGAAAGAACGGCGATTTTGATGTCGCGCGGTATGGACACGCCTCTTTTCATGAAGGCGGTCAACGCGCCCTGCGCCACGAAGTCGTCCCAGAACAGAAAGACGTCGGGAAACTTCTCCTGCGGCATGTTGAGAAACGTTTCGAACGCCGCCCTCTCTATCCCCTCGTATCTGCCCAGCACGTCCCAGCGGGGAATCGTCTTCCACGCGCACGATATGCCCGCTGCGGAAAGCGCGCTCTCGGCATCGGGCGTCTCGTTGCCGGAGAATCGCACCTGGACGACTTTCCCGACGCCCTTGCGCACGCAATGTTCTACGAATACGGAAATCGCGTCCTCGGCCGAAAAACGTATCCACGGGCCTTCGTTTTCCTCCGGCTTTTCCCCGTAGACGTAAATGCACCGTATGCCTTTGCCGGCCAGGTAGCGTCTGAGGTGCGTCTTGGCGTACATGGACACCACAATGTCGGGCGCATGATCCAGTTCGCATTTGATGAACGAATGGTCGTGTCTCGGATTCTGCGAGAAAACCGCCGTTGTGAACACGTACCCGGCCTTGCCGAGTTCGCGATGCAGGGAATCGGCGATTTGCGTTACATGGTAGCTGGACGCATCGACGTCCGGCAGGGCGAACAGGACCTTGCCGCGCATGACATGCGCGTCCCGCGGCAGGACGACCGTTCCGACGCGGGGACGCGACCTCACGTACCCTTCCCGCGCCAGACGCTCGATTGCGCCGCGGGCGATGCGGAATGTCACGCCCGACATCTCGGCGAGTTTTTGAATGGTCGGCAGGGCCATCCCCGGCTTTGCGTTTCCGGAGACGATCTCTCTTTTGAGATAGGCGAAAAGCGCCTCCCCTGCGGTGACGGCTCCGTTCGTCTCGGGACGGAAATCCATCATAAAGCTATCGTCCATGAACCCTCCTTCCCATGCCCTGCCATCTCCGCCATACGGACGTCCGGCGCAATCTTGCCCCCGGTGCGCGCGTCAAGGCGCTCGACTGTGATTTTTCCCGGCTCTGCAATCATGAAAAGCGCCTGATGCGAACCGCCGTGCCCTTTCGGCTTCGGAAGCCAAGTCGCAATCTGATAATAGAGCGACGGAATAGCGATCGCGGCGACGCCACCCTGCAAAGGCGCGAACGACGTGCCGTTCGCGGCGGAGACGTGTCCGTGTCCGCAGACGGCGATCATGCCTGGAACGTTCGTGACACATGCGAGCGATGCGCCGTCGTCCCACGAAACTTCGTCGCCGCGCCCGGGCCGCGCGAAGAATCCGCGGTACATGCGATGCTGTGAAAAGACATGGAGCCACGGTTTGCGGGCCGCCCGGTGGTCGGCCCCTACCGGTCCGCACGGTAGGGCGCGATCACCGAGCGCGCCGCCATCCGGCAAAAAATGCACGAGCGTGAATTCGCACCCCTTCACCGTGCGGCGCACGACCGGCTCGAACTTTTCGCCAAACGCCAGTTCCCACGAGGCTGCCGGCCCGATGTGCGGAATGTAGTCGGCCCAGCGCCCTTTGTCGACGACTTCGCGCTGACGCACCTTGAAGTTGAGCTCCGTATCGTGGTCTCCGTAGTGGAAAAGCCGCACGACAGGCTCGCCGTCGGAACGGCGGGAACCGGGGAACACTTCGTTCCATGCCGCCGCAACCTCGCGCAATTCGGAAAGAAGCCCGAAGTCGGTAAGATCGCCCGCCGCGACGACCGCATCAGCCTTTTTCGCATCGAAAAGGCGCAAGGCCCGTTTGAGATCCGAGTTGTCGTTGGAGTCTCCGATGTGGATGTCTGCGATGAGGCCAATTCGGACGGGGAAAATTGCTGGATTATGGGATTGTGGAATGGTGGAATTATGGCATTTCGGAATTGCGGGATTGGAGTTGGTGCCGGAGCCTGAATCCGCATGTCGCGTGTCGCATGCCGCCGGGACGCCGACAACGGCTGGGGCACACGCCCCGCACGCCAATAGCGGCTCCAGGTACTCGCGGCGGAAGAGCGCGATGCGACGCGCTTCAATCGACCCTTCTGCGACCTTAGACGACGCCAACGAGACGAGGGACGCGAGCCGCGACAGCACCTCCGGCGAATATATCTTCGTATGTAGCTCCTCCTCCGTCGGAGCTTCGCATACGCCTGGTCCGAGCGGCGTGTCGTACGGCTTCGCAACGACTTTCATCCAGCACTGCTCAAGCATATCGAAGAACTCCGCCATCTCCTTTGCGGCAGAACCGAACATGAGACGGTGGTGCTCTGCGAGAATCGCCTCCACGTCCGCTCCGGGGTTCCAGCAGACGCGCGAGAAGACGTAGTAGTTGAGGTAGTTGTAGATCCAGCGGTCGCTTTCGCTCTCCGCGAACGCGCCGGTGACGTGCGGCGCGACGGCGCGATAGTAGCTCGCCCAGGCGCGCGGCGCAAGCTGCGGGATGTCCTTCATCTCGAGGTTCCAGCAGTCCACCTTGTCCGGATAGTTCCAAAGCGATAACTTGCGTCCGAGCTTGTCGTGCCACGCGGCGACTTCGCCCTTCTCCCGCGCGCCGATCGCCGTGCCCTCCGCCCACGGACCGCGCCGCGCGACGAACACGTCGACGTTGTCCGGGATGTCGTTCGTCGGGATTCGCACGTATGGAATATACGACATCTGCGAGACGCGGGCGCGCGGGAATTTCGTCTTGAGGCGATTGGCAAGTTCGGCGGTGCGCCGCCATACGAGGTCGGAGGCAAAGCCGATGTCGGTTTTTGAAAACGGGATATTCCGCTCGCACCAATCGCAATGGCAATGTCTTAGCCACGTAAAGCCATCCTTCGGCATCGCGTCGAAAAGTGGGTCGCCATCGCGGGCCGCCCGGTGGTCGGCCCCTACCGAATTACGCATCGACGCCGGTAGGGCGCGATCACCGAGCGCGCCGCCAATGACCGCGCATGCGTTGGTGTACAGCGCATCCCACGTCTCAGGCGAAAGGCAATGCGTCTTCGCGCCGTGGCAGCACCGAAGGTGATACGTCTCCATGCGGAGGCGATACCAGTTGAGCCGCTTGAAATCGGTCTCGTCCATTTGCGGCGCGATGAGGTCATCGCGCCCTACCGGGACGTCCAGCAATTCTTTTGCGACAGGCCCGTCGGCGTAGCCATAGCGCCGCACCGAAAAGGCCGGCGACTCCTCGATGCGGCATTCGGGAACGGCGATGCGATCCGCCGCCGGCACGCATGTTCCGAGTTCACCGGGGAAGTACATCCTCACGCCGGCGAAACGTTCGAGGAAGGCGTACACGCCGAAAAGCGTTCCGCGCCTAAAGCACGGCTGCCAAATCGCCTCGTCCGGAAGCGCCGCCGTTGCGTCGACATCGGCGATGTCATCGTCGTTGCCGAAAATGCGCACGGCATCGCCAGCCGCCATGATGACATACGCGTCGCGGTCGCGCGGGACGCGCAAATCGCCGCCAAGATGGCGGCTTTCCCAACCGAAGGTTGTCCGCAACGCGGATGCCCTAGCAGGGGTGCTTTCCCAGTCTCCGTTCCCCGTTCCCCGTTCCCCGTTCCCGCCGCCAAGATGGCGGCTTTCCCAGTCAGTGCCGCCGCCAAGCACAATCGCCGTCTTGCCGGCGGTGCGCCGCGTAACGACCGGCAACGCCTCGCCGAGAACGCCCTTCAAAAAGAAATTCAACTCCTCAGCCGCGAGCCGCGTCGCATACGCCGCGTTATTCGGCAAGACGATCTCCGAACCGCGATCGATGACTACATCGGCATTCGCCGCGGTTTCGGCCGCGAAGAACGCAAAAAGCGCAAAGAGAATACGACGGGCCGACCGCATCACAACCCCTCAAACGTAAGCGAACCGAGCGGCTTGAGGTGAATGCAGAAGCGCGTGGAGTAGCTCGCCGAGTCGGGCGACGCCATTTGACGGCGACAAGGCAGAAGGTCGTAGAGCGCCGTCTTGTTTCCGTTTCCGTTGGCGCTTTTGACGATTCGCCACGTGCCGCCAGACACACCTACGGGATCTGTGGCGTCATCTGGCAGTCCGTAGTCCGGGAATGTGTATGTTCCCGTGTTCTTCGCCGTGTCAAGCATCCATTCTCCTGCAAGGCCGACGACATCGTAAATGCCCCAGCCGTTGTCGTGTCGCGCCCCCACCACTGTGGAGTCGGAACCTCCGTTGCCGTACCAGGCTATGAAGGCATTCACCTGGTTGGTGTGCGTCGTGAGGCTTTCGGACGTCGTCCCTCCGGTCGGCCAGAAAGTCGTGGTGTTGGCGCGCGCGGCGACCTCCCACTGTTCCTCTTCGCAGAGATCGACGACGAGGTCTGCGCCCGCCTTCGCGCGCAGCTTCGCGACGACGGATTCCGCCGCGACCTTGTAGCCCGTCGTCGGCCAGTCGCCGCTCTCTGTCGACTTTTCGCCGCGAAGGTCATTGTACGAGAGAGTCTGCGGGGTGTAGACTGTCCCCGCCGTTCCCGTCGAAAGGCAGTCATGCTGGGCTGCGGTGTACTTGAAGATAGCGACATAGAAGTCGCTCGTGAAAGTAACGGTCCGGCGATTGCAGTTGACCGTCGTAACCGATCCGGAATTGTAGTGCTGAAGGTGACTGAACGTCTCGACCGGCTCGCCCAGCGTGTACGTTCCGGCGGGGATGCGCCTGAAGACCATCTTCGAAGACTTGTGCTCGGCGGTCCAGCCGTCAGATGGCGGCTCCGCCATAAACTCGTAGCCGCCGTTCACGAGATCGACGACGACGTAATTGTGCGCTGACGCGGCGGCATTCGAGACGGACACGGTGAAGCCCGTGAGGGTCTGTTCCCTGAAAGGCGAGCTGGCCGGATCCCACGTAAGGCGGCGCTGTCCGGGCGCGACGGAAAAGAGCGTGCCGAGGCGGAACGGCGCGGGGTGCGCGTCCCACGTCGCCGTCACCTCCACGTCGCTCGCCTCGCCGGAAAGGATGAAATCCACATCCACCTTCTCACTCCACGGCCAGCGCTGGTTAACGAGAACTTGCGACACGGAAGTCTCCGCCGACGCGCAAAGCGCCGACAGCATTGTCAACAAAGCAACTGTTTTCTTCACCACATCCTCCTGTTTGCAACCTTTTGCGTTTCGATACCTTCAAGTTACATTTCATCCGCCGCCAAGATGGCGGCTTTCCCAGTTACAATCCCTCCATCTATTTCAGGACTATCGTTAAACCTCTGTACACGGGCCAGAGGATGTCGTAGCCGGAATCTCCGGTTTCGTCCCGCCATGCGGGATCGTATGCGTACACGCGCGGCGCCTGCAATCTGGACATTTCGCGCTCCGGCGTGCGCAGCGCTCGCACCTCGACAGGTCCTCCGCCCGCGCCGTTCACGTACGCGAGAGTCGCCGACGCGCGCGCGAGTTCGCTCCCGCCTGCCGTCTGCACGAGCGTCACGTCGACAATGGTTTCGCCGCCCGGCAGGGCGAGATCGCCGATCGCGCCGCAGGAACCGCGGACCGCCCGATGGTCGGTCCCTACCGTACTGCGCATAACCACTTCCGTCGAAGTCGCGCGCGTCAGACGGTTCGAAAACACGAGCGTCGCCGAATCGGCGCCGTCCTCCCACTGCCATTCAAGGGGAGCCGAACGGTCATGCACGGTCTGCCAGAGGCGCATGTCGGATTTCGACAGAATCGTCGTGCCGGCCCGCGCCTGAAAAAGGCAAAACACCGCCGCGGACAGCATAATTCGCGCATATCGCGCGAATCGTGCTGACGCACCGCCGGATCGCCGCACGCCCCCGGCGTCCAGCTCCGCGTCCGCGGCAACTGTTTGTACTGTCGGCATAAAAGGCATAAAGACTGCTGTCGGTCGACAATAATTATATCATTTTTTCGCATTGCCGTCTTGTGGAAATTTGATATAATATTCATTTATGAATGAAGGAGTAGGCATAGTAGAACCCAAGGACATGCTTCTGAAGCTTCCCGAGGGGGGTCTGAAACTCGAAAGCGGCGGGACGCTCAAGGAGATTTCCGTCAGGTACGAGGAATGCGGTGCGCCGATGGCGGACGGCAACGTCATTTTCATCTGCCACGCTCTCACGGGAGACGCGCATGTCGCCGGAATAAGGCCAGGCGAAACCGAGCCTAGCGGATGGTGGGAGGACATGATCGGCCCGGGGCGCGCCATCGACACGAACCGCTGGCACGTGGTATGCGCCAACGTGCTCGGCGGATGCAGCGGCACCACCGGGCCCATGTCCGTCAACCCGGACACCGGCAGGCCGTACGGATCGGCGTTCCCGCAGTACACGTTTTCCGACGCGGTCGACGTCTACAGGATGTTCCTCAAACAGCTGGGCGTGCGCAAGCTCGCCGCGCTCATAGGCGGAAGTTACGGCGGAATGCAGGTGATGGACTGGATCACGCGCTGCCCCGGCGAAATGGAGAAGGCCTGCCTCATAGCGACATCGGCTTCGCTGAACACCCAGGCTCTGGCGTTCGACGTCGTGGGTCGCGCCTCCATCACGGACGATCCGGCGTGGAACGGCGGAGACTACTACGAAACGGGCGACGGCAAGGGCCCGTCCACCGGACTCGCCTCCGCCAGGCAGCTCGCGCACATCACATATCTTTCCAGGGAGCTTCTCGAAGACAAATTCCACCGCGAACTGCAGAAGAATTTCGTGGAGGCGCCGAAAGAGGACCGCGACAGGCGCGACGCCCTTTTCAAGACCTATTTCAAGATCGAAAGCTATCTCGACTACCAGGCGAAGAAATTCGTCCGCAGGTTCGACGCCAACAGCTACCTGCACATAACGAGGTCGATGGATCTCTTCGACGCCGGCGACAGGTACGGTTCGCTCGACGAGGCGTGCAGGCGGGTGCAGGCGAAATGTCTGGTGGTGTCGTACCAGAACGACGTCCTTTTCACCGAGGCGCAGTCCAAGGAGATAACGGCGGCTCTCGTCAGAAACGGCAAGGACGTTTCGTACTGCCACCTTGAAGAGGGCACGGGGCACGACTCGTTCCTGACAGACATCGAAGACCTTTCGGGCATCATATCCGGATTTCTCTGCGAGCGCGCGCCGAAAGTGATGAACTGGCAGAGGCGCATCTACAAGAGCGTTTCGTCGATGGTGCCGAAAAAGAGCCACGTGCTCGACATCGGATGCGGCGACGGCACGCTTCTGAACATACTCAGGACGGACAAGAAAGTGCACGGCGACGGCGTTGAAATAGACATCGACAAATTCAAGGAGGCCCTCGCCGACGGCAACATGGCTTTCTGGGAGGACGCCGACTACGGTCTGAGAGTGATCCCCGACGGGCACTACGACGTGGCCGTCTGCTCCGACACTCTCCAGGAAGTCCGCAATCCGCGCGGCCTGCTGCGCGAAGCGCTGCGCATAGCCGACGAGGCGATCGTGTCGTTCCCCAACTTCGCCGCATACACCATCAGGCTGACGCTCGGATTCAAGGGGCGCCTTCCCGTGTCCAAACACCTCCCCTTCCAGTGGTACGACACTCCCAACATCCACCTGATCACGCTGAAGGATTTCAAGGCGCTCTGCGACGCGGAAGGAATCGAGATAAAGAAAGTGAAGGCGGAATCGCGGCATTTTCTCGGAAAGCTCCTGCTCCTCTTCGGATTCAAGAATCTCGGAGCGTCCAGGATAGTCGCCAAAATTGCCAGAAAGAAAGACAAATGACACTCCCGCAGAGAACGGCACACATCATAAACCACGGCATGGCGGTCCTGCATCCGTGCGTATACGGATCGCTCGATTCGACGAACGCGGTCGCCCTGCTCGCCGAGGATCTGGAGCGCGAAATCGCGCTTTTGCAACCCGGCGGGAACGCGAAAGAGACTGTCGGCGCGTTCGTTTCGCGCCTTCCGGAAATCCGCAGGCTCGTCGAAACCGACATCGAAGCGGCGTACGACGGCGATCCCGCAGCCACGAGCAGGATGGAAGTCGTCATGGCGTATCCGGGACTGTACGCCGTCACCATCCACAGACTGGCGCACGAACTCTACAGGCTTAAAGTACCGGTTCTGCCGAGGGTGATGTCGGAGCTCGCCCATTCCAAGACCGGCATCGACATCCATCCCGGCGCTACGATAGGCGAAAGATTCTTCATCGACCACGGCACGGGCGTCGTCATAGGCGAAACGACTGTCATCGGCAGGAACGTCCGGCTGTACCAGGGCGTGACTCTCGGGGGACTGTCGTTCGACAAAGACGCGAGCGGGGCGCTCGTAAAAGGCCTAAAGCGGCATCCGAACATCGAGGACAACGTTGTTATATACGCAAACGCGACGATTCTCGGCGGCGCAACTACGATCGGACACGACTCGGAAATCGGCGGCAACGTCTGGCTCAAGGAATCAGTCCCCCCGTGGTCGCGCGTATACAACACTCCCCCGGCCCCTGTAATAAGGAAAATTTCGTGACTTTCGCATCATCGCTTCTGTTCGCCGCAGTGACGGTCGGGACATGGAACGGCGAATGGTTTCCGTCGGGCAGGGCCGAACACCGCGCCGCGCCCGAAATCGAGGAGGCCACCGTCCAGGCTGCGGGAAGAATGCTCCGCGAGGGCCTCGCAAAGGCGGATCCGGAAGGAACGAACGGCGTAATAATCTGTCTCAACGAAATGCGCGGGCCGAAAGTGGTCGAACGTCTCTGCACGGCCATCGGGCGCACGAACCTGACCGTCGCCATCATATCGGGCTACCGGCGCAGGGACAGGTTCGACCAGCAGCAGGACGCCATCATCACCACCCTGCCCGTAACCGAGGCGCATTGGTCGAAGTGGAAGAGCGCCAAGCAGGACACTCCGCCGCGCGGCTACGCTTTCGCGAAAATCGTCCTTTCGCCCGCAGTCACCGCCAACGTCTATTCCGTTCATCTGAAATCGAACTACGGACAGACCACCGATGAGCTGGCGCGCAGAAACGCCGCCAAGAGACTCAACGCGATAGTCCAAATAGCGGAATCGGAAAAAGACAGGCGCGGCAGACGCCAGAGCGTGATCGTGGCCGGAGATTTCAACGCCGACAAATGGTCGAAGCGCTTCAGCCTGGACAGGCTTTTCACAGTACTTGAAGAAGCCGGATTCATGAACACTCTCGAACTGATGCCGTCATCCCTTCGCGTCACCTATCCGGGACGCGGCAAATGGGGCAACAGCGCCTTGGACTACATAATGCTCAAGGCGCTCGAACCCTGCGGCCCGCCGTTCACGGTGTCGGCCGAGGGGATATCGGACCACGACCCGGTGTTCGTGAACATCGAGAGCGGCGGGTTGTGAGTTGGAGCCGGAGAGCGGCAGGATCACGCGTCCCGCGCAACCGCACCCAAGGAGATGGAGCTTCCAGCTCCGTCACCGAATGCCCCTAGAAAAAGAGCGGACCCTTGACGCCGGCGAAGAAGAGTGCGGCCGAAACCGCGGCCAAAACCGCCATAGCGAGCACGATCCTGGAAAAGCGCATGATTATCGACGCGGCGCCGAAAACCGCCGCCGCGAACGGAACCGCCGCGAACGGAACGCGTCCCTCCGAAAGAGGCATGAAGCTCATCGTCGCGAAAGTCCAGGTGGCGTTCAGCATCATCGCCGCCGTCACTGGTTTGACGAACCCGAGAATCCCCTTCACGCGCGGACTCGAGCCGAACCTGTCGATAGAGCCGAGAAGAAGATAGAGCGCGACGACGCCAGGAAGAAGAAGCGAAAGCGTCGCCGCGAGGGAGTATGCTACGCTCGCCGCCGCAGAGCATCCGTCGGCTACACCCATCCTGAAACCGAAAAACGTGGCGCAGTTCACGGAGATCGGTCCAGGCGTCATCTGCGTGAGCGCCATGACGTTCGCGAACTCTTCGCCGGTGAGATGGAGAAACCTCGCGCAATCCCCCACGAAATCGGAAACGTACACCGGCACAAGCACGTACCCTCCGCCGAACGCGACCGCGCCGTACTTGAGAAAGATCAGCGGGATGGCCCAGAAGGACGAAAAAAGGCGGCGGGTTCCGGATCCGCGCTCCGGCAGAAACGAAAAAGCCAACCCTGCAGTCGCGGCGACGGCCACGACCGCCGCGGGGTTGACGCGAAAGAACGAGATCGCGGCAAGCGCGAGCGACATCACGGCGAAAGCGCGGGCAGAGACGATCGAGGACTTGAACGTCCTGAAGGCCATCGCGCCGACGACCCCGGCGACAAACCCTCGCAAAGACGAAAAAACCGCATCCAGAACGGGGTTCTCAAGGGGGATCCTGGCGTACATCGCGCTCACCGCCGCGAACACGCATACGCTGGGGATTACAACTCCGGCAATGGCGCAAAGCGCACCTGGGAGTCCGCCGATCTTGCGTCCGACGTAAATCGCAGTGTCGCCCGCGATTATCCCGGGAACCATCTGGAAAACGGGAAGCCGGGAAGCGATCTCCCCTTCCTCCGTCCATTTGAGTTTTCTGGAAAACACCGTGTCCGCGACGGCGAGGATCGCAAAACCGCCGCCGACGACGAACAGGGATATCTTGAACATCTCCCAGAAAAGGACGAGATTCTTTTTCATCCGACATCCAGCCTCAGCGCGATTTCGGCGCAAGCGACGGCGTCGTAAAGTCCGTCATGCCACGTGCGCCCCTCGATCTCCGGCACGCATCCGAGCGCTTCGCAGACGTCGCCGAGCCTGAATGATGCAAGGTAGGGGCAGCGCCGCTTCGCGAGTTTCAGTGTATCCGTCCAGGGGCCCCACGGCGTAAGCGGTGCAAGGCGCGTCAGAATCGTCCTCTCGCACGCGATATTGTGGGCGACAAGCCTCGTGCCGGAAATCACCGGAAAGAAATCGTCCCACTGATCCATGATCGGCTCGAAATCCGGCGTCAGGGGCGTGCCGAAAAACCATTCGCGCGTTTCCACGATTTCGGAGTTTCGCACGATGGCGGCGCCGAGCTGCCACGGTTCGCTGCGGCCGTCGCCGTCCGGACCGGTCGTCTCGAAATCGATCGCGGTGAAATCCATCCCTATCCTCTTATCGCCTCCGCCGTGCGCAGCGCCTCGACGGTCTCCCTGACGTCGTGGACCCTAACGGCCGCCGCGCCGGAAAGCGCGCACCAGACAGCTATCGCCACGTTGCCGCCTATGGACTTGCCTGTTTTCCTCTCGCCGGTCAGTCGCTTGACGATCCTCTTCCGGCTCGCACCGACGAGAATGCGCAGCTTTGCGGCGAGTTCCGGCACGGAGCGGAGGAGACGCAAATCCTCCTCTCTCGTCGTGCCGAAACCTATCATAGGGTCGAAATACAGATTCCCCGGCACTGCGCCGTCGGGGATGCCGGCGCCGACGGGAGCGACAAGCCCGGCCGAGCGCGCTGAGCATATCCGCGCCATTTCCGGCACCGGATCCGCGTATACGCAATTCACGATCGCGGCTCCGAGATCGAGCGCGCGCGCGGCCGTCTCGGGGTGGTACGTATCGATGGAGATTTCGATGCCGGAGCCCGCAAGCTCCGGTCGCACGGCCTTCAGGACGGGCTCCACGCGGGACCACTCCTCGTCCCACGCGAGCGGCGTCGCGCCAGGCCGCGTGGATTCGCCGCCTATGTCTATCATATCCGCGCCCTCTTCGGCCATGTTCACGGCCCGGCGCACGGCTTCCGGAACGCTGAAATACTTCCCCCCGTCGGAAAAGGAATCCGGCGTGACGTTCAGTATTCCCATTACGCGGCATCTAGCGGACATCGCCCTGCTCCTTTTCCGCGCCGGACGAGAGAAGTTCCTTGAGTTTCGCCTCGTCTATGACTTCCGTGCCGAACTTGGCGGCTTTGGCGGTCTTCGAGGCGCCGACGTTCTCGCCCGCGACGAGATAGCGCGTCTTCGACGATACGGACGACTGCACCGTGCCGCCCGCTTCCTCTATCATGCGGGCGTACTCAGGGCGCGGACGCGAAAGCGCGCCCGTCAAAACGAACGAAACGCCTTTGAGCGGTCCATCGCCCCCTTTTGATGAAGCGCCGCCGCCTTCGGGGTCTATGCCCAGCGCGCGCATCCGCTCCATGAACGCCTTTCCGTAAGGACTGTCGAAAAAAGCAAGCACCGCTTTGGCCGCTTCGACCTTTATCGGCAGGATCTTGCGATCCCTGCCTTTCCGCGCATCGTTTTCCAGGACTTCCTTCAAAACTTCGCTGCCGGCGAGATCGCTCATCCTGGCGTGCGCCGCCGCGATGTCCTTCGCAACCTGCTGTCCCACGTTCGGGATTCCGATCGCGAAAAGCCACCGTTCCAGCGGGAGCGATTTGGCGGCTTCCGCGGCCTTGCAGAGAGTCTCGGCGTTTTTGCCGAAGACGCGGTGCGAATCTCCTTCGCCCACGTCGAGGCGCGAAAGCTCGAGCGGGTCGAGCGTGAAAACGTCGAGAACGTCCCGGACGATCTTCTTCTCCACGAGAACGTCCGACACTCTTCCCCCCAGCGAACCGATGTCGAGCGCGTTCCTTGCGGCGAAATGCTCCAGCCTGCGCTGAAGCTGCGCGGGGCAGAGCGGATTCCGGCACCTTACGGCCACCTCGCCTTCGTCGGAGCCGACTTCCCCTCCGCAGACGGGACACTTGTCCGGGAAAACGAACGGCGCGGACGATGCATCGCGCTTTTCCTTCAGCACGCCGTCGATCGCGGGAATGATGTCGCCGGCCTTGACAAGCCACACGGCGTCCCCGATGCGTATGTCCTGAGCGGCGATCCTCTCGCGGTTGTGGAGAGTGGCGCGGGAGACGACGCTTCCGGCGATCTCCACCGGCTCGAGGACGGCGACGGGCGTGAGAACGCCGGTTCTTCCCACCTGGACGACAATATCGAGGACTTTCGTCTCGACCCTTTCCGGCGCGTATTTGTAGGCGCGCGCCCAGCGGGGGGAATGGGCCGTCGCGCCGAGGGAACCGTACATGGAGCGCTCTTCTATCTTGACCACGGCGCCGTCGATTTCGAACGGGAAGGAGTGGCGCATTCCGCCCAGTTCGTCTATGGCGGCGATTGCACCGGCCATGTCATCGACGACCCTGCTGTACGGAGAAACCGGAAGCCCCCACGACGCGAACGCCTTCATCATTTCCGAATGCGTCGCGAAGCCGTCGCACCCCTTGCCGCCCGCGTTGTACACGACCATGGCGAGCGGACGTTTGGCGACCTGGGCCGGGTCGAGCAGTTTGAGGGATCCCGCGCACGCGTTGCGAGGATTCATGAACGTATCCTTGCCCGCCTCGTCGAGTTCCGCGTTGAGCGCCGCGAAACCTTCGCGCGTCATGTACACCTCGCCGCGCACCTCGAGTTCGCGCGGCGCGTCCGGGGGGAGCGTCTTGGGTATGGAGGCGATAGTCTTCACGTTGCGCGTCACATCGTCGCCGACTTCGCCGTTGCCGCGCGTCGCGGCCCTGACGAGACGCCCCTGCGAATACAAAAGTGACATGGAAACGCCGTCGATCTTCGGTTCCACTACGTAATGCCTCGCCGCAGGCGCCTCTTTGTCGAGAAAAGCGTCGAACTTCAGGAGATCCTCCTTGGCGTAGCATTTGTCGAGCGACTTCATCGGAGGGTCGTGCCTTACCTGCGCGAATCCCGTCTGCGGCGCGCCGCTCACCCTGCGCGTCGGGGAATCGGGATTCGCGAAAAGCGGGTACTCCCTTTCAAGCGCGGCGAGTTCCTCGAAAAGAGCGTCGTACTGCGCATCTGAAATGGCAGGCCTGGCCTGCACGTAGTAAAGTTCGTCGTTGCGGTTTATTTCGCCGACGAGCCAATCCATCCGTTCTTTTACGTCCATAGTCTCCTTGCCCGGAACGCCGTGCACGGCCGGCGCCGGCGAAACGCTATTCGCAAACAGCATCGAGGCCGTCAAGATCGAGATCACCCTCGAACACCTTTTTGACGGGGCCGGTCAGCGTGACGCCGGTCACGTTCTCCCCGTCGAACGAACCGTCCACGCAAAGGTCGTATCCTTTGAACGTGTTCACCCTGACTGGAAATTCCAGCCCGTAGTCCTTCACGCCTATGACGGCGCACGCGACGGCTCCCGTGCCGCAGGCTCCCGTCTCGGCCTCCACGCCGCGCTCGTACGTGCGCATGGAAACGCGGTTGGGCTTGCGGTATGTCACGAAATCGACATTCGTCCCGTCAGGCGCGAACTCTTCGTCCATGCGCACGCGCCGCCCTTCGCCCGACACGTCCGCCTTCGAAATGTTCTCGACGGGGATGATCTTGTGCGGCACGCCCGCGATGACGAAATCGTCGCGAAAACCGTAGGGATCCGGGATTGCGATCCTGACGGACGTCCCGTTGAGCACTTCCGCCTCGACTATGCCCGCCCCCGTGGAAAACGACATCCTTGGCGTATTCGACGCTCCTATCTCGAGCGCGAACGCGGCGACGCACCTCGCGCCGTTGCCGCACATGTCGGCCTCGGTGCCGTCCGGATTGAAAAAGCGCATCTGGAAATCGGCGCAGTCCGATTTCTGGACGAGTATCACGCCCTCGCACCCTATTCCGTCGGGACGCGTCGCCATCGCGGCGATGCGCCTGTGGTCGTCTATCGGAAACGTCCCCTCGCGGTCGTCGATGAGAATGAAATCGTTTCCCGCGCCGTGCATCTTGGTGAAATGGATCTTTTTCATGATCCTCCCCCGTCAGAATCCCAAAAGGGCGTTGTACCAGTCTACGGCCTGCGGCGGCATCTTCGCCCCGCCGTTGAGCCGCACCAGATCGGCGACCACGCGGTACGCCTCCTGAAGAACGACATCGTCGCTGTCGCGCCTTTTCTTGCGGCGCGAAAGGACCGACACAGCCTCCTCCTCCGCGTCGTCCTCCGGATCCCTGTCCGTCACGGACCTGTCGCTCTTCATCATCTCCCTGCGCGCGGCGTATTCGAGCGGGACTTCCTCGCGGTCGTAGATTTTGCCGGCCGCCGCCACGTTCGCCACGTGGCGCGCGAACCTGGCGTCGGACGAGGTCCTCGCTTCCGAGAGCCGCTTGAGTTCATCGATGTACGAGTCCAGATTCCAGCACGTCTTGTAGTTGAGCGGTCTTATCCTGGTGAACGGCAGCGCGTTCGGAAGCTTGTCTTCGCCAATGTCGAGAGTGTCGAGGAACGAGGGCAGGTGTATATCCGACTCGACCCCCTTGACCTGCGTGGACATGCCGTTGATCCTGTAGAACCTCGCGGTCGTTATCTTCGTGGAGCCGTACTTTTCCGGTCCCATTCCGAGAACCGTCTGGACAGTTCCCTTGCCGTGGGTCTTTTCGTCGCCGAGCACGATCGCGCGCCCCGTGTCGCGCAAGTGCCCCGCGACGATTTCCGACGCGGACGCGCTGGCCCTGTCCACGAGAACCGCCATCGGCTTGCGGAAGGCGACCGGGTTGCCGTCCGGTATCGGCAGCGGGACGGAAGTGCGCGTGTCGCGTATGACGACGACGGGGCCCGACGGCACGAAGAGCGACGACAGCGCCACCGCCTCCTTGAGACTGCCGCCGCCGTTGCCGCGCAGGTCGAGAAGGATTGCGTCCACCCCCTCGGCGTTGAACTCCGCGACGTATTTCGCAACGTCCGCCGCGCAGCTCAGATACCCTTCGCTGCCTGGCGAGCGATCCATCGTTCCGTAGAAACTCGGCAGGTATATGTAGCCGACGTCCGTCTCCACGCCGTCGGAGACGACCCTCTCGACGTGGCCCGTGGCGGCCTGCTCTTCAAGTTTGATTTCGTCGCGGACGAGCTCGATGAGCTTGGTGGTTGCACCCGACGGATCCGACCTGGGGATTATCTTCAAGGTGACGCGCGTACCCTTCTTGCCGCGGATCTTGTGGACGGTCTTGTTCATCGGCTGCCACATGATATCCTCCATCTCGCCGTCCTCCTGCTTCACGCCGATGATCTTGTCGCCTTCCTTGACGCGTCCGTCCACGTCCATCGGGCCGCCCGGCATGACCTCGGATATCTTGAGCGCGCCGTCGTCGGAGGAGAGAACCGCCCCGACGCCGCAGAGCGTCAGGTTCATGTCCATGTCGAAATCCTCCTTCGTCATCGGGGACATGTAGTCGGAATGGGGATCGTACGCATGGCACACGGCGGAAAGGTAGTGCTGGAGGACCGTCTCTGAATCGGGGTCGGAAAGGACGACCCAGTACTGGCGGTACTTCTTTATGAGGGACTGCTCGGGGGTGTCCGCCGGGTCGCCCGTCTCTTCCATGTCGTCTTCATCGTCTTCCGACGCCTCTTCCCCGGCGGCCCCGGCGGTTTTGGCTTTCGCTTTCGCCGCCTTCTTCTCGGCGTCGAGTTCGCGCGCTATGCGCATGGCCAGAACCTCGTTCTTGAGCCTCAGGCGCCAATGCTCCTCGGCGTCCTCGCGCGTCTCCGGCCACGGCGCGTCCTTGCGCTTGATGCGGTACGTTTCGTTCGTGGAGAAGTCCCACTCGGCGCGGGCCAGAAGGTTGGTCGCGAAATCGACGCGCTCGCGGAGCCGTTCGCAGTACAGATTGTGGAGCTCGAATCCGAATTCCACGTCCCCTTCGCGCAGTTCGTCGTCAATCGTGCGCTCGTGCGCGGCGAGCCTGTCGAGGTCCTGCCTGGTGAACACGGAATGGTCGAAATCGTAGAACGTCACGAGGTTCGTCCATATCGTGCAGGAAAGGGAGTCGTCGATCGGACGCTGCAGGACGTGGTATCTCGGAAGCATGCCGGAAAGCCGCATGGCGATGCGTCCGGAATACCCGCGCGTATCCTGGTCCCCGGCCTCAAGCATGTATGCGGCGGCGGTGAATACCGCTGCGACGATCAGCGGAAGCGCGAGCGGCGATGGTTTTTTCGTATTCATAACACGTTCTCCATTAGATTTACGAGCCGGTCCAGTTCGCGCGGCAGAAGCGCCACGCGGTCTGTCGCGAAACATTTCTTGAGTTCGCAGGCGTTCATGATCACGACGCCGGAATGTTCGGCGACATGGACGGAAAAAGTGTCGGACGCAAAGGTCAGGACCGGTACGACGTCGCCTTTCCATCCGGCCTTCGCGAGGGTCTTCGCGACCATGTCGGCCTCGTGCACAACCTGCTTCAGCGGCGGGCGCGACGGCGCACGTCCGTCCACCAGGATGGTTCCTTCCTCGAGCGATACGCGTCCGCGCCAGTTTTTGGTCTCAATGGCGTACACGCCAGCAGGTCCGGCGACTACGTGGTCTACATGCCTCCCGCAGGCGACGAAATCGTTGAATACGTGGTATTGCGGAGGAAGCTCCGAAAGGATCCCGGACACGCGCTCCTCGCCCTTCGCGCCTACGTAGAAGCTGTGGATGCGCCTCATCCCCCTCCATGTGCAGAAATAGAACGCGAGGATCGACAGGATCATGAGCGCCACTCCCCAGTTGGCCGAAGCGAATATCCACATCGCCGCCGCGAACCCGCACGTGCACGATGCGGCCATCACCGGCCACAGACCGCGCACCGTCCCCTTGACTCTCGCCCACTCTCCGGGCTCTCCATGCACGACAGCCATTTACGGATTCCCTTTCCCCGCGCCCTGCGCGGACAGTCTTGCAACAATCGAATCCGCGTCCAGACCGAAGGCCTTCTCCAGCTCCTCCGGCGAACCGTGCGGTATGAAACGGTCCGGCCAGCCGAAGCGCACGTCGGCCGATATCGTCTCGCCGAATCCGCCGGCGAGCGCCCCGTTCTCGATCGAAACTATCTTCATCCCGGCCGCGCGCTGTTTTTCGAGAAGCGCGGAGTCGTACGGCTTCAGGCTGCGCGCGTACACAACGCCCGCGCCCGTTCTCGAGGCGACCTCCATCGCCTTGGCCAGCCACGATCCGCCGGACCATATCGCGACGCCGCCCTTCTCGATACGGGGAGCGGGGCAGTCGAGACGCGCCGGCGCGCTGCCGCGCGGATACCGGATCGCGGCGGGTCTCCCGGATTCGAGCGCCTCTTTCATCGTCTTTTCGAGGTCCTCCGCGTCCTTGGGCTCGTATATCGCAAGTCCGGGGATCGTTTTCAGCATCGCGTAGTCGTAGAGTCCCTGGTGCGTCACGCCGTCGCGCCCGACGACACCGGCGCGGTCGATGCAGAACACGACCGGCAGGGAGGCTATCGCCACATCGTGCATAACCTGGTCGATCGCGCGCTGGAGGAACGTCGAATAGACCGCGACGAACGGACGGTACCCCCCGGCGGCGAGACCTGCCGCGAACGACACGAGATGCCCCTCCGCTATCCCGACGTCGAAAAACCGCGAGGGATAGGCGCGCGCGAAACCGTCAAGACCGGTTCCGTCTTTCATCCCGGCGGTGAGCGCCACGACGCGCGAGTCTTTTTGCGCCAATGCGCAGATTGCGCGGCCGGCCGCCTCGCTCCAGCCGCCGGATCCGGACGCCGCGGCGCCGGGGTCGTTCCTGTCGAACGGCCCGGTTCCGTGCCAGCGCGTAGGATCCTCCTCCGCAGGACGGAAGCCCTTGCCTTTCTTGGTGACGACGTGGACGATCACGCTGCGCTTGTCGTCCTTTGCCACGGACAGGGCCTCTTTGAGCGCCTTCAGATCGTGTCCGTCGACGGGTCCTATGTATCTCAGACCGAACCGTTCGAAATAGATGTTCCCGAGGAACAGGGATTTGACGCGCGTTTCTATGCCGTGGTAGAAATTGCTGAGGAACGAAAGCTTCAGCGCGTGTCCCGCCCGCTCCGCCGCCGACTTCGCGCGGTTGTATCCGACTCCCGAAATGAGACGTCCGAGGAACCTTGAAAAACTTCCGGCCGGCTTGGATATGCTCATGCCGTTGTCGTTCAGGACGAAAATGATTTTGCCGGTCGCGGCGGCGAGATTGTTCATCGCCTCGAAGCAGGTGCCGTTCACGAGCGACGAATCGCCGGTGACAGCCACGACATGGCGGTTTGCGCCGGAGAGGTCGCGGGCGGCGGCGTACCCTTCCGCAACGGACAGGGCGACGCCCGCGTGTCCGCCGACCGCCGCGTCGGCCGGGGATTCGGACGGAAGCGGAAAGCCGGACAGCCCGCCGAAAGTGCGCAGCGTGCCGAACGCGCCGCCACGTCCCGTCAGGATCTTCCACGCGTAAGCCTGGTGTCCCACGTCCCATACTATCCTGTCCTCGACGGGGTCGAAAGTCTCCGCGAGCGCCATGGCGAGTTCCACCGCGCCGAGGGACGAAGCGAGATGCCCCCCGTTCCTCGAAACCGCGTCAATGATCTTTTCCCTTATTTCGCCAGCCGTCACTTGAAAGCCTCCGCGAGCGTCATTCGAGCGAGAAAGAGTCGAGTTTTACGGTCTCGCCGAACACGATGAGTTTGTCTTCGGCGCGAAGCACCTCGGACGCCTGGGGAAGCACGACTGTGCGGCGCTTGTCGGGGCCGTCGGCCTGGCGGCGGATGCAAAGAACCGTCATGCCCGTCGTTTTCCTGAAATCGGATTCGGCCAGAGACTTGCCCACCGTCGCCGGCGGAGCGGGTATCTCGGCTATCGAATAGCCTTCCGAAACCTCGAGAAAGTCTATGGCGTTGTGGTTGACGATGGCTTTCGCCAGACGGTGCGCGCTGTCTCTGTCGGGATATATCACGCTGTCCGCGCCGATGCGCCTCAATATCTTTCCGTGCAGTTCGCTGGTGGCTTTCGATATGACGTTCGGGATGCCGAGCTCCTTGCAGTTGGCGGTGGCCATCATGGATGCCTCGATGTTTCCGCCTATCGCCACGACGGCGAGATCGCATTCGCCGAAACCGGCCTCCTCGAGAACGTGCGGCTGCGTCGCGTCCCCCTGGAGGGAAGTCGCGAATTCGCTCGCGTTCTGGATCGCGGGACGGTTCCTGTCGATCAGGACCACTTCCGCGTCCGCGTTCGAAAGCGATTCGGCGAGAGCCATTCCGAAGCGCCCCGCGCCTATTATTCCGATTCTCTTCATTGTTCGAGTTCCATCCTCTTGGCCTCTCTCACGAGACCCTGGGAATACGGATGCTTCGGATTGGAGAAGAACTCGGCGGGATCGTCCGATTCCTCCACGACGCGTCCGTCCTTCATCACGGCGAGTTTCGTGGACATCTGGGACACTACTCCGAGGTCGTGCGTAATGAGCAGGACGCCAGATTTCGTCTCCGATCTCAGAAGGTCGCGCATCAGACGCAGCACCTGCGCCTGGATAGTCACGTCGAGCGCCGTGGTCGGTTCGTCCGCTATGACGAGATCCGGGCCTAGCATGAGGCCCATCGCGATCATGATGCGCTGCTGCATTCCGCCGGAAAGCTCGTGCGGATACGCCAGCGCCCTGACCGGCGGCTCCGGGATTCCGACTTTACCCATCCATTCCAGAGCCATGTCCCGTGCCGCCTTCTTCGACATGTTTTCGTGCAGGAGTATGGTCTCGACGAGCTGTTCGCCGATTCTGTGGAGCGGCGAAAGCGACCCCATGGGATCCTGGAAAATTACGCCTATCTTCTTGCCGCGGAGTTTCCTCAGCTTCTCGAGCGGCATGGACAGGGTGTCCTCTCCGTCAAGGAGTATGCGTCCCTTGGGGTAGAATGCGGGCGGGCTCGGCAAAAGCCTCGCCACGCTCATGGAAACGGTGCTTTTGCCGCTCCCGGATTCGCCGACTATGCCCAGCACTTCCCCGCGGTCGAGCGAAAGGTTGACGTCCGCGGCAGCCGCCGTGACCTCGCCTTCGTCGTTCCGGTAGGATACGTCAAGATTTTGTATTTCAAGTAACATTAAGTGATATTATATCATAAAACGCGAAAATATGATATAATTCATGCATGAAACGAGAAAGACTCTACTCCCTCGACATTCTTCGCGGGCTGGACATGCTGCTGCTTGCGGTCGTCGGTCCACTTTTCGCCGCAGTCAACGCATCGTGGCCGCTTCCGAAGTGCGTCATGGAGCAGTTCCGGCACAACTGGGGCGGATTCACGCTTTGGGACATCATAATGCCGCTTTTCATCTTCATGTGCGGCGCGGCGGTGCCGTTCGCGCTCGGAAAACGCAAAACCGACGGACGCGCCGGGCTTGCCTACTGGCGGCACGTCGCCGCCCGCGTCGCGCTCCTGTGGATTCTCGGTATGGTCGCGCAGGGACGGCTCCTCTCGATGGACGCGATGATGATCAACCCCTTCAACAACACCCTCCAGGCCATTGCCGCAGGGTATTTCGTCGCGGCAGTCGTGCTGGCGATCCCCTCTAAGCACGTCAGAATCGCCGCGCCGTTCGTTCTCGCGGCCGTATACACGGCGTTCCTCCACTTCTGCGGCGACTACACAATCGACGGCAACGCGGCGACGCGCTTCGAGCGCTGGATCCTCCCCGTCATAACGCCCGAAGGGTCGAAAGCGCTGGCGATGGCCGATCCCGGCTACTCGTGGTGGGCGACGATTCCGATGTTCGGCGCGATGACGCTCTGCGGAATGGCGGCGACGGAAATGCTGACCGACGAATCCGCCCCGCAGCAGAAACGCCTTGCGAAGCTTGCCGCGACCGGCGCGGCGCTTCTGGCGTCGGGCTGGGCCGTTTCTCCGTGGATACCGGCGATCAAGCACATCTACACTCTGTCTTTCACCGCTCAGGCGATGGGATGGTGCATGCTGCTGCTGGCCGCGCTGTACTTTCTGACGGACATTCTGCGCTTGCGCAAAGGCACGGGGCTGCTGCTGCTTTTCGGACAGACTTCGCTCATGGCCTACATGTGCCACGAATTCAAATCTGTTTTCAAGGCGTTCGGGAAATCGTTCGCCCCCGGCGCGGCGCATCTGTTCGGCGGCAAGGCGGAACCGATTGCCGTCTGGCTGGCCGCCTCCGCCCTTCTTGTATTCTTTCTTACCCTCTGGCGCGGAAGAAAATCTCTACCACCGGCCGGCCAGAGAGCGGATTGACGGCACGGCCTCGCCAAAGGAAAGGTCTCCGCACAGGATGCCGCCGCGGAAAGCGCGGGCAATCTGTTCCGAAACAGACTCGGAACTCTCTTTGTCTATTGCGATAAAGTCAAGCTTCATAAACGGACGGCCGGCTCCGCGTCCTGACGCAATCCTGCAGCACGCCTACTTCCGGAGCGCCTTGTCCGCAAAGTCTAGCATCCAAAGCCAGTCGTAGCCGGCAAGCCCGTGCTGACCGCCGCGGCGGACATAGCCGAGCGACGGACCGACGAGCGACAGGTCGTAGTTGTCCGGGAAATCGCCTTTGGGAAGCCCCTCTTTCCCGAGAAACTCCCAGGCCGGCGAAGCGGCGCGGCAGGAGAGCCACTCGCCCTTCGCGTCGAACCACCCGCTGTTGAATCCCTGGACGAGCAGCGCGCGCGGCGCGATTGCCGCGACGAGAAGATGCTGGTCGAACTTCATCGCCTGCTCGTTGTCTATGTACTTCGCATACGCCTTGCAGTACCAGTGCGGGAACATCCTCATCTCCGTCGAGATGTTCTCCCCGAAATTGCGCTTCGCAAGCGGAACTCCGCCGCCTCCCGTCTGGTTTGGAACGCAAACCGCGAAGCGCTCGTCGCGCGCGGAGGCGAGAAGCGCCGCCTTGGCAAGCCGCGAAGAGCCGGTTGCGACGCACTTCGCGGCGTCGATCTCGGGAATCGTCTCCGCGAGGTCGAGCCCGCGCGAAAGCGCCCACGCCCATGCGCCGAGCGCGGTCGTGTTGTCGGTGCGCGATTCGTCGCGCTTCCCCCACAGCTCGAAGACATGCGTGTACGCAAGCGCCTCGGGATCGCCCCTGCCCACATCGACGTCAGGCGACACTTGCGCGTAGCATGCGGTGAGAAACGCGTACCCCCGCGCGACGATGAATTCCGCCGGGACGGTCGTGCGGGACTGCGAGTGCCTTAAGGCGCCGCGGTTCGACTCCTTCGGCCCGTGGTCGCCGGAATCGTCGTCTGCGCGGAACCACCCGCCTTCCGGAAGCGCAACCTCGGCATCGTTCAGCACCGCATGGTTGCCCGGGTAGTTCAGCATGAGGATGACGGGAACTTTCCCGCGATTCTCGCAGACGACGTGTACACCGTTCGTATCGGGCAGCATCCCGTCTATGCGGTTCGGCAGGACAAGCAGCCAGTCTATGAACGGTCCCGACTTGTCAGGCCTGAACCACATCCTGTACTGGCGGCGTATCGCAAGGCCGGCGAGCGTAGGGCCTTCCTCTTGTAGCTCCGTGACGACCGCCTCAGGGGCGGGAGGCTCCTCGCCATACATCTCGCGGGCGAAGATTTCAAGAATCTCCTTCCGGCGCGCCGGCCATTCGGAGGCGTCCTTCAACTTGCGTCCGTCGGCGAACGCGAGCGGATCCTCTAGAGTGTACGGTGCGACCTTAGACTCGTCGTAGTTCGGCTCTCGCGCATTGGCGACGACTGCGCCAAGCACGATTGCAATACTTGTCAAACATGTTTTCATTTGGACATTATCATTGGGGTTCTTTTCATTTTATTATATCAAATCGCACCGGCATGCGCCACCCCCAAAAAAGGATGTATACGGCCAACGCATTAAAAAACGATCCTTCCCCTTTGGAATTGCAGGATCGTTTTTTTTCGCCCTCGAGTCGCAATAGTGCATATCATGCATACCAATCTGCTTTTCACTGCTTTTCTCCTTTCGTCCTCGATGTCTCCCATTCGTAGAAGGGAACGACTTCTATGCGACGGTTGCCGACAGATATTGCATCGCGCTGGCTCTCGGTTATGATTGTACCGGAATCAAGCGAACACGCGTCCATCGCCTTGACCAGTCCTTCTATCTCCCTGTCCATCGCCTCGTCCGTAAGACGTGTGCATGCCTGTATCGCATCCGTCACGGCATGGCGGTTCCTTACGATGAAATCGCATTCTCCGTCCGCGTCGAAGTAGCTGATGTCGCGACTTCGGCGACGCAGCACCAGATAGACCATGTTCTCGAACCTTGCGCCGTCGTTCGGAATTCGTCTGGACGACACGGCGTATTCAAGACCGGTGTCAATACAATAAACCTTCTTCGGATTGAGCAGCCGCGACTTCTCTGAATCGCTGAATATCGGAACGAAGAAGAACAGATACGCCTTTTCCAGCCATTCACACCACTGCGTGACGGTGGACGCGCTTGCGACATTCAATGGACGCAGCATCTTCGACGCAGTAAACCGGCAACCAATGTTCTCGACAAGATAGGCGGAAAGTTCTCGGACGGCTGAAACGTCGCGTATTTTATTCTGGACGACTACATCCCTATAGACAATGTCGTCGAACAACTCCTGCAGCACAATCTCCTCGCGCGTCTGGAGGTAGCGGGGAAAACCTCCGTCATGCACGTAGTCGGCTGCGCTGTCAGGCGACCGGGCCTTCCCTGTAAATGCGAGATACTCGCTGAACGAGAACGGGAAAAGCTCCTTCGAGACATGCCGACCGGTGAGTTTCGTGCCGATTTCTCCTTCGAGAAGCGAAGCGTTCGAACCCGACACACAGACATGAAATCCCTCGTCAAGCTTTTGTCTGACATATTTCTCCCAATCGGTCAACTGATCGACTTCGTCGAAAAAGAGGCGCTTTGCGCCGGATTTATCGATCAGCGAATCAAGCCTTATCGTGTCGCGCAACTCAAACTGCGTCAAAAGCGGAGACTCGAAGTTCACATAAAACCAAGGTTCGTCAGAACTTCGCATGCGCTGTCGCATGACAGTGGACTTTCCGCAACGGCGCACTCCCGTAATGTCAAGCGCATGCGAGTCAAGAAGAGCGTCGTTAAAGTCCAAAGAGCGAATCTGTCCCAAGGACTTACTCTCTTCTATCTCTCGCTGTCTCGCAATTATAGCCGATAGTTCAGACTCAAGTATCATCAACTGCCACCTTTCTTTTTAGGCGTTTGCTATTTGCCTATTTAGACGACTGGCAATAGAATACCATATTTTTCCCCTCAATGCAACATGCTATCTCCATACAGCCTTCGTTTGACCTTCGCTTCCGCCGCCGAGATTGTTCCGCACATTGTTCTCATTTTGTGGTGGTCTTCTTTCTCTTTTCGTTGCTTGTCCAACCGTTACACAAACGGAAGCATATAATGAGGAAGATATGTCACGCCGCCATCGATGCGGACATCCTTGCCGTAGAAGAGGAACGACTCTCCGCACCACTGCGCATACTTGGCCCTGAACTTGTCAAGAGATGCGTGCGTGACATTGGCCCCGCTCTTGATCTCAATCGGCAAGACATTGTGCCGCCGCGCCAACTTCGACTTCGCCACGACGAAGTCGATTTCCATCCTGTCCTTCGCGTTGACAGAACTTGATTCGGAATGGAAATACAGCTTGTGCCCGGACGCGACAAGCATCTGCGACGCAAGGTTCTCGACGAGCATGCCCTTGTTCACCTCGAGCTTGTCAAGCAGCAGGCGCCTGTGTATCTCCTCCCTCGCAAGCTCGTTCTCGTCGAACGCATGGCTGACTAGAAGTCCAGTGTCCGCCATGTAGCACTTCATCGACTTCCTGTCCAGATTTATCTTGAGACCAACGTTCGGATCGGTGGAATTCCAGCAGAGATTTGCGAACATGGCGGATTCCAGCCAGTGAAAGGCGTCAGACCAGTCGCGCATACGCGCCTTGGCCCTGAGGCTGCCGACACGGAAATTCTTTTCATGTCGAGACAGTTGATCCGGTATCTCATCGAATATACGTTCTACTTTTGGCGCCAGCGCACCGGCATGCTTCCAGATGTCGGCTCTGTAAAGCTCTATAATCGCGCGCTTTTGCTGATCGACCTCGGCAAGATCGCGAGAGCGGACAAATTCGGAAACCACCTGCGGCATGCCCCCCACGACGAGATACTGCCTGTACGCCTCCATCATCCGCCGGTGTACCGCCTGCCCCATCGGCTTGCGTTCTGAAAAGAACTTCCTTGCCGCATCCATCATTGATTCCCGTCCGGTCGCCCACAGAAACTCCTCGAAGTCCATCGGGTGCATTTTCATGTGCAGTTCTTCGGAAGGTATCACGATGTTGGCCGTGTTCTTCCGGACCGAGACGAGCGAGCCGGTTTCGAGATAATGATACCGTCCATCGGCAACGAGCGTCTTGATGGCTTCGCGCGCCCTTGGGAACTCCTGCACTTCGTCAAACACGACCAGTGCATTGCCCCGGACGAGCCTTACGCCCGTTTCCGCCTCAAGAAGCATGAAGAAGGTATCGAGATCGCCGAGATTCTCCTCGAATATGGTTCGCATGCCGCGTGAAGCCTTGCTGAAGTCTATCAGCAGATGGCTGGCATATTCCGCCTTGGCGAACTCCTCGGCGATCCAGCTCTTGCCAACACGCCTCGCGCCGTCTATCAACAACGCAAAGCGATCGGCCCGCTTCGCCTTCCACTCCAATAGAGTTCTATAGAATTTCCGCTTCATGCGACAACCCTCCTTTTGGTGCGTCAACGGATATTATACACCAAATAGAGATTTTTGCAATCGGCAATCTACACAATTTATAGATTTTCATGACGACATAAAATACACATATTGGCGATTTTTACACCAGACACAACCCTCTGGCACGCATTGGCCGCGCCGCCGCCCGCCGTTTCGCAAACCATCCGCAATCCAGCCGATTCGCGGGGTCCCGTCGGGGCTCTAATCGACGACATCGCCGACAACCATGATCTGGCAGGGCTGGAACCAAGTGCCGTCGTACTTTGACGTGTCCGTCGGCTCCTTCTTTACCAGTGTGCGGTCGGGCTGCCCTTCAAGAACCTCTATCTCCACGCTGTGCTCGCCTTCCTCGCCGTCGAAGACCCACAATGGCGCAAGCCGCGTGTACCAGCAGTAGGAATCGAAGCGCGGACACGACTCGCGCGTCACCTTGCCGTCCACCGTAATGCGCACGTTCGCCCCCTTCGGCGCAAGCAAATCGTAAACGCCGCACTTCGTGCCGCGGAAGCGGAATGCAAGCTTCGCACTCGGACGGTCGGCGCGCCAGAACTGTCCGCCGCGCTTTTCAAACGACTTCTGCTCAGGCTCGTTCTCCGCAAGCTTCGTCCACCCTTTGCCGACAAGCATCGCCTCGTCTATCGGCACCATCTTCGCCTCAGCAAGCATTCCATCGAAGAACGGCTTGCCGACAAACGGCGCGTGGTCGGCAGGCGGAAGCGCCCGCATCGCCTCGAATGCGGCGATTATGCTCTTCAAGTAGAACTCGTGTCCAGGGAGCGCAGGATGCACGCCGTCTTTCGCGAAGAGCGTTTGTCCCTTCTTCTTCAGCTCCTCGTTGATGAGCCTGTCGCGATCAGGCGTCTCCTTCGGAACAGCGGTCGGCACTTCGCCAAGGCTCATGATGAGACGACCAGCCTTGACCTCTTCCGTAACGCGCGGACCAAAGCAGACGGACGGAATTCCGTAATAACCAGCAAGATGTTCCATCGCGCTCGCCGCGTGGTTCATCTTGCCGGAGCCGTACTCGCCCATCATGCGCGTCGTGATCGTATAGACAAAAACTATGTCTGTCTTTGGATTCTTCCTCCACGTCTGCTGGACGATGCCGTCGAAATTTCTCCAAATGCTCTCAGCGGACTCGCTGCTGTCGTTCGTCGCGAACTCGACGAAAAGGAGATCGGGGTTCTTCGACAGCGCGTCATGCCCGAGGCGGAAGACCCCAAGTCCCGATCCCGTGCCTCCGATTGCCGCATGCACCTCCTCGACCTCAGCCGCAGGATACGTCTTGCGCAGCCAGTCGGTCGTCATGTTGCGCCAGCCGCTCATCTCGGTTATGGAGCCGCCGAGATATGCGACCGTCACGGGCTTCCCGGCCTCGAGCTTCGCGATAAAATTGCCGACACCATTTCGGGCATGCACCTCCTCGGCCTTCACAAGCTCGACCCTGCCATCCCCCGTCTTCGGCACTTCCGCCCTCACTGCGCCCGCGGCAACCGCCGCCGCCAAGATTGTTCCGCATATAATTCTCATTTGTTCCGCACTCCTATTTTTCTTCTTCAAGCCCGTTTTTTCGGAATCCGCCCGCCGTTTCGCAAACCACCCACAGCCAAGCCGTCACGCGGGGTCTGTCCCCACAACAACAGCCTCACCATGCGATTTTAGCGTAGCCCGACATCGGGACGTCAAGCCGGACAAGACCCGCCGAGACAGACATCTCACCAGTCTTCTCCCCGAACACGTTGAAGTACTCCACCTTCGACGGCTTCGCCGCCAGCTCGGCGAGTACGCCCGCCTTGCCCGTCGCGTTGACGATAAACACAGGTCTGTCGGGGCCACCCGCCTTAGCGCATACGTCCTCGGCGTACACGGCGACGACACGCTCGAGCGCGCTTTCGCCCTCGACCCATGGATAGACGAGCTCAGGGTGGTGCGGACGGAACGCGCCCTTCAGCAGCGCCTCGCGGTGCTCCTGCGAGAAGCGGATCCACAACGCGATCACCCTGCGGTGCTCAGGAGAGACTTTTGCAAGCACCATCGAATACTGTATCGTCGAGAAAAGCGCGTTCAGGATCGGCAGAGCCGCCCCTTCCGGAGTTTCCGCCGCACTCCATACGAGCATGTCGGAATGAACGGCTATCTTGTCGGACGTCAGCCTCAGGTCGCAGATGCGGCGGCGGTTCGCGACAGGGTCGGCCGGACAGTCCGAGGCGCGCATCATGTTGCCGTACTGCAGAATCGCCGGCCCGCAGTAGTGCTGGCGAAACTCCAGCAGCACGCCGGGGTTGATCTTCACAAGACGCGCCCTTATGTCCTTCATGAGGCGGTTTAGCGCCTCCGGAACCGAGCGGTAGTCGCGTCCGGCGAAGTTGTCTTTGATCGCAGGGTCTTCCTTTGGAAGATTGAATGCATCGATGAAGTCGAGCTTGAGGCCGTCGAAGCCCCATTCGCCGACCGCCCGCTCGTAAGTCGAGATGAGGTATTCGCGCACTTCAGGGAAGCGCGGGTCGAGAACGCCCGTGTCGCCGTCCGTGAGCAGCATCTTCTTGAATCGCGGATAGTTCTTCGCCTCGCAGCCCATGAACGGCACGGAAAGCCACAGCATGTACTTGAGCCCCGCATCGTGGACCTTGGCGACATGAGCCTTCATGTCCGGGAATCGGCTTTTGACCGGCATCCAGTCGCCCGTCGCTGTATAGAAGCCCTTCGACTCTTCCTTCTGCCATCCGTCGTCGAGAATCATCGTCTTCATGCCGACTTCGGCGGCGAGTTTCGCCTCCGTCTCCAGCTCGTCCGCATGAACATCCTGGAGAAACGCGTACCATGTCGAGTACAGCGGATCGAACGCCGCATCCGGCACGTCGGCCGTCTTGAAGCCGTTCTCCTTCGCGACCCATCTGGAGCACGCCGTCACAGTCTCGGCCCAGCCGCGTCCGCGCCTGTCCAGCATGACCTTCGCGACATACGACCTGCGCGCCGCCGCCGGCTTCGTGAAGAACTCGCAGCGCCCGAACACGTCGCACGAGCGCTCCTCGGCGTAAAGGCCGAAAGCCAGATGCTCCATCGCCTCGCTGCAGGCTATGGCGACGGGCGAGACGCCCGCCGAATTGAATCCTACGGCAATCGGCATCTCGGACGCAAGTTCGGAACGGTACATGGCCTTCCAGTTCCACCACAGCCGCGGCCAGAGGTGCATGCCGTCCGTCCCGTGGTCGCTCGTCCAGACATTCTGGACTCCCGCCCCGGGCACACGGAAGAACACTCCGAACTTCGGCGGCGGCGCATCGTCCGCACGCGAAATACGCACCTCCACAACATCTCGTCCGTCATCGACCGAGGCCGAAACGTCGAACGCCCATCCGCCTGTGTCGTCGCACGTTATCTCGGCCGTCCCCGCAAAGGACGTCTCGACCGTCCTGATAACAGCCGCCTTGTTGTCCATCACGTCCGCCACTGCGCCCGCGGCAATCGCCGCCGCCAAGATTGTTCCGCATATGGTTCTCATTTACACAGCCATCCTTTCTTGCAGATTCCCTCACTCACAAACTTTCCGGCACCTTTTCAATCGGTAGCCACACGCGGAAGGACGAATCGTCGCCCCATCCATCGCGGAACTACCAGTAATTTCGCTGCGCCCCATATCTTCGCCGGTGCTCCTGCTGCAGCGGCGGCGGCGCGGGGCACACTGAATCCGGGGGAATCTCAATCCAGTCGCCGGACTTGCATACCACCTCGGAGAGTTTTCCGTCGCGGCGCATCACGAACGAGTCCTTGCCGGAGGCATTCATCACGAATGTCCTCTTGTCTGTCTTTACATCCACGACGCGACCATCGTCATAAAGGCCGATCACAACCTCGCCGTCGCCCTCGGCCTCTATGATCGGATACTGAAGCTCCGGGTGGTGCGGCGTGAATTTCCCGTTCTGCAGCGTCTCGCGGTGGTCCTGCGAGAATTTGATCCACTTCGCGATCATGTCGAGATGCTCCTTCGGTGCGTCGCGAAGCATGACGGAATACTGCACGACTCCGAACATCGCGTTGATGATATACCGCGCCGCCACTTCTGGACTCTCCTTGAAGTTCCACTCCAGCATGTCGGAATGGACGGCTGCATTGCCGGAGACGAGCCGGAGGTTTGCCATCGAGAAGCGGTTGCGGCTCATGTTGCCGGGGCAGTCCCTGACGCGAAGCATATTGCCGCACTTCCGTATGGCGGGTCCCACGTACTTCTGGCGGAACTCGACGAGGATATCCGGCTTGACGGCCGTCAGCGCCTCGTTTATCTCGGACATCAGCCGGTCCACGGCGAGCGGCACCGACTTCATGTCCCGCCCTGCATAGTTGTCCTTCGCGGCAGGATCCTCCCCCTTGACGATAATCCTGTCGATGAAGTCTAGCTTGAATCCGTCTATGTTCCATTCCTTCAGCGCCTTTACGTAGGTGTCGACAAGAAACTTGCGCACCTCTGGAAAGCGCGGATCGAGAATGGCCGCGCCGTGTGAGCCCAGTTCATAGAGGTACTTCCCCTTGAAACGGTCGTAGTTCTCGCTCTTGAATCCGATGAATGGCACGGAATACCACATCATGTACTTGATTCCCATGTCCTGAACACGCTTGACGTGCGCGGCCATGTCGGGGAACCGGCCCCTGGCGAGACGCCAGTCTCCGCAGTAGGGATAACCGACCGGTGCGCCCTCCTCGTACTGCCAGCCGTCGTCGACAATGAACGTCTTCATGCCGAGCTTCGCGGCAATGGCAAGCTCCGCCTCAAGGTCGGCGTCATGTACATCGCAGTGGAAGCAGTACCAGCTTGAGTAGAGCGGGTCGAACGCCGCCTCGGGAGCCTTGCACGGAACGCATCCTGCCGTCTTCTCCACCCATGCGACAGACTCGCGCACCGCGTCGCCGAAGTACTTCGGACTCGCGTCGAACCTCACACGCGTCTCGTAGTGTCTGAGCGGCTCCTCCGCCGCGTCGAACCAGCAGATGCGGACGCTGAGCATACTGCCCTCCTCGCGGACTCCGCCGCCGTAGCGGAGGTGGCGGATGCACTCCTCGGCGGCAACTGCGAAGTGGCTCGTGTCGTTACCGTCGAAGTACACAAACACCGGCAACCCCTGCGAGACCTCGGTCATGGACCACCCTTCCCAGTTTGCGCGCACGCCGCATTCGAGGCCGTTCACGCTCCATGCGTTGTGCATGCCCACCTGCGGAACGTCGAGTGAAAGCCATGTCTTCGGCGGAACCCTCGCCACGTCGGAGTCGAGCGAGAACTTTGCAATCTCCGCGCCGTCTGGCGCGACCTCGCGCACGAGCGACACCCTCCAACCATCGGCTGGGGCCTCGCACTCGACCTTCACCTCGCCGAACGAAAACGCGGCAACCGCCGCAAGCATCAATGTTGCCATCTCCGCTCCTTTTCCTTACAACGCCAACCATCCAGCGTTCCAGGCGGATATCTCCGGCAGCGTCACGAGCGTTTCGCCGTCCTCGCGCCGCAGGGGGAGCGTGACAGGCGGATTGCGCAGCGCCCGCCATGTCGCGCTCGTCACGTCCTCTGGAACGCCGCGAAGCAGGAGCGTCGTAGGTTTCTGCACGTCGATGCGCGCGTTGAGTATCATGACACTCTTGAGCCGTCCGTCTTTAACTCGTGGCACGACAAGTCCGACGGACGGGTCGCGAACGATCACAGGCAGACGTCCGCCCGCACGTTCGTCCGCCTGTCGCCGCAGATCGCAAAGGTTCTTTGAGGTCTGTGACGATATGTCAATCGTCAAGGCGTCAGCCGGAATGACGCCGTATGACTTCCCCACACCTGGCACGACGGGAACCCCCGTAAGCGCATAGTTATACAGTTTGTCCGCAGATGCGCCCGACCCGTCCGAGATTCCGGCTGGCACCGTGTCGCGGTTCCAGTCGCGATAGCCCTCCAGAACGCCGCGTTCCGCCGCCAGCGGCGCAAGCAGGTTCTCAGCATACCACTCGTCCGTCTCCGATCGCGTATCGACAATCAGAAAACTGAGAGAGTTCATTCCGTAGGCGAGGCTTGTCAGGCTCTCCACGAGAAGACCCTGAACGGTGCGGCTTGCGAACGCGCGCGGCCACGACTCCACCTCCGGACACCAGCAGCCGATCCATTCAGGCGCGCCAAGCATCTTCATCTGGAGCGCCTCAAGAACAGCCTTCATAGGCTGTTGGTTGGGATCCTGGTCGTAGTACATCCCGCCGCCCGGACGTGACCCGACGGGAAGCCCCGTCGCTTCATGCATCGCCTTGAAGACGGCAAGCTGGGAGTCGTTGCGCCACCAGCAGTGCTGAAGCCCGAGCCGCGTCTCCGGCGAGACCCCGTGCACCGCCTCCGCGATGGTGCGCGCGACCTCGGCAATACCGGCGAAGCTGAACCTCTCCCATGCGTCGTACAACGTCGCATCTTCTGCGATTGCCGCCGCAAGCGTCTCTCTTGTCCATTTGCCGTTCGTCTCTGCGTTGAACGCCGCAAGGCATGTAGGGCACCAGCATCCGATGTCCTTGCCTGTGGAACCAGGACTATGGTTGTTGATCCGAAGGTCGTCGTCGAGCCACACCCAGGCCGGCCTAAAAGAGGCGTAGAGCCTCGCCGTATCGCGCATATAGTCGAGGAACGCGCCTTGGCGCGGACAGTTACAGCGCTTGCTCTCCACGCCGCCAGAACCCGTGAAGCCGCTCCACGTCTTTCCCTCGAATCGCTCCATCTCCGTTGCATCGTCGCCATGCCCGATTGTCGCCTGGAACTGGAGACTCGGCACGATGCCCACGCCGCGCAGCTCAGCCGCATAGCGCGAGAGCCGCTCTACGTGTTCCCGGTGCCAGTCCATTTCAGGGAACCCGACGCCTGTGGAAAACCACACCTCGTCGCATGCGCCGCGGTTGTCAGCTATCGCCTTGAACGTCTTCGCCCACTGCGCGTCGTCAGCCGTGTGGGGCGCCCGAAGCCTCATCAGCATCAGCGGTTCGCCAGCCACGGGAGGGACGCGCTCCAGCGCGTCCGCTGCCGCGACGGAGCGCGGACCTCCCAACACCACCGCCGCCAGGATTGTTCCGCATATCGTCTTCATTTCCCCCCTTTTTCCAACGCTTAACAACAAACCGCTAACTGCTATCCGCTACCGCGCATTAAGCGCCCACTTGGCCTTCATCACCTTCATGCGGGGAGTCTCCTCCTTGGCCTTTCGGAGCGAGGCGTTTTCCTCGCCCTCGTGTTCGAGCGACCAGATGACGTTCTCCCGAAAAGCATGATAGGTGTAGTCCCAACCATACGCCTCGAAGAGATCGGTGACATCCTGAAGATAGCGGTCGCCGCCGTCCGTCCAGCTCGCCGCCGAGAACTCGCCGACATAGATGCGGGCGCCATACTTGAGCTGGAACTCGCGCACGGACTTGATCGCGTTGCGGATGTAGTCCTTGTTCCAGTCCTCCGGCTTGCCGGTGTCCTTGCCGAGGTCGCCGGGGAAGCGCTGGCGGTTCTCGTCCAGCTTCGCCTGCGTCGTCGGATAGGAATGGTGGAGGTACTCGTCCTTCTTCTTGCCTATGCCCTGGTGAGTGAAGCCCATCGGCTGGTAGACGTGCACGGAGTAGATCACGTTGTCGAACGGAATCGGCGTCATTGCGACGAACCCATAGCGGGACTTGCAGTCGAAACCCGCCGGCGCGCCGTCCGCGTTGCACTCGACGATGATTGTCGCATCCGGATCTTCGTCGCGGATTGCGCGGGCGCACAGTATCATGAAGTCGCGATGCTTGATGCGGCTCTTTGGATACTCGCGGTTCAGAGGTTCATTTACAATGTCATAGCCGTAGAGCGCGGGGTGCCCCTTGAACGCCTTGGCCGTCTTGTGCCAGAACGACACCATCAGCGCGAGTAGTTCCGGATCCTGAAAATACATCCGCTCCATCAATGCATCGGTCGTCAGCCACTTGCCCGGAGCGGGACCGGTGACCACGACCTTCATGCCGAGCGCCTGCGCTTTGTCGAGCGTCTCCTTCAGAACCAATAGATTCGCTTCGGCGTTCGCAATCCATTGCCGAATCGCCTCGTCGGAAACGTCCACCGCACGTCCCTTGTCGTCAACTGGCCAGACATGGCGGTGTGCCCAATCTGGTCCAAGGAATCCAACTCCAGCCCGTATGATGTTCATGCCGAGCGCCTTTGCGTCTGCCATCCTGTTGCCCTGGTGAGGATAGGGATCCTGCGCACCGCGGAAGCGCTTTTCGGGCGAAAGCCGCGCCGGGTACTTGATCTGCCCGGCCACGAAGCCCTGGATGCGGTCGTCCTTGAGGTATTTCTCGATGACCTCGCGGCGCTTCGTCTTTACTGACGCCGGCTTCATCGTGTCAAAACTCGCGCCCTCGTGCTCGAAGCTCCAGCACGTCGATTCGCGGAAGGCGTGGTATGTCCAGTCCCAGCCGAACTCAAGGAACAGGTCGCAGAGGTCGGCAAGGTACTTCTCCGCGCCGGGCGCGTAGGCGGCGGCGGAAAACTCGCCGACGTAGATGCGCGCGCCGGTCTTGAGCTGGAAGTAGCGGACGCTCTGAAGCTGCTTGCGCAGAAACTCCTTGTCCCACCCCTTCTCCGCGTTCGGATACGCGACCGGCTTATATGCGTCCTTTGCCTGATGAATGCCCTGATGCGTATATTCCATCGGCTGGTAAACGTGTACCGAGTAGATGAGGTTGTCGTATGGCAGCGGCTCGAAGCCCTTGAGTCCGTAGATGTTCTTCACGTCGTACCCGCGCGGCGAGGCGTGGCAGTTTGGCTCCACGACTATCGGCGTCACGGGGTCTATCGCGCGGATTGCGTCGATTGTGCGGCACATCACTGCGCGCCATCTCCTCTTTGTGAGCTTGTTCTCGCGGTTGATCGGTTCGTTGAAGAGGTCGTAACCGTAGATTGCGTCCTGATTCCCTTTGAACCGCGTTGCGATTTTCTCCCATGTGGCTACGAGCAGATCCTCGTACTTCTTCTCCACGAAGATCATATCGGAGTTGTTCTTCTCGTCCGTGAAGCCGCCGAGATGGGTGTGCATATCGACGCATACCTTGATGCCGCAGCGCCGCGCCCACGGCAGCATCTCGTCCAGATGGTCGAGCCGCCCGTCCAGCCATTTGTTGAACGCGGCGACTGGATCCGCCTCGCCGGCGAACTGCTTCCAGTCGGCGTTCATCTGGTAGCGAACGAGGTTGGCGCCCATGGAACGGAGGTCCGTAAACTCCTTCTCGGTCGAGGAGCCAAGCATCACGCCCTTCATCTGCGGCCACCGCCGCGTGTAGTCGGGGTAGTCGATCCGCCGCCAGACGCCTTCGGCGGCTGTAACTGACAGCGACAAACCCGCAATCGCAATGAAAACTGCGCCGACAAACAACCGCTTCATTGACATATCTCCCTTAATTCACGATGAGAATAAAGCCATGCTGCTTAGACACCGTCTCGCACGTCGCGGCGCGGATGAGCGCATTCGTCGTCATCGGCTGCGCTCCGAACGCCTGGCCGTAAGTCTCGCACGAAACGAAGTCCATGATGATCTTGTCGTCGCCCGTCCCCGCCGCGAGTTCGTTCATCGGCAGATCGACGCGCACGTTGTAGCCCGCCACGCTGTCGTCGGCGTAGGCGTTCTGTCCGCCCTCTTCGCGCATTTTCGCGACTACTCCGTCGAGGTCGAGCGAGCCGCCCTCCGGCGCGATCAGGTCAAGACGAACGGAGACCCGCTCCGTCTTCCTGATATCTATCTGCTTTGCCGTGAACGACGGAAGCTGTAGCCACGCGCGCGGCTTCGGCTGCGCCAGCTCCACGCCGTCCGTCAGCTTCGCCTCGTCCTTCAGCAACACCTGGAAGACGTAGGCGGAACCAGCATCCACGTATGCATTCAACGCGCTGTCTTGGGTCAGGCGTGTGCAGTTCGTCGCCCACATCTCGTTGCCGATCACGCCGCCATAAGTGCCTGTGAACTCATAATAGCCCTGACCATCGTTTGCGCGGCAAAGCAATTCAAAAGAATCTTTGTGAATGAGTTGTAATCCACCATCGGGCGAAAGACGGTAGATGCCGTGGACGTTCTTGTTGGCAGTGCCGCCGTGGGCGCCATCCCACACCGCCGTGCGAGTGCGAATCGGGCGGACGGCGAAATCGGCGTCGCGGGCGGTGTGCGCCTTCAGCCGGAAGTCGGCAAAAATCGGTGGCGTTGAAGAGTAATTGGCGGTGCCCATCCCCCACTTCCAGTTGTCAACATCGAGAATCGAGTCGCCGCCGTGGATCCGGAAGGTGGCGCGGGCAACCGTTCCGGGGGTTGCATCCGCCCGCATGAAGCTGCAATCGGTCATGAAGACCTTGCCGCCGTCAATGTCGATCATATTGTGGTATTGCGCTCCCGTGCCGCCGCCTTGCTGGACATAATACGTAAAGTTGGAGATGACGCCGCCCGACGCGACATAGACGATGTTCGTGTTCTTCGACATGACATATAGACGCTTCCCGCCCAGATTGACCTTGCCACCGTCGGTCACGTTGAGAAAGGCCCCCATGCCCGTGGACATGCTGGTCGCCATGAGGATCGGCGCTTCGAACGTCGAATTCGTCGCCGTCAGGGTTCCTCCCTTCACGTTCACCCATCCAGCGCCAAAGTACGAGCCGCCTGCGTGCGGATTGTTTCGGTTTATGTTCGCGCCCATCGCTATCACGGCGCTGCCGTTCAGTTCCAGTGTCGAGTCTTCGAGCACATCGACGATGTTGGTGTAGATGCCCATGCCAGACGAGTTGTCCGACCGACCTCCCCACAGACGAAGGGTCGAACCATCCTCCATCGACAGCTTGCCGCCGTTGCGGATCTGGATCCAGTTGTAGCCTTTGCTGCTCGCGTTAACCATGTTCGGCCGCATGCTGAGAAGGGATTGTCCGACGACCAGCTCGCCGCCGTTGACATCAATCTTCACACTATTGTTGACGACACCGTCCTGCCATGCAGTGCCAACTCCAAGATACGACGAGTTGTCCGAGCCGACCAGCGACAGCCGGGATCCCGTTGGGATTTCCATATTGAGCGTCTTCCATGTCATCCCAGCAAGGAAATAGGTCTGTCCAACCGAATAATCGTCGCCCGGTTGGAGCGTAATGCTCGCATTGCTCTGGAGCTTCACGAAACTCTCGTCCGTTGGCACGGCCGAGGCGGGCGGCGTCACGTCAGGTTCGTAGGTGACAGACCAGTTGGCGGCGTCGCCCCAGTTCTTCACCGTCCCGACTCCCGCCGTGTTCGCCCACGTGTTTGTGTAGAGCGTCGCTGCCGACGAGGACAATGCCGCAGCGCCCGCCGCGAACAGGGCGATGGCGGCCGCGACGAGCCGACTGAATCCGAGTTGTATCTTTTTCATTTTCTTTTTCCTTAGTTTGTTTTTGTTGTTTTAGCCGTGTAGAACGTGTAGATCGTGTAGTTGCGCCATCATGCCGACCTCCTTAACGAATCACATTTTTCGATGGAACAACGAGATTTTTCGGCTATTTTAAAGTTGTACTTTAAATCAGCCGAAGTTTTTTGGTATAATATGTGCCGAGAAGAATAAGGAGAGACTTCATGATACAGCGAATTGCGACCGAATATGTAACCCGAATGGCAAAGTGCTTTCCGGTGGTTTCCATCACCGGGCCGCGTCAATCCGGCAAGACTACGCTTGCGCGGACTGTGTTTCCCGGTTATGAGTATCTCAACCTCGAAAACCCGGACACCCGTCGCGAGGCGACAACCGATGGTGCTTCGTTCTTCCGCAACCATCCCGCGCCGATCATTATCGACGAAGTGCAGCGTGTGCCTGAACTTCTCAGCCGGATACAAGTCATGGTGGATGAAAAGCCTGGACAAAAGGGAATGTTCATCCTTACAGGATCGCAGCAGCCGCGCCTCAAGGAAGGACTGTCCCAGTCTCTCGCCGGACGCGTCGCCATCACAACGCTGCTTCCCCTCTCCATAGCAGAACTGGCGAAGGAAAACATCGACTATACGCGAGAATTGTATATGCACAACGGATTCATGCCGCGACTCTACAACGAGGGGCTCGCACCATTCGACGTATACGAAAACTACCTTGCCACCTACGTCGAGCGAGATGTCAACCAAATTGCGAACATCAAAAACCGACGCGAATTCGACATCTTTCTCCGCATACTTGCAGGGCGCGCAGGGCAGCTCGTAAACTGCCAGTCCATCGCAAACGACATCGGCGTAAGCGTGCCCACCGTCAAGAACTGGATTTCCGTTCTCGAGGCATGCTTCATAATAACCACACTCCCCTGCTACTACAGGAACTTCGGCAAGCGTTTCGTGAAAGCGCCAAAAATCTATTTCACCGACGTCGGCATGCTGACGCACCTTCTTGGAATCCGCGAAGAATCCCAGATTGTCAGAGACCCGCTTTTCGGCGCAATCTTCGAGAACATGGTCGTCATGGAGGCGTTCAAGGCCAAACTGAACAGGGGGCTTCCGCCAGACCTGTATTTCATACGCGACAGGAGCGGAACAGAGGTGGATCTTGTCGCGGAGCAGGGAAGAAAACTCCATCTTTTCGAGATAAAGGCATCTGCCAGCTATTCCGCCGATTTCACCAAGAACATGGGCAAACTGGCGAAGGACATTCCAGACATCGCGAGCCAAAACGTCATCTACTCCGGCGACAACTTGCCAAATGGCAAGACTGCCGGCTATTTCAATTTCAAGAGCATTGAGCTCCTGATGAAAGAACTCGCGCTTCTGTAGCATCATTTTCTCTTGTCCTTCAGCATCACCTCGATTACGGGGATGAGGACATTGGGTTTGACGGCGGGGAGGGTGAAATAAGATGCGCCCTCGCAGCCGGTTTCGTAGAAGTTCTGCTTGTGCTCCACGCTGCCGCCGTGACACTCGAGAGGAATCTCCGAGGCGTCGTGCAAGAACTGCGCGTAAGCGACCTCGTCGCCGAACGGACAAGCAAGGCGCGAGCCGGGATAGGAGATGAGATGGATGTAGAGGCGACGTGTTTCGGGATTGTACGTGAGAATCGTGCCGGGCGGAGCGGCGAATTTCTCCGGCGCTTCGGTGCAGCCGTAGATCGAGCGCGAGTTGAGGTCCATCCAGTCCGCGATGTCCTTCATGTGGCCGACGGCACGCGAGTCGAAGCGTCCGCGCCCGGTCGGGCCGACGTTCAGGATCATGTTGCCGCCCTTCGAGACGGAATGTATGAGGATCGAAAGGACGTTCGCGGAATCCTTCCACGTCATTTCGTCGCGGGCGTAACCCCAGCTGCCGGAAAGCGTCTGGCACGTCTCCCACGCTACGCGCTCGCCGTTCACCGTCGGCCACTTCTCGACCTGGAACTGCTCGGGCGTCACGAAATCCCAGCCGTCCGCCGTGTCGGTGAGCCCGAGTCGGTTGTCGACGATTATCCACGGCTGGAGGCTACGCGCGTATTTGAGGAGTCCTTCCGAATCCCAGTCCTCGGCAGTCTTTCCGTGTCCGCCGTCGTTCGGATAGGTGAAGTCGAACCAGACGATGTCGATTCGCCCGTAGTTGGTCAAGAGCTCACCGACCTGATCCTTCATGAACTTGCGGTAGCGGTTCATGTCCTTTCCGGCGTTGATGCGCTTCCAAGTCTCCTCGCCACCGATCGTTTCCGAAGGATCGCACGGCTTGCACCCGGGCGGAAGGCGCGGATGGCGCGCGTCGATGGTGTAGTCGGGGTGGTTCCAGTCGAGAAGCGAGTAGTAGAGACCCACACGGATCCCCTCGGCGCGGAAGGCGTCACAGAACTCGCGGACGAGGTCGCGCCTGAAGGCGGTGTTGGTTATCTTGTATTCCGTGAACTTCGTATCCCACAGGCAGAAGCCCTCGTGGTGCTTTGCCGTGAGGACGGCGTACTTCATGCCAGCGGCTTTCGCGTATTTCGCCCACTCCTTCGCGTCGAAGAGATCGGGGTTGAAGTTCTTGAAGTAGTCGTCGTATTTCTCTTCGCTGACCTGCTCGTGCATCTTCTGCCATTCGCCGCGCGCACGCAGGGAGTATAGCCCGAAGTGGATGAACATCCCGAAGCGGTCATGCGTCCACCACGAAAGCCGCTCGGCCTTCTGCGCCGGCGTCTCGTCGAAAAGACGGCGCGGCTGGACGCACCGGGACGGTGCGTCTACTTGCGCGTCCGGACCCAAGGAGATGCGGCGTCTCGCCGCGTCAGAATATTCAACTGCATAATTGTGGAAATATGCAAATATGGAAACAGCCAATGTTACCAGTCTCAGAACTTCGGACTTCCGACTTCTGACAACTGAAGTCTGGTGTCCCAAGTCTGAAGTCCTCCGATTTTCACAATTGCACATTTTCACAATACCTTTCAACTTTTCAACCTTTCAACTTTTCAACTTTTTTTTCTTCGTCGATTCGCGCACGACAAGAGGCGCGGGGAAGAGCATCTCGTACGCCGGAATATCTGGGTTCGCCATCCGCTCCAGCAGACGTCTGAACGCGGCCGCGCCCATCTGACTGCGCTCCTGGCGGATCGTCGTCAGCGTCGGGGTCATAAGCGAAGCGACGGGCATGTCGGCGAAGCCGGTAAGCATGACGTCTTTCGGCACCGACAGTCCGGTCTTCTCCAATGTCTGCTTGAATTCCGCCGCTATCGCATCGTTGCTGCACACGAACGCGTCCGGCTTGCCGTGCCGCCTGATGTGCCGCTTGAGCGCCGAGACGTCGTCCGCCTCGGCATAAAGGATGTTTCCCTTCTTGAACTTCCCGGCGCAGATCAACTCGGCTTCCGCTCCGTACAGGCGGTTCTTGAACGTCGTCGGACACAGTCTGCACATGAGGAAGTGTATCCTCTTCGCACCGGCCGCGACAAGATGCCGGGCGATCTTCGCGCCGGCCTCCACGTCGTTCACGCCCACGACGTCGTAGCCGCTGCGCTGCGGGAACGGCACGATGTCGCAGTCGATAAACACGACCGGTATGCGAAAACGCCTGAACACTTTCAGTATGTGTTCGTTCGCCTCGCTGCCGTTCGGCTCGGCCAAAGGCTCGTATATTACGCCCGCAACACGCTTCTTCACAAAGTCCGCCGCGAGTTCGCGCACCTGCCGGATGCGCTCGGCGCGGTCGAGGGAGAACACCTCGCCGAAATGGAGCTGGTAGCCTTTCGAGCGGGCGAGCTGGTTTATTTCGCTTATTATCGGCTGGAAGAAGTCGGTGCAGGCGACTCCCGGAACGATCAGCCCGATGCTCCGCGACACGCCCGGCGCGCATACAAATGTGCCGCATCCCTGCTTTCGGGAGACGAGCCCCTGCCGGACCAGTTCGTCGACGGCATGGAGAACGGTCGTGTTTGAGAGGCCGTGGCGCCTGATCAATGCGCGAACGCTCGGGAACCTCCCCTCGTTCCCGTATTTTCCGTCCAAGATGTTTTTCTTGAGCATCGCGACAAGCGCTTTGTATTTTGAATCGGACATGATATCTGCAGACCCCTTTTATGCAACAACTATATCATATTTTTCGCGACACAAACACAAATAACAGCACTGTTAGCGAACACTTTTTCCATTGTCAAGAAGACGGAGCGGGACGCTCCATCTCCCTGGTGGTTGTCTAGGTTAGTGACGGAGCGGGACGCTCAATCTCCTTGGTGGCTGTCCAGGTTAGTGACGGAGCGGGACGCACCCCTGTAGCCACCGCTATCGCGGCTCGCGCGGGCCCTTGCGGCCGCTTCGCGGTTCGCGCTTTGCGCTCAGCCGACCTGACGACTTCGTCGCAGGCGCATCCCGCTCGGGGGATACCCATCTCCTTGGTGGCTGTCCAGGTTAGTGACGGAGCGGGACGCTCCATCTCCTTGGTGGCTGCTAATAGAACACCTTCCACAGGAAGAGACCGCGCGACGGGGCGGTTTCGACCCTTGCGGTGCGCGGCGCGGCGGCCTCCAGAAGTTCTTTCACCGCCTCCGGACGCTCGTTCCCCTTGCCGACCGAGAGCAGGAATCCGACCATCGACCTTACCTGCTTGTAGAGGAACCCGTCGCCTCTCACCTTGAACACGATTCTCGGTCCGTTGCGCGATATGTCGAACGAAAAAACGTTCCGCACGGTCGTTTCGAGAACGCGGTTCGGATTCGCGGCGAACGAAACGAAGTCGTGCCTGCCGACGAAATACGCCGCGGCCCTGCGCATCGCCTCCACATCGAGCTTGCGGTGGCAGTGCACCCAGTACGGGTAGAGATGCGGCGGGAGGATGTCCGCCATGTAAACGTTGTAGCGGTACTCCTTGCCTTTGGCGGACAGTCTGGCGTCGAATCCGTCCTTCGCGTACGAAGCGCGCATCACGCGGACGGATCCGGGGAGTCTGGTATTCATGGCCCTGACGAGATTCGCCGGCGGAATCGGTTTTGTCAGGAAGAAATGCGCGCAAAACCCTTTCGCGTGGACGCCCGCATCCGTTCTGGAGCTTCCGTACACCCTGACCTTCGCTCCCTCGAGCCATTCCAGCGCCTCTTCCACGACCTGCTGGATTCCCAGCGCGTTCTCTTGGAACTGCCAGCCGGAGAACCCCGTGCCGTCGTAGGCGATCACTGCTTTGTAGCGGCGGGGTGGCGTCATTTCCGGAAAAGGAGTTTCATTTCGGACAGGCGCGACTTGTCAGCCACAAGCACCCCGCCGGGAGTCGAGACTACCACAAGGTTCTTCACGCCGAGCATCGATACGGGCGCTCCTTTCGATATGGCGATACTGCCGTCGCAGTCCACCAGCGTCGTCGCGCCGTCGCGCACGTTGCCCCTGCCGTCGCGCGGGAAGTATTTGTCGAACGCGGCGTAGCTGCCGACATCGTCCCATCCGAAATCTCCGGGGACCACTTTCACCATCCCCTGCGGGAGATGTTCCATCACGGCGTAATCGAACGAAATGCGCGGCAGATCCGGGTAGATGCGGTCCATATCCCCTGCGGCGAACTCCGGTCCGGCCAGGACGGAAAGCCCCGGCGCGAATCTGCGGAACGCCTCGCGAAAAACGGAGGCTCTCGCGATGAACATGCCGGCGTTCCACAAATACCCCGACTCGAGATAGGATTTCGCTCTGGCGGCGTCCGGCTTCTCGACGAATCGGCCCGTCGACGGATCGACGTATCCGAAGGCGGTCGACGGACAGTCGGGCTTTATTCCGATAACTACGACACAGTCCGAATCGCGGGCGGTCCCCGCCGCCGACGAAATCGTCGCGGCGAAAGCCGGACGGTCGGAGACGAGCTGGTCGCTGGAGAAGAAGCCCACCACGGGGTCGCCCGTCCTGGCCGCGACCCCCACGCCGGATGCGACCGCCGCGCCCGTATCGCGACGCATCGGTTCGCCGACGACGTTCGCAGCGGGGATTTCCGGAAGTTCGGCGCACGTAGCCTCGACAAGCGCGTTTGACGTCACGATGTATACATCGCCCGGTTCGACAAGCCCGCCGAGGCGCGACACGCTTTGGCGAATGAGGCTTTCGCTTCCGAAAACGCTCAAAAACTGCTTCGGTCTTTCCGGAGTGGAGAGAGGCCAGAACCTCTCGCCGCTTCCGCCAGCCAGTATAACCGCTTTGAAATCTTTCATGTTCTGTCTCCTGAAGCCGACTTTTCGTAAAGCGAAACTCTCAGGCGCATCTCCTCGTCCGTGAGCGGCCGCAGTCCCTTGGACCGCAAATACCTGAGGGCGCGTCTGTACGGAACGCTGCACGAAGCGACATTGCGAAGCGCCGCCGCGTTCTGCCGCGTCAGGAAATCGTTCCCCCAGCTGCCGTCGGCATTCTGGCTGTCCACAATCTCGTCTATACAGCCGCCGCCGGAAAGCGCGAGGGAATATTCGGAAGCGCGCGGAGCTGCGGACGCCGGAGCGCCGGAGCGCCCCGTGAAGAGAGGGGAAAGCGCGGCTGCGACCAGCGCGGCCGCGGCGGCGGGCGCGGCAAACCTGCGGAAAAAGCCTCTGCGCGCCCTGCGGACGTCCGGGGCGGCCGCGCCGTCGGCGTTTTTGAAGCGCAGTGCGAAATCCCTGTATTCCGCGCCCATGGCGGCAAGGGTCTCTTCAAGATCTACGTTCATCGAACAACTCCTTCAGTTTCCTGATTGCGTTTGACACTCTCGACTTCACCGTCCCCACGGGTATGTCGAGGATCCGGGATATCTCCTTGTACGGCAGATCCTGGAAAAGCGCCAGTTCGACAGTCTCCCTCAGCGGAGGGGAAAGCCTGGACATGGCCCATTCCACATCAGTCCGCACGCAAGGCTGCGGGGATACTGACGACGGACGCGCCTCCTGCCAGTCCGCTTCGCGCCTGCGCCTGTTCGTCCTGCGCCGGTAGGAATCTATCAGAACCTGCCTGGCGAGAATGAACAGGAATGTCGAGAGCTTGGCGGAAGGACGGTATTCGCCGCGGTATTTCCACAATCTTACGTACGTTTCCTGAAGACAATCCTCCAGATCGCCATCTATAACGCCCTGCCGCCTGAAAAAGTTCAGAAGGTTTTCCTGAAATTCGCGCGCTCTGTCAATAAGATCGCAATCCTGCATCGGACGGAACCTTCATCGCCAGCGAAGAGCGTTCCCTGAACGACGGGTTTGAGGCGATCGCGAGAAGGAGCAGCCCGGCGCAGGCGGCGGCTATGACGCATCCGAGTATCGAATCCGCCGGCTGGGCGAGAAGCGTGCCGACCGCTTTCTGCACGCACATTCTCACGATTCCGAAAACGACGACGGCCGTAACGAACGCGATGGCGATGTTCGCCGCGAGAGAATATCCCAAGGATGCGAGTCTCGGCCAGCCGTACGCGACGAGCGCGGCGGACACCATGCCGCCGGCCGCCATTGCGAAAATCCCCGAAAAGCCGCGGAAGAGACCCATCAGAAAGATGAGCGAAGAAAGGGCGACGAGCGCCCAGTCCAGCGGCTGGAGATTCATTTGCTCTTGGTCAGGGAACTCTTGTAGAGCTGGTAGACCGCCGCGAGATCGTTCATGCCGCAATTCTTGAGAGCGTCGGCGAGTTTTCCGGCCACGACGTCGTCTTTCGGGAAGTAGGCGAGCGCCGCAGAATACAGCTTTGCGGCGGAAGCGTAGTTCCGCGATTTGGTCGCGAACTCGCCCGCCTTGAGAAAGTTGTCCTTGCTGCGGTCCATTTTGCAGACCTCGCTGTACGCAATGTACGCGGCTTTGAAATCGTCCCTGGTGCGGGCTGCGGCCGCGACCGCGCGGGCGTAGCCCAGCGCTGCGGGCGCGCTTTGGGCGTCATTTTTCATCGCCTCTGCGTAGAGATTCCTGGCTTCGCTTATCTTGTTGGCGCGGTATTTGGCGTCCGCCTGCTTCATCAGTCTGGCGCAAGCCTCGCGTCCTCCGGGGGCGACGGCCTTCGAATTCGCTACGTTCCTTTCGTTTATGTCCTTCGCGATTCCGGGGATGTACTCGCGCTTGACCTTGTTGACGCGGTGTTCGTCCTTCTTCTCGAGAGTCGCAAACTTGAGGAACTCGTCCTTGGCGGGCAGAGGATAGTCCATCACATCGCGGTAAAGCCGGCCGAGGTGGTAGTGCGGAGAAGGATTGAACCTGTCGATCCTTGCCGCGCGCAGGAATGCGGTGCGCGCTTTGGCCATGAGGAGATCGCTCTCGCTCTGCGTCTTGGCGGAATCGCCGAGCAGATAGTCGATAACGCCCAGACCCGCCCAGCCTTTCGACCTGTATTTGGCATCGAGCGTATCGTCGTCCGCAAGGCGTCTGTACATCTTTTTCGCAAGGTCGTAGTTTTTGGAATGGTACGCGAACTGCGCCGCGAGTTCGATGACGTCGGGGTCGTCCCCGGCCTTGGCCGCGGCCCGCGCGAGATACTCGTCGGCCTTGGACTGCGTTCCGGACGCAAACTCGATCTGCGCCATCGTCAAGAGGGCGTCGACGTTTTCCGCATCGGCTTCGAGCCCCGCTTCGTAATGCCGGCGCGCGCGCTCCCAGTCCTTGAGCTCGAAGGCCCTGCTCCCCGCCGCAAACTCCTTTGCGGGGTCGGGGTCGCCGCAGCCGGACACGGCGGCCACGGCGGCTACGGCCAACGCCTTAAGCGCGAATGATTGCGAGAAACTCATCGCGTTTCGCCTCCATGATCTCTTTCGTGCGTCCTTCGAGATTGAGCCTCACGAGCGGCTCGGTGTTGGACATTCTGACGTTCGCCCACCATCCTTCGCTTTCCCACGCGTCGACCGACACGCCGTCGAGTTCGAACACCCTGCACTGCGCCTTTGCGGAATAAACCGCCTTGATCTTGGCGAGGATCTCCGCCGGGGGCGTGGAAGTCCTGCTGTTTATCTCTCCGGACTGGGAGTATTTCTTCAGCGGTTCGATCAGTTCCGAAAGCGGTTTGCCGCTCGCGGAAACGATGTTGGCAAGCGCGTATGTCGCCATCGAAGACGATTCGGCCGTGAAATTCGCCTTGAAATAGTAGTGACCCGAAAGTTCGCCTGCGAATATGGCGTCGTTCTGGCGCATCTGCTCCTTGATGAAGGAGTGTCCGACGCGGCTCATCATCGGCTTTCCGCCGGAAGCGGCGATCGTCTCCTCGGCCATCTTCGTGGACCTGAGATCGTAGAAGCACGCCGCGCCGGGGTTCGACTTGAGAAGGTCTTTGGATATGAGCGCGGTGATGAAATCCATCGGTATGATTTCGCCCTTCTCGTCAAGGAAGCCCGCCCTGTCCGCATCGCCGTCGTACGCTACGGCGAACGCATACTTGCCGGGGTTGGCTTTGACGAGCGCCTGGAGGTCGGCCAGCGTCTCGTGCTCAAGCGGATTCGCCGCGTGGTGCGGGAAATCGCCGTCGTACTCGCCGTACAAATCGTCGTGCGTGAGCATGTTCTGCCCCTCGAAAGCGACGGATTCGGCGATTCCCATGCCGTTGCCGAAATCCATCGCCACATGGACGGGCCTCGCGAGATGGGCGAACTTGCGCACATGCTCGCCGTACTCCTTGGAGACGTCCACCTTCTCGACCTTGCCCTTGACCGCCGCATCCTCGCCGAGATCGCCGTCCATCACCATTTTCTCGATGTCCTTGATGCCAGTCGCTCCGGAGATCGGCACGGCGTTCGCGCGGCAGAGTTTGCAACCGTTCCACTCCTTGGTGTTGTGGGACGCGGTGATCATCACGGAACCGTCGGCCTTGAGCGTGCCGTTGGCGAAATAGCTCATCGGCGTCGACGCCAGACCGATGTCAATCACGTCCACCCCGACGTCCACGAGTCCTTTGACGAAAGCGGCGAAAAGCGAATCGGACGACTTTCTGCAGTCCCTCGCCACCACGACCCTGCGCACGTTCGCGAATTTGGCGTACGCTCTGGCTATCTTCTCGAAAACATCCTCGGTCAAGTCTTTGCCGTATATGCCTCGGATATCGTAAGCTTTGAAGATTCCCATATTTTCCCTCCTGGTCGTTCTCTTTGGTTTTTGTTTGTTTTTTTGTTGTCAATTAGATTCGCCCCGACGGAATCACGCATCCTTCGCGCCCGGACGGGGAGCGGGCGGCAGGCGTCCGTTCTCCAGCAGGTCGCGCACGATTGCCTTCACCTCCGTGTCGAAATCGCCTTTTACTATCCACCTCAGATAATTCGGCTCGTGGAGCAGAAGATCCTTGAGGCTTTCGCCCTTCTTCTTGCCGAAATTGATTTTCAGATCGCCGTCCTTCCACCTGAGAAGCCCCATCCGGTCCGCATTCAACGGATCGTGCGGCACGAGATACTCGTCGAGCGCGGCCACGTCGTGCGGCAGGGACGGATACCTTTCCATCTGCGCCTTCAGGACTTCGAGCGTGGCGCGGGCGTCCGCTTCGGCGCCGTGCGCTCCGGCGTGATCGCGCGAAAGATAGAAGCGCACCGCTGCGGAAAGGTCTCTCGGCTCCATCTTGTGGTATATTCGCTGGACGTCCACGTGCTTGCGCGCCGACGGCAGGAACGCCTTGCCCGCGCGCAGAAACTCCTCTTCCAGACAGGGGATGTCGAACCTGTCGGCGTTGAAGCCGGAAAGATCGCAGCCGTCGAAGAAGGCGAATATTTCGTCCGCCTTGTCCGCGAACGTCGGGCAGTCCTTGACGATTTCGTCGGTTATGCCGTGTATGGCGGTGGTCTCCGGCGGAATCTTCACACCGGGGTTCAACAGCCACGTACGCGTCTCCTCAGTGCCGTCGGGGCGCACTTTTACAGCGGCGAGCTCGATTATCCGGTCCTTGCGCGGAGCGGTGCCCGTCGATTCGATGTCGAACACGATCAATGGTCTGTCAAGCTTCAGATTCGGCATAGCAGGTCGTTCCTGTATATGGCGCGGACGGCATCGCAGTCGAGCGTGTGGCCGGAGCGGTAGCTAACGACCGTCCCCGCGAAGCGGTGTTCCCCGAAAAGCGCGAGCGCAGCCAGGAGATCGAGGGTCGCCCTGTGCCACACCGGCTCCAGAAACTTTCCGTTCAGGGGGAACCTCGGCTCGGTATAGAAACCTTTCGGTCCGTGGATGAGAATGTTTTTCTTGTTGTACCCGAGATTTCTGGTGGCCGCGAACAGTTTGCCGATCGTCTTGGCCATGACGTACTGGCGGTGCGTCGCGTTCGTCCTCGCGAGCGACGCGTAGCGGAAAGTCTCGGGTGTCACGTCGAAAACGACTCTCTGCGTGCCTATGGCGGTGTTCCAGCGGATCGCGCAGTCGATGCGCAGGTTTCCGCAGCCGCTTTCGTCGGGGAAGAAAAGGAGAAAATCGCCTCTGTCGCCACCGAACGCGAGCGGCTCGCTGACAGTCACGTACGTCGCGTCTTCCGCGCCGTCGATTATCTTGGCGTGCTCCATCGCCTTGACCAGCGGAAGCGAAGACTGGTCGAAGAGCGGCGGGTCGCCGCTGTTGACCTTTATGAGGACGTCATCGACCCAAAGGCCCGGCTTCAGCGCGATTATATGCTCGACCATGCGCAGGTAGTTGTGCGGAGAGCCCGATCTCAAAACGAGATTCTGCGCGCTCGTCCAGAGGTTGGATATGTCCACCTTCGTATCGAGCTGGGCTTTTTGGTCCATGCGCCTTATCCACCAGCCCGGCTTTCCGCTGGGCGCGAATACGATGGTTCGCTTCGCGCTCCCCTCGAACGTGCCGACGCCGGACACGGGGGCCTCGCCCGCGAGACCCCTTCTCTTGCGCGGCACCTGCGGCGACGGGCAAAGACGGCTTTCGTCCACGCCTATGCGCAAGAACTCCCCGAGCGCGGTCGAAATCGACCGCGCGTTCCCGAGAACGACTTTGCCTATCGCGTAATCCGTCATTTGCAAAGCGTGTAGAGTACGCCCGCCACGACTGCGGATCCGATGACGCCCGAAACGTTCGGTCCCATCGCCTGCATGAGGATGAAGTTGGTCGGATCGTTCTGGAGCGACACCTTGTTGGAGACGCGCGCGGCCATCGGGACGGCCGAGACGCCGGCCGAGCCGATGAGCGGGTTGACCTTCTCCTTCGAGAACACGTTCATGAGTTTGGCCATGAGGACTCCGGCCGCCGTACCGACGCAGAACGCGAGAAGCCCGAGCGCGAGAATGCCGAGCGTCGTGCCGGAGAGGAACTTCTCGCAGGCGAGCTTCGAGCCGACGGAGAGGCCGAGCATGATCGTGACGATGTTTATCAGGGCGTTGGACATCGTGTCGGAAATGCGCGCCACGGACGGACCCGCCTCCTTGGCGAGGTTTCCGAGCATCAGGGCGCCGATCAGCGGCACCGCCGACGGCAGAAGAATCGCGCACAGAAGCAGCACTATGAGCGGGAAGCATATCTTCTCGATCTTCTTGACCTCCCTGAGCGGCGGCATCTTGATAAGGCGCTCTTCCTTCGTCGTGAGCGCGTTCATGATCGGAGGCTGGATGATCGGGACGAGCGCCATGTAGCTGTACGCCGCCACCGCGATCGCGCCGAGCAGGTCCGGCGCGAGGCGAGACGTGAGCCAGATGGCCGTCGGGCCGTCGGCGCCGCCGATGATTCCGATCGACGCGGCAGCCTTGATCGGCGAAACTCCGCCGAAGAAGTCCGCGCCGAACAGCGAGGCGAGACCGAGCGCTCCGAAGAGCGCGAAGAAGATTCCGAACTGCGCGGCGCCGCCGAGAAGCGCCGTCTTCGGGTTGGCGATAAGCGGGCCGAAGTCGGTCATCGCGCCCACGCCCATGAAGATCACGATCGGGAACACGCCCGTGTCGATGCCGAACTTGAAGAAGTAGTGGAGGAATCCGCCGGGCTCGACGATTCCGCCCGTCATCACGGGGACGCCGCTTTCAAGGAACGTGATGACGCCGTCGTGCATCATAGCGGGAGCCGCCACGCCCGCGAGCGGGCAGTTGGCGAGAAGTCCGCCGAAACCGATGGGCAGCAGCAACAGCGGCTCGAATCCCTTGACTATCGCGAGGTAGATCATTAGAAGACACAGCGGAATCATGATCAGCTGGCCTACACCGTAAGGCATTCCGAAAAGCGTCTTGACCTCGTGCCCCCTGACGAACGAACCGTTCTCGTCGAAGTATCCTCCGATCCACTCGCCCGGCTTGACGGGATGCTTCTCGCTCGAGTACGTCGCGGCCTGCGCGTCGGTCGTCACCCAGAAGCCGTTCCTGTTGGCGTAGGCGGAGGGATCAAGCAGAGGTTTGGAGAAATCGGGCGCGGCAGGCAGATCCTTTCCGGAAAAATCGCCCGTTATGTACGCCGGCGGCGCTTTCCTGAGAAAACCGGAAAGTCCCGTGTCGCTTGAAAGATCCTTGACCTTTCCGAGAGTCGTCTTCCATGGAGCCTGTCCGCCGTCCGCGGCATCCGCCGCGCCGGCGCAGAACGCGCAGGCCGCGGCAAAAAGCGCCAATATCATTTTCTTCATTGTATTCTCTCCGATTGCTGTCGTTCGCCGTCGATTGCATTCGGATGCTTTCGTTTGCAATCGACGGCAAACCTTACCCGATTACCGCGAGCGTGTCGCCGGTCGCAACCTTGTCGGTCGCGTTGACGGTGACCGTGACCGTGCCGTCGCACGGCGCCGTGACGGGGGTTTCCATCTTCATAACGTCCATGACGAGGATCTCGTCGCCCTTGGCGACCTTCGAGCCGTTCGTCGCCGTGACGCGCAGGATCGTGCCGGGGACGGGAGCCTTGACCTCGGTGCCTTCACCGGATTTTCCGGATTTTCCGGAATTTCCGGAGCTTCCGGACAATCCGGCCTTGGTTGAAAACGACACTTCTTTGCCGTTGACGACGGCCTTGCCGTCGCCTTTGATCTCGACGCCGTAGGCCTTGCCGTTGATCGTGACGGTGACCGCGCCGCCCTTGGCCCCGTTCCCCGTTCCCCGTTCCCCGTTCCCCGCCTCTGCGAAGCGGCATCCCATCGGGGCCTTGGACGGGTCCTTGAGGAAGAGAATGCCCTTCTCCTTGCAGGACGCGGCGATGAAGACGTTCTCGTCGGTGATCGGCAGGCCCGCGTCCTCGAGCATCTTCTTCGCGACCGCTCCGCCCTTCTTGGGGTCGGCATCGTTCATCTCGAGAACCGTCTTGGTCGTCGGCTGGCTGTACGCCTTGTTGAGGTCGCTCGACGCCATGAACTCGCTTGCCTTCTTGACGATCTCCGGGTCCGGCGGGACGGGCGTCTTGCCGAAGTAGCCGAGCACCATCTTCGCGTAGCCGGGCGCGAACTTCTTGAACTTGCCGAACATGACGTTCTGGATCGCCTGCTGCGCGTAGAACTGCGAGACGGGCGTGACGGACGT
>DGHT01000008.1:0-7475 GCA_002392765.1 Verrucomicrobia bacterium UBA3841 | reverse complement strand
CCGAAGCCGCCGAGCCTGACGCAGTCGTACATCTCGGCGATCATGTCGTCGTACTTGTCCATCATGTTGTTGTCGCGCAGCATCTGCGTGTTCGCCGTGAGCGCGCCGCCCGGCATGGGCGACCATACGATCTGCGGATTGACGCTCATCGCCTCCGGCGGGAGGAAGTACTTCTGCATCGCATTCTTGAAGGAGTCTTCCGCCTTCTTGATCTTGTTGATGTCGAAGTCGAACCCGAAATCGGGGTCGCCGTCGAGGCAGTGCCACATCGTTATGATGTCGGGCTGGCAGGTGCCGCCAGACATCGGCGCCATCGAAAGATCGATGCCGTCGGCCCCGCCCTTGAGCGCGGCGAGATAGCACGCGACGCCGTTGCCGGCCGTCTCATGGCTGTGGAACTGGATGTGTATCTTGTCGCCGAGAAGCTTCCTGGCGAGTTTCATCGTGTTGTAGACGGTCGCGGGGGTAGACGTGCCGGACGCGTCCTTGAACGCGACGCGATCGAAAGGAATGCCCGCGTCCATGATCATTTTGAGGCGGTCGCGGTAGAATTCGGGCGTGTGCGTGCCCTTGTTGTCGATTCCGGGCGGCAGGCCCATCATCGTCACGACGACTTCGTGGTTGAGCCCGGCGTCGTGGATGCACTGTCCGGACCACTTGAGGTTGTTGACGTCGTTGAGCGCGTCGAAGTTGCGGATGGACGACATGCCGTGCTTCTTGAACATCTGCGCATGGAGCTTGATCATGTCGCTCGACTGAGACTCGAGGCCGACGACGTTCACGCCGCGCGAAAGGGTCTGGAGGTCGGCTTCCGGAGCCGCTTTGCGGAACGCGTCCATGACATCGAACGCATCCTCCTGACAGTAGAAGTAGCAACTCTGGAATCTGGCGCCGCCGCCGGCTTCGAACCAGCGGACGCCCGCCGCGTACGCTTCCTCGACGCAAGGGAGGAAGTCTTTGGAGAGGACACGCGCGCCGATGACGGACTGGAAGCCGTCGCGGAACGCAGTAAGCATGAACTTTACGTTTTTCTTTGCCATGATGATTTACCTTTCAAAATTCCGTGGGTGGGGTTCGGGGCCGCCAGAGGCCCCGGTGGTTGTCCGTCAGCCGTTCATCGCCACCGCTATCGCCAGCGCGATATTCGCATCGTCGTCGGCCGCTTTCGCCGCGGCCGGCTTTTTCTTCGGGGCTTCCTGGGGGAGAATCGAATCGAATCTCGCGATTCCCTTCATGGAAACTTTCGTCACAACGATGAGAATCGAAAGAAACACGTACACGATGCCCATTCCGGCGAGCATCAGGACCAATCCTTGGCTTATCATATTTTTTTAGTTGAGAGTTGAGAGTTAAGAGTTGAGAGTTGGGAGTTGGGAGTTGGGTTAGGGATCGACGAACTCGAGCTTCAGGGTGTCGAAGTCGATCTTCCTGTAGTAGCAGTTCCTCGGGGCGCCAGACTTGTTCTTCGTGTGGCATATTCCGCCGCGGCAGGGCCTTACTACGTAGAGGAGAGAGTTTTGCTCGCAGTTGACGTACGCCTCGAGGAGGTCGAACGTCTCGCCGCTCGTCTCGCCTTTGAACCATAGCTTGTTGCGGCTTGTGGACCACAGAACGAGCTTGCGCTTCGCGAACGATTCGCGCATCGCGTATTCGTTTGTGTACGCCACGAGTATGACCTCGCGCGTATCGGCATTCTGGACCGCAACCGGTATGACTCCGGGGTCGCACGGCGCGGAGCCGGCGGCGCGGGTGTCCGCAACCTGCCTGCCCACCTTCTCGAGTTTGGTGAAATCGAGTGTCAGAGACGATGATTCTTCAAGTTCAGCCATATTTGATATAAAACCTTTTTGAATCGTATTATATCAAAAAAAGAGCAAACAGGCGACAAAAAACATTTGCTAAAAGGCGTTCACGGGGGCTTTCACTTTGACAGCGCCCTTGAGACGGATGTCTTCGCTCGAAGAACCGACGCGAATCTCGAAGTCGCCCGGTTCGACCGTCCAGCGCATGTTTCTGTCCAGAATCGCCAGCTCGTCGGGTCCGAGCGTGAATGCCACCCGCTTCGTCTCGCCCGGCTCCAGATACACCTTCTCGAACCCGCGAAGCACGGAATCATACGTTACGACGCTCGCATAGAGGTCTTTCACGTAGAGCTGGACGACTTCCGCCCCGGGACGATCGCCGGTATTCGTCACATCCGCGGCGACCTTGAATCCTGGCGCCCCGTTCCCCGTCGCGCATTCCCCGATTGCCAGATTCCCGTACTTGAACATGGTATAGCTCAGCCCGTGGCCGAAAGGATAAAGCGCCCCGGTGACGCGCGTGTACCCGAAGCCGTTCGGACCGAACTTCGGCTGCCCGCCGTGCGATCCTTTCTTGAACGGGAAGTTGTATTCTATCTGGCCTGTCGACTTCGGGAACGTCACGGTCGTCCTGCCCGACGGATTGATCTCGCCGAAAAGCGTCTTGGCGACCGCCTCCCCGCCGAAAGGCCCGGGGAACCACGTCTCGAGAACCGCATTCGCCGCCCGGTCCATCCAGGCGACCGTAAGCGGCTGGCCGTTCACGAGAACGGCGACGACCGGCTTGCCCGTCTCGAAAAGCCTTTCAAGCAGAATCCTCTGGCGTCCCGGCAGGTCGAGGGAAGTCCGCGAACGGCTTTCGCCTGTCGCGTACGCATCCTCGCCTACGACCGCGACGACGACATCCGCCTCTTTCGCGGCGGCGACCGCCGCGTCGATTCCGTCCCTCTCCTCTCTGGAGAGCGGAATCGTGTAGATTTCGCTCTCCGGCCACGCCGCATCGGCCGTCGCGCATCCCTGGACGAACCTCACTTCCGCGTCCGCCCCGGCATATTCCGCTATCGCCTCGCGCACAGGCTTAAGGTCGAATCCGTTTGGCCCGTAGCGGCTAACCATGAAATTCGTTTCGTCCGCAAGCGGACCGGTTACGAGCATCTTCAGGCGTTTCCCTCTCGCGAGAGGCAGGATTCCGTCGTTCTTGAGAAGTACGAACGACTCCGCCTGTATCTCCTCCGCAAATTCCCTGTGCTTCTCCGCGCCCGCCAGTCTGTCGGCTTTCTCCGCGTCGCCGAGATACGGATTGTCGAATAGGCCGAGCCGGAACTTGACAGCAAGCACCTCGGCGACGCGCCTGTCAACCACGGACACCGGGAGCCGTCCGCTCTTCACCGCCGCGCGGACGGGAAGGATGAAATCTTCGGGCGGCGTGAAGTGGGTGCGGACGTTCAGCCCCGCCTCCAGCACCTGCGCGCACGCCTCTTCGTAAGTCTCCGCGACGGCGTGCTTCGTGTGGACGAACTCGACCGCCTCTGAATCGCTCACAACGTAGCCGTCGAATCCGTATTCGCCGCGCAGGAGATCGGTGAGAAACCACTTGCTCGCCGCTACCGGCTCCCCGTTCCAGTCGTTGTAGCTGCACATCACGCCCATCGGCTTCGCCTCGCGGACCACCCGCCTGAACGGATAGAGAAACAGCTCGTGCAGCTCGCGCGGGGTGATGTGCGGATCGGTGCGGCAGTCTCCGTCGCGTCCGCCCTTCGGAACGCCGTACGCCGCGTAGTGCTTCAAGGTCGACGCGACGCCCTGCGACTGTATGCCGAGCGCCATCTCCCTGCCGAGCTCCGCTACGAGGAACGGATCCTCGCCGTAGCATTCGAGCGTCCGCCCCCAGCGCTGGTCTCTGGCGACGTCGAGGATCGGCGCGTACACGTTGGAGTATCCGATGAGCCGCGCCTCTCCGCCGACGATCTCGCCCGCCCTTCTCGCGAGCGCGCGGTTCCAGGTGGAGCCTATGCCGATCGGCGCGGGCAGCGGCGTCGCGCCGGTGTGGTTCAGGCCGTGGATGCCCTCGTTCGAGAAATCGACCGGGACGCCGAGGCGCGTCTCCTCGACGAACCAGCGCTGGATCGCGTTTATCGCGGCGACATGGTTGGAATACGGCGTCATGTACTCGGGATGTTCCCTGTACATCTTCCCGACGCCGTTGAGCTCCTCGTCGATGTTGCCGATGCCGTCCTTCCAGATTTCATTCTTCCACGCCGCCGCAGGCTGCGCGTCTTTGAGGACGCGGCCGGATCCGTACAGCGTCGCGAGCTGGCACGTCTTCTCCTCGAGCGTCATCTGCGAGAGTAAATCGGCGACTCTCGCCCCTGCGTCCGCGGACTGATCCTCGTAGACGTCCTTGACGCCGTTCTTGTTGAAGTCGATCCATCCTTCGCGGCGCAAATCCGCGCCGGCGGCGCAGGAAAACTGCGCCGCCAGAACAAGACCGGCTATCATTTCACGATTCATTGCCGCAAAGCGGCTGCCCGCGTTTTTGCATTTCATTTCCGTTTCCTCCGTTTCTCGGCCGCCACGCGCGTTTTCGATACGCCGCCCCGGCAGGATATCGAACCGGGACGTTTCCGCGGAAAACATTATATCATACCTTGCGGCGCCATATCAATAAAATCCCGCAAAATCAGCGTTTCCAAATTTGGGGAAATGTGCGGAAATTTTTGATATAATATGTACATGACAGAAAAAATCAACGAACTTAAACGGAAACGCAACGCCGTAATACTCGCCCACAACTACACGAGAGGCGAGGTTCAGGACATAGCGGATTTCACGGGCGATTCTCTCGAACTCGCCCGCGTCGCCGCCGGCGTCGATTCCAGCGTCATAGTTTTCTGCGGAGTGTATTTCATGGCCGAAACGGCGGCGATCCTCAATCCCGGAAAGACGGTGCTGACCCCGGATCCGGAGGCGGGATGTCCGATGGCCGACATGATCACGGCCGAACAGCTGCGCGAATTGAAATCGAAGCATCCGGGAGCGGTGTGCGTATGCTACGTAAACTCCACGGCCGAAGTGAAAGCGGAGTGCGACATCTGCGTGACGAGCGGCAACGCCGAGCGCGTAATGGCCACGATACCGGCCGGACGCGAAATCATTTTCGTGCCGGACAGGCACCTCGGCTCGTACGTATCCGGCAGAGAAGGCAGAAAGTACGAACTCTGGCCGGGATACTGTCCGACCCACGCCGCGATAACCGCAGCGGCGATCGCAAAGGCGAAGGCGCTCCACCCCGGCGCCCCGGTCATGGTCCATCCCGAATGTCCGGCGGACGTCAGGGCGGCCGCGGACGAATGCCTCTCGACCGGCGGAATGTGCGCGTTCGCGAAACGTTCCGGCGCGGCCGAAATCATAGTCGGCACCGAAACCGGAATCCTGCACCGTCTAGCCAAGGAGAACCCCGGCAAGAAATTCTTCCCCGTATCGGACAGGATCGTCTGCCCGAACATGAAGAAGACGACCCTGGAAAAAGTTCTTTCGTGCCTCGAAAACATGGAATATCGCGTCACCGTCCCGGAGAATATCGCGTCGGGCGCGCGCAAAGCCATAGACGCCATGCTGTCAATCACTTAAACGGTCAAATCCATGGACATACCGGACTGGACATTGCGCCGCTGCCCTTCGGAAACTGCGGCCAGCCTCGAAAAAGCCGGCTGCTCGCGATTGTTCGCGCGCATCCTCGCGTCGAGAGGCGTGGACGCCGCGTCTTTGGGAGATTATCTGGAACCCGTCAAAGGGGAATTCGCAAATCTCGAGGAACTGCCCGGAGCAATCGAAGCTGCGCGCGAAATCCTTCAGTCCGTCAAGGCGAAAAACAAAATCGTCGTATTCGGAGACTACGATTGCGATGGCATTTCGGCCACCGCCATACTCATCAAGACGATAAAGGCCGTGGGCGGGGACGTGTACCCTTTCATACCGCTGAGGCTTTCCGAAGGCTACGGAATGACGTCCAAAAGCCTCGCGCGCATGCTCGAGACCCATCCGGACGTCAAACTTGTCGTAACGGTCGACAACGGAATCAATTCCGTCGAAGAGACGTCCATGCTCAAATCGCGGGGGATAGACGTCGTGGTCACGGATCACCACCTTCCCGGAGACAGTCTGCCGGAATGCACCGTCGTGAACCCGAAAACTTCCGATTCCGGCCGGCTGGAATGGCTTTGCGGATCCGGAGTGGCTTTCTTCGTGGCGCACGCCTTGATGAAACTGGCCGTTGAATCCGGCATGTACGAAGGCAAAAAGATATCGGCCCCGCTTCTCGTGCTCGCGGGAATCGCGACGGTCACCGACATCATGCCTCTCAAGGGGCAGAACCGGATGCTCGTCGCAAGGGCGCTATCACTGTTCCAGACGTGCGCGCCGATCGGCCTGCGCGAACTCATGGAACGGGCCGCACGCACGGGACGCGAGAAAATCACTGCGAAGGACTTCGGTTTTCTCATCGGACCGAGGATGAATGCGGACGGACGGCTGGCGCATGGAACCGACGCGCTCGAGCTTCTGCTCTGCGACGACAGGGAAATCGCCCGCGAATACGCCAGAATCATCGATCTTAGGAATACCGAGCGAAAGCAGCTCGAAACTTCGATGATGGAATGCGCCATTCCGTCCATAGTCCCCAGAGCGCCCGCCCAGGTGATCGAGATTCCGGACGGACACATCGGTGTAGCGGGCATCGTAGCGGCGAGGATACTGGAACGCATATCTTCCCGGTCGGCGCCGGTACCGGTCGCAGTAGTCGTAGGTACGCACGGATCGGCCCGCGCGCCCGACGGTTTCAACGTACGCGACGCGCTGGAAAAATCCTCGGCGCATCTCGTGCGTTTCGGCGGACACGCCCCCGCCGGCGGTTTTTCCGTGAAGGAAGGGGAAATCGGCCTTTTCAGGAAAGCGTTCTGCGAAGCGTGCGCCGGCCAGTCCGGAGCGATCGGACCTTCTGCGGGGAAACCCGTTTTCGACGCATGGGTGGAATCAAAGGACCTGACACTCGATTTTGCCATGGATCTGGCGAAGATGGAGCCGTTCGGAGAAGGCAACCCGGAACCTGTGTTCGCGATGGCCGGAGTGCGTCTTTCGTCGGTGAGGCCGTTCGGACAGCAGGGGCGCCATCTGCTCGTCGAATTCTCCGACAAGTCGATTCCCCGTGCGACATGGTGGAACCACGGGCAGGACGCGGAAAAGTTCCGCGCGAACGCATCGAAAGCGCACGATGTCCTTTTCACGGTCGAAATATCGTCCTACGGGAAAGTCCACGTTGAGCTGAGAATCGCCGACATGCGTCCGGCCTAGCCCCGTCTCTCCGCCTGTTGAAAGGTTGAAAGGTTGAAAAGTTGAAAGGTTGAAAAGTCAAGGAGATGCACACCCCTGCTAGGGCATCGCCTTGCGACTCGCCTTCGGCTCTGGGGATACGTTCCCCCAGTAGGCCATTCCCCATAATTCCACAATTCCACATTCCCATAATTCCACAATTCCATAATTCCATAATAATTCAGTCCTCTTGCGCGGCATCGGCTTGCGCCGCGTCGTACAACTCCGCCGGTTTGCCTGTCAGACCCGGAGGACGCAGCGCGGCGAGGTTGTCCCGCCGCATTCGCCGATCCACGAAAACGCCCT
>DGHT01000057.1 GCA_002392765.1 Verrucomicrobia bacterium UBA3841 | reverse complement strand
GTTCTCCCCCTCGCCGCCGCTCTCGGCAATACGGAACTCGCCTGGACGACTTCCTCGCCTGCATGGTATGTTGATAGCGGCGTTGCCAGAAGCGGAGTAATCAACTCAGATGGCGTGACTTCGACGCTTTCTACCGTCATCACCGGCCCTGCGACGCTCTCGTTCGAATACAGGACTGAACTCATGGATTCTGACGTGTTCAACGTTACGGTCGGCTCGGAAAGCGTTTTTACCGCCACCGACTACAATTCTGATTGGCGTTCGTCCGGCGAAATCTCCATCCCCGAAGGGAGTCAGACGGTCACGTTCTCCTTCACCGTCAATCAAAACTTGGCGAGCATAAACAACGCCGCCGTTCGCAACATCAGCGTCGTTTACGCCAATGACCCGGGCGAAGATCCAGATGACCCCGTAGAACCGACCTACACAGGCCCGACGCCGACGGCGGTTTGGGTCTCCGGCGAGTTCGATGATGACGCGGCCGACCACGGCGGTTATTCCATCGCCCGCAATGGCAATGCAGTTAACGACGACGACAACATAGTCATCGGCTCTGCGACCACCCTCGGCGCAGTAATCGACATCGCTTCTGTCACGAATTGTACGAAAGTCACGATGCTGGCGAAAATCAAGACGCCGGCCGGCGGCGCACCTGCGGCGAATTCAGTAGTCGCCGGCGTTCTCGCAACAGACAATCATCCAGTTGGCGCCGCTTGCAAGACGGCAGGCGGAACGGACATCCAAGGTTATTGGCTCAATGGGGCAAACGCGAATTACAACAACGACGGCTACAAATTCGGCGGCAGCATGCAGACGCTTTCAGAAGGCGAGGCGTACATGCTTTTTGCGTATCAATCCGACCCGACCACGATTAATCCGGGCGTCACGGGTACGTCATTTTACATTGGCGCATCGCTGGATGAAATGTCCGGCGGCAATGTGTCTGGCTTGCAGTGGCGCGGCTATACGAATAATGTCGTTTCCGTAGGCGGCCCCGCTTCGGCTGTCGCTTCCATGAATACCGTTCCTTGGGCAGGGCTTGAAATCAAGGCCGTCGCGCTGTTTGTCGACGAGTGGTTGTTGCCTGAGGATATCGCCGGCTACGAGTTCCCGGAGTCGGAAACGCAAATTCCGGCGGGGACGAAGGCGTCGGTGACGACTACGGGCGGCGAGACCGTGTACTACACCGACGTGCTGGCGGCGCTCAGCGCCGTCGCAAACGGACAGGTTGACGGCAAGGTCGTCAAGGTCTATGACGGCACTTCAACGGACTACTCCGCTGCTGGATTCGCCTACGACCCGGAGACGCAGACGTACACGCTTGTAGCGACTGCAATTGCGAGGGTCGGCAATGGGATCGTAGAAGTGGAGTTCGCGACGCTCGCGGAGGCCTGCCAATATGCCGAGGAGGAAGGCTTCGGCTCTGTGACCCTGCTTGCGGCGACGAGCGAAACTATTCCGTCCGGCTGGAGCTACGTTTCGCCGGCGGACTCTGGAACGACATACGGCGAGCTGCTCAAAATTGTCAGTGAAATTCCCGCTACGACGAGCCGCATCGCAATGACGCAGGAAAACGTCTCGCTTTCCATCGACGGCGAATGGGCAGAGGTTTCCACAAAGCCAATCTATATCACGCTCGGCTCTGCGACAAACGCCTTTACGCTTTCTTTCGATGCAGATATTCCCGACGGCGTGTACGGTACGCTCTTGAGCTGGGATTCGATTTTGGGGACGACTACCTTGGATTCTCGCGTTGTGATCACGAACGATGCGGCGAAGCAGGTCATCTGGCGCATGGCGGACGGCACGCTTTCCACGGTGACCTATACGACAAGCAAATTGATTCCGCCGGGCGAACACTACATTGAACTGAACTGGGTCCACAACAGCGGCGCGACGATCAAGGTGGATGGCGAGCCGTACTATGATTCCGACAGCCTCAAGTTCACGGGCTACCTTACATCGCATCTCGCGCTCGGCGGTTCGGTGCTCGGATCCCCCGATGACGCCCCCGGCGACGTGCTAGCGGGCCTTAAGGTGAAGAACTTGAACTTCCGCGTCGGCAAGGCACCCACCGAACCGGACGAGGAAAACGAGAATTTCCCGCGCCTCGGCTACGTGACGCGGCTCGACGGCACGGTGTGTCACGACAATGACGCGAACCGCGCCGTCATAACGAATTGGCAGACGCAGATTACCGGCGTCGCGAAGCGTCCCGTGCCGGAGGGCAAGGCGGACGCGGACTTCAGTACGATCGACGTCCTCTTCGTCTATGACACGCCCGGCAAGGCGTATGTCGAATCGAACGAGTCCGCATGGAACGGCGCGAGCGCGCTCGAAGTCTATTCCGCCAAGGCGACGGCGAAGATGAACCAGATTCTTTGCACGACCGACATGGACACGAATTTCTGGTTCCGCATGGTCGGCGTCCATACGGTCGATGGCACGGGCGGGACGCTCAGGGAAATAATCGGCAAGTGCGAAGGGCTGACCGGCGAATACAAGCACGTGCTGGAGCTTCGCGACCGCTACGGCGCGGACGTGATCGTCTGTCCGTCGCCGAACGGCGGCGGAATCGGCGGCCTTGCGCGTCTCAACACCCTTGACGAAATCAAGCGTCGCGGACAGAATGCGGCGTACCATTTCGCCACGGTGCTGCTCAATTATTCGCAGACCCATGCCTGGGTTCACGAAATCGGCCACAACATGAGTCTCAACCACTATCCGCCGGCGAACTTCGACCCGGCCAATACGTGGCGCGGTCTCGGCTTCCAGCACAAGATCGCCGTGGACGGCACCCCCATGTCGTCCGTCATGGCCGAGCAGGGCTACGCCGACTTCTGCGGCGGCTTCTCCTCGAAGAACCACATCTACCACGGTTCGCGTCTCTCAATTTCCAACCACCTCGATTCGACTGGTGTCTTGCTCGAAGCGGCTCCCTATGTTTCACAGTGGCGCTCGACGCGCGTGCCGGAGGTTCAGGAGATCAAGTGCTCGGTAACATACGGTTCGTATCTAACCGGGGATACTGCGTTTGAGCTCTCTTATCCCGACCCGGACGCTGAAATCCATTATATGGTCTGGGGTGAAAACAACAGCGAGTATCAGACTTACAACGGTCCGTTCACCGTGACGGCCGATGGCAAGAACTACGCCTACATTGAAGCATACGTTATCACGAACGGTGCGCAGTCTGCTACCGTCAATGTGGCCTACAACCCCTTCAATTCCGAGATGGATACGCTTCTCGGTTCTCCGAAATTGCCTTGGACGACAGTCGCATCGATCGACGGCGGATGGGCGGCGGCAGGCGGCGGAGAGTATCTTGAAGTCGCCGACGGCTTCACTGGTTCGCGCACTTCCGAAAGCACGCTTTCGACGACGGTCGTCGGACCCGACACGCTTTCGTTCGAGCACAGCGAACTCTTGAAGGACAATCCCTACCGTGGCAGCTGGCCGCACACATTCGCCGACTCGTCCTTCACGGTCTGGGTCGATAACGAGCCGGTCTATATGCTGCGCGGAGCGACGAACACCTTGGAAAACTGGACCACCACCGAAATCGCGATTCCCGAAGGGACGCACAAGGTCGATTTTACCTATTCCCATCGCAGTGGCCACGTAAGCGGCGAGACGGTTCGCATCAAGAACGTCGCGCTTGCGTCGGCGCAGGAGCCGCAAGATCCGCCGGTGGATCCCGACTCGTACGCCATCGAGCCTCTTGCGGTCTGGTACAAGGACTTCAAGACGGCGGAGAAGGGCGGTTATACGCTTTCGACGAGCGGCACGACCGCTATTGCGGACGACACATACGGCTCGACGCTCACCATCGGCGACGCGGCGGCGGTAATCGACACGTCGGCGGCAGCCTCGAAAGAATTGACAGTCCTTGTCAAGTATTCCTCAGCACCTTCGACGGTGAATGCGCCAGTCGTCACATTCGGCGAAGCACTGAGCAATGGTGTCAAGTTGGACGTCGGCGCATATATGCAATCCGCGTTGACGCCTGCCGTGAATCGCAGTTGGAACGGCGGCAACAACAAGTGGGTGGCGCTGAACACGCCGGTGACGCTTGATGCGTCCGGCGGATATCTTTTGTGCGCCAGGAAATCCGTTGACATGATGGTTTACACGGGCGCTTCGCTCGACAACATGACAGGCGGTGCCACGGCATCCCCTGCCGACATCACCTTCACGGCGGATCTATCTGCAATAGGAATAGGCGGCCCGTCGGGAATGCCCAATGCCGATGCGACCTGGTCACCGTTCACCGGCTTCGTCGTGGAGAAGATCGTGGTCTTCAAAGGCTACTATACGCCGAGGGATCTGATTCCCCTCGAAAACCCCGAAGACGCGGCGACGCTTTCCATAGCCGACAATGCGACGTGGAACTTCGCGCTGGGTGCGACGCGCACATACGAAAGCATCGGCGCGCTTTCGTCTTCCGGCACTATCGCCGTCACGAACGACACGATTGGCGTCGGCGTTTACAAGCTCGCCGAATGGACGACACCGCAGAGAATGTCGGCGGGCTACGGGCGCGTCGGGACACTTAGCGTCCCGGGACTCGCGTCCGGGCTGACCGCCGAGCTTGTCTATGGCGTAAACGCGATTTATCTGCGCGTCTATGACGAGACGGTGCAGTTCCTCAAACCGGTTCTCAAAGTCTGGCCATACGGCGACTCCATAACCGAGGGCTTCAACGCGGGCAACTCCAAGGCCAACTACCGTGTTCTGATCGGGCAGAAGCTAAAGCTTCTCGGTTACAATGTGGCGATGGTCGGATGCTACGACAAGATTCAGACCGCAAGCGGGACGGATAACTTCATGGACGCCATCGATCCCTCCGGCGCAGTCATTCCAGACGAATGGAAGTGGCATTCCGCCAAGCACGGCGGCACGCTCGGAGTTACGAGCGTTACGAGCTACCAGCGCTCCGCCATGGTCGAGAACGTCGATACGCTCTGCGCACAGGTCGGCAATCCAGACGTCGTCCTGCTGCACGGCGGAATCAACGATCTTTCCGTCGTCGGCGATGCGGCAACGGTTTTCGCAAACTGGACGAACGTCGTGTGGAGAATTCTCGATGACCTGCCGCAGACAAAGATCGTCGTCTCCACCACGATGTACGCCACTTATGCCAACAAGGCGACACTCAACGCCCGCAGCGATTCGTTCAACGCGCTCGTGAAGGCGCAGGTCGCAAAGGGCGAGGGTGAAGACGGTGCGTTCCCGGCCGGTCGCGTCTATCTCGCGGATCTGAACACATACGTCAAATCCACCGAGACGGGTGTTCTTTCGTCCGACGGTCTGCATCCCGACTGGCGGGGACACGACCAGATGGCGGAAGGGTTCCTCAGCCAGGTCACGAACATATTCACGAGCGCGAACGGGCCGTTCAATTCATATCTCGATTATGTGGACGACAGTTCGCTTGGCGCGGCGGCGAAGACGGAACTTGACGGCTACAGGAACGGTTTCACGCTCGCGCAGACGATAACCGTTGCAAGCACGAACGCGCCGACGGTCGTAAATGGCGAGGGTCCGGCGACGAATATCGGCAAGGTCGGCTATTTCGTCGAATACGTCCGTGCCGACAACGAGACGCACAAGTGGGTCTGGGTCGATATGGATGCGTTCGCGCCGACTCTCTCAGGCTTGGGGCTCCCGACTACAAACCATCAGCAGATTGTCTCTTCGCTCCATGTCATGTCCAACCACAACGGCATCGACAACATCGCCACGGATGACGATACGGCGACGGGATGGATAGAGTTCTCGCCGTTCGACTACACGGGCGCCGCATCCGGTCTAGATGGCGCCCCGGTGGCGCACGGCGGCAACGACAAGTCGATGTTCGACTGGAACGATACACTTGGCGAGTCCGGAACGATGGGCTCGATGCAGGTGTTTCGCTTGGCGCCGCCTTCGGGCCGTCCGGCGCAGGCTCTCTTCGCCTACAACAACTGGCAGAGCGATTCCACCGCCGCCGAGTTCGGCGTCGGCAACTTCGCCCAGCATTTCTGGGGCGGTGCGCAGACGCTCGACTACACCTACACCAAGGGGCTTGAAAAGATGAACGCTTCGGCCTATCGCGTCAAGCGCATCGAAATCTGGACGAAGGAGGCACCTTCCAACAACGGCAAGGCGACGGTCGTGCGCGTCCATCCGCGCCTTACGCGCGGGCTTGCGCGGGAAGCGCTTCTCGGCATCCGCTTCGACAACGCCCTGGGCGGCAATGCGAGCGCGTTTGACGTCAAGTTCCGCCTCGTGAACTGCACAAAAGCTGACATCACGGACATCAAATACTGGAAGCAGCCGTTCGATCACAACTACGGCTTCTACGAGGCAGAGGCGAAGCAAGGCCCCGCCGCCACGGTGGCTGCGGCGGATGGCGCGACGGAGTTCACCGCGTCCTTCCCGGCGGGGAGCGTTTGGTTCTTTCCGCAGGTCAAAGATCGCAAGGACAGCGACTATCTCTGGGTGACGGCGACGATCAACCCTGAGATTTCGCCCGACGCCGAAATCTGGGTCTCGGTGCCGACGGAGAAGATCACGCTTTCGAACGGCGGTGTATTCGATGTCGTCAACGGTGCGGAGACGGCACCCCACCGCGTCTTCCCGTTCGTCCACCAGGTCGGCGCGTATTTGCGGCAGGACGGCACGGCGCTCACCGGCACATGGGCAGGGAAGCTCGAAGACTCTCCGGCGAATCGCGTCGGCAATCTGACGGACATCGTCGTCTGCAACGACTTCCTCGTCGTGTATGACTCGGAGAACGACACGTTCAAGACGACGTGGGACGCGCGCGGGCGCAACAACACCGCGCAAGTTGCGCGCATCAAGGCGCTGCGCGACCAATACAATCCGAAGTGCATGATTCGCGGCTCGCTCACGAAGGGCGAAGGAACGAACACCGTCGATGGCGTTACGGGGCGGCCCATCGCCTGCGCCGCCGCGTCCGCCGCTCGCCGCAAGCAGCTCGTCAATGCCATTCTCGCCGTGATGGAATCGGCGGGACTGGACGGGCTCGACATCGACTGGGAATATCCCGGCGACCACACCGCGTCACCCACATCCGCCAATACGCAACGCGATTGGCACTCCTACGGACTTCTCATGCGCGATCTCGCCGCCGCGTTCTTCGACAAGGGATACGTCCTTTCGTTCTGCTCAAACCTCGGCTACCAGATGGCGCCCGACGGCTATCACGCTGCGTTCCACGCCGCCGATTTCGTAAACGCAATGGCGTATGGCAACACGACGCTCAACGCCTCGCCGCAGGTGATGATGACCGGCATCAACGTCTGCAGGAACCGCGGCGTGCCGGCCCGTCGCATCGTCGTAGGACAGGCGATGTACGCATATGAAGTCCAGAATCCAGGCTGGGGCTCGGTCGTGCCGTGGCTGAAGGAGGCGTGGCCGAGCGACAAGACGCGCTGGTGGGATGCCGACCTCGTTTGGACGAACCGCACGGCGAAGAAGGCCGACGGCACCGTGCTTTCGACTAACAAGGAGACCTTCGAGGGGCCGTCGAGCTACCATGCGAAGTGCAACTGGTGCCGCGCGAACGGCTACGGCGGCGTCATGAGCTGGGGCTACTACACCGACGCCTCGTGGAACGACGCCGACCTCATGTCGCTTGCGCGCCACCAGGCCAAGAGCTGCTGGCCGCGCACCAACTGGTCGTGGCCCACGCCGCCGCAGGACAACGACGGCGCGTATCTCCTCGACAGCGAAGAGGATTGGTTCTGGCTGCGCGACAATCCCGGCGTCAATGCGCGTTTCGCCGCCGACATTGCGCTCGTGCACGACCCATTGCCGATAGAGACGTTCTCGGGAACGCTTGACGGCGCGGGGCATGCGCTCACGATCTCCAATGACGTGTGGCTCGCGTACGACTCGAATCCTGCGCTAATCCGCACGTTGACGGGAACGGTGAAGAATCTCACGATTGACCTCTACGGAAGAGTTGTCAGCCGCGCTTCGCGCTGGAACGACACGACAGCGAGCAAGACAGCCAACACGCTCGCCGGCGGACCGCACACCGCCGCCGTGCTTGCGGCGAATCTCGGCGCGGGCGGTGCAATCGACGGCGTAGAGCTCTTCATCCGTCCCGGCGCCGAAGTGCAGGGACCTCAGCGTGTCGCGGGACTTGCCGCGAGCGTGTGGGTGGGGAGCGGCAGTCATGCGGAGATTCGCAACTCCAGCGTGCACGTCGAGGGCGTCGTGCGTTCGCTCGCCCGCAACACGGCAGAGGGCGACATCACCGTCGCGAACCAGTGCGCGGGAGGCCTCGCCGGATGGGTCGGTTGCCCTGTCGCGCGGGACATCGTCGTCACGAACAACATCGTCTCGCTCGCTTCCACCGGACGCGTCGCCGTCGAGACGGGCAGTTCCTCGTCGGCCGGCGGCGTCATAGGCGATCTGAACAACGGCAACCCGCTCGTCCAGGACAATGCGGTGTATGTGGCGTCCGGCGCGACGGTCTCCGCCAACGAAAGCGCAGGCGCAGGCAACGTTCGCACATCGTACGCCAATGCGTCCTACTCCATCGCGTCGGGCGCGAACGCGGGGCGGACGACATTCTTCATCGAGGATGGCGCGGCGGCGCTCGCCGGTTCCGTCGGCGGAACGGGCGAAGCGACGGTGTCCGTCGTGGACTACGGCGCGGCGACGGACGGCCTATACGTCGATGCGGTCGCAGGGTTCTGGTATTCGGTGATCTACGGCGACAAACTTGTTTCCGGCGGCATCGGCGGCAAGACCGGCGAGACGGAGCCCGTGAAGGCCCCCGCGTCGGGTTCGCTAAAGCTCGACGCGCCGAAGGACGGTGCATCGCGGTTCTACCGGATCAAGGTCGTACCGGTGCCGGCGGCGTCCGGAAACCGGCAATAGATGCTTTTCCCCCGCCTGCAACTCTCGCAAGAAGCCAAACCAGGGCGTCCCGCGCAGATTCTCTTCGCCTGCAACAACTGGCGCTCTTCGACGGGCGAAGCCGAGTTCGGCATAGGCAACTTCGCGCAGTACTTCCGGGGCGGTGCGCAGACGCTTGACCTTTGGACGCTTTGATGATGGAATGCGGATGCATGTCAGTCGCGTCCGCGGTATTTGCGGTACCATTCGGCAAAGACGGGGATGCCTTCGCGTATCGTGGTTTTCGGTTCGTAGCCGACGGCCTTGTGGAGCTTTTCCACGCTCGCGAACGTCGCGGGCACGTCCCCCGGCTGCATCGGAAGCATCTCCAGTTTAGGCTTGACGCCGAGGGCGTCCGCGAGAACGTCTATCACGTCCATAAGCCTTTCGCTCCTGTGGTTGCCGATATTGAATATATCGTATCGCGGCAGATTCGCGGCTTCGACGGTGCGGACTATTCCGTCCACGATGTCGTCTACGAAAGTAAAGTCGCGTTTCATGTTCCCGTTGTTGAACACCTTGAGCGGACGGTCGTTCAGCATGGCGTCGGCGAAGAGCGACAGTGCCATATCCGGACGGTACCAAGCGCCGTAGACGGTGAAAAATCTGAGGCCTATCGTCTGCATCCCGTACAGATGCGAGTACGTGTGCGCCATGAGTTCATTGGCTTTTTTGGTGGCCGCGTAGAGGCTTACGGGATTGTCTACGGGGTCGGACTCTTCGAACGGCATTTTGACGTTCCCGCCGTATACGGACGACGACGACGCATACACCAGCTTCGGAATTTTCGCCGCGTGCCTGCAGCACTCGAGGATGTTCAGGAATCCTTCGAGATTCGTTTTCTGGTAGACGAAAGGGTGCGAGATCGAATACCTGACGCCTGGCTGTGCGGCGAGGTTGAGCACGACGTCCGGCGACTCCTCGTCGAACAGCGCTTTCAGGGACGCGATGTCGCAGATGTCGGTTTCGCGAACGGATGCGAGGCCTTCGAGAAGCGCGGCGCGGTCGCGTTTCAGTTTGACGTCGTAGTAGTCGCAGAAGTTGTCTATGCCGATCACCTTCCACCCGCGCGCCGCGAATTCCTTCGCCGCGTGGAAACCTATGAACCCGGCTATGCCCGTAATCAGGATTTTCATCGTCTAGAACCTTTCGAGGAAGGGGAAGTATATGCGCGAGAAAAATCTTTCGACGCGGTCGCGCGCCGACGGATCGCGCAGAAACGCTTTTACTTTTCCAGCGGCGAAGCGCCGCGCGAACGAAGCGGATTCGAGAAGGCGGTCGAAATCGCCGAAGCCGTCCGCGAAAACGATGGAAAGCGTTTCGAGACGTTCCTCCCTCGGTATCGCGGCGGTAAAACCCTTGCCGAACCATTTCGAGAATATCGTGCCGGTCCAGCGTCTCGCCCACGCTTTCCCGATGCGTCTGTCAAATCCGGCCAAGGCGGATTTTTCCGCGTAGAATGCGAAAAGGGACTTGAGCCTGATCGCAAGATCCTTGTAGAAGTGGCCGGGCTTTTTAGCGACGGTCTGCACGGAACCCGTGCGGATGCGGTAGATGTAGAACGGCTCGTGCAGGGGTATTACGCGCTTCGCGAGATAAAGCGCGCGCGGCGAGAATTCGCTGTCCTGCATGCGAAGGCCGTAGATGCATTTGAGGCCGTTCTCTACGAGAAACCCGCGGCGGAATACCGTAAGCTGGAGCATCGGACACGGATAGGAGTATTTGTATCTGCGCTCCAGCATGAGCGTCGCCTCGGGCCCGGAAAGTTCGTCCGAAAAACCTGCCGGATAGTTGTCGCGCACTTCCTCGTTTCTGCCGGTCAGTTCATTCCTGACCTGTATGGCGCACGGGTAGAGATCCGCCCCGGGCCTTTCGCGGATCGCCTTCGCAAGCCTTTCGAGGCACCCGGGTGCGACGGTGTCGTCGCCGTCAAGAAATATGACGTACTCTCCGCAGGCCATGTCCGTGCCGGTGTTGCGCGACGCGGAACATGATCCGCTGCGCGGCCCCGTGAATACTTTGAATCTCGGATCCCGGGCTGCGTACCCCCTCACGATCTCCTCGGTGGCGTCTTTGGACGTTTCGACCCCGGCCAGACACTCCCAGTCTCCGAATGACTGGGAAAGAAGCGAGTCGAACGATTCGCCGACGTACGGCGCTACATCGCAGCACGGGACGATTATCGAGAAAAAAGGTTTCATTTGCATCCATCTCCGTTTTGTCCGGTCATTTCGTCCACGACGGCGCGCTGGCGCGCGAAATACGCGTCAGCCGAGAATTGCGAGGCCCGCGCCGCGCATTTTTCGTGCTTCTCCGCGGCGAATTCGGGGTCGGTGGCAAGACGGGACAAAATAGCCGCGGCCTCGTCGACGCTGCCGAATTCGAGCGCGGGATCGTCGACTATCTCCTTCGGACCTCCGCACGACGGAACCACCGGCACGAGCCCCGCCTTGAGATATTCGGCTATCGCTATGCCGAACGCTTCATCGCGCTCGGCGTGGAGCGCGAAAGACGCGGACGTCATGAATTCCTCTTTGTCCTTGCCGTAGACAGGTCCGGGGAACGTGAGCCAGGGTCGCGTCTCGGCCATTTTGCGGAGCATTGCGACATACGGCGAATCGACGAGCTTGCCGGCGACGGACAGCGTTATGTTTTTGCCTGACGTCTTCCGCGCCTTTTCGACCGTTTCCACTATATCGACGATTCTCTTGGGCGGGAAAATCCTGCCGACGTAAATCGCCTTCAGCGGATCGCGTTTCTGGGGCTCGCCGGCGAACTCGAAAATCGTCGGCGGGTAGAACACCTTCCCGTTGAAGCGTCCGTAGAAGCCTTCGACCGTGTCCCATACGTAGCGGGAAGTGGGGTATATGCGTTCGGAAGGATTGTTGAGGATGCGCTTTAAGGGGCGCAGTCCGAAAAGGGGTTTCACGATGTATTCGAACAGCCACGTGCCGACGCGTCTCAAAGTGCGTCTTACGCCAGTTTTGCTCTTGGTGCGCATCATGTAATCGTAGAACGCCGCGCCGCCGAACATGCTCAGGAGGTATATGAAGTGGTGTCCGCCCTTGCCGAAATCCTGGACGTTGGCCGTCGAAACGCAAATATCGAAACCTCTGGCCAGACGCTTGAGTTTTCTGGCGCGCAGAAGTGCGAGGATGGAGGGGAATCTCTCCCAGAAGCTTTTACCGGAATCAAGCGCCACGACATCGACTTTCGACGCATCGACATCGACCCCCGACATTCTGCAGACTTCGGCGAGGTTGGTGTTTTTGTTCAAGACGAGGGTGACGTCGCACTTTTTCTGCAGTTCCGCGACAAGCAGAAGCGGCTGGAACGTGCCGCCTCCCATTATGGATGTCAGTTCTTTGTGGTATAGCAGAGCTTTCATCGATTCCTACATGTACGGGTTGCTTTCGATTTCGTCGCCTATCGTCGTGAACGGGCCGTGTCCGGGAATGACGCGCAGGGCGGGCGGCAGCGCGGCAAGCCGCCGGAGCGAAGACATGAGCGCCGACATGCTTCCGCCGGGGAAGTCGGTCCTGCCGACAGACCCCGCAAAAAGCGTGTCTCCGCTGAAGAGAACGTTCGCGTCCGTGAAAAGGTAGCATACGCTTCCGGGAGTATGTCCTGGCGTGTGGATCGTCATCGGAAGATCGAGAGCGTTCGCGACCGTCAGCGGTTTCGGCGGGGAGGGGTATTCGGGTGGACATGCGTTCATGGGATGTGCGAACATCGGCAGATCCGCGGGATGGACGTAAACCGGAATTCCGGGATATTCCTTTTCAAGGGCCGCCACGGCCGACACATGGTCGAAGTGCGCGTGCGTGAGAAGTATCGCGTCGGGAGCGCGGCCGTGTTTGCCGATCATGCGGAGGATTTTTTCCGGTTCGCTGCCGGGATCGACGATCCACGTCTTTCCCTGATTTTCGATCAGCGAACAATTGACCCCGTACGAGCCTGTTTCTGTTGTTTCAATTTGCATTGCCGCTCCCCCGTTTGTGTCAGTATCTGACTCTCGGCAGCCACGCGCCGAAATAGAGAATGACGAAGTTCATCACGACGAACGCCGCCGCCGCCGTCAGAAGCCACGCATCGTGAAGAAGCGCGGGAACGGGGTCGCCGTCGGATTTGTCCGTTTCAAGAAGGTAGTTGTACCGCGCGAGTATGAAAATCAGCACTGGAATCGTAAGCGCGAGCTTTCCGACGGCGTGCTGGTCTGTCCTCGTGACGGTCCACAGGCAGTAGAAAAGTATGGCGAGGGTGAAGAACGCGTAGTAGTGCGCATCGAGAAATTTCTGCGTATAGAATTTAAGCACCGATCTCGACTGCGAGCCGCCGCCTGAACGCGACAGTTCCTTCTTCCTTTTCCCGCATGCGAAATACAGCGCCCCCGAGAAAATGCAGAGGAAAAGCCAGGACGAGACTTCTACGCCGAAGAAGAATCCTCCGTAGAAAATCCTGAACACGAATCCGGACGCCAGAAGGAATATGTCGATGAGCGGAGTGTTTTTGAAATGGGCGCTGTACGCGATGTTCGATGCGAGATAGGCCGCCAGAACGACTGTCGTCATTGCCGGGGCGTGCGCCAGAAGCGATGTCGCGAATGCGGCGGCCGCCAGCACTGCGGCGAGAAGCACTGCCGATCCGGCTGAAACGGATCCCGATGCGACGGGCCTCGATTTTTTCACCGGATGGGAACGGTCCTTCTCCCTGTCGAAAACGTCATTGAGCGCGTAGACCGCGCTCGCCGCGAACGAGAACGAGAGGAACGCGGGCGCAAGAAGCACCGCGATTCCGGGCTTGAACGCGACGCCCAGAAAGAACGGCGGCAGAAAAACGAGGAAGTTCTTTATCCAGTGTTCGACCCTCGCAAGCTTTACTATTTGCGCAAAAGTATGCATCGTGCCTGTTATTCAAGGGGGATCGTAAGCCCATTGTCGCCGCCGTCGAGGTTTATCTCGTCTATTTCGTCAAGATCGTCCAGATGGTCGAGGAACTCGAGATCGCTCATGTCGTCGTCCTCTGCGACAGGTGTTTTGACGGGGGCTGTCTTGACCGCCGTCTTGACAGGCGCGGTTTGTCTGGGTGCTGCGGCGGGCTTTGCTGTTGCGGCCGGCTTTGCCGCGACTGGTTTCGCCGCGACTGCCGGCTTCGGGGCTGCTGCCGGTTTCGGGGCGGCCGGTCTGGGCGCAACTTCGGCTTTCGGCTTCGTCTGCTGGGGCTGCTGTCTGGTTTCCGGTTTAACCGCCGGTGCGTTTTGCGGGATGTCGGGGTATTGCTGTTTGAGCCAGAGTTCGCGCTCCTTTTCCTTCAGGCGCTTTTCCTCGCGCGCCAGTCTTTCCTCTCGCTCTTTGAGTTTTTCTTCCTTGTTTTTCTGCAGACGCTCGTACTTGCGGATTTTATCTTCGCGCGAAAGTTTTTCGTCTTCGGTCATTTCAATCGGTTTCGCCTCCGCCGCGCGTTTCGCGGCTTCCGCTTCCTTCTCGGCCTGGTAGCGCCGTTCGATTTCCAGTTCCTTCACACGGGCCTGGAGTTCGAGGTTTTTGCGCTGCATTTCGATGTCGAGGGGATTGGCGGCGGGCGCGGGGGCGGGGACGTTCTCCTTCTTCGCGGAAATCTGCGCGAGGAGCTGTTCGTTCATCTTGACGGTCTGGTCGAGAACCTGGCGCTGGAGAGCGGCGTTGTTTTCAGACAGCGCCTTTATCGTGGCGTCGGTCGAGGGATCGGCCGTTTTCATGTTTGATATGATGAACATGAAAACGCCTATGACGACTAGAATGAGAATCGTGAAAAAGAAGCAGACGCTCATCAGGCGCTTGTGGGCTTTCGCCTGTTCGCCGTCCACGTATTGCTGAAACGCTTTCAGGACAGGGAAATCGTCGAGGGCGTCGCTGCTTCCGTAGATGCTTACCGCGTGGGAAGGGATGGAAGCGCCCTCCCTGTGGATGTTTCTGTTTTCGTTGTCGTTGTCGACCATCGTCATTTCTCCATATCTTGAAAACCGGCCGTTCTTTTCGCCAGGAACGTATCGCGGTTTGGTCTTATTATTATAGCATAATAAGAGTATCTGTGCAAATTTTTGAATTTTTTTGTGTTAGAAAAGCGATCAATCGTACAGTAAGGGAATAGAAGGAGCATTAAATGAAATCGAAAACCAAATTGTTTGGCGCGCTGTTCGCGCTTCTTTCAGGGTTGCTGGCCGCATCAGTGTACAAGATCGGCAAGCTTCAAATGAAAATAGACGACCTGGAGGGGCGTCGTGAAAGCAGGGCGGTGGAAAGTCCGGCACCGGAATCGGCCCGGGAATCGGCCGCCGAAGATTCGGCAAAACCGTCGGAAGAGACGGAGTTGGAGGATGACGGCATCCCGAAAGAGCTGGAAATCGAGGAATTCCGGTACGACGACAAAAGATCTGTTTACATATTCTTCAACGAAACCCCGGACATGTCGTCAATCCGGAATTTCATCACCGCGGGGCCCGTTTATTCCGGCACGCCGGCGATTTCAAAGATTAAAACGTACAGGTATTCCGATTGGAAGCTGGCCGAAGCGATCGTCGTTTCCGCCGATTTCCTCCACCGCACGAACCTGACGTTCCGCATCAGAGCCGGACTTCCCTGCGCCAAGGCGGGCACGGCGCCGCTCAAGTCCGATTTCACGCGCGAGCTGCGGCGCGAGGACGAACCCGCATCGTTCGGATTCAGGGACGGAGGAAGGTATCTTTCCCCGTCCGGGGACAGGCTAGTCGCCATCGAGGCGATAAACGTAACGAATCTGATCGCCGAGACGCGCCAGGTTCCGCGCGCGAACATCATCCACATGCTGGCGCTCGAGGAGAACGCCTACAGTAAAATATGGCGCACATCATGGAACAGGGAGTCGTTCGTGTCCGATCTGGCCGGCAATTCATGGGCGTCGAGCGTAGATTTCCCCGCAATCCCGAACGTCAAACAGAAAGCGTCTTTCAGCCTCTCCCCGCTTGACGGGAATGTCCTCAACGGGACCTATCTTGCGCGTTTGTCGAACGGGGACATGGAACGTTTCAAGGTCGTGTGCGTCACAGACATGGCGCTTGCGTGCAGAAAGACCGGCGACCGCGTTTCGGCCTGGATTACCACGCTGTCGGGGGGGACGCCCGTCGCTGGCGCGACGGTCGCCGTCTATTCAAAGGCCAATATCATGATTGCGCGCGGAACAACCGATGCGCAAGGATGGTGCGAATGCGGAAAGATCGAGGACGGAGAGCCGTTCGCGGCCGTTGCCTGGAAAGAGGATGGCTCGGACTCCGTATACGTCCAGTTTGCATCCAGCACGGAGGTTTCCGAGACGTTCTCCGATACGTACATGCCGGCGCACCTCGAAAAAGGTGAACTTGCCGCGTTTTCGTGGACGGATCGCGGAATCTACAGGCACGGCGAGAAGATTTTCGTGGAATCGATAATCAGGGACTTCGCCGGAAAGACGCCCGGACGGATCCCCGTGAAGATCGTCTTGAAGCGTCCCGACGGGGACAGGTTCGCCGAACTGTCCTTGACGACCGATGAATCGGGAAGGGTGTCGTCCGACGCGTTTTCCGTCCCCGACGAGCAGCCGTCCGGAACATGGACGGTCGAAACGGCACTCCCCGGCGAGCATGGAACGCGCCTCTGCTCGCGCCATGTCAAGATCGAGGATTTCGCGCCCCCGCAAATCCGCGTTGCCGTCAAACCGCTGCCTGCGGCGGAAGCGGGAACGCTGCCTTTCGAGGTGACGGCGGAGCATCTCACCGGCGAACCTGCGGAAGGTCTCAAATGCGAGGCGTCGTTCATGTTCGCGGACGAGCCGTTCGCCCCCGCCGGCTGGCAGGGCTGGAAATTCGGAGACGACCGCCGCGCCGCAGAAAGCAGCATCGTTAAACTGCCGTCGACGGCGCTCGACAAAGACGGGAAAGCGGTGTTCGCGGCGGCCGACAGATCTCTCAAACCCGCTGCGGCCGTGAAGGCGTGTCTCCAGGGCGTGGTGTTCGAGGACGGCGGGCGTCCGGCGACATCCGTAAAGACGGCGACGATGCATGTCTATCCGTACTATATCGGCGCCGAAATGGGCGATACGCTCCGTGCGGATGCGGCGGGAGACGTGCAAGTCCGCGTATCGTGCGTGAAGAGCGACGGATCGCCGCTCGGCGGGAAGCGCTCGATGAAAGTGCGTGTCGAGAAACTCGACAGCGTATATTCCTATGAACTCGGAAACGACGGTTTCGGGTCGTGGAATTCTTCGAAATGCAGGCAGCTGGTGATCGACGGCGCGGATTTCGAGACCGGCGGCGACGGTTCCGGGACGCTTTCCCTTCAATTGCCGGACAGCGGCGACTACGTGCTTTCGCTCGAGAACGCCGAAAGTTCTTTCTCCCACGGATTCTATTTTTCCCGCTACGGCGACTGCGACGGCGTGCGCGCGCCTCTCGCCAATCCCGCGCGCGTAGCGCTTGCGGCGGACAAGACGCTCTACCGCCCAGGCGACACGCCGCGCATTGCGGTGCGCTCTCCGTTTGCCGGCACGGCGCTTGTCGAAGTTTTCCGCGACAGGCTTTTGTACGCGAGAACCGTCAATCTCGACTCTGCGACGTGCGAGATCGAACTCGATCCAGTAGACTCCTCCTGCGCGCCAAACCTTGAAGTCGCGCTGACCGTCGTGCAGGGCATCGAGGCCGGCTCCGGACATCTCGCGTTCAGGGCGCACGGAGAGACGTGCATCAAGGTCAGGGACGCCGCCTGCGAGATTCCCGTCGCCGTGAAGGCCGCCGCCGCGCGCAATTCCGTGGAAGTCGAAATCGACGCCCCCGGCGCGGAAACAGTGAGCGTGACGCTTGTCGACGAGGGCATAAACCTCCTGACCGGCGAAGCCGTTCCGGATCCTGTCGGCGAACTTTCCCGTCCGCGCAGCGGCTTGAAGGAGAAATTCGATCTCTTCAGACGGCTGCTCCCTATAGTGGGCGAGGACGAGATGAAGATCAGGGGCGTGAAGACGGGCGGCGACGGTTTCCTCGGTATGATGTCGCGCATAAGCCCGGAACCGTCCCGCAGATTCAAGCCTCTTGCTCTTTCGCAAAGCGCGCTTAAGGTCGTGGACGGAAAGGTGAAAACCGTGTTCGACATTTCCGGCTTCTCCGGCTTTTCCGGCGAAGTGCGCGTGACGGCGGTCGCAGTGTCGTCAGGCGCGACGGGCGCGGCGGCGGAGCATCTCAAGATTGCGCCGAGACTCGGGATCAAACCCGACGCGCCGAGATTCGCGTCGCCCGGCGACGTTTTCCGCGCCACGCTTCCCGTGTACAACAGGAGCGGCGCCGACGGCGACGTGTCGTACAGTGTGAGCTGGGCGATGCGGTCCGTTCCGGAGGCCGCCGGATCGATCACAGGCTGCGTTTTCGTGGCCGACGGGAAAAAGGCGATAGTGCCCGTCGACATCAAAGCGCCCGACGCGCCCGGCGAGATGGAGATAACCTTCGCCGCCGAAGGTCTCGGCGAGAAGCAGGACTCCACGATATTCCTTCCGGTGAGACCCGCCGCCGCGTGGCGTCAGGAGGGCGGGACGGTCGTACTCGATCCGGGTGCTGCATTCGACATTCCCCGCCCGGCGGACGGGCGGCCGTTCCAGTTCGCGTATTGCGCAAGTTCAACGCGGATGGGAGAGCTTAAAAACGCGCTCGACTGGCTGGCCGAATATCCGCACGGGTGTCTTGAGCAGACTTCTTCGAGGATATTTCCGCTGATCACGGCGGGAGGCATACTCTCGTCGCTCGGAAAGGGGGAAAAGGACGATTTGGGGAAATTCACCGTATCCGGAGTTCGCCGCGTAGAGTCCATGATGAGGCGCCGCGATTTCACGATGTGGCCCGACTGCGAATGTCCGCCATGGGACAGGGAAGTGTCGCTGTATGCCGCCCACTTCCTCGTCGAGGCGTACGCTTCCGGAATCGAGACGAAGACCGCCTGCCGCGACAGAGTTCTCGGCTACCTTCGCGAATGGGCGGAGTCGGAGGATGACAATGTCGCCGCTTACGCCTGCCACACGCTGGCGCTCGCCGGACATCCCGACACGGCGAAAATGCTCGTTCTGTTCGACAAGTCCGATTCGCTTTCCCTCCTTTCCCGCGCCAGACTCGCCCGCGCTTTCGCGGTCTCGGGGGCGGCGAAGAAAGCCGCGAAACTTCTGGAGGGCGCCGCGTCTCCGGGTTCCGTGAAGGAAGCGGCCTTTGCGCTCCTGGCGCTCCTCGACGTCGACGCCGACGATCCGCGGATCCCGCCGCTCGTGTCGTATCTCGTAGACAAGAGGGACAAGTCGCTGTATTCCTGGGGAACGACGGAATCCAACGCCCATGCGCTTCTGGCGCTCGGCGCGTACTACAGGGCGCATCCTGCGAAAGGCGGACGCTGCGAAGTGCGCGAAGCGGGCGGAAAACTCCTGAATGTCGGCGAAGGCACGGCGTTCGTGACGTGGAAATCGTCCACGCTTCCGCGTCCGGAGGAGGAAAAGGAAGTTTCCGGTCTCCTGTCCGTCAGGCGCAGATTCCTGACAGCGGAAGGTAAAGAGTACGATACCGCCAACGCCAAACGCGGCGACATGGTCGTGGTGGAGCTGACGCTCAAGTCGTCCGCCGCCAGAAGCTACAACGATCTGGTGATTCAGGATCTTCTCCCGGCCGGATGCGAAACAGTCACCGGCGGAATGGGCGTCGAGAGCCTTCCCTGCGCGCGGGGGCTGGATGACAAGTGGGTGATGCGCAGCGACAAGCGCGACGACCGGGTTCTTGTGTATTCCAAGAAGTTCGATATGGAGAAAGACGGTGAAGTCAGGTTCATCTACCAGACCAGGGTTGTTTCGCCGGGCGATTACGCTGTTGCGGGCGTATCGGTGGAGGCTATGTACGATCCTGCTCTCTCTGCCCGTTCTCTCGGCGGCCGTTTCGTGGTTCGCGATTGACTGGAACGGCGAAGGGGCCGATACATACCCCGGAGGAGCCGTTTTGCGCGACTCCTCCGGCCGTGTCGTCCGCGTCGCACTCGGTCCGGGCGATGTCGATTGCAGGCCCTGGTACCGCGCCGATCCCGGCGACTGGATCGTCAAGGCTCTCGTCGCGGCGGAGGACGGAACATTCTTTTCCCACTGCGGCGTAAGACCGCTGAGCATCGCTAGAGCCGCGTTCCAGAACATAACCGGGGGGCGGAGGGTTTCCGGCGCGTCCACGTTGTCGATGCAGACCGTGCGTCTCATCGAACCGCACCGCAAATCGTACCTTGAAAAATGGGTCGAGGCGGTGAAGGCCATCAAGATGGAGCGTAAAAAAGACAAACTCTGGATACTCTCGCAGTACCTCAACCGCGCTCCTTTCGGTTCAAATTTCATCGGCATCGAAGCCGCGTCGCTCGGCTGGTTCGGAAAGGATGTCAAAAAACTCGGTATCGGCGAGGCCGCGCTTCTCGCCGGAATGGTGCAGGCGCCTTCGCGGTTCCGTCCCGACCGCGGATACGAAAGGGCGGTGAAACGGCGCGATTACGTCCTTGAGCGGATGCTCAAACTCGGCTTCATAACCGCAGAGCAGATGGAGGACGCCAGAACCGTCCGCCCTAAAGTGCAGCGCGCCCCGCGTCCGTTCGAACATCCCTACTACTGCGACTGGTGGATCGCCGACTGGAAGGCGCGGCACGGAGGCGCGGAACTTTCCGCAGGAGACTGGACGATGCCGCTGGACGCCGACGTGCAGGCCGCGTGCGAAAACGCCGTGGAACAGGCCGCCGCGGAAGGAAAATACAGAGTGGCGGCGGCGGTTATGGACGTCGCAAGCGGCAATGTGGTCGCACTTGCCTGCAGCGGCGGCTATTTTTCGCAGGACGCGGGGCAGGTGAACACGGCAATGTCTCCGCGTCCCGCAGGATCGACTTTGAAACCGTTTCTCGCCGCGCAGGCGCTCGACCTTGGAATCGTGCGTCCGGACGAGAAGATTCTCGACGCGCCCCGCGCGTTCGACGGGTGGGCGCCGGCCAATTTCGACGGCAAATACCGCGGCATGACGAGTCTGGCGGACGCGCTTGTCATGTCGCTCAACATTCCATTCGTCTCGATTCTCGAAAAAACGGGCGTCGGACGTTTCGGCTCGCTCCTCGGCGAACTGGGGTTCTCCGGGGCGAGCGATGCGGAAAAATGCGGACTCGGCCTTGCGATCGGAAACATGGAAACGACCTTGGTGGAACTTCTGTCCGCGTACCGCCGCCTCGCGCTCGCCGCGGCGGGCGGAGACGCCGGCGGTCCCGTGTCGCGCGAGGCTGCGTATCTTGTTTCCGTGTATCTGTCCGGCGAAGAAAGATCGCAGTCTTCGCTCGGCCACCGTGCGAGCGTGGAAGCTCCGCGATTCGCATGGAAGACGGGGACGAGTTCCGCGTATCGCGACGCGTGGACCGTTGCATGGAACCCGCAATGGACGGTGGCCGTATGGTGCGGACACGTCCAGGGCGGTTTCGGCGACACGTCTGTCGTAGGACTGAAGGCGGCGGCGCCCGTCGCGTGGAATATCGCCAGAAGCCTTTATCCGGGGAATCGCGGTCCGTGGTTCGAAAGGCCCTGCGGCCTTGCCGATTGCGACGTATGCGAAAAGACCGGCCTCGCGGCCGGACCCTGGTGCAAGACGATGCGGAAGGGCGTTTCCATCGGGGGAAGATCCGCGCGCGGAATATGCGAGGCGTGCAGGGACGGGGAAAAAACGAAAGGACTGCCGCTTGCAATCGCCAAACCGCGCAACGGCGCAGTGTTCCGTCTCGTCGACGCTTCTCTGGATCAGAAAATCCGGTTTAAACCATCCGGCAATCCTGAAGATATGGATCTTTGGTGGTTCGTCGACGGAAAATACGCCGGAAAGACGCGAGGGGCCGAGTCGTTTTTCATTGAACCGGAGGCGGGAAATCACACTGTATCATGCTCCGACGCCAACGGCCGCACAGCCGAAACATCGATAAACATCCTTCCTTGAACCGGCAACAGGCAACTGGGAAAGCACCCCTGCCAGGGCATCCGCGAAGCGGTGCTACAGGGGTGCTCTCCCATTCTAATCTTGACAAGCCGGCGGGGAATTTTGTATAATTCAACGTATGAAAAACAATACTTGTGAAATTTTCTTCCGCATATCGGCAGCGCTGTGCGCAGGCGTCATCTCCGTCTCGGGTTTCGCGGCGGAAACTCCTCCGTGGACAACCCCCGAGGTCAATTCCATAAACAGGCTTCCGGCGCGCGCGATAGCCGTCCCGTGCGAGAGCGCGACGAAGGCGCTCTCGATTGCGCGCGGCGACCTGCCCCGCACGGAGTCGAAGTGGCTTAAGTCGCTCAACGGCACATGGAATTTCAAATGGAAGCATACGGTCGACGCTCCGCACTGGGAAAAGGAAGACAGAATCGAAGTGCCGGGCTGCTGGCAGCTGCAGGGCGACTATGATCCCGCTCTCTACACAAATTCCACGTTTCCGATCCGCAACGACGGCACCGGCAATCCGATGACGGAGCCTCCGGCGGACTACACAAGCCACTGGTTCCGTAATCCCGTAGGACTGTATACGCGGAATTTCTTCGTTCCGTCCGACTGGAAAGGCCGCCGCGTCGTCGTCCATTTCGGAGGCGTTTCGTCCGCGATGTACGTCCGTGTGAACGGCAAAGAGGTGGGTTATTCGGAAGACAGCCGCCTTCCGGCCGAATTCGACATCACTCCCTACATAGAATTCGGCGGCGGCGGAAGCTGGAACTCCAAGATCAGGATCGGTGTCGGCAATACGATCGAGGTGGAAGTTCTGAAACACTGCGACGGAACATTCCTCGAGGATCAGGATTTCTGGCGGCTTTCCGGCATTTTCCGCGACGTGTGGCTGGTGGCCGAAAAGCCTGAATCGCCGAAAGACCTTGTCGTCGAGACGTCGCTCTCGGCGGATTTCGGCGTGGGGGCGCTTGTCGTGCGCGACGAGAACGGCAAGACTGTTTTCGACAAGCTCTACGAAAAGCCCAGGCTTTGGTCGTGCGAAACGCCGTTCCTGTACTACGAGGCGATTCAATTGCCCGGCGGCGACTGGCGCGCCGTGGCGGTCGGGTTCCGACAGGTCGAGATCAAGGACAGCGTCCTCTACATCAACGGCAAACGCGCGCTCTTCATGGGGACCGACCGGCACGAAATGGAGCCCGAGACCGGATATACGGTGACGCTCGAGGGAATGGAAAAGGATATGGCGCTTTTCCATGAACTCAACATCAACGCTGTAAGGACGTGCCATTACCCAGACGATCCGGCATGGTACGAACTGTGCGACCGCGAGGGCATCTACGTTGTCTGCGAAGCGAATATCGAGACGCACGGAGCCGGATACGGCGAAGGCACGTACGCAAAGAAGCCTGCATTCCTCCAGACTCACGTAGAGCGCGGAGTGAACATGGTCAAGACGTTCCGCAACCATCCTTCGATCGTCGTATGGTCGATGGGCAACGAGGCCGGCGACGGACCGAATTTCGCCGCCGAGTACAAGGCGATGAGGGAGCTTGATGCCACGCGGCCGATCCAGTACGAACAGGCCAGGGACGGCGACAACACCGACATATTCTGTCCGATGTACATGCGTCCGTGGAAAGTCGAGGAATATGTCAAGAAAAATCCGAAGAAACCTTTGATCCTCTGCGAATACACGCATGCCATGGGCAATTCCAACGGCGACATCCAGGACTACTGGGATCTCGTCAGGAAGTATCCGTCCATGCAGGGCGGATTCATCTGGGATTTCGTCGACCAGGCGCTCTGGAAGACCGATTCGCGCGGCAAGTGGCTCGCGTACGGCGGAGACTTCGGCGACAGGCCCAATAGCGACAACTTCAACTGCAACGGCGTGGTAGACGCATTGCGCGAACCGCATCCCGGCGCGTGGGAGGTCAAACACGCCTACCAGCCCATCCATGTCGATGCGTACGACTGGGAGAAGGGGGAGGCGACCGTCTACAACGCCTGGCGGTTCCTGTCTCTGGACGGCGTGACCGGCCTTTGGACGATCGAATGCGACGGACGCAAGATCGCGGCGGGCGTTCTCGACCTTTCCGGGATCGGCCCCGATTCCGTCAAAACCGTAAAGACCGGCGCGCGCGACGTCGGCGACGCCGTCACGTTCAGATTCATGAAGAACGGACGCGAAATCGCCCACGACCAGTTCGTCAAGCCGTTCTCGCCCAAGTCCGCTGCAGGAGAGTTTCTCGATCTTCCGTCCGGCGCGCTCGGAATCCGCGCGAATCTCTGGCGCGCCCCTACAGACAACGACCGCGGCTGGAAGATGCCGAAGATTTGCGGGATATGGAAAGACGCCACCATGTTCCAGACAATGCCCGACGGCGTCAGGACGTCGCTCAAGGTGAAGGCGGACGCGTCTAATCCGAAGCGCAAGCTCGTCGAGTGGACGCTGTCCGTTCCCGCGGGCGACCTGCCGCCGCTTCCGCGTGCAGGCGTTTCCTTCACGCTGCCGCGCGGTTTTTCGCACGTCAAGTGGTACGGAATGGGGCCGTGGGAAAATTATTCCGACAGGGCGACAGGGGCGCTTTTGGGCGTCTACTCGGCGGAGGCGGGCCTCGTGAAAGGCATTGCCGGCAAGTCGGGAACGATCGAATATCCGGCCGACCGCCTGAATCCCGACAACTACAGCGAACCCGGCGAACAGGGATACCGCACTGGATGCAGGTGGGTCGAATTCTCCGACGGCGAAGGCTCGCGTGTGCGCATCTCTGCGCTCGACGCGCCTTTCGGTTTCAACGCCTGGCCGTATTCGCAACTTTCGCTGGAGACCGCCAAGCACCAGTTCGATCTCGAGGACGAAGGCGAAATCACGGTAAACATCGATGCGGCGCAGATGGGCGTAGGCGGTGACGACAGCTGGCGTTCGAGACCCCACGACGACGACATGCTCGGCGCGGGCGAATACTCTCTCAGGTTCCTGATCGAGGAACTGTGACATGGAGCGAACGGTTCAAATTGTAAAAGGAGACAAAAGATGATAGAGACGATAGCGACGGACAAGGCGCCGAAGGCGCTGGGACCCTACAGCCAGGCGTTGAAGGCCGGCGGATTCGTGTGGTGTTCGGGACAGATCCCGATCAACCCCGCGACGAACACGATCGAAGCCGCGACTATAGAAGATCAGACGCGCCAGGCGATATCCAACCTGAAAAACGTTCTCGAGGCCGCCGGAACGTCCCTGGCCAATGTGGTGAAGACCACGGTATTCATAAAGGACATGAACGATTTCGCCGCGCTCAACGCCGTTTACGCCGAAATGTTCGGCGATACGAAACCGGCCCGCAGCTGCGTCGAGGTCGCCAGGCTCCCGAAGGATGTGAAAGTCGAAATAGAATGCGTCGCCTCTCTGTCCTGAGACTGGCGTACTATGTATGAGAGGATCAGGACCAGTGCGAAAAGCCGTCTTTGGTGATTTGCAGTGGAAATAGTTCTGAGACCCGACGGAATGCTCGCGTTCGACGGAAAGGCGGACGCGAATGCGGTTTTATCCATTGGTCTTCTCGATTCGAAAAATCCGTCCCGGGACGAGCCGCAGGTTCAATGGTTGCGGCGTCTTGTCGGCGATCATGTGCGAAGGCTCGTAGCCGCGTCGGCGGACGGCGCTATGCCGCAGGGCGCGGCTCTTGAATCATGCAGGCCGGACGCGCTCCAGACAATGGCGATTCTCGCTTCCGTCCCGCCGATGACCGGAGGGGAATACTGGACGGCGGACGTCCTTGCCGGTTTATTCGCGCGGATAGAGGCACACGTTTCCGCTCTTGCGGTGAACTGCGGCGGCGATCTCTTCGCCGCAGCCGCATCGCTTGGTCCGGGCTGGCGCGACGTGGGCAAGGTGAGTCTGCACCTTGCGGAGAACAAGGGCGACAAGAGCGGTGTGCGTCCGTTCGCGTTTCTTGCCACGTTCGTGAGCCGCGCGGACGCCGATGGGCGCGCAAAGCATCTGCCGCTTTCCGCGGCGCTGAAAGCGTATGCGTCGAAGCCCGCCGCGCTCGGAAAGATTCTCGCGCCGCTCGAAGCGGCGGCGAAGGACGACAAGTTCCTCCTTTCGCTTCTTGAATCGCGGCGGATATTCCAGCCGTGCGCGCTGTCCGTCGGAGAGGCGTATTCGTTCCTGAAAGGCATAACGAAGTACGAAGAGGCGGGACTCCTCGTGCGCACGGGGCGCATCTGGGCAAAAACGCCGCCGAAGGCAAAGGTGTCCGTATCCGTCGGGCAGTCGAAGGGCGGATCGCTCAACGCGTACGCACTCTGCGACTTCAGCGTTGGCGTCACGATCAACGGCGAACCGCTGAGCGAAGACGACCTGGCGATTCTGGCGAATGCGCGCGACGGTCTCGTCCGAATTCGCGGAGAATGGGTCGAGGTTGACCACGAAAAGATCGAAGCGCTTCTGGCGAAATGGAAGGATGCGAAACGCCTGATGCGAGACGGGCTTACCATGGCGCAGGCTCTCCGTATGCTCGCGGGCGGCGACGCCGATTCGCTCGCGCCTGCTGGCGGGGATGACGACACGTGCGAGGTGCATGCGACGGGCGATCTGAAGGAACTGCTGCGGGGGATGATGGACGGCGGCGGTCGCGGCGCTACCGCCCTGCCAAACGGACTGGACGCGGTGCTGCGTCCGTACCAGAAAAACGGCGTGGAGTATCTGCTGCGGACGATGGAGGCGGGGCTTGGCGCATGTCTGGCGGACGACATGGGCCTTGGCAAGACGCTTCAGGTACTGACGCTCATCGACACCTGGAAGCAGCGGGGAGCGATTACGCCTCTGCCGGTGCTGGTTGTGATGCCCGCGTCGCTTCTCGCGAACTGGAAGGCGGAGGCGGCCCGGTTCACGCCAGACCTAAAGGTCGGGGTGTTGCATCCGTCGGATGCCGAATACCGCGAAGTAATGTCTCACGCGAAGTTCGCAAAGTCCGCAAAGTTTCAGGATGAAAAATCACTTCGCGAACTTGGCGGACTTTGCGTGAGGCAAAAGGAGCGGCGTGAAGCAGATGGAGTGGATGTCGAGAAATATGTCAAGCCGTTTGATCTCGTGCTGACGACATACGGGCAGTTCACGCGGTCGAAGCAACTGCGCAAGCTTCCGTTCGCCGCCGTCATCGCGGACGAGGCGCAGGCGATAAAAAATCCCGGTTCGGGACAGAGCAAGGCTCTCCGGTCGGTCGTTTCGCCGCGCCGCCTGGCGCTTACCGGAACGCCGGTCGAGAACAGGATGAGCGACCTCTGGAGCATTTTCGACTTCATCAATCCCGGCCTTCTGGGCTCGCTCAAGTCGTTCCAGTCCGCGACCGCAAAGTCCGGCGATTTCTCGGTGGTGCGCCGCCTGACGCGTCCGTTCATTCTCCGTCGCCTCAAGACGGACAAGACCATCATCGCAGACCTTCCCGACAAGACCGAGATCGACGTCTCGACCTCGCTTTCGCAGAAACAGGCGCTTCTCTACGAGCGCACGGTTGAGGAGCTGCGCCAGGCTCTGGAGGATGTGAAGGGCGATGGTTCGACGATGAAGCGCAAGGGGCTGGTTCTCGCGTACATGCTCCGCTTCAAGCAGATATGCGACCATCCGTCGCTCTATCTCGGCACGGAGGCGTACAAGCCGGAGGATTCCGGAAAGTTCGTCGTTCTGGGCGAACGCGCGGCGGAAGTGTCCGCGCGTCAGGAGAAGATGCTCGTATTCACGCAGTACCGTGAAATGACAGGTCCGCTTGCGGAATATCTCGAAGGCGTGTTCGGCCGCGAAGGGCTGGTCCTCCACGGCGGCACGCCCGTCTCGAAACGCGGTGCGCTCGTCAAGGCGTTTCAGGATCCGGAGGGGCCTCCGTTCTTCGTTCTCTCCGTGAAGGCTGCGGGGACGGGGCTCAACCTCACGGCGGCGAACCACGTCGTGCATTTCGACCGGTGGTGGAATCCGGCCGTGGAGAACCAGGCGAGCGACCGCGCATACCGCATAGGTCAGAAGCGCAACGTGCTTATCCACAAGTTCGTGACGTACGGAACGCTCGAGGAGAAGATAGACGAGATGATCAAGGAGAAGCAGTCCCTTGCCGATTCGCTCTTCGCAGACGGCGGCGAGAAACTCGTCACGGAGATGTCCGACGCGGAATTGATGGACCTCGTGGAACTCGATGTTTCCGCTGTGGAGAAATGACCGTAGGTTTGATATAATATATTCATAATTTTGGAGAAATTGATGGCACAGAAACTTTTGAAGAGAAAACCGCATAAAGTTGCGCCGAAGAACGCTCAGGTCGAGGAGACTGGTAGGGCGGGCGCACCGCGCACGCCGTCCGCCGTCCTTGTCGGCACATACAAGGCAAAGCAGCTCGCCTGGATCAAGCGACACGGCATCTACAACTACCCAGTGAAGGACGGGGATGAGTTTGATGAAAAGTCGTTCGCGTCCATCAAGGAGCTTTGGCTCTACGCGGATGTAAAGGGCACGCGGCATGCGTTTGAGGCGGAATTCATTGGAATCAAGACCCGTGAGGAGCTGATCAGCGAATATGGTTATCCTTCAGGTGTTTTAGCCGCAAAGAACGCAAAGAGCGCAAAGAATGGTAGGGCGCGGACTCCGACCGCGCCGCATGGCTCCAGCTACTACGTTTTCAAGACAAAATACCTTGAATACGGCACTCGCCTCGACGACCCGTTCGTAATTGCGCGCGCGGCGGACTTCGGTGGACGCTCGGCGAAGGTGAAGAAGGCCATCGAGCAGTTCAAGGCCGACGGCGAATTCGCGCCGCTCGAGCATTACCTTCCCTCCGATCTCTCCAAAGTCCCGCGCAACCGCCTCCGCGTCTGCGAAGCGGCGGTGCAGATGAAATTTAATTTATTTTCATCTATGGAGCTGCTGAATGGTGATGAAGAACAAAATTATATTAATTCGTTAGCGACAGAGGTTGTCCCTGTAAGGGAGATCCCGGTTTCAGCGATGTCAATGGAGGAAATAAAGGATAGAATCTTTCAGGGTGATTGTCTAAAAATTCTTCCAATGTTCCCTGCAGCCTCTATTGATATGATACTTTGTGACTTGCCGTATGGGACTACGCAAAACAAGTGGGATTCAGTAATACCTCTGGATTCGCTATGGAACGAATATATGCGTGTTCTCAAACCTAATGGTTCAGTTGTGCTAACTTCCCAAGGTTTATTTACTGCAAAACTCGTGTTGAGCAACCCTGATTGGTTCAAATATAAGATTGTGTGGGTTAAGTCTAAGCCTACAAATTTTCTCAACGCTAAAGTTCAGCCGTTGCGCAAGCACGAAGATGTATGCGTCTTCTACGGACGTCGTTGTACATATAATCCCGTTATGGGCGAGGGTGTGCCATACGACAAGGGTGTTCGAAAAAATCAGTTGTCAGGATCGTATGGGGACTTTCGCCCTGTACATGTACAAAGTGATGGCAAACGATATCCAACCGATGTAGTTTATTTTAAGACCGCTGAGAGCGAAGGTGCCGTTTGGCATCCGACACAAAAGCCTGTAGAACTGGGCCGCTATCTTGTTAAGACATTTTCAAACCCCGGAGAAATAGTTCTCGACAACGCATTTGGGAGCGGAAGCTTTCTGTTGGCAGCCGCAATGGAAGGCAGACATTTTGTTGGGATTGAGAAAAATGAAGACGTCGCACTCTTCAAAGAAGGGGCGATTGACTACATGGGTGTTGCAATGTCACGACTTAATGGTATTTTAATGCACAGGGAGGTCTCATGAAAAACGGAGAGAAGCCAATATTCAACGAGCGGGCGTGGGGCATTCAGATCATATCGGAAATTAATCGGATAGTTTCAGATAAGTCTGTCAACTATTGCGTCAAGAGCGCAGGAGGAGAGTTTGGCACGGCCAAAGAAGGATCTTCAACGCTTTTTCCTGATGTCCTGCTATTCGGAGATGCAAGCGAGCGCTTGATCATACAGGGATGGGAACTTAAGACTCCAGAGACTGACATTGCTGACACTAAACTCCTTGAGAACGCCAAAGAGAAAGCTCGGCGAATGAATACCAAGTCATTTGTTGTATGGAATGGCCGGGTCGCTGTTCTACATGTACTTGATTCTGGCGGAGTGTGGCAGGAGGGATGCAGGTGGACTAACCCGGAGATTACGTCACGCGATACCCTCCAAAGAATGACTAAGGTTTGGAAGTCTACGTTACGGTCAATTATTTTGAAGGTAGAAGAATTGATGTCGAAAGGGGCATTTCTCTCAGATGCGAGAACTACCGATCAGCTTGATGGCCTTGTCAGCGCAGTATTAAATGCATCCCAGCCTCACATTGAAAAATCGCTGCGAAAGCAATATGTGGGTAATGGCCGGTTTAGAGCGAGTCTTGATGCGTGGTGGATGTCGGTGAGAGATGAGCACCCAGACATAAATGCTTCGGTTGATGAGGCAGCAGTGTCTGTCAAGGCATCCGAAACCGCCTATCATTGGGCGCTAAGGATATTGTTTGTCCATTACATGAAAACTTTTGAGCATGATGCCTGGAAGGTTGATGACTTCGATGATTTAACTACTCCATCTTCATTCGATAAATTTTGTGACAGTCTTTCCGCGAAACATGATTTTGCTCTTATGCTGCATTCGCGGGCAGACTTACAGACTGTGCCAGATGCCGCCTGGAGGGAGTTAGCGGCTTTTAACAAGTTGCTTTCCGTCGTTCGAATTGCATCGCTTCCACAGGCAGAATTGCATTGTATAGTTCAGCAGCTCCAGAGTAGGTTTAGGATGAAGGCTTTGGGTCAGTTCCCGACGCCCAAACAACTTGCGGACTTGCTTGCTAGGCTTGTTATTGACGATGCCGAGAATGATGACGTGCTTGACCCGTGTTGTGGTACCGGGACGCTTGCAAGAGCCATTATGGATGAGCGCCGTCGTCTTGGTGTTTCAGAAGAGAAGTGCTATCGAAATACATGGGCAAGCGACAGATTTAGCGCACCGTTGCAGTTTGCCACCCTTGCACTTTCGTCGGGCAATAATCTTGATGAAGTAATTCGCATATTTCGAAAGGACGCCTTGACCCTGAAGGTTGGAGAAGAGATTTCGTTCGTTAGCCCGCGTACCGGTGCTCTTGTTAAGGAGACGCTTCCAACGTTCTCGGCCATTGTGGTCAATCCTCCTTTTATCAGGTTTGAGCATTGGAAAGACAACTATGTTGATGACACTAATATGGTAACGTCGGCGCTTTCTCTCGCTAAAGATGCAAAAGCAGACTTTCTTGTGCCTATAGTTCTGCATCTATCTGATCTTCTGGGTCCCAGTGGAAGGCTGGGATTAGTGCTGCCGAACGCTTGGCTTGGTGCCGGCTGGGCACGGGCATTCAGGCGTGAGCTCGCTTGTCGCTTTCGTTTCGAGTGCGTCATCGCGAGCATGAACGGGCGTTGGTTCGGAAATGCCAAAGTAGTGACAAATCTTGTCGTGCTCCGTAGACGGGATGAGGATGATAATTCAAAACAGGGGCGACTGGATGAGTCAGTGTCGTTTGCATTAACCGAGAAGCCGATTGCCGAATGGACGGATAAATATCTCGGAGAAATTTCTTCTGCGATTATTGCAAGGGGTAATGCTTCTGACGGATTCTCAATTAGGAGGCAATCTACAGAGAGTATCCGCATGCTTGACGAGCTTGGCTTGGCGTGGACGACCTGTTTCGCTCCGCTTGATTGGCTTGCCGAAATCCGAGCAAAGCTTGTGCCTGCGTCAGACTTCTTTCAGATTGCAAGAGGAGAGAGAAGGGGTTGGGATAAGATGTTCTATCCTACATCGGCCGCAGCAGCAACTATAGAGAAGCAATTCCTGTCCCCTGTAATCAAGACCGCATCTGAAGTTAAAAACTTGATTGCCAACGCAGATGGTGTAGCGTTTTGTTGTGGAAAGACCATAGAAGAATTGCGGAGAGACAACTGTGTTGGTGCCCTTGCATGGATAGATCGGTTTGGACGAGATGTCAACGGCAAGGGACATCCACTTCCCGAGGTATTGGTGCGCGCAGGGCGGCATTGGTATGAAATGAATTCTGCGACAAGGGCCGACATAGCCGTTTCGATGAATCCTGGTGAACGGCTATTCTTCATGCGGATGCTGGAACCTGCATTTGTGAACCAAAGATTAATACGGTTGACGAAGAAATGCGAGGCAGTCGATGTTGAGCTATGCCACGCATTGCTTTGTTCATTCGTTGGATGCTTCTTCCTTGAGGCATTAGGATTCGGCCGCGGCGAGGGAGTGCTTGATTTGAGCGCTACAAAGCTTAAAGATGGTCTTCAGATGCTAAATCCGCTCTTACTAGCTAAGAATCAATCGAGGGCAATTAAAAAAGCGTTTTCAAAATTGCTGGCAAGGCCGGTACTGCGTTTTGAAGAAGAATGTCGAAACGAAGAACGATTGAACTTTGAACGTACTGTTTTAAAGGCGTATGGTTTCGAGTCTCGCTTTGAACAGGTGTTGTCTGCAACTAAAATATTGCATAACCTGCGTCTGTCCCCTGTCCGGCATCAATGTGATGAGTAAACAATATGGATGCATGCACAAAGGAGGCAAGATGAAACCAATATATGTGGTGACAATTCGCGAGGCCGTGGATATGGAGCCAGATACAATAGATGTGGAGGCGTTTAAGAGCAGAAGCGCAGCCATTGCATGGATCGAGAAGCAGATATCCGAGAAGATCGACACGTACGATTTAAGAGAGGGAGCCGTTGACGGCTGGTGTGTTGAGATAGGCGGTGAGTCGCATACGATTCAATACGATCTAAAGGAGTGCATCTTGAAATGATAACCTCCGCTTTTACATGCACTGGGCCGTATGCGGTTCTCATCATGCTTGGAATCAAGCGCGTGGAGAACCGCAGCGCGATGCCAGTGCCCGCGAATGGGAGGTGCGCAGTCAGTTGCTCGAAGTCGTTCTGCAAGGAGGAGCACGGCAATTTTTTGCAGTGGGCGGCGTGTACAAGATCTTTGTAAATTGAAAAGGAAAAATCTATGCAAGACGCAAAAACCAAGGAGCAACTCGAGTACGCGCGCCGTCTGATAGACGGCGAAGCGGCGTCTTCAAAGCAGATCGCCGAGGGGGCGCGGATCATCAGGGAGCTTGCCGAGAACGCCGACTGCCTTGAAGCATGGCAGTATATGCTCGAATGTCATGAGCGTGGCATCGGGCCGTTCAAGACTAACAAGTTTCGCCGGGCGGCCAATGCGGCCATCGCCCGTCTTGACTTCCTGCAGAGCGAGGAGGCTCGCTCCGATGCTTCGGGCACGACGGATTTCTCATGGTGCAAGAGCAAGGCCAAGCGCGAGGCGAAGGTACAGGAATACCGCAATGCGCGTCGCCAGCTCGACAAGTTCATGACGGACTGCGTGCAGCCGATTGTGCCTCGGGGTCAATATGCCGCCGCCGCCGCGCGTATCGGACTTGACTGGCGGAGACGGGCTGCATTCTCCGAAAACGAGGGTTTCGCCATTGCTGACTTCGCCTGCATGTACGACGATTCCTGCGGCTTTGTTCCTGTTGACCGGGCGATCAGGGAGACCAAACCCGGCAAGAATCCCGATTACGACGCCTCGATGAAGAGGCTGAGCCGCTTGCGCTACTCGTGGGCGAGGATTGATGAACTGGTGCCTGGATGCGGAATGAAATGCCGCGACATGCTGACAGATGAGAAGTTCTTCCTCCTCGAGCGGAATATGAGCAAGTTCCCCCTTTTGCTGGATGGTGTGATTACAGGCGGATTCGTGCCAGTCGGCAATTGCTTTATGCACACGGGGTTTGGGGTCCCTATTCCAGGCGAGGCGCTCACGAAATGGACAATCGATGATATGCTTGACGCTGTGCTTGACGAGCTCAAAATCCCGCGAAAACAACCGATAGCCCTCACCAAAGGTCAAACCGCTAGTTTTGCCGCAGTTACGATACGGTCACTTCTTCATGCGGGGGCGGCCAATATGCTGAAGCTGTCGTTTAATGACAACGCCATGTGACAACTGCAAAATGATCCCCTCCGCCTTTACATGCACCGGGCCTTATGCCGTTCTCATCATGCTTGGAATCAAGCGCGTCGAGAACCGCAGCGCGTGCCCCAAGCCCGCAAAGGGGAGGTGTGCGGTCAGTTGCTCGAAGTCGTTTTGCAAGGAGGAGTACGGTAATTTCTTGCAGTGGGCGGCGCATGCGCTGCCGGAGGAGGAGTTTGAGCGAATTCCCGCATGGGGCGACGTGAAGGACTGGCCGGGGAAGATCGTCGGGGCTTGCGATTACGAGGCTCGCGGGCGAAATGATTTGCGGTTGGAGGGGGACAATGCGGCGCGCCCGCCCTGCCAGTGGGACGAGGGATACGAATATTGGTGGGATTTGTCGGAGGTGGCGTGTTTTGACCGGACGATTTCGTGCGGGGGCAATGTGGGAATGTGGCAGATGCCAGAATCGCTGGCCGCGCAGGTGGCGGCGGCGGACGCCCTTGCGCGATGCGTAGGCGAGCAGGTCGCGACGGCGGAGGATGCGGCGCGACTTTTTCACGCGGCGGTTCCGATCACTGGCAGGATGGAAGGCTTCTTCGTGCTGCCCCTTGACGATGCCGGCTGTGCGCTCTCGGTGCCTGTACTCGTTTCGCTCGGACATGAAAATGGTACAACTGCTGTCGATCCCCGCGAGGTGTTCGGCGAAGCGCTCAAGGCGGGTGCACGTTCCATCGTCGTTGCGCACAACCATCCATCGGGCGACCTGACGCCGAGCGTGGCGGACATTGCCACGACCAAAAAACTGCGCGAGACTGGCAAGATGCTCGGCGTCTCGCTTCTCGACCATTTGATACTTGGATCGGACTTCAGGTTCACAATCGTCAATTCATCGAAAGAGTAAACAATGAGCAGATACGGATTTTGGGGGTTCAAGCCGCAGCCCACGGTGTGGGAACGGCAGCAGAAGGCCGCGAAGACGATTGCGCGCCTGCGGAAGAAGGGCGCCGACCTCTCGCCAGTCGAGCTTGAGGGACGCACAATCGCGAAGACCTTCTGGGGCAAGGCGTGGTGCGACAACATCGAGGCGTACCGCGATTTCGCCTACCGCCTGGAACGCGGCCGATCCTATGTGCGCAGCGGCTCGGTGATCGATCTCAAGATTCAAGAAGGCGCGGTCGGCGCCCTCGTGATCGGAAGCGGACGGAGTCCGTATGAAGTCGTCATCCGCATAGACAAGATGAAAAAGGATCCGTGGGATGCGCTTGTGAAACGCTCGTCCGGGAAGATATCGTCTCTTATGGCGCTTGCGCAGGGGAAACTCCCCAAGGAGATGCTCGAGGATTTCTGCAATCCCGAGACAGGACTCTTCCCGAAGCCGCGCGAGATACATTTCGACTGTTCGTGTCCCGACGGCGCCTCCTGCTGCAAGCACGTCGCGGCAGTTCTCTACGGAATCGGCGCGCGGCTCGACAGCAATCCCGAACTCTTCTTTACGCTGCGCGGAATCAATCCGGATTCGATAGTCTCGACGGAGGTCGTCGATACGCTTACGGACGGTGCGGCGAACGAACTGGACAACGCCGATCTCGGCGACGTGTTCGGCATCGCGCTGGACGATGCCGGGGAAACCGGTCACGCGGGACGCGCGACCCTGCCGCAGGACGTCCGGACAGTTTCGACTAAGCCGCCGAAGAAGCTCGAAAAGAAGCCCGATCCCGATGTCGTGCAGGATGTCAGGGAGCGCATTCCTCTCGCCGTGCGCGTCAAGACGCTCCGCATTAGGCTGGGGCTTTCCCAGCAGGCATTCGGCGAAAGGCTGGGAACGTATCAGGCCGTTGTGAGTGCAATGGAACGCGGCAAGGCGGATTCGCGCATACGGGATCTGCTCGCGAAAATCGAGATTCTCGAAAGGAACTTGAAAGCATAAAACAAGCGAAGAGAAATCGGAGGAAGATGAGCGAGAAAGAAACGCTTCGCAGCAAGATGAAGGAATTGAGAAACGGGCTGTCCCCCGACAGTAAAGCTGTCGCCGACGCCTCCGTCTGCGAAAAACTGAAAGCCCGCAAAGACGTCAGGGAGAAGATTTCTCCCGCTGGCGACGGTACGCCGCTGGCCGTCTATCTCGCGTCGCCAGGCGAAATCAACATCGATCCATACATCGAGCACGTGCTTCGCGCGGGCGTCGAGGTTGTCGCGCCCCGCTGGAACGGTTCGACTTACGAACTCGCGAGGCTGAAGGGCCTTGACGGCGCCAATCTGAGGACGGGCCCCATGGGAATACGCGAACCGTCCGAAGCCGACATCGTGGAGCCGCCGCAAGTCCATGCGTGGATTGTTCCCGGTCTTGCGTTTACACGCGACGGAAAACGCCTTGGCTACGGCGGCGGCTGGTACGACCGTTTGCTGGCGTCCGCGCCGGCGGACGCCGTCAAAATCGGAGTTGCATATCCGTTCCAGATTGCGTCCGACATTCCCGCCGGTCCGCACGACATCCCACTCTCCGGCATAGTGGAAGGCACGTGAAATCCAACCGGCCGGGAACACGCGCCTCCGCAATGCGAAAAGAGAATTTTTCCCGGAAATTTTTGATATAATATTACAATCATGATAATCAACCCAAAAGACAATGTCGAAGTCCGCGAAGACGGACACAAATACGCCATTCGCGACATTCCGCAGGGCGCGGACGTCATAAAGTACGGCATGCCCATAGGCCACGCTACGAAGCATATCGCGGCCGGAGAGCACGTGCACGTGCACAATACCGCCACCAACCTCGGCGAAGCAGTCGAATACTCCTACAATCCCTCTTTCCGCGAATTGGAACGTGAAACCCCTCCGCGAATCAAGGTCTACAGACGTCCTGACGGCCGCATAGGCATAAGAAACGACATTTGGGTGGTGCCGCTTGTCGGATGCGTCAACAACCTTGCGGAATCGCTCGCCAGGACTTGCGGCGGAATCGCGCTTACCCATCCGTACGGCTGTTCGCAAATGGGCGCGGACCATGAAACCACGTGCGAAATGCTCGCGAATCTGGTGCGGCATCCAAACGCCGGCGGCGTGCTGGTCGTGTCGCTAGGATGCGAAAACAACACGCTTGAAAGCTTCAAGGCGCGCCTGGGGCTTTCCAAAGACGACAGCGACGGCTCCAAGATCAACCTGAACCTCAGGTTTCTCAAAGCGCAGGATCCCGGAGACGAATTCAAACGGGGGCTCGAACTGATCGCCGAACTTGAAAGGGACAGAGTCGGCGAGCGCACGGATGCCGATGCCGGCGAACTTGTCGTAGGATTGAAATGCGGCGGGTCGGACGGTTTCAGCGGACTTACGGCCAATCCTCTCGTAGGGCGCTTCTCCGACTGGCTTTGCGCGCGCGGCGGATCCGCGATATTGACCGAGGTGCCGGAAATGTTCGGCGCGGAAACGCTGCTGATGAACCGCTGCCGGACGCGGCAGGTGTTCGACAAATGCGTGAAGATGATAAACGGATTCAAGGATTACTACGCTTCGCACGGACAGGTCTGCTACGAAAATCCCTCGCCTGGCAACAAGGCGGGCGGCATAACCACGCTGGAGGATAAATCGCTCGGCTGTGTCCAGAAGGGCGGATCCTCGCCCGTGGAAGACGTCCTTCTCTACGGAGAACGCGTCAAGGCGCACGGACTTTCCCTCATGACCGGCCCCGGCAACGATCTTGTCGCGTCGACCGTCCTTGCGGCCGCCGGCGCGCATCTCATCTTGTTCACGACAGGCCGCGGCACGCCTTTCGGGTGCGTCGTTCCCACTATAAAGATCGCGTCCAACGACAAACTCGCCGCTTCGAAACCCGGATGGATCGACTGGAACGCCATGTCGAACCCGGATGTCGAAGATTTCGCCGCGAAAGTGCTTCGTGTCGCCTCGGGGACGGAACTGGCGTCGAACGAGCGCAATAAAGCGTACGGCATCGCCATATTCAAGGATGGCGTAACGCTTTGACAGGGTTTGCGCATCCGCTCCACTTTTTCCACAAATCGCATTTTTTTTGATATAATATGCGAAATTGAAAGGTTCATAAAATATGAAGCGTTCCGACGTAGACAAAGTGCTTATCATAGGTTCGGGCCCTATTGTCATAGGCCAGGCGTGCGAATTCGACTATTCCGGCACGCAGGCCTGCAAAGCCTTGAGATCCTGCGGATACAAGGTCGTGCTCGTCAATTCCAACCCCGCAACGATAATGACCGACCCCGTGATGGCCGATGCGACTTACATCGAGCCGCTCAACGAGGCGCGTCTCGAGCAGATAATCGCGAAAGAGCGGCCCGACGCCATACTGCCCAACCTCGGCGGACAGACGGGACTCAATCTTTCCATGTCGCTTGCGAAGAAGGGCGTTCTCGACAAGTACGGCGTCAAGGTGATCGGCGTCAATCTCGATGCCATCGAACGCGGCGAAGACCGTGAAGTGTTCAAGGCGACGATGCAGTCGCTTGGGATAGAAACGCCGCGCTCCGGCATCGTCCACTCCGTCGAAGCGGCCGTGGAACTCGTCGAGAAGGACATCGGATATCCCGTCGTCGTGCGCCCCGCCTACACAATGGGCGGCGCCGGCGGAGGATTCTGCTACAACCAGGAGGAGCTTCGCACGATCTGCCAGCGCGGTCTCGACGCTTCGCTGACGCATCAGTGTCTCATCGAGGAATCGATACTCAACTGGGAGGAACTCGAAGTCGAAGTCGTCCGCGACTCCAAGAACCAGATGATCGCCGTTTGCTTCATTGAAAACATCGATGCGGTCGGCGTGCATACGGGCGACAGCTACTGCGCGGCGCCTTTCCTCACGATTTCAAAGGAACTTCAGGAAAGACTCCAGAGGGACGCGTTCAAGATTGTCGAGTCGATCGGCGTCATAGGAGGGACGAACGTCCAGTTCGCGCACGATCCTAAAACGGGGCGCGTAGTCATCATTGAAATCAATCCCAGGACGTCCCGCTCTTCAGCGCTCGCATCCAAGGCTACAGGTTTTCCGATCGCTCTCGTCTCCGCCAAACTGGCCGCCGGAATGACGCTGGACGAGATTCCGTACTGGCGGGACGGAACGCTGGAGAAATACACTCCGTCGGGCGATTACATCGTTCTCAAATTTGCGCGCTGGGCGTTCGAAAAGTTCCGCGGCGTAGAGGACAGGCTCGGGACTCAGATGAAGGCCGTCGGCGAGGTGATGTCGATCGGCAAGACGTACAAGGAAACATTCCAGAAGGCAATTCGCGCGCTCGAACGCGGCAGATCCGGATTGGGCTTTGCAAAGGATTTCCACGAGAAATCCCTGGACGAGCTGCTCAAGATGCTGTCCATTCCCAACTCCGAGCGTCATTTCCAGATGTACGAGGCGGTCCGCAAAGGCGCCACCGACGAACAGATTTTCGAACGCACCGGAGTCAAGGCGTATTTCGTACGGCAGATGCGCGAGCTTGTCGAAGAGGAGGAGGAGATACTCGGGCACAAGGGGGCTCTCCCGCCGGACGAGCTCCTCGTCCGGGCGAAGAAGGACGGTTTTTCGGACAAGTATCTTTCGATGCTCCTCGGCGTCCCGGAGAAGGACGTCCGCGACAGGCGCAAGGCGCTCGGATGCGTCGAAACGTGGCACAAGGTTCCCGTTTCCGGCGTGGAGGGCAAGGAATACTACTACTCGAGCTACAACGGCGCCGCGAACGAGGTGCCCGAGACGTCGTCGAAGCGCAAGGTCATGATTCTCGGCGGCGGCCCTAACAGAATCGGACAGGGTATCGAGTTCGACTACTGCTGCTGCCACGCGGCGATGGCCATGAAGGAGATGGGCTACGAGACGATAATCGTCAACTGCAACCCCGAAACCGTATCCACGGACTACGACACGTCCGACAAGCTCTACTTCGAGCCGGTGACCGTCGAGGACGTTCTGCAGATTTACGAAAACGAGAAGCCCGACGGGGTGATCGTCCAGTTCGGCGGACAGACCCCGCTCAACATCGCGCGCGGGCTTGAAGAGGCCGGATGCAGGATTCTCGGCACATCCGTCGATTCCATCGACGACGCCGAAGACCGCGATCTCTTCCACTCCATCATGGACAAGCTCGGCGTTCCAATGCCGGAATCCATGATGGCGAGCGATCTCGACGGCGCGATCGAGTGCGCCGGGAAGCTGGGCTATCCTCTCATCATCCGCCCGTCGTTCGTTCTAGGCGGACGCGGCATGGAAGTCGTGTACGACGAAATCATGCTGCGCGAGTACGTCGCGAAAGCGGTCGGGGTCACGCCCGACAGGCCGCTGTATCTCGACAGGTTCCTCTGCCACGCGATGGAATGCGAGGCTGACGCCCTCTCCGACGGCAAGGACGTTTTCATCCCCGCGATCATGCAGCACATCGAGCTCGCCGGCATCCATTCCGGCGATTCCGCATGCGTCCTGCCTCCCGTCACGATTCCGGAGGACGCCAAATCCACAATTCTCGAATACACGAGAAGAATCGCGTCCGAACTGAAGGTGGTGGGCCTCATGAACATGCAGTTCGCGATCGAGGACGGGAAGGTGTATGTAATCGAAGCGAACCCGAGGGCGTCGCGCACCGTGCCGCTTGTGTCGAAGGTGGCGGGCGTGCAGATGGCTCGCATAGCAACGCATCTGATGCTCGGCGAGACGGTCAAGTCCCTCGGACTCGACAGGAGGCACGTCATCCCGTATTTCGGCGTGAAAGAGGCGGTCATGCCTTTCGAGAAATTCCCCGAGGTCGATCCCGTTCTCGGTCCCGAGATGCGCTCGACGGGGGAAGTGCTCGGTCTTGCGGACACATACGGTCTTGCGTATTTCAAGTCCCAGGAGGCGGCGGGCCTTGCGCTGCCTACCGTTCCGGGGAAGATTCTGGTGTCGCTTTCCGAGAAGCACGACGACGCGGTGTCGGTGGTGCAGCGTTTCGCGCAGCTGGGATTCGAGGTCGTCGGCACGGAGGGCACGATACGCTTTCTCGCCGGCCGCGGCGTGAAGGGGTCGGTCGTCGCGAAAATCGGCGAGGGACGCCCCGACGTTCTCGACGCGATCAAGAACCGCGAGGTCGCGATCATCGTAAACACCCCGAGCGGAAGGCGCGATGCGCGTGCCGACGACAGCCGCATACGCCAGGCGGCGATCAAGTACAGAATACCGTACCTTACGACCCTTGCCGCGGCGCAGGCCGCAGTGGAGGGCATAGGAGCCGCGATGAGCGGACTCGGCGACGTGAGGTCTCTCCAGAGCTACCACGCGTCCATCGGCAAAGGCGGACAATACTGAAAGGAAGTTCCCGATCATGGAAGACATCAAAGAAACACCGGAAAAGCCTTCAAACGGATCGCTCGCCGCTAAAATCGGCGCGGTCGTGGCAACCCTCGTACTCGCGGCCGTTTGCGTCGCGGCGGGCTGGATATTGAACGACATGTGGCCCAAGACCGACCATGCCGCGGCCGACAAGGCGAAGCTCGCGGCGATGTCGGGCGCGCTTGCAACGGTTTCCGCCACCAACGCGGAAATGCGCGTCTACAATCTGCCGGAACGCTTCGTCGCGCACGCCGAGGCCGTGCAGGAGGTCGATCTTCTGCCGCAGGTCGACGGTTACATACGCGAGATAAAGTTCAAGGAGGGCGACATCGTTTCGGCGGGACAGCTCCTGTACGTCATAGACGACGAACGCTACCAGGCGGTCGTCAACCAGCGCCAGGCGGATCTCGAGGCGGCGGAGGCGGAATCCCGCCGGGCCAAGCGCTACTACGAGCGAATGCAGTCGGCAGATTCGCGCGGCATCACGCAGCTTGAACGCGACAACGCCGAGGCGTCGGCGGAGAAGGCCGAGGCGGCCGTAATGCAGGCGAAGGCGAACCTCGTGGTCGCCCAGTACGACTTGAAGAAAACCACGGTTCTCGCGCCGATATCGGGACAGATCGGCAAGTCGGCGGCGCACGTCGGCGATTACGTCGCCCCGTCAAAGGGGTCGCTCGCGAAGATCGTCCAAATCGACCCCATCCGCGTCAGTTTCCCTCTGACGGACCGCGCGTACGTCCAGTGGCGCCAGGCGCAGAAGAGGGGAGAGGCTCCCGATATGCGCCTCAGGCTCATCCTGCCCGACGGATCCGAGTACGACCGCGAGGGCAAGTGGGATTTCGACGACAACCAGATGAGCCTCGAGACGGCATCCATCATGATGCGTCTCAGCTTTCCCAATCCGGAGCGCTTTCTTGTGCCGAACAGCTACGTGACGCTTCTGGCCGATTTCGTGAATCCGCCTTCGTATCCGTCCATTCCGCAGCAGGCGGTGTTCGACCTCCCCGGCGGAGGCCAGGGCGTGTGGGTGCTCAGGGCCGATTCGACCGTAGAGCAGCGTCCGGTCGTCACCAAGGAGGCCTACGCCGGATGGACTCCCGTAGTGGAGGGTCTTTCCGAAGGCGAGAGGGTCGTGATATCGGGCGTGTCGAAACTCGGTCCGGGCGTGAAGGTCCTCGAAGTGGAGCCGACCGGAAACGACGACATTGTCGAAGGCTACAAAGCGCCGATCTCCGACTGACGCCTTTAATTACGATTTGATTTCCCCATCCCTTTATGATATAATTTCAATTCGCAACAAACAAGGAGAACAAGATGAAAATCGAAGATTTGAAAGGAAAGACCGTCGGCGTATGCGTATCCGGCGGACTCGATTCCAAGACGATCTGCTGCGTGCTGAAGGATGCCGGCGTGAAGGTGAAGGCGTTCAGCGCGAATGTCGGGCAGCCCGACGAAAAGAATATCGACGACATCAAAAAGAAGATGGCTCCGACAGGCGTCGAAACGACGATCGTCGACGTGACGAAGGAAATGGCGGACATCTGTTTCGAAACAGTCAAGTGCCAGGCCATGTACGACGGCGGATACTGGAATTCCACGGGCATCGCGCGCGCAGTGACAGTCCAGAAACTGCTCCCGGCGATGAAGAAGGCGGGATGCGTCGCGCTCGTCCACGGAGCAACCGGCCGCGGCAACGACCAGATGCGCTTCGAGCGCTACACCAATGTCCTCGACCCTGAATTCGGCGTCTACGCGCCGTGGAGGGACGCCGATCTTCTCAAGCGTTTCCCGGGCCGCACGCAGATGGTGGAATTCCTCGCCAAGCGCGGCATCGTCGCCTTCGCCGGCACGAAGAAAAAATATTCAACAGACGCCAACCTCGCCGGACTTTCCCACGAGGCCGAGGATCTCGAGTCGATGGAGACTTCCATGCGCATCGTAAAGCCTACGATGGGCGTATGGCCTGAAAAGGCGCCGAACAAGGTCGAGAAAATCGTCCTCAAATTCGAGAAGGGCCGCTGCGTTTCCGTCAACGGAAAGAAGATGACCCCGTACGAGGTTATGCTCGAGGCGAACAAGATCGGCGGCAGGAACGGAATCGGGATGAAGCACGCCCTCGAAAACCGCATCATCGGCACGAAGAGCCGCGGAGTCTACGAGGCGCCCGGCATGGAGGTCCTCTCCTGGGGTCTCAAGTACATCTACGAAGGCATCATGGACAGGCGTTCGACGAAGCTGTTCCAGGAGCTTTCCAAATTCGTCGCCGACCAGATATACGACGGCAGATGGTTCGATCCGGCCACGCGCGCCGCACGCGCCGCGATACAGGTCTGGGCGGACAAGGCCACCGCCGAAGTCACGCTGGGACTCTACAAAGGCAACATTTATTTCGAATCGCTCAAAGGGCTCAAAGCCACGATCTACAACGAGGCGGACAGCTCCATGGAGGCGTCCGACGGACTCAATCCCCACAGTTCGCAGGGATTTGCCGAAATACAATCGGTCGAGGCAAAGATGCTCGCCAAGTCGGGTCAGATCGAGGTTCGCTAGCAATGCGTTTCGGTGCGGCCGCAAGGCCCGGAAGGTACAGAAGATTGGATACTGAAAATACAAGCAAAACTCCGGAGGCTCCGGAAAAGCCGGAGAATCCGGAAGCTCCGGAATCTCAGGATAATCAGGAAAAGCCGGAGACGGCGGAGAACAGGGAGAATGCGGAAAAGCCTGAAAAGCCGGAGAATCGGGAAACTCCGGAGAAATCCGCCGAGCCCGACTGGAAGGATCTCTACGCGAGGCTTTTGGCCGATTTCGACAATTTCAAGAAAAGGACAGCCCGCGACCGCGACGACATATACCGCTACGCGGAAGCGGAAATCCTCAAAGACATTCTCCCGGCGGTCGACAATCTCTCGCTCGCTCTTGCCTCGGCAAAGGATCCCGAAGACCCGTTCGTCAAAGGCGTAAGCATGACGATGGATTCGTTCCTCGCCGCGCTCAAGGGCCACGGCGCGGAACCGTTCGATTCAGTCGGCAAGCCTCTCGACACCGACAAGATGGACGCTGTTGCGCAGCTCCCGAACGACGATGTCGAAGAAGGGGTCGTTTCCAACGAAGTGAAGAAAGGCTGGATGCTAAAGGGACGCGTCCTGCGCGCCGCGCAGGTCGTCGTAAGCGCCGGCAAGAGAGAAAGCGGGTCGTAAGATGGCAGGCAAGCGCGATTACTATGAAGTTCTCGGCGTGTCTAAGTCGGCCACGGCGGACGAAATCAAGTCGGCCTACCGGAAGCTTGCGATGAAGTACCACCCGGACCGCAATCCGGGCGACAAGCAGGCCGAGGAGAAATTCAAGGAGGCGGCCGAGGCGTACGACGTCCTCCGCGATCCCGAAAAGCGCCAGAAGTACGACCAGTTCGGCCACGACGCCGTGAACGGCGGCGGATTCGGCGGTTTCGGCGGCGGCGGGATGAGCATGGACGACATCTTCTCGATGTTCGGAGATCTCTTCGGCGGACATTCCGGAGGCGGCGGTTTCGGCGACTTCTTCGGCGGCGGACACTTCGGCCGCCAGAGGCAGGATTTCAACGCGCCGCAGCGCGGCGACGACATGACATTCCGTCTCATGGTAGATTTCGACGAGGCGATCTTCGGCAGCGAGCGGACGATAGAAATCACGCTCCCCGCGTCATGTCCGGAATGCGGAGGCTCCGGCGCGCAGAGCGGATCGAAGCGCGTCACATGCCGTACGTGCGGCGGACGCGGCGTCGTCATAGCGGGAGGCGGTCCTTTCCAGATAAGACAGACCTGTCCGCATTGCGGCGGTGCCGGATCCGTCATCGAAAAGCCCTGCCGGAAATGTTCCGGCTCCGGCCATATTGCGATGCCCCAGAAGATATCGCTCAAGATTCCCGCCGGAATCGACGACGGCTCCAAGCTCCGTCTGGCCGGAAAGGGCGGCGGCGGACTTCGCGGCGGACCCAACGGAGATCTCTACGTCATTATCGGCGTGAAGAACAGCGATATTTTCGTGCGCGACGGCTTGAATCTCGGCGTGGACATTCCGGTCTCGCCGGTCCTCGCCGCGCTCGGCGGCACGGTCGAGGTGCCGACGCCCCAGGGCGCCGCGCAGCTCAAGATACCCGCCGGCACGGACAACGGCAAGATTTTCAGGCTTCGCGGCAAAGGCGTTTCCTCCATACGCGGAGGAACGACCGGCGACCTCGACGCGAGAATCGTGTTCGAAGTGCCGCGCAATCTCGATTCCAAGCAAAAGAAACTGCTGGAAGAATTCCAGAAAATTTCGACGGAAGGAAACTTCCCGGGCGCGCAGACGCTCCGGAACAGATCCCGGATTTTCTACGCCCACAAGGACAAACTGTCGCATATTTGACATCAGGCGCCCGTGGTGAAATGGCAGACACGGTGGATTTAGGTTCCACTGCTTCGGCGTGGGGGTTCGAGTCCCTCCGGGCGCATTTTTCACTTGATAATTGTTCGTTAAAATCGTATAATAGTTTGGATGGCACGTATAAAATTGACAAAGACCGAACTTAAGGCCCAAACGGACGCTCTGAAGCGATTTTGCCGTTTTCTGCCGATGTTGCAATTGAAGAAACAGCAACTTCAGGGCGAGATAGCGCAGATCGCCGCCAAAGCAGAAGCCGTTGCCGCCGCAGAGCGCAAGCGCCGCGACGAACTGTCCTCCTGGATCGGATTGTTCGCCACATCTCCCCGCTTGCTTGAAGATCTTGTGGAAGTCAAGTCAGTCAAGACGGGCGTTTCCAACATAGCGGGAGTGACGATTCCCGTGTTCGATTCGATCGAGACGCAAACAGCCGAGATCGACGCCTGGGATACACCGGCGTGGATCGATGACGCGGCGGTTTCCATACGTGACATTCTGTCGCTCAAGGCGGAGAGGGAGGTTTTCGAAGAACAGCGCAGACTCGTGACGCGGGAATTGCAGCTGACTTCCCAGAGGGTGAATCTTTTCGAAAAGGTCAAAATCCCCGAGTGCAAAGAGGCCATCCGCCTGATCAAGATCGCCATCGGAGACGAGCAGACGGCCGCAGTCACGCGCGGAAAGATAGCGAAGTCGCGTACGCCGGAATCGACAACTGACGGAGGTGATGCGCAATGATCGTCGAAATGACACATCTTGACGTGCTTTGTCTGGCGAAAGACAAGCAGGCTGCCGTGGAGGCGCTGCGCGATATGGGTGTCGTCCATATCGAATTCAGCCAGGCGGAAGGCTCCGCCGTGAAGAACGCCAAGGGCGAACTCGCCTTGGCCGAAACCGCCGTCCGTGCCATTTTGAAAGCCCGCGGAAGCAAGAAACCGGATTCCTCCACCGTCGCCGGCGTGCACGAAGTCCTTGATATGCAAAAGCGGCTCGAGGACGATACGGCCGCTCTCGAGGACGTCCGGCGGGAGGTGGCGGAATATGCGCCGTACGGAGATTTCGATCCGGCTCTGGCGAAGAAGCTTCTTGACATGGGCATCGAGCTTGACAAGGTCGCCGACATTCCCGCCGTGCTGCCGCGCAAACGTCTTTCGGCACTCAAGTACGATCTTGCCGCGCTTGAAGCCTCAATCGAAAAATCGAAGGAAAAGATCGCCTCGTGCGACGAGAAAGCCATACTCTCCGCCTATCCGTGGCTCGCCGACAAAATCGCATTTGAATCGGCCGTCGAAAGCATGCGCGAGCACGGGGAAATCGCAGTGCTTTCCGGGTGGGTCCCGGCCAAGGCCGGAGAAAAGGTCCGCAAAGACGCCGAAGCGCGCGGTCTTGGCGTTTTCCTGAGAAAACCGGAAGACGGGGAGAGTCCGCCGACGCTTGTCGAGCCTCCGCGTTTCTTCAAGGCGATGAAATCGCTTTTCGCTGGTCTAGGCGTTTCTCCTGCGTACAGGGAATCCGACGTCTCCGTGCCGTTCATGTGCTATTTCACGCTGTTCTTCGCGATGCTCGTGGGCGACGGCGGATACGGCGCGCTCATGTTCATACTCACGTTGTGGGGATGGAAAAAGTTCCGCGAGAATCCCGTCGCAAGACCCTGGCTCGTTCTTATGACCGTATTCAGTTCGGCCACTGTCGCATGGGGGCTCCTCTCCAACACATGGTTCGGCGCGGCCATTCCGTGCTGCGCGTCGTGGCCGACCGTAAAATGGCTCGGCGATCCGAGCTACCGCACGATGATGTTCCTCTGTTTCACCATAGGCGCGTCGCATTTGATTCTCGCGCGTTTGTGGAACGCTCTGTCCATGGCCAACAGCATCACAGCCCTCGGACAGATCGGATGGGCGGGCGTGCTCTTTTGCATGTACTGGACGACGTGCAGCATCGTCGGCATATTCCAAGGCCCCATGCCGCCGTGGTTCTATCCCGTATTCGCCGTTTCCATCGCAATGGTGTTCCTTTTCAGCGTTCCTTTCAGGGAACTGAAAACAAGAGGCGCCGAGCTGGGCATGCTGCCTTTGAACATAATGAGCGCCCTGGGCGACATCATTTCCTACGTCCGCCTGTTCGCGGTGGGACTGGCCAGCGTGCAGGTGGCGGTCAATTTCAACAACATGGCTTTCGGACTGATTTCGCCGGAAAACGCGCTGTGGAAAAACGCGCTTCTCTCGGCAGGGACGGTGCTGATACTTCTTGTCGGGCACGGACTCAATTTCGCGATGGCCGGTCTTTCCGTTCTCGTCCACGCCGTCCGTCTGAACACGCTCGAATTTTCGAACCACAAAGGCGTAAGCTGGAGCGGGTATCCTTTCAAAGCGTTTGAAAAAAACAAATAACAGCAAAGGAGAGTCAACATGGATCCAATGATTGTCGCAGGCGCCGTAGCCTGTTTGGGATTGAGCGCCGCAGGATCGGCGTTCGGCACCGGCTTCGCCGCCGCCGCGGCCGTAGGCGCATGGAAAAAATGCTATGCCGCCAACAAGCCCGCCCCGTTCCTGCTTCTGTCGTTTGTCGGCGCTCCCATTACGCAGACGCTCTACGGAATGATTCTGATGTTCATCATGCTCGGTAAGACGAATGTCGTCGGCGCCGGATTCCCCTGCCTTCTGCTCGGAATTTTCTCGGGTCTCGGAATCGGCCTTTCCGCGCTTTTCCAGGGACGCGCGGGAGCGGCTGCCTGCGACAGCCAGGCGGAGACCGGAAGCGGCTTCACCAACTATCTCGCCGCGCTCGGCATCGTCGAGACCGTCGCGATTTTCACGATGGTGTTCACGCTTATCGCCCTCGGTTCGATCAAGTAGCTCCGAGGCCGCGGCGTCGGCGCTGCGGCCCGATCGGCATTTTCTTGCGGGACCGGCGGTCGAAACATGTCAGGGCGCGCTCGTAAATGGTCTGCATTCGCTGCGTTCACGGCGGTATACGCCGTGTGCGCGGCGTTCGTGTTTTGGGGAACGTGGAGCACGCAAATGGCTCCTGTCATGCCAGACTGTCCGGTGTCGTACCCGTCCCGCTGGTTCCTGGAATGGCTTCGCGGATGGCTTGAAAACGGAAAGTTCGCTCCGGCCGAGGCGATAAACTTCATCGGCAGCCCGTACGTCTGGACGGAGTTCCAGTATGCTTTCGCCGCTTACATGTCCGCACTGGGTATGGCCTATTTTCTGCGCGGAAGGGGCCTTCCACGCGTCGCGGCGTACGGCGCCGGACTCCTTCTGGCGTTTTCCGGATATTGGTTCACGCTTTTTTCAGCCGGACATCTCGGATGGTTCCAGTGGATGACATACGGCGTGTTCGCTTTCGGCCTTGCGGACCGTGCGCTCGAGAAGGGCAGACCGCGCCATTGGATTCTTCTCGGCGCGTGTCTCGCATGGGGATCGATGAGACAGCCGGACATGTGGCTTCTTTTCACCGCGTTCACCGGCGTCTATTTCGTGTTCCGGTTCGTTGCCGTTTTCTCAGGCACTGCGCGCGATGCGAGAGGGCGCATGCTCGCCGGATTCGCAAAGGGCGCTTTCCTTGCGCTCGCTTCTCTTCTTTCGATAGGCGCTGCGAGTTTCAGGAGCGCTTTCACGAACGATCTGGCCGGACGCGACAAGCAGATCGAAGAGGGCCAGACCGTCGCTTCGGACGCGGCGGCGAACGATGCCGAAAAGCGGTGGATATTCGCCACCAACTGGTCCATGCCGCCCGAGGCGGTCAAAGAATTCTGGAACGCCGGCGTCGAGGGCGACACAAGCTGCCCGATGACGCTGGCTATCGGTATGAAGAACGGAAACGGGATACGCCCGTACGCCGGACGCCTCGGACGTCCGCTCGGGGCGCCGTCGGGAAACTACCGGCAGCATTCCCTTTACGTCGGACGCATCACATGCCTTCTGGCGCTCTTCGCCGTTCTTGCCGCGTTCGATTTCCGACGCAGGACTGGGCGCGTGGACGGCCGCCGCGAAACGGTATTCTTCGCCGTCGCCGCCGCTGTTTTCTGCATCTTCTCGATGGGACGGTTTTGCGAGAGCGTCTACCGCATCGTCTACGCGCTTCCGTTCGGCGACTATCTGCGCGCACCGGTGAAATGGCACCACCTTACAGAGTTCTGTCTCTGCGTATTGGCCGGATACGGCCTTGCGGCCCTGGTGCGGATGGATTTGAAATGGATTGGAGTGCGCGGCAGGACTGTCGCTGCGGCCGTTCTCGTTCTGGCGGGAACATCGTCTCTCGTTTCAAACGACAGGCTCTACTGCGCTCCGCACAAAGTTGACGCGGACATGCAGTTTATCGATGCGCGCATAACCCAGGATCCGCGCGGCGTTGCGCAATTGAAAAGGTTCCGCGCGCACATAATCGGAAAGTACGCCGGGATGGCTCTCCTCGAAGTGCCGAAACCTCAGCGGAAAGGCGAACCGCACCCTGAAATGCCGAAGCCGGCGCCGCTGACGCTGGCGCTCGGGATGCTCTCTCTGGCCGGCACGGTCGCGGCGGGTGCCTACGGAGCGTTGAAGTCGTGACGCCCGCTGCGGACATTCCCGCGGCGGGACGCCGCGAGGCGTTCTTCGCGCTCGCCGCGCGAATCTTCGGCGTCGATCCCGAACGTCTCGACGCAAACACGTCCCGCGACGATCTCGCCGAATGGGACAGTATAAACCACCTCAGACTTGTCATGGAATCGGAGCGTCTTTTTTCGACCCGCATGCCGCTTGCCGACATCCCGGGCATTTCTACATTGGGGGATTTCATCCGCGCTCTGGAAAAATGAGTTTGCACATGAATCTTTTTCCCACAAAAGCGTTTTTTTTTGATATAATTATACGAAGTTCAAGGGCGGTTAGCTCAGTTGGTTAGAGCGAGTGCTTTACACGCATTAGGTCGGGGGTCCGAATCCCTCACCGCCCACCAATACTGGACAGGATGGCATAGGAACTCGTGATGGGCAAGACATATACAGACTTCTCGCAGCTTTCCAAGGGGATGTTCAGGAAGAGCGACCCCGTGGTGTAAATCAAGCCGATCCCGAAGAAATCGGCTGGCGGGGACGATGCTCTTGCCTATTTTGGTATTGGGGGAACGGGGAACGGCTTGCTGAAATCGGTGTGAAGAAAGAAAACGGAGGTCGCAATGACAAGAGCTTACCATGATTTGGAAGTCTGGAACCTATCGATGGCGCTCTGCGAGGATGTCTATGCGCTTCTGCGCCAGTTTCCATCAGAAGAGCGTTATGCGCTTTGCGATCAGCTGCGGCGGGCGGTTGTGTCGATTCCGTCAAACATTGCGGAGGGTAACGGGCGAGACTCCAAGGCGGAATACATCCGATTTCTGTCTATCGCACGAAGCTCTGTCTTCGAGGTACGGACACAATTGGAGTTGGCTGCGAGATTTGGTTACATTCAGCTTTCGCCGACCATGACAGACACAATCGACCGGATAAGCAAGATGCTATATTCGTTGATGAAGAGACTTCGTGCATGAACAACCTCGTCTCCACTATCCATATGCCGTTCCCCGTTCCCCATTCCCCGCTTCCCACCGTGGGCAACAAGCATTGGAAGCTCGGCTACGCCAACGTCCGCATTCGATACTACGACATAGGAGAAGTATGAGAAACTTGTTGACAATCCTCGTCGCAGCGGCAGGGATGCTGGCGTCGGCCAGGACGGTAGCCGTGCCGACGATGCCTGTGTCGCCCTGTGCGGATACGGAGGTCTTTCGAGTGTAAAATGTAAAATGTAAAGTGCAAAATGGGGGTGACTACAAGATGACGAGGAAAGACAATTCCATTGCCGAAAAGAGCATGTCGTTCGCGGTGCGGATAGTGGGGATGTTTCGTCTCTTAACGGAAAAGAAGCGTGAATGTGTTATGTCCAAGCAGGTCTTAAGATCGGGCACCTCTATCGGGGCTAATGTAAGAGAAGCCAATTCTGCACAGAGCAAGGCTGACTTCATATCGAAAATGGCCATTGCATTGAAGGAATGCGATGAGACTGGCTATTGGTTGGAACTTTTAACAAGAACTGAATATCTTTCTTGGGAAGAGTATGACTCCATAAATGCTGATTGCCGCGAACTGTTTGCTATGCTGACAGCTATTCTCAAGTCTGCGCGAAGAACAACTTCGTAATGCCTATGTCATTTTACATTTTACACTTTACATTTTACATTCGCCGATGGTGACCCCATGCTGACTAAGATATGGACAGGAACTTTGCTGTTTCTCGCGTGGTTGTCGTTCTGCGCGTGGCTGGTTCTCGTTTGCCGCGAGAAGAACGTCCATCCGCTGCGCGACTTCGCAATGTTCTTCAAGAAACAGACGAAGGCCGGTCGCATCATCTTCGGCACGTTCTTCATCGCCATGTGGATATTCGCCAGCGTCAAGCCAGGCGATGGCGGCGGTGATGGCGGCACCAACATGGTTAATTGTGGAATTATGGAATTGTGGAATTACCCATCAACCAATGTGGAATTGTCTGCTCATTCGACAGTAATGAATAATTTCGCAATTCCTCAATCCCATAATTCCATAATTCCACAATATTCCATCACCTCGACGAACACGCTCCGCATAATCACCGCCGACGACTTTGAGCGCGGGTTTGTGCAGACGCGCATCGGAACGGACGAACAGTTCGACTTCTCGCCTCCGTCCA
>DGHT01000021.1:218-17226 GCA_002392765.1 Verrucomicrobia bacterium UBA3841 | reverse complement strand
TATTGCGCCATTTCAGCCAGTCCTCTGCACTGAATTCGCCGTCGGGACGCCTTTTCATGCGCGGACGGTATGTATGCATGTCGATATATTGCCCGACCAGCGTTTTCGCCTCGCTGTACGTCCATCCGTAGTGATACGCATACCAGTATGCCGAATGTTTATATTTTGCCGCTGCCATAAGTATTGTTGATTTCTGGGTTAGCATCCCGGCGTTATTGCGCCGACTGGAATCAATTGATGTATATTTGTTTGAAAGTCCGCTCGAATTTAACTGTGTTATCGTGCTTACAATCGTATTCAACGTCCGCAGTAATAATATCCATCTGTTTGTATCATATTTTTCATGTATTCACTGTCGAAGTGCCCTCCTGCCTATAGATACGGCAATAAAGGGGGATTGATTACACATGAGGCGCGAGTCCTCGCGCGTTGTAAAAACACCGGTCAAGGAATACCGCCCTCCTAGTCGAATCAACACCTTCATTTTCCGAAACAATAGTTTCTGGAGATCTCCACAATTTCAGCTCGCTAGACATATTATATCATAAAATGAGAATTATGTGCGGAAAATCTTATCGGCGTGTAGGATGAGGGTGTGGAAGTCGGATGATTTTGATGCAGTTGATCTTTATGTATGCCATTATGTGGAAAAATCTTCAATAGCAAGACAGGGGTGAGGATTGGATATGGGAGAGTTGCGTGAGGGGTGGGGGCAGAAGTTTAATGAGAATCTTGTGCGGAAAATCTTAACGATGCATGGGATGGGGGTGTTGATTTGATGAGGGAGAGTTGCGTGAGAAGGGAGAGTACATGAGCTGATTATAGGCCGGAGCTATAGGGGAAATGCGCGATGGGCGTTGGTAGTCGAAAAGGGGTTGGATTGCCGGGATGGAGCGCGGAGAAGTGCGCGATGGGTGTTGGTAGTCGAAAAGGGGTCGGGTTGCCGGGATGGAGCGCGGAGAAGTGCGCGATGGGCGCCGCTTCTGCCGCAGCCAGGCGTGGTTCTGACGGTGCCAGTCGCGCATAGTCGAGCCGAAACGTCTCTTGAAGAGCGTTTCCAGAAAGGCGAGGTCGGTATAGCCGCATGACTGCGATATCACCTTGACCGGGCGGTCGGCGGTTGCGAAGAGTTTTTTTTACGGCATCGAGCCTGTGGCGCGTGACGGCCTCGTTTATCGTCTCTCCACTGAACTGCTGGAACCTGAGGCCGGCGAGCCTGCGCGAAATGCCGAGCTCTTTTACGGCATCGGCGACCTTGATTGCCTTTGGCGCATTCTTGCGGATAGAATCAGGCGCCCTTGACAGAATGCGGGCTGTCGGCGTTGCGGTGACGGAGGATTCGCGCTCGACCACCTTCACCGGTCGTACCAGAAACGACTTTGAGTTCTTCGGTGTTCGTCCCGCCATAAGCCGTTCTAGTTCGCGGGCGGCTGCGCAGCCGAGCTTCTTGTGGTCCGGCAGTATGCTTGTAAGAGGCGGAGCGCACGACTCGTCGAGGAGTTCGCCGTTGTCCGCTCCGAGGACGGCAATCCGCCTCGGGACCTTGATGCAGGGCTCCTGACAGAGGTTCAGAACCTGCGTCGCGCGGGTGTCGCAAGACGTCATTACGGCGGCAGGCTTCGGTAGATCGTGGAGACAGTCCTTCAGTGCTGGCGGTAGGTCGCCGGCACGAATCAGTATGCGCGGTGCGCCCCGAGGGACGCCAGGTATCTTGCGCCGATGCGCCCAATCTGTTCGTCGTCGTTGCGCGTGAAGGCGATTCCCCGCCGCCGGGACGACAAGACCGGATGGCTACAGCGGCGACGAGGACAACGGACAGACCGCGGCGTGGTTCGCATGGCGCGCGCCCGGAATGCATCCCGTGCGTCCGGCATCCGGCGAATACGCGCTCGGTGTGCCTCTTTTCGAGCGGGCCGTCGTGACATTCCCTGACAACGGGGTTCTTGTTGTATTCGCGCCGCCAACGCCGGACGGATGCCGCTGTGCGAAAGACGCATTCTTCAACGGGGCGCATATCGGAGGGAACTTCATATCGTCATCGCGTCTGAAAGCCGGCGGTGAACTGCGATTCGCGAAAAGACCGCAGCAAGGCCGCCAGGGCGGAAAATCCGAGGCGCAGCCAGAAGCGTCGCCCCGGCAGGAAACAGGGGAAGCCCCCTCTCCCCCCGGCGGAATGCTTTTCTGAACTCTTCGCTTTTTTTTTCAAAATTGCGATTTTTTTGGTATAATATTCGAGATGGAAAAATATTAAATGCAACGAGAATATGCAGACGCGCCCGGCGCGGAGGTCGCAGGAAGTTCGCGTATCACGCGATTCCTCGACGCCATCGGGTACCCTATCAGGGCACCTGCGGGTGCTTTTGCCTTTACGCTGCTCGTGGACGGTGCCGAGATGACCGTCCGCGACACGGGAAGAAATCTGCGTCTCGAGTGCCGTTTGACGGACGATGCGTCCGAGCTGCCGCGCCTGGCGTCTTACGCGGCCGGGCGGATGCTGCGTGAAGACGCGGTTCTCGCTTTCGGGACCGCCGACGGCGGCGCGGGGGGCGGACGGGCTTCCGACGCTGCGTTTCTCTGGCGGGAAGCACCGGCGGGCGCGGATGCGGCGGAGCTGCAGCGGATATTCGAGTCGTTCGCCAATTCCTGCGACTGGTGGCGCGAGCGCATATCGGAATCGTCCAAAGACGAAGGCTCCGCTCCGTTTCCGGAAATGATGATTCGACCATGAGGAGAATGCGGACATGTGGAAATGTGAAAATATGGCCAATGTGAAAATGTCGCCGGCATCCGGTTCCAGCGCCGCCGGGCGGTGGAAGTCGGCCGTCTGCGCATTGGCGGCATTGGCGGCATTGGCGACTTTCCCCTCCAAGGCCGCGCCGATTCCGTGGAAAACGCCGGCGTACACGCTTGTGGCGCGCGACATGGAACTGAGGGACGCGCTGGATACGTTTGCGGTCGCGGAGGGGTTGTCCGTGGTCATGTCGCAATCGGTCGCGGGAACGTTTTCCGGCGACTTCAAGGATGTCCCGCCGTCCGAATTTCTCGACAAACTCGCCACCACCCACAATCTGATCTGGTACTACGACGGCGCGGCGCTCTATCTCTACGGAGCGGGCGAAGTGGCGACGCTGCTCATAGACCTCCAGTACATGAAGGCTGCCGAGGTCCGCGAGATGCTTGCCGAGCTCGGCGTGGAGGACGCCAGATTCCCGCTGAAAACGACGTCGAACGACGAACTCATAATGGTTTCCGGCCCGCCGCGGTACGTGTCGCTCGTCGCGGAGATGATCGCGAAGGCGGACAAGCTGCGCGAGGTGAGGACGTTCAACGAAGTCGAGACGAGGATATTCCCGCTCGTCAATACATGGGCGGACGACGTGAGCTTCCGCGTCGCGAGTCCGGAATCGACCGCAACCATCAAGGGCGTTGCGCGGCTTTTGGAGGAAATCATGTCGGTCAGCGGCTCCGGCAAGACCCACGAGGCGGTGCTGACGAACGAAGTGTCCGCCGCCGAAGCGTCGATTTCGTCGACTTTCCGTCCCATCATCCGTCCCGAGAACAGGCTTAACGCGGTGATCGTGAGAGACGTCGTTTCGCGCCTTCCGATGTACGAGACGCTCATCAAGCAGCTGGACGTTCCCCAGAAGCTGATTGAAATCACGGTCACGACCGTGGAAATGTCGCAGAAAGACGCTCTCGACTGGCAGCTGTCGCTCGCCGGATCCGGCCGTCACGGGCATTCGTCGTACGGGGCGGGACAGAATCCCGACAATATTTTCTCCCCCGACGCCCTCGTCGGCAAGGGGCTCGCCGGATCGCTCACGCACATTCATTCGGCCTACAGCCTCTACTCGTCGCTCACGGCGCTGCGCGAGAAAGGGAAGGCGCGCAACATTTCACGCACGAGCCTGCTGACGGTCAACAATTTCGCAGCCGAAATGACCGATTCCCAGAGCTATCACGCGCGGGTCGTCGGCACGGAGGTGGCGACGCTCGAAGAAGTGACCGCCGGCACGAAACTCCAGATAAAGCCGCGCATCATTCCGGCTCCGGGTTCGAACACGCAGGAAAGGATATGGCTCTCGCTGCGTCTCGACGACGGCGGATTCGAGGCGGTGGCGGTAGATTCGATGCCGATGACGCGCTCTTCGAGCCTGCAGACGCAGACCGCGATCTACGAAGACGAATCGATAATGCTCGCCGGCTACCTCAAAGAGATTGAGGAATCGGGCGGGTGGGGAATCCCGTACCTGAGGGACATCCCGTGGATCGGATGGATTTTCGGCGGCGCGACAGTCCACAAGGAGACGATCCAGCGGCTCTTCATTCTTTCTCCGCGCGTGATAGACATCGACACCGACATGGTTGCGCGCCTGCAGGCGACGCGCATCAGGGATATGACGGTAGAGGAGCAGTTGGCGGAGGATGCCGACAGGTCCGCCGAAGAGAAGCGCGAAAGGGAGCTCGAGCGGGAAAACAGGAGCGAGATCCGCAGCGAGCGGCTTCTCGACAGCTACAACCGCCGCAGCGCGGAAATAGAACATGAGAAGACGATGCGCACGATGGAGCGCGAGAAGCGCAACCGCAGGCTCTCCGAGGACATAAAGAAGTGGCGCGAGGAGGAGGCCGCCGCAAGGCAGTCTCTGGCGGAGGCGGAACTCGAGAAGCAAATCGAATCCAAGCCCGCAGAGAGCGATCCGCCGGGCGGGCTTGAAACGATACTTGAAGAACAGGCCGGGGGCGAAGACAAGTGAACGCGAACGTGACTATAGAGAACGGGTTCGCCGAAGTGGGCGCCGGGACGTGGCTTGCGGGCCGCGGCCAGCCGGCGGCTTTCTTCGGCGACGCCGCGCGCCGCGGGCTGAAAGGCTGGTTCGTGCGCGACCGCTCGTCTCTTGATGTCATCCAAACCACGGGGCGGACGCTGTGCGCCGACTCGTCGCGTCCGTTCCTGACGCACATTCCGTGCGCGGCGCCCGTCACGGTCGTGTCCGCCAAAGTGCTCGTCGCTCCGGTCGCCGCGCGAACGGGGGCCGAACTCGTCAAGGTCGTCCCCATGAGCCTGAAAGGGTCGTTCGCCGTAACGAAATTCGAAAAGGAATGGGTCGCGACCGCCACAGCGTCGCGCACGACGAGGCTTGTCGTCGAGGACGGCGGAACGCTTTCAGTCCGTCCCGAATCGACCGTCGCATGGACGGGCAACCGTCCGACCGGGTTTGTCAGGCGCCTGCGTCTGCGCGACATTCTGCTTCCGCGCGCTCCGCGCGATCTCATGCTCCATTTCCACGGTCCTTGCATCGTGTGGGTGGAGGGGACTGAATACCGTCCGCGCAGGAGGAGGGTCTATGGCGTTTGACGCGGCACAGATTCTCCGCCAGACGTACGCGGCGGGAGCCGAGGCGGCTCAGATGGCGCAAAGCCTCCAGCGCGAGCAGCCCGCCGTGCAGGTCCAGCGCGGCGAAATCAACGGAACGACGTTCGTGGTGGAGGCCGATCCGATGGCCGAACTGCAGGATTCCATGGAAGAGCTGTCGTTCCAGTTCGAGGAAAAGACGGCGAAGCGCCTGGCCGAGCGGAAGATGGGTCCGCAGCAGGGGCTCAGGGCGTCGTTCCTCCGTGCGCTGGAAGCCTGGAACTCGATGCTTCCCGACATGCCCGGACGCGAGCGGGTGGAGAAATTCATACAGACCGTCCGCCAGATGATGCACGGCGGGCAGCCGCCGGACGCGGGGGCCCTTTTGAAGGAACTCTCGCGCGAATCCACCGATCCGAGCCACCAGTTCGCCATGCTCGACCTCATGGAGCAGATGCTCGGCGAGGGCGAGACGGAACTGCGTAGCCTCGTGCAGCAGGCGCGCACGCAGCTCATGTCCGCCAAAGGCGCGGAGATCAAGGCGGGCATCAATCTCGCGGAAGAAGTGAACGCGCGGGCGACGACTCCCGGGGAAATGCAGGAACTGCGCGATCTGTACCGCAGCGAAGTGATCGGTTTCACAAAGCCGCAGGACTGCTTCCGTTCTCTCATGGCGGCGCGCGGGGCCGGCGGGCTGGCCGACGCGATATCCTTCCTCATAGCCGGATGCGGCGCGGATCTCAAGTCCGGGATGCCGTCCATGGAACCCGCAATGCTCGGACGCATACTCACCGACCTCGGTTGCGTGCACGCCCTTCAGACGCTGCTGGAGAATCTGACGCAGCTCGGGGGGAGAATGGAGCGCGAATTCGGCGAGCATTGCTTCCTGAACGGCGAGCAGCTTACGGGGCGCGTCCTCGATCTCACGGAGCAGCCGTTCGTCGCCGCGAACGCGATCGCGCATCTTCTGGGGGATTGCGGCATGCGCAAACTTCTCGCGCAGATGGATTTCACGCGGGAGCTTACGCGCCTTTTCCGCATGCTTTCCTCCCGGCTGTTCTCGAAGGAGGGCGAGCGCCAGAGACTTGTCGATGCGGCCCAAGAGCATCTTGACGGCCTGATAATGAAAGAAGAGGAAGAAGCGCAGGAGGAGGCGTCATGACGGTGCCGGACTGGATAGCCGCGGCAGTGCGCGATTTCGGCAGGGGCGCAAAGGTGGGCGACCTCGCCCTGAGCGCGCTTGGCACGGCGTCGCTGCGTTTCGGCAACGGCTTCTCGCTCCGCTTCGAATACGGCGAAGGCGAACTTGCCGTGTCGGTTCTCGTTCCGTCCGCCGACAATCCCGGGACCGCAGCGAGAATACTTTCCTATGCCCATCCCGACGCCCGCTACGGGGTCGCGGTCAGGGCGGGGTACCTGGCGAAACCGGCCTGCGCCGTGTTCGCCGTCATTATCGCGGCGCAGGATGTGACGCTGCCCGTCCTGAACGCCGCGTTCGACGTGCTTTGGCGGGTGGCATCGGAATTCGGAGGTGCATCGTGAGCTTGAATGTTTCGCGCACTACGGAGCCGTTGAGCTTCAACACGGGAATCGGCAGCGCTTCGTTCGCCGAAGTCCTGAACTCGCCCGTGTCCGGAGATACGCAGAAGACGCTTCTGCCGGGATCGACGACCGTTACGCAGGCCATAGACGCGCTTTTCCCGACGGAACGCGCCGTGCGCGACGAGATCATGTCGGCGCTGGTCGCGGGGAACACCGCATATCTCAGGACGCCGGGAGGGTTCAACGAAGCGGCGCACCGCGCGGCCGGCGCGCTGCGCGAAGCCGGAACGGAGGCGTCGGGCAGGGCGGCGCGCGAAATAGAAACGCTGCTGGCGGACACCGACCTGTTCGAGCATTACAGGATGGCGCTGCTGGAGACCTAGAATTAAGGTTGAAAGGTTGAAAAGTTGAGAAACAGATACAAAGAAGGGATGACAATCAGGTGAGAAGAGGTTTGACAGATTTCGCAGGCGTTTTCTCGCGATTCGGCGACCTCGTGCTCGCCATTCTGGTGGTTTGCATCATCGGACTTCTCATCATACCCCTTCCGACCCCGGTCGTCGACCTGCTCATCTCCATCAACCTCATGATCTCGACGGTGATGCTCATGCTCTCGCTCTACCTGCCGCGGGCGCTGGCGTTCTCGACATTCCCGTCGATGCTCCTGTTCACGACTCTGTACCGGCTCGCGCTGAACGTCACGACGACGAGGCTGATTCTTCTCAAGGCCGACGCCGGCGAGATCATCTACACGTTCGGCAACTTCGTCGTGGGCGGCAACTTCGTCGTGGGCGCCGTGATCTTCCTCATCATCACGATCGTGCAGTTCGTCGTAATCGCGAAGGGCGCCGAGCGTGTCTCGGAAGTCGCGGCCAGGTTCACCCTTGACGCCATGCCCGGCAAGCAGATGTCCATCGACGCCGACATGCGCGCGGGTGCGATCGACCAGGACACCGCCCGCATGCGCCGCAACGAACTTTCTAAAGAGAGCCAGCTCTACGGCGCGATGGACGGCGCCATGAAGTTCGTCAAGGGCGACGCCGTCGCGGGCCTCATCATGACGTCGATCAACATCATCGGCGGCATTTGCGTGGGCGTGTTCATGAACGGCAAGGACGTGGGATGGGCGGTGACGAAGTACGGCATCCTCACGATCGGCGACGGGCTCGTCTCCCAGATTCCGGCGCTACTAGTCTCCATCACTTCCGGCGTCATCGTCACCCGCGTCGGAGACGTGGACAACAAGCCGCTCGGACAGGACATCATCGACCAGTTCTTCGCGCAGCCGAAGGCGATTCTTCTCGGCGCGGTGATGCTTGTTGCCATCGGACTCATCCCGGGATTCCCGAAAATCCAGATTTTCGGCCTCGCGGTTTTCGTTGCGGCGGTAGGCTACAGTCTGAGGCTCAAGGCGAAAATCGCCGCCGAGCGCGCGGCGAGAGGGGTGGACCCGCTTGCGGCCGCGGCCCCGTCGGAAGGCAACACGCCGAGGCCGAAGAAGAAGGACGGAGACGACTTCTCGATGGTAACGCCACTAACGGTGGATATCGACGCGGACATCCGCGGCGCGCTTTCCTACGAAACGCTGAACGACCAGATAATGTCCATCCGCCGCGCTCTCTACCACGATCTCGGAGTGCCGTTCCCGGGCATCAACCTGTCTCTCAACCCCGCGCTGAAGGACGGACGCTACCGTCTGCTCGTCAACGAAGTGCCCGTATCGGAGGGCGCGCTTAAGAAGGGGTTCATATTCGCGCTCGAAACGCCAGAGAACCTGTCCGCGACGGGAGTCGCGTTCGAGGGCGGCAAGCCGTTCCTTTCCGGCTACGAGACATGCTGGGTGAAAGAGGAGGACAAGGGCCGGCTCGACGAGTCCGGCGTACGCTCTCTCGACCTCGGGGCGGTCCTATCCTACCACCTCTCCGGCGTACTCAGACGCTACGCGCACGAATTCCTGTCACTCCAGGAAACGCGCCTTCTCTTCGACCACATGGAGAAGGAGGCGCCCGAACTCGTCAAGGAAGTCCAGCGCGTGCTGCCGCTCCAGAAGATCACGGACGTACTCCAAAGGCTCGTGCAGGAAGGCATCTGCATCCGCGATCTGAAGCGCATCACGCAGACGCTCATCGAATGGGGGCAGAAGGAGAAGGACACCGTGCTTCTCGTCGAATACGTCCGTTCCGCTCTTTCACGCTACATATCCTACAAGTTTTCCGGCGGACAGAACATCGTCGCGGCGTACCTTCTCGATCCTTCTCTCGAAGAGAAGATCCGCAAGTCCGTCCGCCAGACGTCCTCCGGCTCCTATCTCGCGATGGATCCGGCGACGGTCCGCTCCATCCTCGCCGTCGTCAAGCGCACGATTGGAGACCTGGCCAAGATACCGCAGAAGCCGGTCATCATCGTTTCCGTGGACATCCGTCGCTATTTCCGCAAGATGATCGAAAAAGACTACTACGAACTGCCGGTGCTTTCGTTCCAGGAACTGAGCGCCGAAATCAACATCCAGCCGCTGGGAAGGCTGAAGTTGTGAGTGTAAAATATAAAGTGCAAAATGTAAAATTGTAGAATGAATTTTCTGCTTAAGATAGTCGAGGGACCGAACAAGGGCGCGGAAATCGCGCTCCCCGAGGGCGTTGCCGTCACGCTCGGCAAGAGCGACGGGTGCGATATCGTCCTGGCGGATTCCACGTTGCCCGACGAGCCGGTCGAGATAACCGCCGCGCCGGACGGCGTAACCGTTGCCGGAGAACGGCTCGAACCGTTCTACGTGAAAACGCTGGGCGCGACCGCGTTTGCCGTCGGTCCGGCCGACGCTCCCTGGGATGCGCTGAAACGGCAGAATGAAGGGGAACGGGGAACGGGGAACGGGGAACGGGTAACGGGGAACGGGGAACAGGGAACGGGGAACGGGGAACCGGACAATCAGGAATCCCACGCCGACCCCGAACCGCCGAAGGCTCCGGAAGCCGACGAGGACGGCGAAAAGCCCGCGAAGAAACGCGGTGGCTGCTGCGGATGCATTTTGGCGCTGCTGGTTTTCATTGTTGTAATCGCCGTGTTCGGATGGATATTCCGCAAGCAGGCGAAGCCGTATGTCGACAAAGCCAGGCCGTACGCCGAACGGGCGCTTTCGAAGTTTGGCATATCTTCCGCCGGAGGCGCGTCCTCTGTGGACGGCGAAACCGCAGCGCCGGCGGCTCCCGCCGATCCTTTGGAGGAGTTCGCTGAACGGAACGGTCTCGTCCTGACGAACCGCGCAGGAAGGGTGGTAGTCCTTGGCGACTTTGAAACGCGCGCCGAAAGGCTTTCCGCGACCGCGCGGGCGTACGCAGTGAAACCGGGGATAGAGCTCGACTTCTGCGACGCCGAGTCGATGCGCACTGCCGCGGAGGAGACTTTCTCGCTCGTCGGAGAGAAAGAATTGAAGGTTGTCGCCGTGACAAACCGCGTTCTCGCCGTTTCCGGAAGGTCGGCGGACATCCGCCGCACGCTGGAGGCGATTGCCTCCGACATTCCAAAACTCCGCAACGTGGATTGCACGGCTGTCGAGATCCTGCAGGTCCCGGGACCGGGCGGTTTGCCGGTTGCGGTCGCTCCCGCGCAGAATGCAAACGAAAAGACGGTTTTAAAACGGTCGGCCGTCCAGGCGCCAAAACCGCTCGAGCAGCAGGCTTTCAAACTTCCGGTCTGCGGAATCCTCACGACGCCCTATCCGTGTCTAGTCCTGAGAAACGGCGCACGGGTGCTTGAAGGTGCGCCGCTTGGAGACAGCATAGTAACGAAGATCGAGGCCGACTCCGTAACGGTTACGAATTCGGCGGGAAAGTTCGTGTGGAGGCCGTAGGGGAAGTGAAAAAAGTGTAAAATTGACTGGGAAAGCCGCCATCTTGGCGGCGGTTGAAAAAGAAGAAAACGAATAAACAAGGTAGAATGCGGGAAGAAAAAACAGAGCCTGTAAGGCTGATGGAGATCGAGCGCGAACTCGCGGGTCCGGGAAAGGATGCCGCGCTTGCGCGCTACGACGCGATTCTCGCCGCGCTTGACCAGCGGATCAAGTCGGTGTTGGACGCGGGGGTTGCGCCGGATGAGTTTCCGCGCATCAAACTTCTCCAGGAGGCCAATACGACCGCTAGAAAGATTTTGCGTCTCACCGTCCGGGTGGATGGATGAGTCGCGGAAAACGGAGCCGGGAGGCGACGTTCAACAACAGAAAAAACAAAAAAAGGAAAAAGGAAATGGCATACGGAGTAACAGCAGCGGTAGGTGCGCCCGAGCTGAAGAACTTTGCGGAGGAGCGTTTCGCCGTCGACGCGACTACCAACCAATTCATCCATACGGACGCGGTCTACAACGCGCTCATCAACGCCGTCGGACAGATGGAGGAGCGTCTCAAAACCTCGCTCGAGAACTATCAGGAACACCCTGACGTGCAGGCGAACCTCCAGCAGCTGCAGTACGACCTCCAGCAGTGGAACCTCGCTCTCACAACCATGACGAACATCAACAAGAACATGGGCGACGCGCTCAACTCGATCGCTTCCAACTTCAGGTAATGTTCGATCTGACGCCCGAAGAGGCGCGGTTGTTGTTGAATGTCGCCTTGATGGCGACCGGGCAGAACCGTTTCCGGTCCGCCGCGAAAATCCTCGCGGCGCTGGATCGGTTCCGCCCCGGGGAGGCGTCCGTCGCTTCGGCGAACGCCGTCCTGTTCATCAGCATGTTGGACTTCGCAGGGGCGGTCGACTACATCGACCGCGTGGGACTCGTGCGCTTTCCGCATTCCGCCATGCTCAAGGCGTTCAAGGGAATGGCGCTTCTGAGAATGAACAGAAGAGACGAGGCAATGGTTCCGCTGTCGGAGGCCGCATCCGACGATTCCGACCCCGCAGCGGCTCAATTGGCAAAGGATTTGATGATATGACAGAACAGATGATCGTAGAGGCGGTCAGGGCCGCAGGAGGATCGCAGCCGGCCGTGGCGAACGTGCAGACTCCGGGAGCAGCGCAGTCTGTAGCCGATCCGTCGGCGGTCGAGCGGTTCCAGTCGGCGATGGCCGCGGATCCGGTACCGTTCGCATCGGAGGTGGCCGCGTCGTGGAGATCGGCGCAGGTGAACAACCAGGGCATTCTGCACCGCATCAGGGCGCTGTGCGAACTGAAAAACACGCACTCCCCGGCGGCGCTCAATCTCGTCGAACTCCAGTACGAGGTGATGAATCTTTCATTCCAGCAGGAGGTTGTCACCAAGGTCGCGGACAAGTCATCCAACGCTATACAGACGCTGATCAAGAACCAGTAGCCGTCAGCGGTTAGCGGTTAGTCGTTAGCGGTTAGCGGTCGGGTGACACGGTTGCCGGTTGTCGAATGTCGAAAAGGGAATCTTTGAAAGGATTAAGAATGAAACTTGGAAGATGTCTGCTAATCTCGGCAGTCTTGCTTGTTGCAGGATGCAAAAAGGAGGCGACGCTTCATTCGGGGCTCGAGGAGCAGCAGGCGAACCTTGTCATGGCGGCTCTTCTGGACTCCGGCGTCGACTGCCGGAAGGAACCGGGCGAAGAGGGCACATGGAACGTCCTTTGCGACGAGGAGAAGTTCGCCGATGCGGTGAATCTGCTCGAAAGCCGCGGACTTCCGCGCCGCGCGCGCCAGGGCATAGGCGAGGTGTTCAAGAAAACCGGCATGATTTCATCGCCGTCCGAGGAGCGCATACGCTTCATGGACGCCCTTGCGCAGGATATAGCCAGGACGATCTCGATGATAGAAGGCGTGATCGACGCCAGGGTTCACGTAGTCCTGCCCGAAAACGACCCGTTCGCCAGGAACGTTCTGCCGTCTTCGGCGGCCGTCGCCATCCGCACCCGCTGGGACACGGACATCTCCGATCTCGTCCCGTCGGTGAAGGGATTGGTCAAGAATGCCATAGAAGGCCTTTCGTACGAAAAGATACAGGTTACGATATTCAGAGACGCACCGCCGGCGAAGTAATAAGAGTGCAAAGTGTAAAATGTAAAGTGTAAAGTGTAAAGTATAAAGTGTGAGGTGTAAGAGGCGGAAAGGCGCGGACTCGGCCGCGCCGAAAATGGAAAGTTGAAATGAGAGAGGATGACAGACAGTTTCTTCTGACTGCCGCATGGCTGTTCATGAGGCACGGACAGCGCGCGAGGGCTCTTGCCCTGTGCGAAGCGCTGTGCGAGGACAATCCGCGCGACGGCGTCGCGGCGGTCGCCCTGTCGGAAATGCTGCTGGACATGTCGAAGCCGGAGCGCGCGCTAGAGCTTCTTCACGGCGCGGACGTGCCCCGTTCGCTGTCCCACGTGTCTGCCGTTCTCGAAACGCGCGCCCTGAAGATGCAGGGACGCAAAGCGGAGTCCGCCGCGAGATGGAGGCGCTATCTTGAATCGCAGAAAGGCGCGGAACGCAAGTGGATGTGATGATTGCGGAGTAGAGGCAGATGGCGAAAAAAAAGGACATGACGATGACGGTCGATGAGGCGCGGGAACTGGTGTCCAATCCGGTTCTCTGGCCGCGCATTCGCGATTTTCTCTGGGATTTCGCCCCTCTGATCCACCAATCGAGACTGGACGGCGTCGCCGGACTGTCCGGCGCGGACGGAATTTCCGGCGACCCGCGCGTCAAACGCTACATTCTCTCTTCTCTCGGCGTGGAGCCGTTCTTCCACACATTCCCGCAGGACGACGGCAGCCGCCTGGCTCTTCTCGACGGAGCTGTCGCGGCCGAAATCGCCAAGTGGCTCGGCGCGCTTTCCCATGCCGAAGCGCTGCGGCGCATCACGAGCGGGGCGGACGTGCGCAGGCTGAAAAACTCCTTTCCGGGAATATATCCGGAAGTATTCTCCTTTACGGCTTATTTCCAAGGCATGGATCTGTCCGCCGGGGACGGCGGCGATGCTGAAGATCCGGAGAATATCATTGCAACGGGTCTAGGGCTCCTCTTTTCGCAGCTAGACGGATGTCCGGCGCCGGTCGCCGCCAGATTTAAATTGAAACTTCCCGCAAAGCTTTGCGAACTCGCGGCCGCGTGCGGGGCGAAAGACCCGGCTGCGGCGGGCAAGGCGGTCAAGAAACTTCTCAAACTCAAATTTCCGGAGGCGTATTCGCTATGCTTCTCTTGAACAAACAGAATCTGGCGGTCGAGTCGGACCGCCGCCTCGTAAAAGCGGCGGATGTCGCTACCGTACAGTCTGCGGCCGAAATCATTGCGGCGGCGGAGGCCGACGCCCTGCGTATCCGCGAAGAGGCGAAGGCCGCGTTCGAGGAAGAAAAGAAACGCGGCTACGAAAAGGGTCTCGCCGACGGCAAGATGGAAATCGCGATGCTCAAACTCGAGCAGGTCGATTCGTCGGTCGCGTTCATGGAGTCCGTCGAGAAGAAAATGGCCGATGTCGTCATGAAGGCGCTAAAGTCGTTCGTCGTGGAGATCGGAGACAAGGAACTCGTGGTGCAGATCGTGCGCAAGACGATGAACGCGGTCATCCGCACGCAGCGCCAGGTCGTTCTTAAGGTCGCGCCGGAGATGGTCGAGACTGTCCGCTCGCGCATCGCGGAGTTTCGTATCGCATATCCCACAGTCGAGACATTCGACGTCGTTGAAGACCCGCGCCTCAAGGGACCTGCCTGCATTCTCGAGACGGAGGCCGGCGTCGCGGACGCGTCCGTCGAAACGCAGCTCGCCGCCATTGAGAATTCGCTCAAGAAACACATCGCCGGAGGCCAGACTTGATGTCGAAAGCAGAAGAAAGGGGATAGATGACAACCGTTTTCGACTATATTCCGGAGGTTCTGAACCGTGCGGTCGAGGATGCCCAGCCTATCGACGTGAAGGGCAAGGTGATCCAGGTTGTCGGCACGATCATCAAGGCTTCCGTGCCGGGCGTCAAGATCGGCGAAGTGTGCATTCTCAGGAATCCGTGGGACGGGACGGAGGTCCAGTCCGAGGTGGTGGGATTCACGAAGGAGGCGGTTTTGCTGACCGCTCTCGGGGCCATGATCGGCATCAGCGGCGAGACGGAAGTCATCCCGACGCGGCACGTGCAGATGGTGCCGGTCGGAAAGAATCTTCTCGGTCGCGTCCTCGACGGCCTCGGCCGCCCGATGGATGCGGATACTAAGGGACCGCTCCGTCCCGACGGCTACTACCCCGTATACGCTCCTCCGCCCTCGCCTCTGGAGAGAAGGGTCATATCCAATCCCATCTCGCTGGGCATACGCGCTATCGACGGGCTTCTCACTTGCGGCGAAGGACAGAGAATGGGCATTTTCGCGGCGGCCGGCGGCGGCAAGTCCACCTTGCTCGCGTCCATAATCCGCAACACGGAGGCGGAGGTGACGGTTCTCGCGCTTATCGGCGAACGTGGACGCGAAGTGAGGGAATTCATTGAAAAAGACCTCGGTCCGGAGGGAATGAAAAAGGCCGTGCTTGTCATATCGACATCCGACCGCTCGTCGATGGAGCGTCTTAAAGCCGCATACGTCGCGACCGCGATCGCCGAGAGTTTCCGCGACCAGGGCAAGAAAGTTCTTTTGATGATGGATTCCGTGACGCGTTTCGGCCGCGCGCAGCGCGAAATCGGTCTTGCGGCCGGCGAACCGCCTACGCGCCGCGGCTTCCCGCCGAGCGTCTTTTCGGAACTTCCCAAGTTGATGGAGAGGGCGGGAAACTCGTCGAAAGGCTCGATCACCGCACTGTACACGGTGCTTGTGGAAGGCGACGACATGACCGAGCCGATCGCCGACGAGACGCGATCTATTCTCGACGGACATATCATCCTTTCCAGGAAGCTCGCCCAGCAGAACCACTATCCCGCGATAGACATCCTCGCGTCCGTTTCGCGCTGCCAGTCGGCCATCATCCCCGCTGACCACAAGAAGGCCGCCGCAAAACTGCGTGCCCTGCTTGCGAAGTACGCCGAAGTGGAACTTCTCCTGAAGATCGGCGAATACAAGAAGGGGACTGATCCGGAGACGGACGAGGCCGTGGCGAAAAACGCCGCCGTGAACAACTATCTGAAACAGGGCCTGGATGAAAAACCGACTTACGCCGATTCCATAGCAAAACTCAAACAAGCCGTCTCATAACATTAAACCTCCAACCAGCCACTCTCAACTCCTAACTCTCAACTATTCCATGCCATACGCTCTCCAACCTCTGCTACGAATCCGAACGATGCGCGAAGACCGCGCGTCGGGCGAACTTGTGGCCGCGAAGCGCGATCTTGCGCAGGCCGAGGAGGCGCTGGAGGAGAGGAAGCGGGATCTGGCGAAATGGGAGGAGACGAAGGAGGAGCGGCGCGACCGCATCTACGAAGCGATCATCGGACGGGAAGTGAGCCGCGACCAGATCGATCTCGCCAACGAGGGCGTGGCGAGAATCGACGAGGAAGGTGTGCTGAAAGAGGATAACGTAAAGCGCGCGCAGGGGGTTGTCCAGGAGAAAACCGCCGCGGCCGAGACGGCCAGGGCGAATTTGAATATGGCAATAAAGAACAGGATGAAGATAGACGAACACAAGGCCGTGTGGCTTGCCGAAGAGGCAAAGGAGCAGGAAGAGCGAGCTGAAGGCGAGCTTGAGGATTTCACGGTCAGGAAGGAGGAAATATGACTGTTGAGACGCTTACATTCGATTTGGGCGGAAGCCCGTTTTCGTCGGTACGGCTCGTAGAATCGGACGGCCTTGCGCCATTGCAGTTACAGGTTCCGCCGGAGTCATCGGTTCACCGCTTCCAGACTGCGATGGAAGATAATGGATGCCTGCGCGGGCTTGCGGATGCGCGGAGAGCGGCGGAGGTGCTTGTCTCACGCGGAAACGCGGAGGCGCGGAGAGAACCGGCGGCGGTATTTAATCCTGTAAATCTTGAAAGTCCTGTCAAGGAAACACCCGTCGATGACGCGGCGGGACGCCGCATCTCCTTGGAGGGGACACCGCGCGATGTGACGACCGGGGTAGGGTCGCGCGTCCCGCGCGACCGCGAGGGAATGACGGTAGTCGAGACGCGCGAACCGGCGGTATTTAATCCTGTAAATCTTGTAAATCCTGTCAAGGAAACACCCGTCGATGACGCGGCGGGACGCCGCATCTCCTTGGAGGGGACGCC
>DGHT01000021.1:0-166 GCA_002392765.1 Verrucomicrobia bacterium UBA3841 | reverse complement strand
TCCTTGGAGGGGACGCCGCGCGATGTGACGACCGGGGTAGGGTCGCGCGTCCCGCGCGACCGCGAGGGAATGACGGTAGTCGAGACGCGCGAACCGGCAGTATCTAATCCTGTAAATCTTGTAAATCCTGTCAAGGAAACACCCGTCGATGACGCGGCGGGACGCC
>DGHT01000006.1:47405-54537 GCA_002392765.1 Verrucomicrobia bacterium UBA3841 | reverse complement strand
GGCTTTTTTTATGCCCTGCGGGCATGAAAAAACGCGCGGTCTGAAGGACCGCGCTTACAGGACGAAAGCAGGCGCAAAGTTGCGAACGTCCAGTAAGCATGGTTCTTCAAACCATGCAATCGAAAGCGGGCGAAAGCGATCGAAAGCGGGCGCAGGGTTGCGAACGTCCAGTAAGCATGGTTCTTCAAACCATGCGATCGAAACCGGGCGCAGGGTTGCGAACGTCCTGTAAGCATGGTTCTTCGACCATGCGATCGAAAGCGGGCGAAAGCGATCGAAAGCGGGCGCAGGGCTGCGAACGTCCAGTAAGCATGGTTCTTCAAACCATGCGATTCAAGGCAATCGAAAATACGAGATCAAGTTATGGAAACGAACGAATATCGCGATCAACGTTTGGCCAGCATGCAGAATCTTGCGGCCATGGGATTCAAGCCGTACGGAAGCAAATTTCCGCACGAGGATATCGCGCATGCGCGCGATTCTTTTGTCGAAGGCGAGACGCGGCGTCTTGCCGGAAGGCTTCTTATGATCAGGCGCATGGGCAAGATGAATTTTTGCACCATGAACGACGGTACGGGGCGTTTCCAATTGATTTTCAAGCGCGACGAACTTCCCGACAATCTTTTCCAGGCGTTCAAGCAGCTGAATCTCGGCGATATCATCGGCGCTGAAGGCGTCCTTTTCACCACGCAGCGCGGCGAAAAGTCGCTTGTCGTCAAGGATTGGACGATTCTGGCCAAGGCTCTCGAACAGCCGCCGGAAAAATTCCACGGTCTGGCGGACCAGGAGGAGCGCTACCGCCGCCGCTACGTCGATTTGATGACCAACGACGAGACGCGCGAGCGCTTTTTCACCCGTTCCAGGATCCTCATGGAGACGCGCAAGTATCTCTGGTCCAGGGGATTCCTCGAAGTCGAGACTCCTATACTTCAGTCGCAGGCGGGCGGCGCGGCGGCCAAGCCCTTCCATACGCATTTCAACGCCCTCGACAGGGACATGGTGCTTCGCATCGCCCCGGAACTGTATCTCAAAAGGCTGCTTGTCGGCGGAATGAACAAGGTTTTCGAACTCGGCAAGGATTTCCGCAACGAGGGCATAGACAGAAGCCACAATCCCGAGTTCACCGTTCTCGAAGTATACGAGGCCTACGGCGACAGGACTAGCATGGAAGAGATCATCGAAGGTCTCATCCCCCACCTTTGCGACACCGTCATCGGCTCGCGCAAGATCGCCTACGGCGAATCGGGCGAAATAATCGATTTCAACACCCCGTACAGGCGGGTTGCATACAAGGATCTCGTCCGCGAGACGATGGGAGAGGACTGGTTCGACCTGGATTTCGCCGCGCAGCTTGAAAAGGCAAAGGCCAAAAGCGCCGCGACAGGAGTGAATCTGGAGCTGGACGGCGTTTCGGACTCCTTGATGCTTACGAGGGAAGTGTACGACAAATTGATCGAGAAGAATCTCAGGCAGCCGACTTTCGTCACGCGCCTTCCGCGCGAGTTCGTTCCCCTTGCGAAGGCTTGCGAAGACGATCCGACGCTTGTCGACGTGTTCGAATTCGTCGTGGGCGGCCGCGAACTGTGCCCCGGATACACCGAGCAGAACAATCCGATCGAACAGCGCAAGGCGTTCGAAATCCAGGCGGGCGAGGACGTGGAAAAGGTGGACGAGGATTTCATATCGGCCCTCGAGTGCGGCATGCCGCCGACTGGCGGGCTGGGCATAGGAGTGGACAGGCTTGTCATGCTTCTGACCGGATGCGACGGCATCAGGGATGTCGTCCTCTTCCCGCAGTTGAAGTCCGACAAATGACCGGTTCCCCCGGCATGTCGATCATCACTGGCATAATATCACGGTTGACGCGCGCTATGCCGCGCGTACGATTCCATTCGCTTAGCGAAAAAGGGCCGGTGCGCCGGGAAAACCAGGACAATCTGTACGTCTCGCCGGACAAGCGTCTTTTCTGCGTAGCCGACGGCATGGGCGGCGGCGAGGGCGGCGCCAAGGCGAGCGAAATAGTATGCAGGGCGATTGCCGCCGGCGATGCGGGGACCGACGATTTCGCATCGAGGCTTCGCGGAATAGACGCTTCCATAGCGGCCGCCAATTCGGACATCCGCGAATTCGCCCGGAAGGCGGGTTATCATCAGATGGCGACCACAGTGTCCGCGCTTCTGTTCGACGATAATGCGGAATCGGCCGCGATAGGGTATGTAGGCGACAGCCGCGTGTACCGCTACCGCGGCGGGAAGATGTCGCTTCTCACCCACGACCATACCGTCGCCGGGGAAATCGAGCGGCATACGATGCCGCAAGACCTGCCGGAGCGCTTCCCGGGCGGAATCGACAGACTTTCCCACATCCTCACCAGGGCCGTCGGAATCGAAGAAGGCGTCTGCACGGAGTGGCGGAAAATCGACGTGCAGGACGGGGACATGTACCTGGTCTGCACGGACGGCGTGTACGACATGGCCGGTCCGGACGCGATGGAATCGGCGTTCGCATCGTCGCGCAAGTCCTGCAAGGGCGTCGTCGCGGCCCTGGCGAAGAAAATCGTCGATGCGGGAGCCGTCGACAACTACACAATGATCGTCGCCAGAGTGGACCGCGGCGGATAAAGCGCGCTCTGGAAAGTATTTCGCAGTTTACACGATGTCGAGATAGCGGAGGGAAAGAAAAATGTCTCAGGAGTGGAACATCAAATCGCGCGGACACGTCTGTTCGCTGTGCAAAGAGAGCCTGACGGACCATGCGCCCGTAGTAAGCGCGCTCAAAGAGACGGAGACTGGATACGAGAGGTTCGACTGCCATCCGCAATGCTGGAAAAACACGCCCCGCGACTGGGAGCCGTTCTCCGTTTGGGACGGCGTCTACAACGCGCCCGTGAAGGAGGAGAAGAAGGAGGCTTTGAAGAAAGAGGACGCCGGCTCGCTCATACGGCGTCTTGTGACACTCGACGATCCCGCCATGAAAAACGTGGTGTACGTGCTGGCCGTGATGCTGGAACGTTCGAGGATTTTCGTCGAGAGGGACGCAAAGGAGCAGGAAGACGGCACTATCCGGCGAGTATACGAGGACAGAAAGAGCGGCGACACGTTCGTCATTCTCGATCCGAGGATCCGGCTCGAGAACCTCGCGGAAGTCCAGGCGCAGGTCGTCGCGCTTCTCTCGGGCACGAAGACGCTCGGCGAGGTTGCGCAGGAAGAGCAACAGGAGGAGAACGCAGGTGGTGGCGAAGACGGAACAGGCGAAGCGCAAGCCTCTGTCCCCGCGGCAGATTGAAGCCCTCGAAGCGATCGCCGCGCGCCGCTTCTATCCGTCGATGCGTCTGGAGGACGACGGATGGCACGCCCGGTGGTGCGCTGCGGATGCGGATTCATACTGGGTCGACACCTACGTCCGCTCGTTCACGATGACTCCGCTTTCGGCCGATGCGGAGAATCAGCGCCACTTCACCCTGCACGACGCGTGGCTTCTCGCCTTGCGAAGCCGAACAGGCCTGATCGCGTGGGACGACGGCGAATGCCGCGCTTTCGCCGCCGAACTGGAGGCCTGGAACGCGCCGGCGAGACTGTCCCCCGACGCTTCGCGCGCCATATCTTTCCGTTTCAGCCAGGCCGGAGAAGTTTTTTCGGTGACGTGCGCCGTCCCGCGCGGACGCGAGGCGCTGCGTTCGCTCGGACAGGCCGCCGCAATCGCCGGAGAGCTGAGGAGGCTGTCCGCGGCAGGCCGGCGGGACGGACGCCTTTGCGCCGTCTTGTCGCGGGAAGAGGCGGACGTTTTCGTAAAGTCGTCCGCCGCGCGCCTTGCCGCCGCCGGATACGGCGTTGAAGGGTGCGACATCGCGGCGCAGGTCACTCTCGACGCCGATGCCCGGAAGGACGAATCGTCTTCCGCCGGCGCGCCGCCCTACAAAGCGAAACTGACAGTCCGCGTCGACGGCAAGACTGTCGGCGCGGCGGAAATAAAATTCCTCCTCGACCAGAAATCGTCCCTCGTGTTTTTCAGGGACAGATGGATCGAGGTCGACAGAAACATTCTCAAGCAGGCGCTGCGCGCGCTCGAAAAACTGGACGGGAAAGCGCTTGACGCGAACGAGGCGGTTGCCGTAGAGTCCGGCATTTTCGAGGCCGGGGACATTCCCCGCTCCGCCCCTCCCGCCGGCGGCATAAAGTCGATTGTCGACTCCCTCAGGCGTGCGGGCGAAACCCCTATAGCCGGATTCGCCGAGCCCGTCGGTTTCGACGGCGTTCTCAAGGATTTCCAGAAACGCGGCGCCGCCTGGATGGGATTTCTTCTCTCTCACGGATTCGGCGCGCTGCTGGCCGACGAAATGGGTCTCGGGAAGACGGTGCAGACCATAGCGTGGATGCTGTCGGCGAAACCCGTCCGGACGCTTGTAGTCGTCCCGCTCACCCTGATATCCAACTGGCGCAGGGAACTGTCGCGTTTCGCGCCGGGCCTTTCCGTGTGCGTCCATCACGGCAGGACGCGGCAGTTCGAGGGGGGATTCGCGAAATTCGCGTCGGAAAACGACGTTACCGTGACAAGCCATTCGGTGTTTGTCAGGGATTTCGCGGCGATGCGCAAGGTGGAATGGGATGCGATCGTCCTGGACGAGGCGCAGGCGATGAAAAACCCCGGCACAAGACTCGCACAGTGTCTTTGCAGGATGCGCGTCGCCTTCAGGATAGCGCTTACCGGCACTCCGGTGGAGAATTCCGCGATGGACGTCTGGAGTATCGAGAACTTCCTCAACCCGGGGCTCCTCGGCGCGCGGAAAATCTTCGACAAACGCTTCTGCGCGCCGATTTCCGCGAATCCCGGAGGGGGCGAGTCGGTCAAACTGCGCAAGATGCTGGAACCGTTCGTCTTGAGACGCCTCAAGAAGGATGTCGCCGCGGAACTCGGTCCCAAGTGCGAAATCAAGGAGTATTGTCCGCTTTCTCCCGCCCAGCGTTACACGTACGAAAGCGCGCTCGAGGATTACCGCCGCGGAGAGCGGCGGCGCGGAGACATGTTCGCGCTTCTTGTCCGCCTGAAGCAGGTCTGCGACGGAGACGGCAAATTCGAAAGGCTCGAAGAGCTGGCGAAATCCATTCTCGACGCCGGCGAAAGTTTTATAGTGTTCACGCAGTATTTGAAGGCGGGCGAGGAGATCCGCAAAAGGCTTTCCGCCGCTACCGGCGCCGACGTCCCGTTCCTGAACGGAGCGATGGACGCAAAGTCCAGGGAGGCGGCGATACGGTCGTTCTCCGATTCCCCGGGGCCGTCCGCGTTCGTCCTTTCCCTGAGAGCGGGCGGATACGGACTCAACCTCGTAAAAGCATCGCACGTGATACATTTCGACAGATGGTGGAATCCCGCCGTGGAGGCCCAGGCGACCGCCAGGGCGCACAGAATCGGACAGAAGAACACGGTGGTCGTTCATTCGTTCATCACTGAAGGTACGCTCGAAGAGCGGATCGACGAACTTCTGGAACGCAAGAGCCGCATGGCTGGAGAGACGATATTGAACGGAGAGTCTTTCGTCAAATCGCTGTCGGAATCCGAGTTCGAATCACTCGTCGGGCTGGACGGCTAGAATTCCAGTTTCCTTTTCGGCGGCCTCCTGCCGGGGAGCTTGTGCCCGTTTTCTATTTTCAGGCGGCGCAGCACCGCGGAAACGCTGTCGGACCATTTTGCCGGATAGAGCGGATTGTAGCGCCTGCCGAATTTGACCAGATCCCCGTTGTAGTGCCGCTTGATCGTTCCGGCGGCCCACATCGCCTGAATGTAAAACGACTTCGTGCCGTCCTGGAAACGGTGGGCGGGATGGCCGGAGTCCATGGGTCCGCCGATCCCGAATTCAAGCCCCGGCCTTCCGTTTTCGTGCCGCCTTATCGCGGCGAGCAGCCATGTGGAATCTTCGTCGAGGTCGTAGTTGACCGCAACCTGGCGTATCATCCTCCATTCCCGGTCCGGAATGGCGGGTTTCCGCGTTGCGGACGCATCTGCGTGCAAAGGCACGCAGGTCGCCGCAAAGATTGCTGCAATAGCGGCTTTCATGGGACGATTATATCAAAAAACAATCGTACTGTCCACGAAATCGCTGTAAAAATCCTTCGATTTTTGCTATAATAGGCCGACAGGCAACAATATCGGGGCGCGCTGACGCGTCCCGGAAACGAGGAACAAATATGCAGAGCGGAGAATTCGCAGAAGGCGGAATCATAACAGACGTGCTTGAACGCAACGCGCGCGAATGGCCGAACGACATCGCGCTTGTGGAAATAGACACGCCCGACGACGGGCGCCACAAGACGTGGAAAGAGGCGGAACTCGTAGAGTCCATTCCGGACAAGGCGTACCGGGCCGAAATGACATGGGGCGAATTCGACGAGAAGGCGGACAGGTTCGCGAACTTCCTGCTTTCGCGCGGCTACAAGAGGGGCGACAAGGTCGCCATCCTTCTCATGAACTGTCTCGAATGGCTGCCGGTGTACTTTGGCGTCCTCAAGGCCGGATGTATGGCGGTGCCGCTGAATTTCCGCTATACGGCCGACGAGATCAAGTACTGCCTCGAGCTGTCGGACGCGGGGGCTCTGGTGTTCGGTCCCGAATTCACCGGGAGAATCGAGCAGATAGCGGACCAGATTCCGCAGGTCAGGACGCGCCTGTACGTCGGCGAGGACTGTCCGACGTTCGCCGAATCGTACCGCACGCTCATCTCCTACTGCTCGTCGCGCTCCCCCGCAGTCAAGATGACGCCGGAGGACGAGGCGGCCATATACTTCTCCAGCGGAACGACGGGTTTCCCCAAGGCGATCGTCCTGCAGCACCGCGCGCTCATGCACTCCTGCCGCGTCGAGCAGAAGCACCACGGCCAGACGAAAGACGACACGTTCCTCTGCATTCCGCCGCTCTACCATACAGGCGCGAAGATGCACTGGTTCGGCAGTTTTCTCGTCGGGGGCAGGGCCGTGCTTCTCAAGGGCGTCAAGCCGGAGTGGATCCTCCGGACGGTCAGCGAGGAGAACTGCACGATCGTATGGCTTCTCGTGCCGTGGGCGCAGGACATACTCGACGCGATAGAGCGCGGCGACGTGAAACTCGACGAGTACAAGCTCGACCAGTGGCGGCTCATGCA
>DGHT01000006.1:0-47361 GCA_002392765.1 Verrucomicrobia bacterium UBA3841 | reverse complement strand
TGGCGGCTCATGCACATCGGCGCCCAGCCGGTCCCGCCGTCCCTGATCAAGCGCTGGAAGAAGGTTTTCCCCGGACACGACTACGACACGAACTACGGGCTTTCGGAATCCACCGGCCCCGGGGCCGTCCATCTGGGGATCGAGAACATCGACCATGTCGGCGCGATAGGCGTGGCGGGCTACGGATGGCAGACGAAAATCGTCGGACCCGACGGCCGGCGCGTCAATCCCGGCGAAGTGGGCGAACTGGCGCTCAAGGGCCCGGGCGTCATGAAAGAATACTACAAGAACGAGGAGGCGACCGCCGAAATCCTCAAGCCCGACGGCTGGCTGCTGACGGGCGACATGGCCGAAGAGCGGGACGGCTTCATATACCTCGTCGACCGCGCCAAGGATGTCATCATCACCGGCGGGGAAAACCTCTACCCCGTGCAGATCGAGGACTTCATCCGCGCGAATCCGGCGGTCAAGGACGTCGCCGTGATAGGGCTTCCCGACAAGCGTCTCGGCGAAATCGCGGCGGCGATCGTGTCTGTCAAGGAAGGCATGCAGCTCTCCGAGGACGAACTGAACCGCTTCTGCCTGGGCCTGCCGCGCTACAAGCGTCCGCGAAGGATAATCTTCGCGGATGTGCCGCGCAACCCGACCGGCAAGATCGAAAAGCCTAAACTCCGCAAGATGTACGGCGGAAGCGGGCTTGTCGCAAAACAGAACGAGGTCGAGGGGTGAGCGTCCGTATTGTTTGCATGTTCACCGCCGCTTTGATATAATATTATATCCATAAAAGGAATCCACCAATATGACGAAAGAATCGATAGTAGGCCAGCGGATACGCAAATACCGCCAGGGCCTGGAGATGTCGGTGGCGGAGCTTTCCGCCAGAAGCGGAGTCGAAGAGAAGCTGCTGTACGCGATCGAGGCGGGCGACGTTCTGCCCGCGCTCGGCATCCTTACGAAGCTTTCCCGCGCTCTCGGCCAGCGTCTCGGGACGTTCATGGACGACCAGTTCAAGGCCGATCCCATCATAACGCGCGCTGCCGATCTCGACGCGCCGCCTGAAACGGGCGCGGGCGCGGGAGCATACTCGTCGCGTTCCCTCGCGCTGGGCAAGCCCGACCGCCACATGGATCCTTTCAAGATCGATTTCCCCGCGAACGGCGAACACGAGGAGTCGTCGCACGAAGGGGAGGAGCTCATCATCTGCAAGACGGGGCGCGTCGAACTCAAGTACGGCGGGGAGACGTTCGTTCTCGAGCCCGGCGACACCGCCTACTACAACTCCGTCGTCAAGCATTCGCTCAAAGCGGCCGGCAGCGAGCCGGCGAGCATCTACGGCATCGTATTCATGCCGTTCTGATCCAAAGTAAAGAAAGGATCCCAAATGGGTTGGTACGAAAAGAAGGACAAGCCCGCCATTCCGTCCGAAAAGGAGCTTTGGGCGGTGTGTCCGAAATGCAACAGCCACTTTCCCAAGGCGGAATGGAAGGCGGCGGGCGCGATCTGCCCCAAGTGCAACTACCACGGACGCCTCGGTGCGCGCGCGCGCATAGCGGCGACCGCGGACAAGGACACGTTCGAAGAACTTTTCGCCGGCATATCCTATTCCGACCATCTTTCGTTTTCCGACGCGACCGGCCCGTATGTCAAGAAAGTCGAGGCCACGATAGCGAAGCTCGGCGAGAAGGAAGCCGTCGTGACGGGATTCTGCGAGATCATGTCGCATCCCGTCGCGCTGGGCGTGATGGACTTCGCGTTCATGGGCGGCAGCCTCGGCACGGGGACCGGCGAGAAGATCGCGCGCCTCTGCGAAGAGGCCGTGCGCGCGCGCCGTCCTCTCGTGCTTTTCTCCGCCTCCGGCGGGGCCAGGATGCACGAAGGCATCCTGTCGCTCATGCAGATGGCCAAGACGTCCGCCGCGATAGCAAGGCTCAAAGAGGCGGGCCTGCCGTACATATCGGTGCTTACCGATCCGACGACCGGCGGCGTTTCCGCGTCATACGCGATGCTCGGCGACATAAACATCAGCGAGCCGCGCGCCCTTATCGGCTTCGCCGGAAGGCGCGTCATCGAGAACACGATCCGCCAGAAGCTGCCGGCCGATTTCCAGTCGGCCGAATATCTCGAAAAGCACGGTTTCATCGACAGGATCGTGGAGCGTTCGGATATGAGGCGCTTTATCGCAAAGATGCTCGAATATTGGGGATTCTAGGAGATTTTCGCATGAAAAAGACAGCTACGGCCAAAGGCAGGGCGAAAACGGCGATGGATTCCGTCAAGATCGCGCGCGACGCGAAACGTCCGCACGTGCGCGATTTCATCGCCGGCGTGTGCTCCGATTTCGAAGAGCTGCACGGCGACAGGCTCGTGAACGACGACCGCGCGATGGTGGCCGGTTTCGGCACTATCGGACGGTTCAAGGCCCTGATTCTCGGACACAACAAGGGTTCTTCCGTCGAGGAGAACGTCGAGTCGAACTTCGGCATGGTCAATCCCGACGGCTACCGCAAGGCGATGCGCCTTGCGAAGCTCGCCGAGCGTTTCGGCAATCCGGTCGTGACGTTCGTCGACACCCCCGGCGCGTATCCCGGCCGCGAGGCGGAGGAGCGCGGACAGGCGGAGGCGATCGCGAAATCGCTCGAATTCTTCTCGGATCTCGAAACTCCGGTCGTGGTCGTAATCACCGGCGAAGGCGGTTCCGGCGGAGCGCTGGCGATCGCCGTGGGCGACGAGATCCTCATGATGGAGAACGCCGTCTATTCGGTGATATCCCCCGAAGGCTGCGCGGGCATACTCTGGCGCGACGGCGCGAAGGCGCCCGAGGCCGCCGAGGCGCTCAAGATAACGGCGAAGGATCTTCTGGCGCTCAAGGTGGTCGACAAGGTGGTCAAAGAGCCTGCGGGCGGCGCCCACAAGAATCCGTCCGCCGCGATCGCCGCCGTCAAGAAGGCGATTCTCGATTCCCTGGAGCGGCTTGCGAAGGTGCCTGCGGCGGAGCTTGTCGAAAAAAGGTACGCGAAACTCCGCGCGTACGGAAATTTCTACTGAGGTGTTCCATCCATGAAATGGTCTAAGCTTTTCATCCAGACGCTGCGGGAGAATCCGCAGGACGCTGAAATCGATTCGCACAGGCTTCTCGTGCGCGCCGGGCTGGTGCGCAAAGTCGCGGGAGGGCTGTATGCCTATCTGCCGCTCGGAATGCGCGTGCTGGAGAAAATCCGCCGCATCGTCCGCGAGGAAATGGACGCCGCCGGCGCGCAGGAGATTGTCACGCCCGTCCTCCAGCCCGCCGAACTGTGGCGGACTACGGGCCGCTGGGACACGATGGGGCCGAACATGTTCAAGCTTCGCGACCGCGCCGAACACGAGTTCGCGCTCGGCCCCACGGCCGAGGAGGTGTTCACCGACATCGCGAAGAGCCTGGTCTCGTCCTACCGCCAGCTCCCGCTGACCATCTACCAGATACAGTGGAAATTCCGCGACGAGACGCGTCCGCGCTTCGGCCTTATGCGTTCCAAGGAATTCCTGATGAAGGATGCGTATTCCTTCGACACCGACGCCGACGGCGCCGACAGGAGCTACTGGAACATGTACCATGCCTACGAGCGCGTGTTCGCGCGCTGCGGCCTCAAGGCCGTCCCGGTGCAGGCCGACGGCGGCGACATGGGCGATTCGATGACGCACGAATTCCACGTGCTCGCCGACGCCGGCGAGGACGGAATCGCTTTCTGCGAAGGGTGCGGCTACGCGGCGAATCTCGAGAAAGCGGAACGGGGGACCGGGGAACAGGGAACGGGGAACGGGGAACGGGGAACGGGGAACGCGCCCTTCGAGGAGGTCCCCACGCCCGGCGCGAAAACGATCGACCAGGTCGCCGCGTTCATGGATCTTCCCGCGTCCGCGTTCGTCAAGTCGCTCGTGTATGCGGCGGACGGAAAGCCGGTCATGGTGTGCGTCGACGGCGACCGCGATGTCAACGAAGTGAAGCTCAGGCGCTTCCTCGGCGCGAAGAAGGTCGAACTCGCAGATTTCGAGACGGTTCTCAGGGTCACTGGCGCCAACGCCGGATTCGTCGGCCCCGTCAAGCCGGCGGACGCGTCGCTCAGGATCGTATGCGACATAGCGCTGAAGGGCGCGGCCGGACGCATCGCCGGCGCCAACAAGGACGGTTTCCACCTGAAGAACGTCGATCTCTCCCGCGACGCGAAAATCGCCGGTGCGGACTGCGCCGATCTGACGGTCGTCAAGGACGGCGACATCTGCGCGAAGTGCGGCAGGCCGATGACGATAAAGCGCGGCATAGAGGTCGGACAGGTTTTCAAGCTCGGTACGAAGTACACTGCCGCTTTCAACGCGGTCTACAAGAACGACAAGCTCGAAGAGCACGTCATGATAATGGGCTGCTACGGCATAGGCGTGAGCCGCACGCTCCAGGCTGTGATCGAGCAGAGCCACGACAAGGACGGTATCGTATGGCCCGCGTCCGTCGCGCCGTACCAGGTCGTCGTCGAAAACCTCGATCCCGACAATGCCGAAGCGACGAAAGTCGCGGACGCCATGGAGGCGGAGCTGGAATCGGCGGGGATCGACGTTATCGTCGACGACCGCGCGGAGCGTCCCGGGGTCAAGTTCAAGGACGCAGACCTCATCGGCTTCCCTGTTCGCGTCGTCGTAGGCGCGAAGGGGCTCGCGAACGGCGGCGTCGAGATCAAGCGCCGCAGCGAGGACAAGTCCAAAACACGCATCGTCCCGCCCGGCGGGGCCGTGGCGACGGTGAAGGAGATGCTGTGATGGCGGGCGGCGTTTCGTTCGAGCCGCCGCGCGGGATGCGCGACTTCTACCCGGAGGACATGGTCTGGCGCAACAGGGTGTTCGACGCCTTCCGCGCCGCCGGCGAGGCGGCGGGTTTCAAACCGTACGACGCGTGCGTCGTCGAGAACTACGATCTTCTGGCGCGGAAGGCCGGCGAGGAGGTCGGCGAACAGCTGTACCACTTTTTCGACAAGTCCGAACGGCACATCGCGCTGCGCGCCGAGATGACTCCGACGCTCGCCCGCATGGTTGCCGCGAGGCAGAAGGAACTGCAGTTTCCGCTGAAATGGACGACCATCGCGCAGTGCTTCCGCTACGAGCGCATGACGAAAGGCCGCAAGCGCGAACACTACCAGTGGAATCTCGACATCATCGGCGAAGATTCGGTTCTCGCGGAGGTCGAGGTGATCGGCGCGGCGTGCGACGCCCTCCGCCGCATGGGGCTTGCGGATTCCGACTACAAGGTGCACGTCTCCTCCAGAAAGTTCCTGGGCGAACTGCTGGCCGGTTCCGGCATCTCCGCGGACAAGCACGCGCAGGTGTTCCTGGCGCTCGACAAGCGCGGCAAGATGCCCGATTCCGAAATCGCCGCGATGCTCGGGGACGGCGGACTTTCGGACGCGGAGACCGAGGCCGCTTTCGCGATCATGGAGACGAAGGATTGCTCCGCCTCCCCGGAACTGACGGAAATGTTCCGTCTGGCGGAAGTCGCCGGTTTCGCGGACAGGCTCGTGTTCGACATCGGCGTGATCCGCGGGCTGAGCTACTACACGGGGATAGTGTTCGAGTGCTTCGACACGGCCGGCGAATTCCGGGCCGTGTTCGGCGGCGGGCGCTACGACAACCTCCTGACGACGATTGGCGGCGAGGCCACGAGCGCGGTCGGGCTGGGATTCGGCGACGTGGTCGTGACGGAGCTTCTCAAGGCGCGCCTGGGCGGGGAAACCGTCGCAGGGCGCAAGGGCGTCGCGGTCGGGTTCATGTTCCCGGATCAGCGCGACGCGGCGCTGCGTCTGGCGGCGAAGCTGCGTTCGCAGGGGGAATGCGTCGATCTCGCGCTCCGCGAGCAGAAGCCGAAGAAGTTCTTCTCGCGCGCAGGTTCGTCCTGCGCGGCGAAAGCCGTTTTCATCGGACCTGACGACGTGGCGAAAGGCTCGGCAAGGATCAAGGATCTCTCGACCGGGGAGGAAACGGAGGTCGCGCTATAGAACCGATCCTCCAGTCCATCGCCTCGCGCTACGACAGAATCCGGACCGCGCTCGCGGTCGGGTTCGCCGATGACGGCGTCGTCAGCGCGCTCAGGCGCGTACGCGGGGGTGTATGGCTTTCCGAGAGGGAGCCGGAGGATATTCCCTTCGAGGACAGGCAGTTCGAGGTTGTAGTAATGGAAGGCCGCACGGTCACGCGCGCGGCGATACGCGAGGCGAACCGCGTGCTAAAACCGGAGGGATGCCTTTTCTTCACCGTGAACGAGAGGACCGGAAAGCAGGACGGCTTCACGCCCCCGGAGATATACAAGATAATCCGGGAGGGTTTCGACATACTGGAAATGAAGCGTCCGAAGTGGTGGCTGTTCGGGCGCAAAGGGCACACTTTGACCGTATGCGCGAGGAAAAAAGCCTGGCGCGAGCATGTCGGGCTGGTCAGGGAGGGCTCGGCGGTTTTCACGCCATTCGGAAGGAAATCATGAAAAAGACAACATTGCTGATTCTGGCTTTGGCGCCTTTCCTTTCGCCGCGTTGCGCGGCGGAGGAGTCGCCCATAGCGCTGTTCCTGGATGCGCGCGCCTCGGGCGACCGGCGCCAGTACGAAAAGACCGCGAAGATACTTCTGGAGGACGCCAGGAAGAATCTGCCGCTCCAGCAGTTCCTGATAGCAGTCGTTTCATCCGAACCCGATGCGCCGCAGGCGGCGAAAATAACGGAGGAGGAGCGCAGGAAATTTTTCGAGTTGAGCAAGTACAGGATTCTCGCGCTCGCGCAGAAAAACAACAACCCGGCGGCATGGTATCTGCTCTCCCTCGAGAAAAACGACGCCGGCATGCTCAAACGGGCCGCGGATCTGGACGAGGTGCACGCCCTTAACGAAATCGGCGTGAGGCGTCTGGAGGCCGCGCGCAAACTCCCGGAACGCGACAAGCGCGCGGCGACGCTGATGCGCGAGGCGTTCGGTTGCTTTTCGCGGGCCGCCACCAAAACCGACTCCAACGCGTTCTACAATCTCGGGCTCTGCTACCTCTACGGATGGGGAAACCCGGCCGACGTCGCGCTCGCGATGGAAAACTTCCGTCTCGCCGCCGCGCAGGGACATCCGAAGGCGATGAGCAGGATCGGCGAGATGTACCGCGACGGGAACGGCGCCGAAAAAGACCACATACAGGCTGTCAGGTACTTCCTCATGGCGTCCAACGCCCAGAACGCGGAAGGGCAGTACAACTACGCGAACGCGCTTCTCGCCGGCGACGGCGTCGAGAAAAACCCCGCGCGCGCGGTGGATCTTCTGAAGAAGTCGGCGATGCAGGGGAAGGTGGAGGCGATGGATGCGTATGCGAGGTGCATTTGCGACAATGTCGGCTTCCCGCTCGCGACCAACGGAATGTCGCAGGCCGTCGCACAGAAGGCTCTCGAGAAGTACCGCGCCGCCGAATCGAAGCGCCGCGCCGAGGCGTTCTCCATCTGGCGGTTCCTCGCCTCGAACAAGAAATACCCGCCCGCCATGGACAGTCTCGGCGAGTGCTACATGAAGGGGTACGGAACGGAAAAGGACGAACGGCTGGGCTATTTGTGGTTCAAGCGGTCCGCCGACAGAGGACACATACCCGCGATGATCCATCTCGCCGAATGCTGGGACGAAGGACGCGGGGGCGTCGTCAAAAACCATCACAACGCAAACTGGTGGCGGACGAAAGCGGAGGCGGCGAAAGGCGACCGCAACGCGCTTGTCTGGCTCGGTACGCATAAATTGCAATGAAACATATTTTCGCACTGCTGTCCGCGGTCTTCATCGCGCGGACCGTTTTCGGGTACGGCGGCGTCGACGCCGTCCTCGACGTTTTGGATTCGCGGTTCATGGACAATCCCGCCCTTCTGGAAAAGGCGGCCGCGGTTGTCGCGGAGGACGCCGCGTCCGGCAAGCCGCTCCAGAGGTTTATCGCCGCGCTGTATTCGGCCGAACCCTCCCCGCCCGCCGCGTTCAGGATCTCCGCCGCCGTGCGCGAGAAGTATCTTGCCGAGTCGCGTCAGCTCATCGAATACGCCGCGGACAAGAGAAACAATCCGCTTGCGGTCTACCTGCTGGCGATTGAACGCAACGACAGAGCCCTGCTTAAAAAGGCCGTCGATCTCGGAAACATCCAGGCCATGGTTTCATACGCCACGATCAGGCTTTCCGAACTGGACGAGGACGGATCTCTGTCGCAAAAAGAATACGCCGAAGAAATGGAAAAAGTGTTCGCGCTCTATTCCAAGGTCGCGGAAAAGGGCAATCAGGTTGGAATAAACAACCTCGGAGTCTGCTACCGCAACGGCATCGGCTGCGAGAAAAACCTTGAAAAGGCTTTCGAATGCTTCAAGAAGGCGATGGAAAAGGGGAATTCCGACGCTATGAACAACATTGCGGAGTTCTACAAGGAGGGCCTCGTGGTTGAAAAGGATCCAAAGGCCGCCGTCAAATGCTTTGTCAAGAGCGCCGCCACGGGAAATACGTGGGGAAAGTTCAATTACGCCATCTGCCTTCTCAAGGGCGAAGGCATAGAAAAGAACGCGCCCTGCGCCGTGGAGCTTTTGATGTCGATGGCGAAACGCGGCGTACCCGAAGCCATGGACGTTCTTTCAAAATGCTACGAAAAGGGCGACGGGGTGCGGCAGGATGTCGGCGAGTCGCTTAAATGGCATTTGAGAGCCAAGGCTGCAAACGGAGACGAAAGCGCGAAGAAATGGCTCGAGGCGAACGGGGACGCGCCATGAAGATCCTTTTCACGGGCGACATGGTCGGGTCTCCGGGACGCCGCATTTTCCGCGACAACATCGCGCGCATAAAAAAAGAGACCGGCGCTGCGGCGGTCGTCGCAAACGCCGAGAACTGCGCGGCGGGATCGGGAATCACCGCCGCGCTCGCAAACGAAATCCTTTCCTCCGGCGCGGATGCGATAACCCTCGGCGACCATGCGTGGGGCCAGAAGGAATTCGCGGGCCAGATAGATTCCGTGCGCAATCTGGCGCGTCCGGCGAATTTCCCTCCCGGATGTCCCGGGAAAGGATGGTGCATGGTCGTGATGCCGACATTCCGCTTCGCGGTCGTCAACGCGCTCGGAAGGACGTTCATGCAGCCCGTGGATTGTCCGTTCCGCAAAATCGACGAAATCCTGAACGAAATCCCCAAGGACGTCCCCGTGTTCGTCGATTTCCACGCCGAGGCGACGAGCGAGAAAATCGTCATGGGGCACTACCTGGACGGACGCGTCACCGCCGTCGTCGGCACCCACACCCACGTCCAGACTTCCGACGCGATCGTTCTTCCGGGCGGAACGGCCTACCTTACGGATCTCGGAATGACCGGCCCGTACGTCAGTTCCATCGGGCGCGATTTGAAGCCCGTCACGAAAAAGTTTCTGACCGGTCTCCCTTCCAGATTCGAGGTCGCGGACGGCCCTTGCGTCCTGGAAGGCGCTCTGGTCGAGTTCGATCCCGCGACGAAGAAGGCGCTATCCATCGAGACGTACCGCCTGAGAGAACCCCTGAAAGCCTGAATAGCGAAAGATGGACATTCTCTGGGACTGGAACGGCACCTTGCTCGACGATTCCGCCGCGTGCGTCGAAGCGCTTTGCGAAATTCTCTCGCGGCGCAACCTCCCCCCGGTCACTCTCGAACGCTACAGGCGCGATTTTTCCTTCCCCGCGAGGGATTTCTACGCGAGAATCGGCATAGAACTCGAAAAGGAGGATTGGGATTCCCTCGCGCGCGAGTATCACGAGAGCTACCTGAAAAGAAGCGCACCGCTGGCCCCTGACGCCCGTGCGGCGCTTGAAAATGCCGAAAAGCAAGGATTTGGACAGTACATACTCTCGGCAATGCGCGCGGATTTTCTCGAGAAGGCCGTCGCGCAGCACGGTATTTCGCAATATTTCCGCAGAATATGCGGCACCGACAATCTCGACGGAGGCTCGAAAGCGTCCGTCGCCGCATCGATGGCGGAAGAAATCGATGTTTCGCGCGCGGTTGTCGTGGGTGATTCTCTCCACGACCTCGAAGTGGCCCGGCTGATCGGCGCCGCGTGCATCCTTTATTCGGGAGGCAGCCATGCGCCGGAGCGTCTCAGAGGACATGGCGTTCCGGTCGTGGACACTCTCCGCGAGACCGTCCGCCTCGCGTCGATTTTAGCCGCTTCCCCCAAATGTGGGAATTTTTATGATTTTTCATATTGATTTTATTTCCGTTTTTTGGTATTATATTATTGAGTGCCGAATGAAGGGCATGTGGAATTTAATAGAAAGGATTGTATATATGATGAGAAAATCGATGTTTCTCGCCTCTTTCGTAGCGGCTATGTCGCTTTATGCAGGCGATGGAGTCACCCGTACGATCAATTTCTCTTCCACCGGTCCCGACTGCTACGCTGACGGAACACAGGTTCTCGATGGCGAAGTTTATGCCCTCGTCTATGCCAGCGGCGAATTTGACGGGCTTAAGGCCGATGGTACGCTTGTCGATTCCAATGACAAGATCGTCTGCAAGGCTCCGCTCGCGAAGAATGGACGCTGCCCTTTCATAACGTTCATCCTTGACGGCGACAATGCAGATTTGAGCGAAAGCAATCTTTCCGTCTATCTTCTTGACACCCGCAAGACTGTGAAGAACGGCGATGCGGTTGTCGTCTCGGTCGGCCCGCAGAGCGGATCGTACGATGGCGTTGTCTACAATGGATATGTCAAGGTTGATGCGACGATATCCTCTTCTCGCAACGCAACGGCCGGTGTGACGTCGCTTGCAGGCGGGGTTGTTACAGCGCTTCCGGATGGAGTTGAAAATCCTTCCATCGCCGATTTCCGCATGCTTGACGACGGGCAGGCTATTCTTGAAGTCGCGAACACCAGCCCCTACGTCAATTACACGGTTTCCGGCGGCAAGACGCCTGCCGCGAACGAAAAGGTTATTGCAACCGGTCTGAACGGTGTCGGCGGTGAAGACTCTTTGTTCTTGACGACGACGATGGATGAGGATGATGCGGCAAAATTCCGCTTCTTCAAGGTCGTCCGTACTGGCGAAGGCAACTGAAAATTACAGGAGATCAAGTTATGAAAAAAATCGCAATTGCCGCTGTCGTGCTTGCCGCCGGTGTTTTGACGGCCGGTGCTGTCGAGTCGGCCAATACGTTCGTGACGATCAAGGCGACATCTTCAACTACGAATACAGTGATCGCCGTTCCGCTTGTCAATATCGGCACGGGCAATGCAGCGCTCAACGTCACCAATTTCGTCCTGACGACGGGTCTCAAAGACGGGGCCACGCTTACTGTAAAGCACAATGGGACGTGGTATGCCTTCCGGAAGAACAACAACGGGACGTGGGAGGGTGTCTACACCGTTGAAGGAACAAAAGTTAACGAGCCTAGCGGCGCGGAAACGATCGCCCGTGGCGGAGCGGCCATGCTCCACAACGAGTTCGATGGGGAAAGTTTTGACTTCTACCTCTACGGTCAGCTGGCGACAGCGGGAGCGGAATTTAGACCGGTAGCCCATGAGACGACGGTTGTTGCAAATGGATCGCTTGGCAATTGCCTTATTTCGACACTCCCTGGAGTTGTCGGAGACCAGATTGCGGTTCCAAAGAACAATGGCAAGGGAATGCAGTACTATAAATACATGAAGGTGAATGAAAAAACGGATGGTTGGTATAAAAGTGCCAATTATGCGGATGTTGCCGTTTCTGATGAAGATTATGTTCCTGTTGGCAAGGGTTTTTGGTATATCAGCAATAATGATGGTGTACCTACATTTGATTGGGCTAGGCAAGACCAAGATTGAATTTCTCATTTAAGGATCAAAGAAAATGAAAAAACTGTTAGTGCTTGCAACGGCAATGTTCAGTTATGCCGCATCAGCATCGGTATTGTTGTGGTTGGTTGACCAAAGCGATGCTACTAGCAAGGGCATCACGTCATGGGATACGGTAAAGGTGACTTATGGCACTGGTCCAACCCATCCTGGCGACACAACGTTGGAGAATCTTAGCGTTGGAGGCCAATCGGCTGATGCTTTGTCTGACAGCATGACCAGTGCTCAGTATCAGTATACAATCAATACCGAACATTTTGCTTTGGCAGACTTGGCTGGAATTGACAATTATGCAGGTCAATATTACTTCATCGAGCTTTACAACAACGATCAGCTTGTCGGATATTCGACAGGAGTTCAGGGGTCGTCTCTTACCGCTAGCATCAAGGAATGGTCTGACTTGAGCAACATGACCCAGTCGATGACTGGTTGGTCGGCCAGCGGGTTTACCGCCGTTCCTGAGCCGACGAGCGGAATGCTGATGCTTCTCGGAATGGCGCTTCTGGGTCTTCGCCGCAAGAAAGCGGTATGATGCAAGCGCAATTATATCCGATGAACAGGCGGCGCGATGGAAACATCGCGCCTCGCTTTTTATATGAAACACTCAAGGAGATGCGGCATCTTGCCGCGTCACGACGGAGCAAGATACCCATCTCCTTGCGGTCACGCGGGACGCGTGACCTAACTGGGACAGCATCCCTACTAGGGCATCGCTTCGCGACTCGCCTTCGGCTCGGGGAATATGCCATCTTGGCGGCTACAATAACCGCCGCCGGGACGGCGGCTATCCCAGTTAATTCCACAATTCCACAATTCCACAATATCCCATGATCGACATCATCTATTCCGATTCTGACATAATCGTCGTTTCCAAGCCTTCCGGCATGTTCGTACACCCTTCGCCCGGACATGAAACCGGGACGCTCTCCAGCTTCCTCGTCTCCCGCTTTCCCGAAATGTCCGCCGTCGGCAGCGAGTCGCGTCCAGGCGTAGTACACCGTCTCGACGCCGGCACGAGCGGCGTTATGGTTTTCGCGCGGAACCGGCGCGCGTACCTTACGCTTCGCAAGATGTTCGAAAGTCACGACGATATAGTAAAAACATATCTAGCGGTCCACCGTCGCGCGCTCAATCCGGCGAAAGGTGAGATTACGCTCCGGATAGGACGCAAACCTTGGGATCCGCACAGAATGGCGGTTGACGTTCCTGACGGAAAGTACGCCGTATCGTCGTGGGAAACATTGGGAAGGAACGGCGGTTTTTCGCTTGTCGAATGGAAAATAAAGACAGGACGGATGCATCAGATACGCGTTACCGCCGCGCATTTGGGTGCTCCGATCGCAGGCGACGAATTGTACGGCGATCCGAATCGCGACCGTTCCGGTCGGCTTCTTCTTCACGCCGTCTCGATTTCCTTCCCGCATCCGGCAACAGGCAGGCGTATGGAGTTTTCCGTTCCCCCTCCGCCCGAAATCATTTATCCTTCTGCTCGCTAAATCCTCATCATAATTTCACAATTTCATAAACGGGCGAGACGCCACCCCTGCTAGGGCATCGCCTCGCGACTCGCCTTCGGCTCGGGGGATATGTGCCATCTTGGCGGCGATATCAAGGAGATGCGGCATCCTGCCGCGTCCCTAACTGGGAAAGCACCCCTGCTAGGGCATCCCCTCGCGACTCGCCTCTTAAACGGGCGAGACGCCACCCCTGCTAGGGCATCGCTTCGCGACTCGCCTTTGGCTCGGGGGATATGTTCCCCCAGTGTGGCTTTCCCAGTTAGTGACGGAGCAAGATGCTCCATCTCCTTGATTCCTCCGCCGGCAGTAACTGGGAAAGCCGCCATCTTGGCGGCGATACCAAGGAGATGCGGCATCCTGCACCCCGCATTGAGCTCGACTTCGTCGACTTCGGCCTTCGGCCTCGGGGGATATGCGTCCCTAACTGGGAAAACACCCCTGCTATGGCATCGCCAAGGCGGCTTGCCTCTTAAATGGGCGGGACGCCCGTTCTCTATTCTATCGGCTCAACGTTTTGCGATAGCGCGCAATGAGCTGGTTGGTTGATGCGTCGTGGCGGAGTTTCGGCTTTTTGGACGTCAGGTCGTCGAGAATCCCCTTGGCGAGGACTTTGCCGAGCTGGACGCCCCACTGGTCGTAGCTGTAGATGTTCCAGATCACACCCTGGACAAACACCTTGTGCTCGTAGAGCGCGATGAGCGCGCCGAGCGTCTCTGGCGTCAGTTCGTCCGCGAGAAGGGTGTTCGTCGGACGGTTTCCGTCGAACGTCTTGAACGGGACGAGCCTCTCTTCAACTCCCTCCTTGCGGCATTCATCGGCCGTCTTGCCGAAAGCGAGCGCCTCTGTCTGGGCGAAGAAGTTGGCCATGAGTTTATCGTGCAGATCGCCTACCGGGTTGTGCGTCTTCGAGAAGCCGATGAAGTCGCACGGTATGAGATGCGTGCCCTGGTGGATGAGCTGGTAGAACGAGTGCTGTCCGTTCGTGCCGGGCTCGCCCCATTCGATCGGACCCGTGGTGTACGGAACCTTCTCGCCGTCCTTCGTGACACCCTTGCCGTTCGATTCCATGTCCATCTGCTGCAGGTACGCGGGGAAGCGCGAGAGATACTGGTCGTACGGCAGCACGCAGTAGCTTTCCGCGCCGTATCCGTTGTGGTAGAGTATGCCCAAAAGCGCGAGGACGACGGGCATGTTGCGTTCGAACCTTGCCGTCCTGAAATGGCGGTCCATCCTGTAGTAGCCCTTGAGGAAGCGGGCGTAGTTGTTGCGGCCGATCGAAATCATAAGCGACAGCCCGATGGCGGATGGCAGGGAGTAGCGGCCTCCGACCCAGTCCCAGAACACAAACATGTTCTTGGTGTCGATTCCGAACGCGGCGACTTCCTTCTCTGCGGTGGAAACGGCGACGAAATGCCTGGCGACGGCTTTCTTGTCGCCCAGCTTTTCGACAAGCCATGACTTCGCGGCCTGTGCGTTGGACATCGTCTCCTGCGTGGTGAACGTCTTCGACGCCACGATGAAGAGCGTCTGATCCGCCTTCACCTCGCGGAGCGTTTCGACAAGGTGCGTGGAATCGACGTTGGACACGAAATAGAATTTGAGATACCTCTTGGAATACGGCGTGAGGGCGATGTTCGCCATGACGGGGCCGAGATCCGATCCGCCGATTCCGATGTTGACGACGTATTTGATCCTCTTGCCCGTGAACCCTTTCCACTTGCCGCTTCTCACAAGGTCGGCGAAATCGCCCATCTGCTTGAGGACGCGCCTCACGCCCGGCATGACGTCCTTGCCGTCGACTTTGATTTTCGCGTTCTTGTCGATGTTCCTCAGCGCCGTGTGGAGAACCGCGCGGCCCTCGGTAGCGTTGATTTTCCTGCCTGTGAACATTTTCTCGATCTCGTTCTTGAGATCGGATTTTTCCGCAAGCTTGACAAGCGCCTTCATCATGGCGGCGTCGATGCGGTTTTTGGAGTAGTCGAGAAACCAGCCGGCCGCCTCGAGCGAAAACCGTCCGGCCCTGTCCGGATCTTCCGCGAAATAGTCTTTGATGGTCTTGTTCTGGTTTTCGTCTATAAGACGGTCGACCTTTTCCCATGCCTGAGCATCCATTTGCTTTTCCTTCCGTTAATTGGTGGAGTTGTTTTAGTGGATTATATCAAAAATCAGAAAAAAATCCATTGAAAAGCGCGAAAAACGCGATTCCGCTTCATGTTTTGCGGCCGAGAAGCCTGGCCGCGAGGGATTTGAGCGCGGAGACGTCGCCCGGCAGCCCTTCGAGAGACGCTATCGCGTCCGCCGTCGCCTTCGCCGCAAGCCGCGCGGTCTCGTCCGGGGCGTAGAGTCCGTCTCCGTCAAGAAGATCGTCCTCGTACTGGAACGCGAGACCGAGGTTTAGCGCGAAGCGGCCCAGCGCGTCGACCGATTCCCGCGTTCCCCCGGCGGCGGCCGCGCCCATTTTCGCCGCCGCGACAAACAGGTCGGCTGTTTTGTGCGCGTATACGTACCGTGCGTCCTTCTTGCCGGCCGCGATGTCCTCCACCTGTCCTTTGACGACGCCGAAAGCGGCCTCGGCGAGAATCCGCACCGCGTCTGCCGCGTTGCGCTCCGTGCGCGCGGCCGTTGCGAACGCGAGAGCCTGGAGCGCATCCGCCGCGAGAATCGCGTCCGCCTCGCCGAATTTCTTCCAGACCGTAGGTTTGCCGCGCCTTTCGACATCGTTGTCCATCGAGGGAAGATCGTCGTGGACGAGAGTGTAGTTGTGCAGAATCTCGATTGCGGCGGCGCAGCATGCGGCGTCCTCCGCCTTCCCCCCCGCGGCGATCGCGGCGGCAAGGCACACGAGCGGGCGTATGCGTTTGCCTCCCGATCCGACGGCGTAGCGCATCGCGGCGGAAAGCGCCGCAGGTCTTTCATCTTCCTTCGGAAGGGCGGCGTCCAGCGCGGCCTCTGCGATTTCGAGAAGTTTTTCCGTCATTGGCTATGCAGTGTCTTGGTGGCGAGGCTGTCTTCGCGGACCGGTCTACTGTCCGCAACCGCCGCAGCCGCCGGCGCATGGACATTTCCAGCCTTCGCCGTCGATGGATACGTCCTTGCCGGTCCAGCAATACGTGCAAAGTCTGTCCTCCGGCAGACCGATCGCTTTGACGAGATCGTCGATCCGCTGGAAGGCGAGCGTCGTGAGGTTGAGTTTTTCGCGGATGAACTCGACCATGTTCCTGTACGGTTCTCCGTCTGGATCGATGTATTTCGATACGTCCGCGTTTTCGCCTTCCTTGCCGCGGATGAACCTTCTCGTAATCAGATCGTAAACGCTTTTCGACCGCGAGAAATTGATGAACCTGCACGGGAAAAGAAGGGGAGGGCAGGCGATCCGCATGTGCGTTTCGAGGCATCCTTCGGAATAGAGTTTCGCAGCCTGCTTGCCGAGCTGGGTGCCGCGCACGATGGAGTCGTCGCAGAAAACGAGCCGGCGGTTCTTTATGAGACCGGGGATCGGAATCAGCTTCATCGAAGCGACATGTTCGCGCTGTCTCTGGTCCTGCGGCATGAAAGACCTCGCCCACGTCGGCGTGTACTTGACGAACGGACGGGCGAACTTGATCCCCGCCTCGTGCGCGTAGCCGAGCGCGTGGGACGTTCCCGAGTCCGGTATCCCGCACGCGGCGTCCGCCTCGGTGGGCGTCCTTTTGGCAAGCGCGCTTCCGCAGCGGTAGCGGGTCATTTCGACATTCCGTCCCTCGTACGACGAGGCCGGGTAGCCGTAGTAGACCCACAGGAAGGAGCATATCGCCATGCGCTCGCCGGGAGGCGAAAGAGTGATGTCGGCCTCGACCGTAAGTTCGACGATCTCCCCCGGCCCCATGTCGCGCACGTACGAGTAGCCGAGGTTTGCGAGCGCGCAGCTTTCCATAAGCGCAATCATCCCGCCGTCCTTCTTGCCGAGAACGATCGGAGTGCGTCCCCATTTGTCGCGCGCGGCGAAAAGCCTGCCGCCGGAATCCATGACAAGAATGGAGCAGCTCCCTTTGACTTTCTCCTGCACGTACTCGAGCCCCTCGATCAGCGACTGGCGGGTCGCGATGAGCGCGGACACGACCTCCGTCGGGCCGACCATCGAACTGGTGGTCGAATACTGCAGCTGCATGGAGTTGCGCGAGAACAGTTCCTCTTTCAGTTCCTCGATGTTCGTGATGAGGCCCACGGTGACGATTCCGTACATTCCGGAGCGCGAGCACATGACGAGCGGCTGCGGGTCGGTGTCGGAAATCACGCCTATCCCCGTTTTGCCGGAGAATTTGGCGATGTCGTTTTCGAACTTGCTCCTGAAGGGTGCGTTCTGTATGTTGTGTATCGAACGCTGGAACCCGTTTTCGCCCAGAACGGCCATGCCGCCCCGGTGCGTTCCCAGATGCGAATGGTAGTCCGTCGCGAAAAACAGATCCATCACGCAATCGTCCTTGGAGATCGTTCCGCAGAAACCGCCCATGGCAGAGGCCCTCCTCTCGAGTTTATTTCCTGTTCTTGAGCGACACGTACTTGCGCGGACGGTACAGCGGCTTGTAGGCCGGACGTATGATGGGACCGCTGTTTATAAGCTCCTCCATCCTGTGCGCGCACCAGCTGACCGTTCTCGCAACCGCGAAAAGGGGCGTGTACAGGTCCCTCGGAATGCCGAGCATGTCGTAGACGAACCCCGAATAAAGATCGACGTTCGCGCACACGTCTTCCGCGCGCGGGTGGCGGGCCTTGACGATCGCGGGACCTTCCTCCTCGATGGTTTCGAAAAGGACCATCTCTTCCATCCTGCCCTTGGCCTTCGCGAGTTCGCGCGCCTTTTTCTTGAGCAGCTGCGCCCTCGGATCGGAGATCGTGTATACTGCGTGTCCGAGGCCGTATATGAGGCCGGACCCGTCGCCGGCTTCGCGGTCTGCGATTTTCCCGAGGTATTTCTTGACTGATTCCCTGTCGCGCCAGTCTCCCGCCTTCGCCTTTATCTCGTCCATCTGGTCCATCACTTTGAGATTCGCGCCGCCGTGCCTTTCGCCCTTGAGCGAGAGTATGGACGCGGCGATCGACGAGTAGATGTCCGTGTGGGCGCTCGTCACTACGTGCGTTACGAAGGACGAGTTGTTTCCGCCGCCGTGTTCTGCGTGGAGGATCAGCGCCAGATCCAGCGTTTCGGCTTCGAGTTTCGTGTATTTGCCGTCCTCTCTTATCAGCTTGAGGAGGTTTTCGGCGCTGGACTTGTCGGGATCGGGATTGCGGATCATCAGCGGTCCGCCAAGATGGTAGTGGACCTTCGCCTGATAGGCGTATGCCGCGATCGTCGGCATGGAGGCGATCATTTCGATCGACCTCAAAAGCGTGGTCTCGAGCGGGAGATGGCATTCTTCCGCCTGCTCTTCCGGAGATTCGAAGGCGAGCATGAACAAAACGGCGCGCGCGATCAGGTTCATTATGTCGGTGGGCGGATTGCGCAATATCGCGTTTTCCTTGAACCCGTCCGAAAGACGCCTGTAGACGCCGAGCTTGTTCTTCCAGTCGACGAGCTGCCGCGCGGTGGGAAGTTCGCCGAAAACGAGCAGGTAGGCGGCTTCTTCGTAGCCGAAGCGGTGTTCGCGGCTGTCCGCCGCCACGAGGTCTCGTACGTTTATGCCGCGGTAGTACAGTTCTCCCGGCACGGCCTGGCGCTCTCCTTCGGACACGACATATCCGTGAAGGTTGCCTATCGTAGTCAGGCCCACGAGCACGCCCGTGCCGTCATCGTTCCTCAGCCCGCGCTTTACGCCGTATTTGCGGTACAGCATCGGGTCGATCGTGTCGGCTTTCCTTATCATGCCGGCTTTGTCCGCCAGCCATTCCTTGTCTATCATCGTTTTTCCCCTTTGATAAGCAATTAAACAATTATATCAAAACGGCCGCGATATTCAAGATTAAATATTTTGCGCGCCGGACGCGATTTTGCCCGTGCGAAGTCTGTCGCGTTTTGGTATAATGTATGCATGAATATCAGAATCGCCATCCGCAATCCGCTTCGTGCGATTGCATTTCTGCCGTTCGCCTGCGCTGCGGGCGCCGTATGTTCCGCCGCGCGCGCGGACTGTCTTGACGAGCTGATGCCCCGACCGAGGATCGTCCATCGCGGGGCTGACGACATCAACGCCACGCATGTTGCGCACAAAGGCGGCTACACTCTTCTCGTGCGCTGCGGCAAGCCGGTGATGGAGGGCGACGACGAGGGGCTGCGCTACGCGCGCTCGACATGGGCCCAGCTTAAGGAGCTTGCCGGATCTAGTGTCGTCCCCGACTGCACGATTGTCGACTGGCCGGAGTTCAAATACCGCGGGCTGATGCTGGACTGCGGACGCAACTACCAGAGCGTCCAGTCGATCAAAGACGTAATCGCCATGCTCGCCGCCTACAAGTTCAACGTCTTCCACTGGCATCTGACGGACAACTACGGCTGGCGGCTCGAGTCGAAGAAGCATCCCGAACTCCAGAAGAAGGAGGCGTTTTCGCGCAACGCCGGAAAGTTCTACACCCAGGCGGAGTTCAAGGACGTGCTTGAATACGCGAAAAGGCACGGCGTGACCGTCATTCCCGAACTCGACATGCCGGGCCATACGCTCGCGTTCCGCAAGGCGACCGGCATTGCAGATCTTGCGGAAGAAAAGGCGAAGATCGTTCTCGGCGAGCTTGTCGACGAACTCTGTTCGCTCGCGCCGGCGGCGGACATGCCGATCATCCACCTCGGGACGGACGAGGCGCGCGAACGCGGCGAAAAGGTCCCGCAGGGCCACCTCGACTGGTGGGCGAAGAAAGTGACGGACAACGGGCGCACGCTGATGGGCTGGTCTCCGGGGCTCCGGCTTCCCGGACAGTCGATCAAGCATCTTTGGATGGGCGCGAAGGATCCGCGCGGCGACAAGACCCCGTACATCGACTCGCAGAACAGCTTCTACATCAACCACGTCGACCCCGAGGAGCTGCTTTCCGTCGCCGCCTACCAGCAGCCGTGCAGGTGGGGCGGGAAGGAGGAAAAGCTCGGCGCGATCATCTGCGTGTGGCACGATGACGCGATCGCCGACACCGAAGACGTAGCGAGGATGAACGCCGTGTATCCGGCCATAGTGCTTCTTTCGGACGGCTTCTGGCGCGGACGAGAGAAGGACGAGCCGACGCTTTACGCGCGCATTCCGAGACCGGACGATCCGCGCTTCGCGCTGGCGGCGGATCTGGAGCGCCGGACCGTCGCGCAGCGGGACAAGGTCCTGAAGGGTCTGCGCCATCCGTTCCCGTACGTCGCGCAGACGCACATGCGCTGGCGCATGACAGACGGAAACGGCGCGGTGCTGGCCGAGGATATTCCGCAAGCCACCGTTTATCCGCGGCATTTCTGGTTCCCGCAGAGTGCGTACGCGCCCGGCGCCGGCGGAACGGTGACTCTCGAGACGTGGATGGAGAGCGATCGCGACATCGACTGCGGCGCGTGGATCGGCATGACCGGCTTTTCGCGGTCGGACGGACGCAGCCGCGACGCACCTACGCCGAAACTCGGCCAGTGGAACAAGCACGGAGCGACGGTGGAGCTCAACGGGCGCAGGATAGATCCGCCCGCGTGGACGCATCCCGGCGTCGGCGGCAATCCGAAGGAGACGCCGCTGGTCGACGAAGACTACTGGTACCGCGAGCCGACGCCGATCCGCCTGAAAAAAGGCAGGAACCACGTCAAGATGGTGCTGCCGAAGAAGGGGGGCTGGAAGTGGATCGGCACTTTCACGCCAGTCCTCGGCACGAGCGACCATCCAAGGGAAGTCCCGTTGAAGTATTGAAGACCGGCCCGTTCTCCGGGATTCCGGCGGCCTCAGCCCAGTATTTCGCCCGGAACGAGTTGACGTCCGCAGAGGAACGCCCTGCCGTCCATGGGCATGCCGCCTTCGGGTTTCACGGTGGTCAGCATGAGGGCGGTGTCTCCGCATTTGACGATCGGGCCGGTTCCGCGCCACGGAGAATCGGGCGCGACGGCGTTGACGCATTTAAGAACGGTGCCGGGCAGAGCGGCGCGCCAGTCGGGTTCCATTTGTCCGACGATTTCCGCGGACAGGACGACAAGTCTTCCCGAATTCCCTTTTTTGCGGAATCTTTCAGGCAGGAAAGTGAAAGTCCCCGGCCACGGATTGTACGCGCGCACTTTTCTGTCTATGACGATGACCGGATCTTCCCAGCGTATCTGGCCGTCCGACTTCTTGAGTTTTCTGGCGAACGTGGCGTCCTTGGGGTTTTGCTGGATTTCCGGAGGGAGGGCGTTGCGGTTCATCAATTTAAGCGCTTTTGCCAGAGTGACGCCGCCCGTCACGGCAAGTCCGTCCATCAATTCCCCTCCGGTCGCGTCCGAATATATCGGTTCGTAGCTTTGCATCAAAATCGGGCCGTCGTCCATCCCCGGGCCCATCCTCATGACGGTGACGCCGGTCATCCTGTCGCCCGCCGCTATCGCGGCCGTGACGGGAGAGGCGCCGCGGTATTTCGGCAGGAGCGAGAAATGGCAGTTGATGCAGCCCAGGAGCGGCAGATTGAGAATCTTCTCGCCGAGGAACTGTCCGAACGCCACCACGGCGATTACGTCGGGATTCCACGCCTTTAACTGTTCGACGGCTTCGGGGGAATTGATGTTCTCCGGGGTGATTATGTTCTTTATGCCGTGCTCCACGGCGAAAGCCTTGCACGGGCAAGGCGTGAGAACCTTGCCGCGGCCGGCCAGTCTGTCCGGCTGCGTCACGACGCCTGCGATATCGAACTCCTTTTCTCTCAATAGCGCTTTGAGACAGGTGGACGACGCGTCTGACGAACCCATGAAGACGATTTTCATCGGCGCTTATTATATCAAAAATCCTATTCTGTGTGCAACCTGTTATTCCAGCATCCAGAAATTGCAAAACCCGGCAGGGCGGTCGCCCCGCGACCGCCGCGGGTACACTATGGGTCCCCATGGTCGCCTTTCAGCGGGACGCATTTTTGCGGGTCTGCGCTTCACGCCATGCGGTCATTGTCATACCTGTCGACTTGAGGAAAAATTTGCGCAGGGAGTTGGGATGGGTGAATCCGCAGAAGTCCGAAACCACCTTTAGCTGAATGTTCTTGTTCTTGAGGATTTCTTTTGCGCGGTCGAGCTGCACGGCGTGAATCTCATCGAGGATCGTGTGTCCCGTTGCGCGGACGAAGCGCAGATCGGCCATGCGGCGCGAACACGGGAAGAGCGAAGCGACCTTCGCGGCCTTGAGCCCGCAGCAGGCTTCCCGGCGGATTAGATCCAGCGCCGCGAGCGCGTGCGGATCCTGCCGCATCAGGAGCCGCGATGAGCCGCGCCTGACTACTTTGAGCGGTCCGAACGTAGTGGTCCGTTTCCCTCTCCACGCGCCGCCGTCGCGCGCCGCCGCAAGGAGCATCATGGCGGCCAGGCTGCCGCCCTGCCGGAAGTCTGGCTCTACGCTCGTAAGCTGGGGAGACGTGCGTTCGCAGATGGCCGTGTAGTTGTCCACGCCGATCACGGCAAACTTGTCCGGAATCGATATGCCCGCCAGCTGCGCCGCCGCGAGAACCGCCTCCGCCGTCTTGTCGTTCGCCGCGAAAACGGCGCACGGCTTGGGAAGCGATTCGATGAAGTGCTTGAGCGCGTCGAGCCTGGCGACTTCGTTTGCCGGTCCGTCCGGCGGATTGTACACATGGCATTTCTTCCCGTTGAGAGCGATCGCCTCGCAGAACGCCTTCTGCCTCGCGTTGCTCCAGTAGCGTTTCTCCGCAGACGGGATGTATGCGAAATTCGCAAATCCTGTTTCCAGAAGTTCCCTCGCGGCCAGACGCGCCGTCTCGCGCTGGTCGTTCATGACATGAAGGCATTTCGACGGCAGAGTCTCGGGGTTGTGTCCGAGGAAAACCGCGGCGAGGTTTTCGAAGATCCCGGCGTCAATGTCGTTGTATTCGCCGCCGCAGTCGACAATGGCTCCGATCGGATGCCAGAAACTGCAAAGTTCGGAGACGAGTTTCCTGGTCGGGGGTTCTTCTATGATTTGGACATGGAGACCTTTCTTGTCCGTGATTTCCCTTACGCCGGCAAGTTTGTCTGGTGCAGAGGTCTTCGCGGCCGACTGGAAGTATAGAATGGTGTTCATGAGCCGGTATTATATCATATTTTTATAACGGGATGCAACATAGTTGGATAATGGGATGCAAAGGAAGGCTCTGAAATGGTATAATATGAGGTATGAAAATGACCGTTCCTTTGTCCTATCCCGATTTCGCGGTGCTTGGCGTGTATCTCGTCCTGCTCCTCGGAACTGGTCTGTTCATGGGACGGTTCGTCAAGTCGAGCGGCGATTTCTTCTCCGGCGGCAAGAAGGTCCCGTGGTGGATGGGCGCTATAAGTTCGTACATGGCGATGATCAGCTGCTTCGTGTTCATCGCATACGCGCAGATCGGGTACGAGGACGGCCTCGTGGGCGTGACGGTGTTCTGGTCTACGGCCTTTGCGATCCTCGCGGGCACGTTTCTCTTCGCAAGGCGCTGGCAGCGCGCCAATCTCGCCACCCCTGTCGAATACCTCGAACGCCGCTACGGATCAGGCGTAAGGCAGGTAGTTGGATGGTGTGGCGTCGCGTTCAGGGTGCTCGACAATACGGTGCGCCTGTACACGCTTGGCGTCATCGCCTCGCAGTTCTTCGGTGTTTCGCTTCCGGCGGGGATTGCGCTTGGCGCGCTTCTGGTTCTCGCCTACACGCTTACCGGCGGGCTCTGGAGCGTGCTTGTCACGGATATCATACAGTGCGCGGCGCTGATGGCGGTAGCAATCACCATCCTGCCTCTTTCCTTGAATGCCGTAGGCGGGCTCGGCGCGCTCTACCGCGCCGTGCCTGATCATTTCTCGCTTTTCAACGGGCATCGCGGCACATTGTATTTTCTCGCGGCCTACTATCTGATAGTGTTCATAAAGTACAACGGCGCATGGTCTTTCGTGCAGCGTCTGGCGTCCGTGCCGAACGAACGAGATGCCGTGAAGATGGGGCTTCTCTCGTCCGCTATATTCTTCGCCTTCCCCATCCTCGCCGTCCTTCCGGCGATCGCCGCCCGCGTGTATCTGCCCGACCTCCCGCCGGAGATGCACGAGCGCAGCTACATCGAAATGTGTACGCGGCTTCTGCCGCCCGGGATGCTTGGCCTGATGGTCGCGGCGATGCTCGCGGCGTCACTCTCGACTCTCGCCGCCGAGTTCAACGTGACGAGCAGCGTCTTCACGACGGATATCTACCGGCGGATATTCCGGAAGAACGCCGGAGAGCGCGAGATCCTTCTCGTCGCGCGCCTCGCGACGCTCGGCGTCGCCGCGCTTATCGCCTTCGGCGCGCTTTTTGTGTCGGGACTCGGCGGTGCGTTCGAGGCAAACAAATTTCTTATGGCTTTGTTCGGCGTCCCGATCGTGATTCCGAGCGTCTTCGGGATACTCTGGAAGAAGCCGAATACGAAGGGGGTGTATCTCTGCATTGTGTTTGGCGTCGTGTCCGGACTTTTGCTGAAGACGTGCTGGAAGGATCTTTCATGGGAGGCAGGCACTTTGATTCAGCTGGGCGTGTGCTTCGCGGGCTTCTTCGGCGGCGCTCTTTTCGGTACGTCGAAGCGGGAGCGCGAATCGAAAGAGGAACTGTTTGCGACGCTGATTGCTCCCGCTTCTGGGAGATTGGGAGTTTCGGAGTCTGGGAGAATTTCTCAAGAATCTACAACTCTCCAAACCTCCAAGACTCCCAGCAGCGAAAGCAAAGCCAGGGAACTATAATTACGTGGTGTTATGAAACATTGTTTTGAAACGCTCTATTCCTGGGTCAAGGAGCTGCCGATAGTCGACTGGCACAACCATCTCGATCTGGCGGTGCTCGCGGAGGACAATCCGCTCGGCTCGCTCTACGAGGTCTGGGTGAAGGCCGATCCATACAAGCACCGCGCGATGAGAATCTGCGGCGAGCCGGAGCGTGTCATCACCGGCGACGCGAGTGAAGACGAAAAGTGGGCTGCGTGGACGCGCACGCTGCCGAAGCTCGTAGGCAATCCGCTTTTCGCGTGGGCGCAGCAGGAACTCGCGTTCCTGCGGGGAACGGGGAATGGGGAACGGGGAACGGGAGAGCCGAATTCCTCTGCGGCCGCGAAATGGTGGAAGAGCGTAGAGAACGTCTCGCTTGCTGAATGGACTCCGTCGAAGATATTGAAGAAGTTCAATGTGGAGTATTTGAGCCCGTGCGTGGGAGCGGGGGAACTGGAAGGACTTCTGACTTCGGACGCCAGACTTCAGAAAGCGCCGGAAGCAGGGTTCGATCCGAAGTCCGAAGTCCTAAGTCCGAAGTCCTCTTTCAAGGTCGTTCCCTCGCTTCGCATGAATGCGGGCGATGATATTTCCGAAGAGACGCTTGAGCGGTTCGACGCCGTCGGGTGCCGTGTTGTCGATGTCTCGGTCGATGATGTGGACACTTTGCGCACTTTGCGTCCTTTGTGGCTGAAAACAGTTCCCTCATTCGCCGCGACCCGCGGCTGGACTATGCTGCTGCACCTTGGCGCTCTGCGCGAGACATCGGCGCGTCTTCGCGCAGCCGCAGGTCCGGCGGGCGGCTTCGCCGGAATGCGCGCACCGGTCGACCCCGCCGCAGTTGCGGCGTTTCTGAATGGACTCGAAAGCACACACAATGTTTTTAGCCGCAACCACCTTCGGCGAGGCTACGGTGGTCAAGAAGAACGCAAAGGAAATGTGAAATTGTGCAATTGTGGAAATATGGAATTATGTAAATATGAAAATGGAATGGCGGGAAGAGGGAACAGGGAAGAGGGAACAGGGAATTCCACAATTCCGCAATCCCATAATTCCACAATTCCACAATTCCATAATAACTCCCTCCCCCGCACCATCCTCATGTCGCTCAACCCGGAGGCGCATGCGTCGCTTGCTGTGCTCGCCGGTTCCTTCAACGAGGAAGGCGTTCCCGGCAAGGTGCAGCTTGGCCCGGCATGGTGGTGGTGCGACCACGAGGAGGGGATACGCGACGTCCTTGAAAAGAACGCGGCGTACGGAGTCCTCTCGACCTTCGTTGGCATGACAACCGATTCGCGCTCGCTTCTTTCCTTTGTGCGCCACGACTACTTCCGCCGCGTTCTCTGCAAGTGGGTCGCGGAGAAGGTCGCGTCTGGTTCGTTCCCGGACGACGAAGCGCTGCTGCGCCCGCTGTTGGAGAATGTATGCTACAAGAATGCGCATGACATGGTTTGTAGCCACAAAGAACACAAAGGGAATGTGAAATTGTGCAATTGTGGAAATATGGAATTATGTAAATATGAAAATGAAAATTCTCACAATCCCATAATCCCAAAATTTCATAATTCCATAATCGCACAATCAAACAATCCTGTCAATCCTGTAAATCCAGTCAAAAACAAACATCGGAAAAATGAACTCATATTGCAATGACAAAGTCGTCGTAGTCACCGGCGCGGGCGGGACGCTCTGCTCGGCCATCGCAATCGACATGGCGAAGAAGGGTGCGAAGGTCGTTCTCGTCGGCCGCACCCGCGAGAAACTCGAGAAGGTTGCCGAGGAAATCGGTAGGGCGGCGTGTCCCCACGCCGCCGTCCGCATCGAGTCAGCCGACGTTACGGACGAAGCGGCGATCGCCGATATCGCCCGGCGCGTAGAGGCTGAATGGGGGCCTTGCCGCTTCCTGGTCAATGGCGCTGGCGGAAACAACGTCAAGGCCATGCCGACACGGCTTAGGTTCTGCGAAAAAGACCTGCAGTCATCATTGTCCACAAGTGATACAAATGTTGCTGTCGCTTCTGGGAGTCTCGGAGTTTCGGAGAATATTGCATCAGTTCAAAATCTCCAAGACTCCAAGACTCCAAATGGCGAAAGCAATCTTAATCATGTAAATCCTGTAAATCCTGTCAAAAAAGAACTCCCCGCAGATCGCGGCTTCTTCGACATCGACATGGAGGCGTTCAAGTCTGTCCTTGAAATCAACACATTGGGAACGGTCATCCCCTCTCGCATCTTCGCCCTTCAGATGGCGAAAGCGGGAGGCGGCGCGATACTGAACTTTGCATCGATGAACACGTACCGTCCGCTCACGCGCGTCGCGCCTTACGCGATGAGCAAGGCGGCGATTGCGAACTGGACGATGTTCTTCGCGCAGTACATGGCGCCGGCGAAGGTGCGCGTCAACGCCGTCGCGCCGGGCTTCATGGTGAACGAGCGATCGCGCGGCTATCTCATGACGCCGGACGGCGGTCTCTCCCCGCGCGGCGAACAGGTGATGCACCATACGCCGATGGGGCGTTTCGGCGAGGCGGAAGACCTTCTCGGCTGCGTGAATTGGCTTCTTGACGACAGCGTCTCGTCTTTTGTGACCGGCATCACAGTTCCCGTCGACGGAGGATTCCTCTCTTCCGCTGGCGTGTGAAGCCGGTTGAAAAGTTGAAAGGTTGAAAAGTTGAAAAGATGACACTTGTTGAATTCGTACCGCCGACGCCGCATCCGCTGTGGAAGCTTTGTCCGCAGATGGGGATAACGGATGTCATCGTGAAGGTGAATCCAGATTTGACGGGGCTTGCCGACCCGTGGCGGCTCTCGACCTTGCGGTCGATCGTTGAAAGGTTGAAGGTTGAAGGGTTGAACGTCGTCGGACTCGAAGGCGATCCGTTTGACATGTCGCCGATCAAAGAGTTTGGGGAACAGGGAACGGGGAATGGGGAACGGGAAGAGGCGCTGTCGCACTACCGCGAGCTGTTGGAGTCGATGGGGCGGCTTGGGATAAAGCTTCTCTGTTACAACTTCATGGTCGGGAAGGGCTGGTCGCGAACCGGCGTCCGTCTCGGCCGCGGCGGAGCCAAGGCGACGTATTTCTCGCTGAATGACTTTAGCCGCAACCGCCTCCGCCGAGGCTACGGTGGTCAAGAAGAACGCAAAGATATTATGGAATTGTGTAATTGTGGAAATATGGAATTATGGAAATATGAAAATGGGGGTGGCGGGAAATGTCAATCCCGAAATTTCATAATCTCGGAATCCCATAATTCCACAATTCCACAATCACACAATCTCCGCCTCACGGCGGAGCAGGTCTGGGCGAATTACGAGTACTTCATCAAGGCGGTGATGCCGACGGCGGAGAAGTGCGGCGTCCGCATGGCGCTTCATCCAGACGATCCGTGCCTCGCCTCGCTCGGCGGCTATGCGCGGATCTTCGGCTCCATCGAGGCATACGACCGCGCCTACGCCATCTACCCCTCGCCCTCCAACGCCGTCACCTTCTGCCAGGCGAACTTCAAATTGATGTTCACAAATGGCAATTGCCACAATTGTTCACAAATCGCAAATACAAATGTTGCTGTCGCTACTGGGAGTCTTGGAGTTTCGGAGAATATTGCATCAGTTCAGAATCTCCAAGACTCCAAAACTCCAAGCAGCGAAAGCAATCTCAATCCTGTCAATCCTGTCCAAACACTTGAAGATGCCGCGCGGCACTTCGGGAAGAGGATCGCGTTCATCCACGTGCGCGATGTCGAAGGGACGAAAGAGGACTTCACAGAGCTCTTCCACGACCAGGGCGACACCGATCAGTTCGCGCTCATGCGCACCTACCGCGAACTCGGGCTTGATGTTCCAGTACGCGGCGACCATGTGCCGGAAATGGCGTACGACCGCATTCTTACGCCCGATGGCACTCCGGGTTACTTCACCCTTGGCCGCCTCTTCGCGAACGGATACCTTAAAGCGCTGCTTCAGGGAACGGGAAATGTTTTAGCCGCAACCACCTTCGGCGAGGCTACGGTGGTCAAGAAGAACACAAAGGAAATGTGAAATTGTGCAATTGTGGAAATATGGAATTATGTAAATATGAAAATGAAAATTCTCACAATCCCATAATCCCGAAATTTCATAATTCCATAATCGCACAATCAAACAATCCTGTCAATCCTGATAATCCTGTCTAAAGTCAAAAGGAGAAAATTCGATGCCATCATTAGCAAATATGCGTTCAAAGGCCAAAGAGGCCGGCCTTATGAAACTGGATAAGCTGATTGCGAAACGTCAGCATATTCCGACAAACGAATTCCCTATTCCCGTAAAGGAGCTGTGCGAGCGATTCGAGAAGCTTTACACCGGATGCGTCAACGACGTCATGCGAGAGGCCTGCCTCCTCGACCAGAACCTCCCGCACGAGATCATGCCGCTCCGCGACGAAATGGTCGTCTGCGGCGAAGCGTTCACGGTGAAGAGCGCGCCAAACTGCATGATCGAAGGCGAGATGACTTTCCGCGCCCAGATGCTCGACGACTTCAAGCCGAACGGAGTTGTCGTCTGGGACACGTCCGACGACGTGGAGGCCAGCCTCTGGGGCGGCGTCATGACTGCGACGGCGATCACGAAAGGAATCCGCGGCGCGGTGATCGCAGGCGGAATTCGCGACACGAAGCAGATTCTCGAGCAGAACTTCCCGGTGTTCTACAAATACCGCGTTTCGAACGGCTCGCTTGGACGCTGCATGATAACCCACTATCAGGTTCCGGTGAAGATCGGCAAGGTTACCGTGCGCCCAGGCGACATCATCATGGGCGACATCGACGGAGTAATCTCAATTCCGCGCGAGATTGCATACGAAGTCCTGCTCCGTGCCGAGGGCATCGAGCGCAACGAGGTCGATATCTTCTCGTGGGTGCGCCAGGGCGACACCATCAGCGAGATAATCGACAAGGGCGGGTATTTTTAAATTGTAAAATCCGTCTGCGCTGTGGAAATCAAGCATATTTAGCTAGCTTGCGCGACGATATTCGCTAAAAGTCCAAAATTGGAGTACTTTTAGCAGCTTTCAGCCCTTTCATCAATGAACTGACATGGATGGATACACCCCGCTCTGCCTGCGTCCAGTCCGAGGTGACGCTCGACGACCTCTTCCGGAAATAGAGACCCCGAATCGCCGCCATAAGCTTGGCCTCAACATCTACTAAGGCGGGGATGGAGAGACCGTTTCTTCGGCAATTTTGACCAAAACTAAGATTCGTGATTTGCGCCATTGCGTCTTCTCTAGTTTTATGATATAATATTCATACTTCTAAAGACTAATTTGTGTCGTTGATTAGTATTTACAAAGACGAAATAAGGGTAAGAAATGGAAAATGCGGATATCATACCGTTGCTGGATGCTTCAGACAGGCTTGTTGCTGAAGTCTCGATGGGCTTTCGGCGTTATTTGTATTCAATGATTGACTGGAAGGATAGGCTTGTCTGCATCAAGGGGCCGAAGGGCGTCGGCAAGACAACATTGATTCTTCAGCATATCCGGGAGTCGTTTGGCGTGCGCAGCGGAAAGGCGGTCTACCTTCCTGCAGACCACATCTGGTTTTCGTCGCATGACATGCTTGACGCCGTCGAATATTTCTATACGCATGGCTATACCCATCTGTTCATAGATGAGGTGCATCATCTGCCGGAATGGTCGCGCATCGTCAAGACAATTACCGATTGCTATCCGAAACTGAACGTTGTCTACAGCGGGTCGTCCATTCTCAAAATCAGCAAAGGGGATGCCGATCTTTCTAGACGGCAGGCCGTCTACTCCCTGAAAGGGTTGTCGTTCCGGGAGTTCCTTTCGCTTGAAGGCGTGCTTGAACGTTCGCCGCTTGGGCTTGGCGAACTGTTCGCCGCGCACCGCGCAATCGCTGGCGAAATATGCGACAAAGCGAAGGTCCTGCCGCTCTTTGAGAAGTATCTGAAATGCGGATACTATCCGATTTTCAGGGACGTCAGCAGCCAGTTCCAGGAACGGCTTGTCGCAATCGTCAACAATGTGCTGGACGTGGATCTTCCGTCCGTCGAGGACGTTACGACTGCAACGGTGCGCAAGGCGAAGAAGATGCTCATGGTGCTCGCCCGCGACTGTCCTCGGCAGCCGAACATGTCGGAACTCTACCGCGAACTCGAGACCAACCGCAATCTGGGATTGAAGCTGCTCGCTGCGCTTGAGCGTGCGGAACTGTTTGCGACGGTGGAATCGGGATCGCTGAAACTGAAGCGGCTGTCGCGTCCGGGCAAGGTTTTCCTCGGCGACACGAACCTGATGCATGCACTTGTGCCGATGCCTGACATCGGCGCCGTCAGAGAGACGTTCTTTGCCAATCAGTTGCGCGCGGCGGGACATGACGTCGAGTCGCCGGAACAGGGGGATTTCGTGATTGACGGAAAATGGCTTTTCGAAATAGGAGGGCGCGGCAAGGGCTTCGGCCAGATCAAGGACAAGCCTGACAGTTTCGTCGTCAACGACGGAATAGAACTCGGTATCGGAAACAAAATCCCGCTTTGGCTCTTCGGCTTCCTGTATTGACCTGCTGTTCATTTTTCCCTAAGCTCGCAAATCTGGACGTTTGATTTTGACCAAATCTCATCTTAAACATGAGATTTGGTCATTATTATGAATTTCAATATGCCATATTGACCAAATCGCGGTCAAGATTTGTTGTTTGGGGTTGTTTGATTGCCAATATATTCCAATATTGGCAAGTCGCGCTTGCCAATATCGCGCGAAAAAAATCGCTGCTGTGATTCTTGGCTCAACACCTACTATGGCGGGGGATGATGAGTCTGTTTCTTCGGCAATTCTGACAAAAACGATGATTCGCGTAACAAATGCGCATATCAAAACGGTGATTCGTGTAAGAAAGGCGAATAATAAAACGATGATTCGTGATTTGGGCCATTGTATCTTCGTCAGTTTTATGATATAAAACGCGCAGTTAAGGGAGAAAATCATGCTTAAACGAAAAATCCGATCAACGAGGCAATTGTACTGTCAAACGAGAATGTTGAGCGAGTCGGCAAGATAACATACGCGCCAGTCTATATGGCGATGTTCGTCGCGCCAGACTCTATTCCGGAGAAGTTGGTTTTTAAAATCTCACGATAGCCGCCCGATTCTTGTTGCCTTGTTTGTTACGAAAACTTTCCAAATTGAGACATTGAACCGATATATGAAAATAATGGTCGTGGCGGCGGCTATCGGGAAAAGGGCGTTTGGACCACTATGAGGGCTCTATAGTGGTTTAGATCCGTAATTGTCAAATAGTGGCATTTTGTTGGATGCGGAATTGTATTAAAACCCTGATTTTACGGTTGCGGAATTGTAATAGGAATGGTTTTTTGTGGCTCAAGAACGCTGGCGTCGCTATTCCCGCCTGCAGTGTGGAAGAACCGAAGCCTCCTTTGAGGCTTTCCGAGAAGCGCAACATACCCGATTCCCGGATCGCCGGACTTTCTCTTGCGCGCAACGATCCCGCCTTTCTCGAGGAATGCCTGAAGGCAATGGGGGATGACGTGAAGCTCTTCGACTGGATCATCTACCACGGCTATGCGCCCGCTCCGGAGTCGTCCTACGCCAATGTCGAAAGGCAGAAGGCCGTTCTTGCGAAGTACAACCCCGCGGCGAAACTGCGTCAGGGCGACACCATCAGCGAGATCATCGACAAGGGCGGGTATTTTTAGAAATTCGGGTTGGGCTTTGGTTCGAATATTTCTTCTAATTCCGCTTTTGCTAAATAGAAGAAAGAATATAGTTGAAATAGCCGTCCAAACTTTTCTTCTAATTATAGTTTTTTGAATTAGAAGAAAAATTGCAATTGACATTTCGGCAAATATATGTGATAATATGAGCCAACAATCGAGGAGGAATGTATGTTTGTTGGTAGAGAGCGCGATTTGAAAGATCTTGACGCACTGTGGGGGCGTGACCATGGTGCCTTGGTGACTTGCCGAGGGCGCCGTCGCATAGGCAAGTCAACTCTGATCGAAGAGTTTGCCGCAAGGGGTGCGGATAGGTTCTTCTGCATTGAGGGACTGGCTCCAAGAAAAGGCATGACGGATGCCGTGCAACGTCGATGGTTTTGCGAGAAGGTCGCAGAGTACTATGGCCGCGAGGCTGTCTATGCACCTACGTGGTCATTGGCTTTTGCCCAATTGGACGAGTTGTTGAAATCTGACCGCAGGACTGTCGTGCTTTTGGATGAAATCTCATGGCTTGGCGGATACAATCCTGACTTCGCCGGATATTTTAAGGAAGCATGGGATAGGAAATTCCGCAAGCACCCGAATCTTGTGTTCGTTCTTTGCGGTTCGGTGTCGGCCTGGATTGCGGAGAACATTCTCGATTCAATCGGATTTGTCGGACGGGATTCGCTTGACATAGAGCTCAAGGAACTTACGCCTTTGCAGTGCCAGCAGATGTTGGGACCGGCGGGGGCCAGGATGTCCACACGGGAGAAAATCGATCTTTTGTCCGTTATTGGTGGCGTGCCAAAGTATCTTGAAGACGTAAGGCCAGAGTTGTCCGTTGATGAGAATGTTCGTCGAATGTGCTTTATGCCGAGGGGCATCCTGTTCCGTGAATTCGATGAAACTTTTAATGGCGTGTTCGGACGCAGGGCGAAAACAAGAGGGCGGATATTGAGGTTGCTGATGTCTGGTTCGAAGTCCGCATCTGAACTTGCGGAGATCGACGGCAAGACTCCAAATGGAAGCTACGCCCGCGCATTGAAGGATTTGCGCATGGCGGGATATGTTGCAGGCGACGGCGGACTCAATCCGTGTACAGGAGAGCCTTCTCGCGAGGAACGGTTCAGGATCTCCGACAACTATACCCGTTTTTATCTCCATTACATCGAACCTCGGCGGCAGATGGTTGAGAAGGACGCGTTTGAGTTCTCGTCGCTTGAGCAGCTAAAGGGGCTTGATGCGATGTTTGGACTTCAGTTCGAGAACCTGGTCTTGGCAAACCTGCAGACGCTATTTCCAATGCTCGGGCTTGAAGAGTCTCTTGTGCTGTCTGCCGCGCCTTTCTTCCAGCGGGCAACTGCAGGCCGAGAGAAATGCCAGATCGACTTGATGATACAGACACAGCGCACGCTCATGGTGGTAGAGATAAAGCGTCGTCGAGAAATCGGCCATGAAATCATCGACGAGGTTGATGCAAAGATACGAAAGCTAAAGTTTGGTCCCAACCTTTCCTTGCGGACTGCGCTTGTTTACGACGGCAGGCTTTCGCCTTCGGTCGCGGCAGATCGTTATTTTGATTTCCTCATACCTGCCGATCGTTTTTTTGCTTAACTTGTTTACCAGCCAGTCTTCCTGCTCGACGACCTCTTTCGGGAATAAGCCCTAAAACGCTACCACATGTCTCGCCTCGACGCCCATTTCCTAAATGGGATGTATGATTATTCTTCAATGGGATTATTAGATGCAAGGGATTATGATATAATTTTCTCATCGCGACTTGTAGTAATGAACAGCTGTTCACAAATCACAACTTGAAATAGAATGATGAAGACAACGATGGTCATGGCGGCGGCCTTCGCGGCGGCGATCTCGGCATTGGGCGAGGTGGAGCTCTCCACTGCCGCCTACGGCGCAATGCCGCCGCTCGTCAAGACAGGCCCCGACCGCAACGCGACGGCGTTGCAGGTTTCGCTGAAGAAGATAGGCTGCCTCAAGCCGAAGAGCGTACGCGAGGTCGGCCCCTCGAACTTCACGATCGACGGCGCGCCGGTTGACCGCGACTTCGTTGACTTCGACAAGTACCGCGATTACCTTGCGCCGCTTGGCGTGAACAAGATCCGCATCATGACCGGATGGGCGAAGAGCGAACGCGAAAAGGGCAAGATAGACGTCGCCTGGCTCGACCACATCGTCGATTGGTGCCTTGCGCACGGCATTGAGCCGCTTCTGGAACTGAGCTACGGCAATCCGATCTATCCCGGCGCGGGCGGCGCCGGCCTTTCTGACGGCATTCCCAATACGCCCGAAGGCCTGGAGGCGTGGGACCGCTGGGTCGACTTCCTGGGCGGGCACTTCAAGGGGCGCGTCAACGAGTGGGCGATGTGGAACGAGCCGGACAACCTGATCATGGTGAACACGCCGGACAAGATCGCGGCCTTCAACGTGCGCAGCGCGAAGATTCTCCGCCGCCACATGCCGGAGTGCCGGCTGCACGGACTCTCGCTTGCCTGGTCGACGGCGGAGCGGCTGGAGTCCTGCATCAAGCCGATGGGGGAGGATGCGCACCTGTTCGACACGTTCGTCTACCACGGCTACATCGCCAATCCGGACCGGTCGTACGAGGACGACCGTCTGCGCAAGGACGTGGTGGCGAAATACGCGCCGGGCGCACGGCTGCGCCAGGGCGAAAACGGCGCGCCGAGCGAGTTCGGCGCGGCGTTTGCGCTGCGCTTCATCCCCTGGAGCGAGACGAGCCAGGCGAAGTACGACCTGCGCCGCGCGCTGGGCGACCTCGGACACGACCTGGAATCGGGACTCTTCTGCATCGTGGACATCAACTACCGTCCGCCGACGTTCCCGACCTACTTTTGCAACCGCAAGGGGTATCTTCGGCTGAACGCGCACAACGACGTCATCCAGGTGAAGCGCGCCTACTACGCGATCCAGAACATGATGTCGGTCTTCAACGCCCGCGTGACGCGCGTGAAGGAGCCTCGCGTCTCGTCGTCCGACCCGTCCCTGTCGCTGTTCGAATATGCAACGCAGGCGGGCGAGCCGCTGTTCGTGTTCTGGGAGCGCGGGCGCATGATCTGCACGCGCCATCCCGACAGCAAGACCGAGTACGACGCGCAGATCGACCCTGCGTCGGGCGTGCCGGGGGACTCCTTCACGACGCGCGAAGTCGTTTTCGAGTGGCGCGGCCAGCCGTTCAAGGAACCCGTCTGGTGCGATTTGATGACAGGCTGGGTCTACGAGATTCCGCAGGAGAACCAGATCGTCCATGCGGACGGGATCACCTTCGTGCGCATCCCCGCCTACGATTCGCCGTGCTTCGTGGCGGAGCGGTGCGCCGTGGAACTTGACCGAGGGGAGATCTCGCCATGAAGCGGTTTTGCAGAGCTGCGCAGCTTGTGGCGTTTGCCGGGCTTTCGGCATGCGCTGCCGAGCCGACGGGCGAGATTGACACCGCTTTGGACGCGTCGGCGCCGGTCACGGCGTCGGAGCTTGGCTCCGGCGAGTTCGTCATTGCCGCCGGCGAGGGGTGGATCCCGTTCGAGTGCCGCAAGGCGGTTGAGCCGGGATCGGCGCTTGACTTCTCGAAACTCGCGCATCGCCACGCGCCGGCGGGCAAGTTCGGGCGCGTCGTCGCGAAAGGCGGCCACTTCGAGTTCGAGCGGCTTCCCGGCGTTCCGCAGCGCTTCTGGGGCGCGAACCTCTGCAACGACGCAAACTTTCCAGACCACGAGACGGCGGTTGTGCTGGCCGAGCGCCTTTCGGCCATCGGCTACAACGCCGTGCGCATCCATCACCACGACGGCGGACTTGTCGGCGGCAAGGACCGGCTGGGCGTGACAGACCTTGACCCCGAGGCCGTCGACAGGCTCGACTTCTTTGCGGCGGAGCTGTTCAAGCGCGGCATCTACATTGAAAGCGATCTCTATGTGTCGCGCAACGTATCGTGGCGCGATGTCGGGATCGACCGGGACGGACCCGCCTATTCGCGGGCGGCCAAGGCGCTCTTCATGTTTCATCCGCCTGCGTTTGCGCACTGGTGCGCATTCGCACGGTCGTGGCTTTCGCACCGCAATCCCTACACGGGCCGCACCTGGGCGGAGGAACCGGCGTGGATCGGCATGACGCTCGTCAACGAGGGGCCCTTCGCGTTCCATCAGCAGGAACTGCGCGAACTCGAGCCGTTCCAGGCGGCATGGCGTCGCTGGATCGCGGCGAAACGCGCGGCAGACCCGAACTGCTACCCCGAACTTGGCGAAAACGTCGATCGCTTTCCGAGACTCAAGTATCAGGACATGGACGCGCACACGATGCCGCAGGTGTGCTGCGACTTCGCCGCCGACATGCAGCGCGCGTTCGTGTCAAAGGCGCGTCGCTTCCTGCAGGACGAACTTGGGTTCAAGGTCCCGCTTTCCAATGAGAGCAACGCGGCGCAGAGCGCCGCGCTGAGCCTCGTGCGCGCGGAGGCATACGACTTTGTCGATGTCCACGCCTACGAGCCGGGACGCGCGAAGGGGCCGTATCCGGCCCGCGTCGGAAACGAGAATCCTTTTCTCAGCCCGAAAGGGCCAATCGACGCCGCTTTCAAGCGTGTCTGGAACAGGCCCTTTGCAATTACCGAGACGAATTGCGGAGCGCCCAATCCGTATCGCGGCGCCACGAGCCTGAAGCTCGCCTCTCTTGCAGCCTTCCAAGGCTGGTCCGGCATTTGGCGCTTTGCCTACGCGCAGAGCCTGAAGAACGTCGCCGAGGGAGATTTCTTCGGTTCGACGGGTCGGTTCGACATCACCGTCGATCCCCTGAACTTGCTCGCCGAGCGCGTTGGCGCGGCCCTTCTTGCACGTGGCGACCTTGCGCCGTCGGAGGAAAGATTGGCGCTTGTCCTCGACGAGAAGTCGGTGCATCCGCAGGGGGGGCTGGCGCTCGGCACGACGCCGCCGTGGGGCCGGGACGCCGCTTGGCGCATGGGCGTGGGCGCGTCCGCGCCGAACGTAGAAACGCCCGATGCGATGCGCCTCTCGCTTGCCGATGCGATGGCATCGACAGTGATGCCCGCCGAGCCGAAGCCGGGGAGCATTCGCTTCGATCCCGCCAATGGCTCGTTCCGCCTGGCGACGCCGCGCTCGTTCGCCGCGTTCGCGGAGTCGGGCAAGGTTTCCGCCGGACGGCTCAAAGTCGATTTCGGCGACAGGCAGGGCACGGTGTTCCTGACGTCGGTGGATGCAAAACCGGTGGCAAGGTCTTCGCGGCTGCTCTTCCTGGCGCTCGTCGACGTGCAGCGCGACGGCGTGGCGTATTCGGGTCCGGACAGGCTGATCGTCCTCCGGAAAGGCGAATCGGGGCGTCCGCTCGTGGAGCGTCGGCGGTTGCCCGTGTTCATCGCGCTCGACGGCGCGAAGAAATGCCGCGTGCATGCGCTCGACGTTTCCGGACGCCGCGTCGGCGAAGTCCCGTGCGCGTTCGACAAGGGCTTTCTTTCGTTCACGGCGGACACGAAGGGCCCGGACGGCAATGGCGTCCTTGCATGGGAGATTGTGAGATGACGAAGAGGCTGAAAGGATTTCTTGCGGCAGGCGTTGCCTTGCTTGCGGCCCTCTCCCTCCGGGCCGAGCGCCAGGTTTATCCGGTGCGCGACCGGATGGTGCTGGAATCGCTCAACGGAACGTGGGATTTCCGCTTCGCCGGCGAGACGGATTGGCGCAAATGCGCCGTCCCTGGATGCTGGGAGACGCAGGGGCTGGCGCGTCCGAGTTACTCGACCGGGATTTCCTCGATGACCGGCGAGTACCGCCGCGTGTTCGCGTACAACCCCGCATGGAAGGGAAGGCGGGAGAGAACGTTCTTGACGTGACGGTCGTCACCGACAATGCCTTTGCCGGCTTCGACCAGTGCGACGACTGGAGCTTCGGCGGCATCCAGCGCGACGTGGACATCTTCACGCTGGGCGACGCCTACATCGAAGACGTCGCGTTCCGCAGCCGGATCGACGCGGCGGACGACGCCGACATCGAACTTCGCGTGTCTCTGGGGGCGTTTGGAGAATTCCCGGAAGGGGCCCGCCTCAACGCGTTCATCGCAGACCGCGAATGGCGGCATGTCGCCGATTTCACGGCCGAGGCGAAGAGCGGCGAAACGGTCTTCCGCGCACGTCTCGAACAGCCGGCGCTCTGGACCGCCGAAACGCCCGTCCTCCACAACCTCGTCGTCGAGCTTGCCGCCGGCGACGGCTCGGTCATCCAGCGCAGCGCGGAATGTGTGGGGATTCGCGAGGTGCGCGTGGACGGGAAGCGGATTTTGGTGAACAACCGCCCCGTGAAGCTGCATGGCGTCTGCCTGAACGAAATCGACCCGATCGTCGGGCGTGCGTTCGGATACGCCGACTTCCGCAGGCGAATGGAGCTCATGAAGCGCTGCCACGTGAACTTCATCCGCACGGCGCACTATCCGTTTGCGCCTGTCTTCTACGAACTGGCGGCGGAGATGGGATTCTATCTTGCGGACGAGATCCCGATCGCCTCCGGCGGGCGCGTCATTCTCGGCGAGGAATCGACGGCGCCCGCCCTCATCGACCGCGCGGCGCGCACGGTGCGCCGGGACAAGAACTGCCCCGCCATCGTCATATGGTCCGTCGGCAACGAGAATCCATACACCGAGAACACGGTCGGCCCCGTGCTCGACCTCGTCAAGAAGATGGATCCAACCAGGCCGCGACTGCTGCCGCATCCCCGCGAGCTGACGCAGGGCGGCGAACGTCTCGACTGGTTTCTCAAGGCGACGAAAGGCCGCACGGAGCTGTTCTCCGGCCACTATCTCGGCGGGGAGGCGATCGACAGGCTTCTCGAGAAGGTGACCGACAGGCCGATTGTCCAGACCGAGTACGGACACGCCATGGGCAACGGGTTCGACGTCTTCCAGCCGCGCACGCTGCAGTTTTGGGCACATGAGCGGCTTGCCGGGGTGTCGGTATGGGACTGGCACGACCAGGGCGTTCGGATCGACGAAGAAGACATGGACTACTTCAGGACGAACGGGCACTGGCCGCGCGTGAAGGCCAAGCCGCGGCTGGACGCGATGCCGCCGGAGTATCAGGGGGTCTGGATCGACCCGCGTCACTTTGTCGATTCCCACGGTTCCCATGGTTCGGACGGCGTGGTCTATGCCAATGGCTATCCAAAGGAAAGCTGGCAGCTCGTTCGCAAGCTCTTTTCGCCCGTGACCGTGAGCGAGTCAGACGGCGGCGTGATCGTGAGCAACCGTTTCGACTTCGTTTCGCTCGCGGGCTGGACGCTTCGCTGGAACGGCGGCGAAAAGCCGCTTTCGGCGCCGCCCCGCGGCTCGGAGACGGTTGCGGCCGTGCCGCGCGCAGGCGACCCCTTCTTCAAGCTCTCGGTGGTGGATCCGTCGGGATCGTGCGCCTACGAGACGGCGTTCCGCACGGCGGTTGCGGCGCCGGTTCCGTTCAGGGCGGTTGCGGCGCCGGATGCCGCGGCGTTCGCAAGGCGCATCATGCTCAAAGTCGGACGAAAGGACGGGATCTGCTCGCTCAGCAGACGCGGAATCGCCGAAAGCAAGATAAAGGGTGCGAAACAGTCTGTCGAGGCATGGGAGAAGATATCCGGGAACATGTTGCACCGGCTGCACGCGTGGCGCCCGTATCTCGTTGCGCCGGAGGTCTGCGGCATGAGGCGGGCGGCGGACGGGTCGTGGGCGTTTTCGTGCAAGTGGCGACGCGGCGGGAACGGAGAGGATGCGGACGAGTTCTTCAAGGCGGACTTCACGGCGGCGTGCGGGAACGACGGGACGTGGAATGTTCGCTATGTGCTCTACGCGCCCGAAAAGTCGTTGGCCTGGTTCACGGAGGTCGGTTTCGCATTTGACGCCGGGGAGTCTGCGACGCGCGTGGACTGGGACGGTCTTGGTCCGTGGACGGCCACGGCCGACAAGGACATGCATTCCGTCCCCGGCGTGTGGCGGCTGCACAAGGACGACATCTGCTTTGACGGCAACAGGGGGGATGTCCGCTGGGCGTTTGCGTCGGACGGTCTAAGGGGCGTCGCGGTTGTGCCGGACGGCTCCGGGCGGGTGTCGTTCGAGAATGTCGAAGGTCGTGTCGTGATGTCCGTCAACGTCCACGTGACGGGCTACGGAAGCAAGTCCGGCGACGGTGTCGGGACGGTTCCGCTCGACGGCGCGAAGTTCTCCGGCGGCTTTGCGTTCTGCACCGCCGAGGCGAAATCGCCGCTTCCGGCGGTCGTGGCCGACCGGCCGTTCTCGCGGTGCTATGGTTGGTGAGCGACGATCAGTTTAAAGGTTGAAAAGTTGAGTGGAAAACTACACGATCTGCACGTTCTACACGGTTAAAATATAACGAAAGGAGAAAACAAAAATGATGCGAAAATACTGCAAGATGGCGCTGTCGTTCGCGGCGGCGATATTGTCGTTCTTCGCGTTTGCCGACAGGGCGTCGGTGAAGGCGGCGATGAAATTCGCGACCGGCGGTGACGTGACGAGATTCCGCTACACCGACCCGTCGTCAGGCGTCGGCTATACGGCATTCGTCCATACGTTCACGAACACCGCCGCCGCGGCGGAGTTCCAGAACATGTCCGGCAAGACGCTCCCCGTCCGCCTGCTCGTTGTCGGCGGCGGCGGCGCGGGCATGGATGGCAATAAAGGAATACCGAGCAGGGCTGTTTACGGTGGAGGAGGTGGTGGCGGAGGTGGCGTCACCGAGACGAATGCGCTGCTTTCTGTAGGCGACGTGTGGACTATTCGCGTCGGTGCGGGCGGCGGAATTCCAGCCAGCCACAGTTTCCAGACCGCCCGTTATGAAGCCGGAGCGTCGTCCGTCTCAAATGGAGTCGCAGAACTGGTGCTGACGCCTGGCGGCGGCGCGGGCGGAAGTAGGATCAGCAGCAACGTCAATGGCGTTCGCCCGACTGTCGGTGCGGCAGGCGGCGGTGGATCTGGCGAGACCGATGCAGAACGAGCCGGAGAGAGCGGCACATACACTTCATCGACTCTCTTCCCGGGAGAAATCGGAATTGCAAATTCTTCAGGTGGTACGGGCGGTTCGAAGACATTCGGCGGTGGTGGCGGTGGCGCTGGCGCGAGCGGCGATTTGAAGGCCGGTGGCAGGGGGCTGACGAGCGACATCACAGGCGAAGAGATCGTCTATGGCTCTGGTGGTGGTGGTGGCGGATTTTGTCGCGATGATTTCACCAACAAACGTACCGGCGGCGAAGGCGGTCTGAACGCTGGCTTTGGCGGGACGTATGAGGTGGTCGATACCGTGACCAATATCTGCCGTGCTACGGCTCCTGTGGCGAATACCGGATCCGGCGGTGCGGGCGGAATCTCGTTTGGCGGGCCAGGAGACGCCTATTCGGACTTTGACGAGACTTATGCCTATGGTACGCCTGGCGCGGACGGAGTTGTCATCATCCGCTACGACATCCCCGACACGCCGTGCATTGGCGGTGACGTTGTGACGGTGACGACAAATGGCTTCAGGGTCACGTATATCCACACGTTCACCAACACGACATCCGCTGCAACGTTCAAGCCGTCCATCGCTTTCGACGGCACAAGTGTTCGGATGCTCGTTGTCGGCGGCGGCGGCGCGGGCATGGATGGCCTCAAGGGAACACCGACCAAGGTTGTTTGCGGCGGTGGTGGCGGCGGTGGCGGCGGCGTCACCGAGACGAACGCGCTGCTTTCAGCCGGCGACGTGTGGACTATTCGCGTCGGTGCGGGCGGCGGAATCCCTGTTCACGGGTACAATAAAGCGCGTGCTGAGGCCGGAGCATCATCCGTCTCGAACGGTGTCGTGGAACTGGTGTTGACGCCTGGCGGCGGCGCGGGCGGAAGCAGACCAAGCAACAGCGGCTTCAGTCCGACTGTCGGTGCGGCAGGCGGCGGAGGGGCTGGCAAGTCATCCACAGAGCGTTCCGGGGCCGATGGCACCTATACATCTTCGACTTTCATTTCGGAAGGTAAGGTATATCCCTCTGGCGGTAACGGCGGGGAGACCGCATACGGCGGTGGCGGCGGTGGTGCCGGTGCGGATGGCTACCGTGCGACAGGTGGCATGGGACTTGCGAGCGACATCACAGGCAAAGAGGTTTTCTATGGCTCCGGTGGTGGTGGCGGCGGAATTTGTCGCGACAGTTCCGACAGTTTCGAAGGTTCCATCAACGCAGGTGGCGATGGCGGTTCGAACGCTGGCTTTGGCGGGACGTATGAGGTGGTCGATACCGTGACCAATATCTGCCGTGCGACGGCTCCTGTGGCGAATACCGGATCCGGCGGTGCGGGCGGAATCTCGTTTGGCGGGCCAGGAGAAGCCTATTCCGCCTTTGACGAGACTTATGCCTATGGTACGCCTGGCGCGGACGGTGTCGTCATCATCCGCTACGAAGTCGATCTGCCGCGTCACCAAGGCCTTATTATCGTCTTCCAGTAAGACGAGCAGGGAGAGATTATGAAATTGGCCACTATGCTTGTCGCATGGGTTGGCATCGCGGCGGCGATGCATCCACTCGCCGCCGCTACCTTCGAGTTTGCGTGCGACAGGCCCGGCGGCGGCGAGGCGATAGTGGTCGTGCCGGCGCTGTCCGCATGGAACTGCGGCTGGCTCGCGATCTAGGCGCTGACGCTTGGCCAGATGATTGAAGAGCTTATGTTCATGGCGAACACCGAATTCGCACCAGGAACGGGAGTTGTTGCATGGGAGGTCAAAAAGTGAAAATGAGAGCAATTCTGTTTTGCGCAGCTGCACTTGTCGCGGGGGTTGGCGTTGCGGCTGACAGTCGCCCGGCCTTTGTGATGCGCATAGACGACGGGCATCCCCCTGCGGACTGGCGTCAGGTGTGCGAGACGTTCGAGCGGCATGGATTCAAGTGCAGTCTCGCCGTCTGCGCTGCGGGTTTGGACGAAGCGCAAGGCAAGTGTCTCAAAGATCTCGTCGCACGCGGACACGAGATACTGGACCATACGCCAAATCACAACCTGTATTCCTTGACCTATCCAGACGCCGCGTCGTTCGAGCGCGCACGAAAACTTCCGTTCGCCCACGATATCGACGCGAAGTCCCGAAAGGTGCTTTTTGACTGCGTCGCCGATGATTCGCACCCGTCCAACCGTACGATACGGGCCAAGGTCTCGGGCGGAAAACTTGTCGTCACGAAAGACAGAATCAGGAATCCCATGTACACCTTCGTGAAATTTCCGTTGCGCGACGGCGTGTACGGGCTTTCCCGCAAGGATTTTTCCTTGCTCGACTTCTGGGGCCGTCCGCTTGAAAAGCCGTTTGACGTGGACGAATGCGATGTGACGGTGTTTTCACAGGCGGCGCTGCAACCGTGCGACGGACTTGTGCGCGAGCTTGCCGCAGTTGCCCGCGACGGATTCAGGCGGCATGGCCTTCCGCCGCCGAGAATCTGGATACGCCCTGGCGGATGGTGCCCTGGCTACTCGCAGGATATGATAGAGAAGATCTACGGGCGTGAGTTCGGCTATGTCGGGGCAGACTCCGGCATCGGCAAGTACAGTCGCGGCGAAAGCCGTTGGAGCATGGGATACACGGCGATGTACTATTTTGAACAGGGGACGGAGATTACGCCCGAAGAACTTCTAAAACGCATCGAGAAACAGTTTGCCGAAGGCAAGGACTACATTCTGCTCACCCACATGTGGTACAGGAAGCTTCCGGGAAAGAGGGCGGAATGGTTCGAGAAGACGGAACGTTTTGCGCAACTTCTCGCGGATCGCAAAATCCGCGTCCTGACGCTGGGCGAGCTGATCGAAGAGCGCTTCGGCAAATGCGCGGAAAGCGCAAAGTCATCGCATGGGAGACAGTGAAATGAGAATAATTCCGCTTTGCACTGCCGCGCTTGTCGCGTGGACGGCGGCAGCGCCGCTTTTTGCCGCGACTTTCGAGTTTGCGTGCGACAGGCCCGGCGGCGTGTATTCGCTTGGCGAGAAGGCGACGATCACCGTCGCGGCGTTCGAGACGAACAAAGTTCCGCTTGCGTCCGGAAAGGTGAAGTGGCGGCTTGACAACTTCGGCGACGCGACGATTTCGGAGGGGACGTTCGATGCGTCGAAAGGCGCCAACACGTTCTCCGTCTCCGGCACGATGAACGAGCCTGGCTTCATGCGTCTCGACGTGGCTGAGCTGGACGAGCAGGGGAAGCCCGGCAAGACGCAGTTCTTCGGAGTCGCCTACGATCCGTATGACATCAAGCCTGGCGCGGAATGCCCCGCAGACTTCAACGACTTCTGGGCCGCGGCGGTGAGGAAGTACGACGAAACCGTCACCGCGCCGATAAAGGTGACGAAGATTGACGACGACCCCTCGGAGGAGCGGGATCTCTACGAGCTTGAGATCCCAACCATCGACGGACGCTCCGTCTGGGGCTACCTTTCCGAGCCGAAGGACCTCTCGAAGGGGCCGTTCCCCGTTCTAGTAACGGTTCCTGGCGCTGGTCCTTCGACTTGGGGCGCGGAAGGGGACGGCAAGACGATCCGCATGGTCGTCAACGTCCACTACTACAGGCCGTTGCGAGGCGAGGCGAAGCACAGCGAGCGCAACGAGGCGAACCAGAAGGCGGAGGACGAGGCGTGGGCGAAGCGCTATCCGGTAAAGCACGTGCGGTACACGACGACGGGGATTGCGTCGAGCCGCGAGGACTACTACTACTACGGCGTGCTGCTCGGCATCAACCGCGCTGTCGACTGGCTTGCCGCGCGGCCTGAAGTCGACCGCCGGCGCTTCCGCTACTGGGGCGGAAGCCAGGGCGGTGGATTCGGGCTTTGGCTCTGCGGGCTCAACCGTAACTTTACGCGCGCCGTCGTCGGCGTTCCGGCCCTGACCGATCTCCTGGGTTTCCGGCAGGGCGGACGCGAAAGCGGCTGGCCGCGGCTGGTCGAGGGCCAGCTGGACGAGAACAAGGCGGCCGCCGAGCGAAACGCTCCCTACTTCTGCGGCGTGAACTTCGCACGCAACATTTCGATTCCCATTCGAGTGGAGGTCGGTTCCGCCGACACCGTCTGTCCGCCAATGGCTGGCTTCAGCGCATTCAACGTGATGCCGTCGAAGGACAAGGACATCTTCATCGGGCTTGGACAGGGGCATTCGATGCTGCCTGAAATCCGCGAGAAGCTTGACAGGTGGCTTAGGCAGGATTCGTCGGACATCCAGCGCCAGATCGACGACATGCACGCCGCAGGCGGTGGACGCGTAACCGTTCCCGCTGGGCGCTACGAGGTCGGACCGATCCATCTCAGGAGCAATGTCGAGCTGCATTTCGAGGATGGGGCGGAATTGCTCTTCACAGACGACATAAACGCCTATCTCCCGCCAGTGGAGACTGCCAAGGGTGGCATCGAATGTCTTTCCTATTCCCCGCTCATCTATGCGAACGGCGCCACCAACATCGCCATCACCGGAAGGGGAAGGATTGCGCCGCGCATGGGACTATGGGAATGCTGGCGCTGGACGGGCGAGAAGACGAAGGCCGCGCGCAACGTCCTCGCCAACGTCTGGGGTGCGAACGACGTCCCGCTTCGCGACCGCGACTTCACAAAGCTGGAGGAGTCGAAGGCTCGTCCCCAGTTCATCGGACTTAGGCGCTGCCGCAACGTCCGGCTCGAGGGCTTCAGGATGAGGCATTCGCCGTCATGGTGCGTGCACCTCCTGGAATGCGACGGGGTAGAGGTGCGCAACGTCGACATCGAGGCCTTCCTCGACAACAACGACGGAATCGACATCGAATCCTCGCGGAACGTTCTCGTCGAGGACTGCCGCTTTTCGGTTGGCGACGACATCATCTGCCTCAAGTCCGGAAAGGACCGGGACGGACGGAGGAGGGGAATCCCCACGGAGAACGTCGTCGTAAGGCGTTGTGTGGCGGACTGCGGCCATTCGTTTTTCGGGATTGGCTCGGAGCTTTCGGGAGGCATACGCAACGCGGTCATGGAAGACTGCGTAATGGAAGGAACGTGCGCTTTCGTCTTCAGGATAAAGACAACGGCGACGCGAGGCGGTTTCGTCGAAAACGTGGCAATGCGCCGTGTCAGGGCGAAAAACATAACAGCTTCGGTGTTAAGCATAACGGACAGATACGGACAAGGCAATGGCGTTGCGTCTGCGAATGCCGTCCGTCCGCCCGTTCCGCCGACGAGGATTTCCGGCGTGACGGTTGAGGATGTGTTTGTCGAACGCGCCAAGTTCGAGCGAGACATCTCGCTTTCCGACCCTGCCATGCTCAGCGGATTGGTCGTTTCGAACCTGACTGTCGCCGTCGTCGAGTCGGAAAAACCGCAATGACCGTCACCCTGCATCACCGACGAAGGAGTCTGAACCGTGCAAATAAAAAAGATTGAAGCAGTGACGATT
>DGHT01000050.1 GCA_002392765.1 Verrucomicrobia bacterium UBA3841 | reverse complement strand
CGAGACGCTTCGGCTCGCCGTCGCAGGCCGGGTCGCCCTCGCGGTATCGGAAGGCAAACGTCTTCGCCGCACCGCTGCCGACATACGGCAGGAGTTCCGGAATCATTGGATTCCCCTCGCGGAAAGACTGGCGCAGGCGGTCGAGGTAGTCGGGCGCGCCGTCGTCGTACTTCGACAAGGGCCCGATGTTCAGCACGACCTGCTTGATGATCGTCTTCTTTCCCTTGGCGTTTGTTCCACGGTAGCACCTTGCAAGCTTCAGGTACTTCGTTCCGTTGTTGTTCGCAATCTCTATGTGCATGGAGCCACCTTTTTATGCCATTTATATGATTACGTATAAATTATATCATAGGCTGCGCAAATTCGCAAGAGGAAATATTGATTTTATTGAAGATTTTTCACTCGGTCACGCCGAGAACCCGCCTCCCAAGTGGCAAAGTCGGGTTATAGCACACACTCAACAACCATGCAAGGGGGTGTCGTCACAGGGTTTACGCATTTGAAATCGATGCCGCACTCCGTACAAAGCATCCGGTTTTACCGAATCCAACTTGGTGCGCACATCCGGCACATTTCCAAGACGTTCCAAGCGCGACATCCCGGGCGAACAACCAAGAATGCTCGCCTTTAATGCAATTCGGGGTCTTGCCGCCGAGAGTGAATTATTCAATATCAGAAATTGCGGAATTTTGATATAATACTGTAGTTGATGGAGGATAAACAATGGCAGAAAGAAAAAAAGTGGTGGTGACAAGCGCCCTTCCCTACGCGAACGGGGACATCCATATCGGGCATCTAGTGGAGTACATACAAACCGATTTCTGGGTGCGTTTCCGCAAAATGCGCGGCGACGAATGCCTTTACGTCTGCGCCGACGACACGCACGGAACGCCTGTCATGATCAGGGCGCGGAACGAGGGCATAACCCCCGAAGAGCTGATAAAGCGCTCGCACGAGGCGCATTACAGGGATTTCTCGGATTTCCAGATCGCGTTCGACAACTACTACACGACGAACTCCCCCGAAAACAAGGAATTCTGCGAACAGATATTCGCGGCGATGAAGTCGGCCGGCGCCGTGACGGAAAAATCCGCCCCCCAGCTCTACTGCGAAAAGTGCCGTATGTTCCTTCCCGACAGGTTCGTGAAAGGCACGTGCCCAAAATGCGGAGCGGCGGGACAGTACGGCGACAGCTGCGACCATTGCGGCTCGACCTACGGCGCCGAGGAACTCGGCTCTCCCGTCTGCACAACCTGCGGCTCCACGCCGGTCGTACGCGACGCCACCCATCTTTATTTCGAACTAGAGCCGCAGCACGAATTCCTCGAAAAATGGATACCGGGCCACACCTCCCAGGATATCGCCAAGAAGCTGCTGGAATGGTTCGGCGAACCGCTGCGCGGATGGTGCATATCGCGCGACGAGCCGTATTTCGGTTTCCAGATCCCCGGCTACCCCGGAAAGTTTTTCTACGTGTGGGTCGACGCCCCCATCGGCTACATGGCCTCGCTCAAGAATCTCGGGCGGTTCGATCTCTGGAACGACCCTAACGCCGAACTCTACCATTTCATAGGCAAGGACATCATACGCTTCCACCTTCTTTTCTGGCCGGGGATGCTCAAGACGGCCGGGTTCAAACTTCCGGACGGCGTATTCGTCCACGGCTTCCTTACCGTCAACGGCGAAAAGATGTCCAAGTCGAAAGGCACGTTCATAACGGCGCGGACATACCTTGACCATCTTCCCGCGGAGGCGCTCCGCTACTACTACGCGGCGAAACTCGGCGGCAACGCCGACGACATGGATCTCAATCTCGAGGATTTCGTCCGGCGCGTCAATTCGGATCTCGTCGGCAAGATAACGAACATCGCCTCGCGCGGCGCGCAGATGCTCCAGAAGAAACTCTCCGGGCGCCTCGGCAGACTGGATGCTGAAGGGCGCGAACTTCTCGCCAAGTGCCGCGAGGCCGGAGAGGGGATCGCGAAATCGTATCTCGACAGGCGTTTCAACGCGGCGACTACGGAAATCTGCCGTCTCGCCGACACCGTCAACGCCTACTTCGACTCGAAGAAGCCCTGGGAAACTGTCAAGAGCGACCTTGAAACGACAAGAACCACCCTGACGGCGTCGCTCAACGCGTTCCGCATTCTCGCCATCTATCTGAAGCCGGTCCTTCCCGTCTACGCGGACAAGGCGATGCGTCTTTTCGGCGAAAGCGAATGGATGTGGGATTCCGCAGCCAGGGATGTCGAAGACGCCGCACTCGGCGCGTACGAATATCTTGCCAGCAGAATCGACTCGAAGCAGGTCGAAGCCATGGTGGCCGCCGCGCAGGTGAAGCCCGCCGAAACCGGCGAAGTGTCGCACGAGTCGAGAGCGTCGAAGAATAAAGGGATGAGGGAAGAGGAAAAAGGGAAGAGGGAAGAGGGAAATGGGAGCGGGGATGTCCCGCCGCTCAAGGCCGAAATCGCATTCCCTGATTTCGAGAAGCTAGACTTGAGAATCGGCAAAGTGGAAGCGTGCGAAACAGTGCCGAAAAGCTCCAAGCTCCTGAAACTTTCGATCGACGCGGGCGCGCTCGGAAAGAGGACGATCTTCTCCGGGATACGCGCGGCGTATCCCGATCCGTCGGCGCTCGTCGGCCGCGAAGTCGTATTCGTGGCGAATCTCGCGCCGCGCAAGATGTCCGTCGGCGTTTCGGAAGGGATGGTGCTCTTCGCGGGAACGCCCGGCGAAAGCGGAGGTGCGATCTCCCCGACATCAGAAGCGGGCGCGGGAGTGCAGGTCACATGATGGACATCCTGATGATTGCGGCCTGGACCGCGTTCGCAGCGGGAATCGCGGCGTACGCGGCGATCGTGTCGGGGCAGGTTGCCTACGTCACGCTCGCCGACGGCCGCAGGCAGGAGCGTTCCATCCCCTTCTCGTTCAAGCTGCTCTTGCCCTTCGCCGTCAATTTCCGGAAGATGTTTTCGTCGCCGAAATTCGCCGCGAAAATCGAAGAGGCCGACAAGAAACTCGTTTCGGCCGGATTCGAAGGGCTGATAGACGGGCGGGAATTCATGGCGCTGAAAATCCTCTCGCCGCTCGTCCTGGGCGCGGTGTGGTGTCTGGCGATACTCATGCTCGGGACTGTAATTCCGGATTCCCTGTTCGTTTCGATGAGGCTCGAACTTTGCATCGCCGGGACGGTCCTGCTCGCGGTCCAGCCCGATCTCTGGCTGAAGCAGTGCATAAAGCGGAGGCACGACTCGATAATGAAATCGCTGCCGTTCGTCCTGGACGTCCTGACTCTCAGCGTCGAGGCGGGAATGGATTTCATCCATGCGCTGCAGCGCAACTGCGCGTCCCGGAAAATGGATCCGCTGAACGAAGAGCTTTTGAGGATGACGAAGGAGATACAGGTCGGATCGTCGCGCAAGGCCGCGCTCAAAGGGATGGCGGACAGAACGGGCCAGAGCGATCTCAAGGCCGTGGCGAGAGCGCTCGTCCAGGCCGACGAACTGGGCGTGTCCCTAGGCCCGATTTTGAGGATACTCTCCGACCAGATGCGCGCGAGGCGCTTTTCAAGGGCGGAGAAACTGGCGGGCGAGGCGCCGACAAAAATGCTGGGTCCCCTGATGCTTTTCATATTCCCCGCCGTTTTCATAATACTTCTCGGGCCGATTCTCGCAGAGGCGGCAAAAGGGATTTTCTAGGCAAAGGAAGGAGAGCCCAATGTCCGAAAGACCGGAAATCGCAATAACGGCCGGACCGTGCGCCGGCAGGCGCTTTACCGTAGGAGATGGCGGACTGCGTCTAGGCAGATCGTCGTCGAACGACATCCAGATCCCCGATGAAGGACTGTCGCGCAACCACTGTCTTTTCGAATGCACCGCGGACGGCTCGATAAGAGTCATCGATCTTGCCAGCGCCAACGGGACTTTCGTGAACGGAGTGCAGACCGGGGCCGAAGCCGCGCCGCTCAAACCCGGCGACACGGTCGAGGTGGGTTCGAGCGTGCTGCGCATCGTCATGCCGGGCGAGGAAGCGCCGCTTCAGCCGCCGGCAGGGGCCGCGGCGGCTGTCGATCTCGGACTCGGCGGCGGCGAAACGCCGCAGCAGGACGCGCAAGCCGCGCCCAAACCCGTCGGCGGACGGGCCAAGGCCGCCAACGCGCTGTGGATATGCGCAGTGGCGGCGATGGCGGCAGCGATAGCGTTCCTGCTCTTCTCGTCGGACGGCAGGCCGGAACGCGAAAGCAAGACGCCGGCCGCGTCCGCGAAAAAGGCGTACGCCCCGCCCGCGTTCAGATACGAGCGCGTCGACGCGGATTCGACGCACATCTACCGCTACGCCGCGGAAGCCGGGCGGGACAGAATCATCAAAGTGGAATTCGACGACTTCCCCAACGAAAACAGAAGCGACGAAAGACAGGCCCGTCTTCCGGAATGGGCCGAAAGCGAACTCGAGAGGATATTCTCGTCGGAAGAATGGAAAAATCTCGAAAACGCCTATTCAGGTCCTTCCGCCGTATCGGAAAACGCCCTCAAAAGCTGGCGGATATCCGCAGTCTGCAACGGCGTCGCGAAGGAAGTCAAAGTCGAAAACACCCTGGAGCCGGAAGGATTCCGCAGAGTGCGGGAAAGCCTCGAGGCTCTTGCGAACGGTTCGCTCGGGCTCCACTCCGTGATGAGATCGCGCGACGAGCTTCTCCGCTCCAGCGAACACAGCGAACAGGTAGGAGACGAGAAATGGGACCAGAGGATGCTCGCCGACGGGAATGCGTTCGAAGCGATCCGCTCGTACAAACTCGCCAAGAACGACCTTGCGAGCCTCAGGAGCGAAACACAGTCCATGGCGAGGCTCCAGCGGAAAATCGAAACGGCGGAGGCGTTCCTGTCCGCGAACTTCAAGGAAGCCCACGCCGAGGCCGAACGCGCGAAGGGAATAGGCGACTGGCGCGCGGCGCGCGAAAAATACAGGAAGATATGCGACATCATCCCGGACAAATCCGACGAACGGCACAGCGCGGCGCACGCGGAACTGGTCATGTGCGAACGCAATCTGGAGGCGATCGAGAAAGGATCCAAACGATGAGAAAGACAGCCACTCTCGCCGCGTTTCTCCTGGCCGCGGCGTTCGCGCGCGCGGAAAGCGCGACAGTCCGCGCGGAATTCACGTCGGTGCCGTCCGGCGCGTCGGTTGCAATCGACGGCAAGCCGTGCGGCGCCACGCCCACGTCGGCGTATCTTCCGGCGAACGTCGCGCACCAGGTCTCTTTCGCCCTCGCCGGATACGAGCCGGAGGACACGATATTCACGCCGGACACGTCCCTTTCCAAGACGTGCCACTGCGACATGAAACCCGTCAAGGGGCTGCTGCTCGTCACGAGCGAACCCGAAGGCGCGGAGATAACCGTGGACGGATACTCCCTCGGCGAGACGCCGCGTCTCATAACGACGCTCGACGCGAGGAACGTCCACTACCTTCTTCTGCGCAAAAACGGCTACCTCGAAAGAAAGCTGGAAGTCAAGTTCTACGGCAGAAAGCCCCTCGTGCACAATGTCAAGCTCCCCGTCGATTCCGGGACCGTCGAAGTAAAGACCGATCCCGAAGGCGCCGACGTGATACTCAACGGCGTCTCGCGCGGCAAAACGCCGGTTTCGGTATCGAACATCCCCAAAGGCCGCATATCCATCGTGCTCAGGAAAAAAGGCTACTCCGAAGAGACGCGCGACATATCCGTACCCGCCGGGGAGGTCGAGCGGGTATTCGTGACTATGGAAGAGCTTCCGGGATCCCTGAATCTCCTCTCGCGACCCGAAGGCGCGCGGTTCTACGTGGACGGCCATGCGGAAGGCCGCGCTCCGGTTTCGATCAAAAAGATCAAGGCCGGGACGCACACCATCCGCGCCGAACTCGACGGGCACGCCCCTGTCGAGAAAACCGTGAAGGTGGAGCGCGGCAAGGCCCTGACGGAGGAATTCGTCCTTTCCAACATACTGGGCAGGCTGGAAATCGTTAGCAATCCGCCTGGGGCCGTCATTCTTCTGGACGGGAAACCGGCCGGATCCACGCGCTCCGGAACTCCCGGCGCGGAGGAAAGCGACATTTTGACGATACCGGACGTGAAAGAAGGTCCGCATACCGTCGCGATAAGAAAAAGGGGCTATGCCGAGGCAAGGAAAAACGTGACCGTCGAGTCTTCGAAGGCCGTGCAGATCCGGGCGAAGCTCCGGAAACTGTTCATTCCGAACATAAGAGTGACTACGGACACGGGAGTTATCGAGGGCATCCTCGAATCCCAGAACGAAAATACGATGTTCATCAGGATTCGCGAAGGCATCCTCTACCCCGTCCCCCGAATAAACATCCGCGGGGAACCAGAAATGCTGGACTCGGAGCCGTGAAGCAGAGACTCGACCAGGCTTTGGTGCAGCGCGGTCTGTGCGCTTCCAGGACCCTCGCGCAGGCGCTGACCATGGCGGGGAAAGTGCGCGTGCGCGGACAGGTGGAGCGCAAGGCGTCGCGGACCGTGGGCGAAAACGACACCATCGAAATCGAATGCCCCCCGAGATTCGTCTCAAGGGGCGGCGAAAAGCTCCAGGGCGCGTTCGATTTTTTCCCGGGTCTTTCGGCCGGAGGGAAAACGTGTCTCGACGTGGGAAGCTCGACCGGCGGCTTCACCGACTGTCTCCTGCAGCACGGCGCGAGACGGGTAATGGCGGTCGACGTCGGGACGAACCAGCTGGCGTATTCCCTGAGGTCGGATCCGCGCGTGTGGGTCAGGGAAAATTTCAACGCCCGGTACATGACGGCAGGGGATCTCCCGGAAACGCCCGCGCTGGCAGTGACGGACGTGTCGTTCATTTCGCTCAAGCTGATTCTGCCGCCGATCGCGGAAGTGCTGGCGCCGGGAGGGGAAATCGTGGCACTCGTCAAACCGCAGTTCGAAGTCGGCAAAGGCAACGCCCCTGGAGGTCTGGTGCGGGACGAAAACCTTCGCCGGGCGGCGCTCGAATCGATACTGTCGTTCGCCGCGGGTACGCTGGGGCTCGAATCGCTGGGAACCGCGGTCTCCCCCGTCCCGGGGCGGGAAAAAGGCAATATCGAATATCTGGCGTACTGGCGAAAGCGCGACAGCCGCCCGAATTAGCGTTTCGACGGCCGCTTGTACCGCCGCCAGAAGGAGGCGCAGGCGGAGAGGCCGTTTTAAAGGTCCTCGTATATTTCGACGGGAAGGTTGTCCGGGTCGCGGAAGAAGAAGAAACGCTTTCCCGTGTATTCATCAGTGCGCACTTCCTCGTGAGGAATTCCGGCCTTGTCCAGTTCTGCAAGCGCCGCGTCAAGATCGTCCGTGGCGAAGGCGAGATGTCGCAAGCCGGCCGCCTCGGGATTCGTGACGCGGCTGGGCGGAGACGGGAACGAGAACAGCTCGACCACGTAATCGTCGCCGAGGGCGAGATCCGCCTTGTAAGACTTTCGGTTGGCGCGGTAGTTCTCGGCTATCAGGCGCAGCCCCAGCGTGTTTGTGTAGAATTCGAGGCTGCGGTGGTAGTCCGAGCATATTACGGCCACATGATGAAGACGTGTCAGTTTCATGGCGTTGTTTCGTTGCCCGATCATGTCTATCTGTTCATCTGTCATCTATTCCTCCTGCGCTTTGTTCGTCGATTCCACGCCGCCGGTGACGCGTGAAAACAATGGCGTTGTTGTTCAAAAACAATCAAAAAACAGCGTTGAGCCAGTTGACGATGTCGTCTTCCGTATGATGCACCGTCACGCCCGTACCCAGGCGGCGCTCAATCTGGTTCGAGCCGCGAATCGTGAGCCCTTCCTTGACCGTCGCGGCAGGACATGCCTTGCGCACGTCCACGAAGTAGCGGCCCGCTCCTCCGCCTCCGTGCGTGCAGAACGGCACGACCGTCTTGCCAGCAAACGAATGCGTCTTGAAGAATTCCGCGACCGGAGGCGCGTACGTTCCGTACCAGATCGGCGAGCCGATGAACACCACGTCGTAGCCGTCGAGCGGAGGGACGGCCTTTATCGCGCGCGTCCCTCCATTCTCCATATCCTTCTCCGCAGCCTTAAGCGTGTCGCCGTAGGAGTCGGGATACGCCTCGACGGCTTCGATCGTGACAAGCTCGCCGCCCGTGTGCTTGGCGATCCACTTCGCGACCGTCGCCGTGTTGCCGACCTTCGATTGGGAATAGTAGACAACCGCGATCTTGCCCGGCAGCTTTGCCGTCAGTGCCACCGTCGCCTCCGTCGAGCGGCTTGCCATTATTCGGCATCCCGCCACCACTGCAATCGCGGCAACGACGACGATGCCAAGTATCATCAACAGAACTTTCATTTCGTATCCTCCTTTGTTTCCTCGAATCGGCGCACAGCCGCCCGAAACCGCCTTTCCCCTTTGGGTCACAACCCGCCTTTGACGAGCGCCCACGCCACGGCGACGGCCAGCGACGGCAGCAGGTTCGCCACGCGGATTTTCTTTTCACGCCAGAGGATGTTCCATCCGACGCAGAATATGAGCACTCCGCCAGTCAGGGAAATAGCGTCGAGCGCGTCGGTCGTCATCACTTGGCGCAGAGGATATGCCGCGATAGTGATACCCCCTTGATATAGCAGAATAGGGATGGCCGAGAAGACAACGCCCTTGCCAAACGAGGCCGTGAGCGCAACCGTGAAAATGCCGTCCATTGCGGATTTCAGGTAGAGAAGCGAAGGGTCGCCACGAAGCCCGTCCTCCAGCGCACCGAGTATCGCCATCGCCCCGATGCAGTATGTCAGGGATGCGGTAACGAAACCGTTAAGGAACGAGCCGTCGCTCTCGTTGTGCGAAACGCGGCGGAGCCACACGCCAAAACTCTCAAGTTTGCCGTCGATGTCGACAAGCTCGCCTGCTACCGCGCCGACCGCAAGCGATATGACGAGCATGAGCGCGCCGCGGCACTCCATCCCGCCGTCAGCGCCGGCCGACAGCATCTTGGAGAACGTCGAACTCGCGCCGACGAACAGCGTGCCGACGGCCATCCCGGAGACTAGCGTCGTTCTTATGCGCTCGCTGATGGCCTTGCCCGCCACAAGGCCAACCAATCCGCCAGCGACGATTGCGGCGGCGTTTACTATCGAACCCATGCCTATCATTTACTCATCCTCATATCGATGTTCCATTGTTATGCCAGCAATCGACAAGTTCTCGTTCAAGCACCGAGGAAGGATGCCTGTGCAAGTGTGCGCCGTCCGTAATAAAATGGTCGTGTCCGCGGGTATGCGTGATCGTATGCGTGTGGACGCAGCCGCCGTGGAAATGCGTGAAGGTGTGCTGGTGCGGATGGGTGTGGTGCCGCACGAGCGTGTCGACGACGACAAGCGCCGCCCCCGCGACCATCACGCCCGGCGCCGCGAGATACATCCACGACAAGCACTCCTTCAGCAAGACGAACGAGAACAACGCCCCCACGAACGGCATGTCCCGGCGCGTCAGCGGCGCGGACGCCTTGCGGTCATGAGTGTTCAGAAGCGAGAGAAGCGCAATGCCGATGCCCGCGCCGAGATAGAGAAGCGCAGCCATGGTAGTAGGCCCCACGTCCCGTAGCAGCACCTTTGACACCGGGATGTTTATGGCGTAGAAAACCGCCGCCAGAAATGCGTAGAGTATCGCTTTCATGGGAAAACCACACCTTCACACCAGTATCTTCAGAAGGTCGGCAACTGCGATTCGTGACGGCGACAAAGATGCGTCAGAGGGATCAAATCCCGATTGCGGCATATCGAAACAGACCTGCCAGGCCAACGGGACATCAAGCGTTTTCTTGAAATACACAAGCGCCGAGCTGAGAGGCTCCCTGCCCGAACTCTTGCATTCAATCAGCATGAACGGCTTGCCGTCCTTTGTAACGAGGAAATCAACCTCTCTTTGCATCTTGTCACGCAGATAGTGAAGGTCAAAATCACCGAGCCCGACGTCTGTCCAGAAATGGACTGTCTTCAGCAGATGCGAGGCGATGAAGTTCTCGCGACGTGCGCCTGCGTCCCGCACTTCGCTCCAGTCCCAAAGGTATATCTTCGGCTGTTTCCTGATTGAGCTGGCGACATTCCTGCTCCATGGCCGCACTTCGTAGCAATAGAACACACTCTGGAGAAGCACAAGCCAATTCTTCACGGCAGGAGGCGAAACACTCAAATCTTCTGCCAGCGAAGCATAGTTCACGCCGCCGGAGACACGTGCCGCAAGCAATTCAGCCAGCCGCTGAACCTGATAGACGTCCTGCACACGGCTCAAATCGCGAAGGTCTTGCGAAAAAATCAATTCAAGCCTGAGCTTCTGCCATCTCCGGTGGAACCGGTCCGTTCCATTCAAGAATGACTCAGGATACCCTCCAAGTTCAAGAAGTGTGTCAATCGTCTCCGGTGAAACGTCCTTCTCTTCCTGAAACATGGATTCCACCTTGACCTTTGCCGAAGCCACCTCTCCAGCCGAAAGAGGATGTATCCGATATGGGAAATAACGCCCCATCATGCTGTCGCCGCCACGTTTGTAAACGTCAAGACGCGCACTGCCAGTAACGGCGATCTTCAGCTTGCGGTTGTCTCCGTAAACATCGAAAAAGCCTTTTAGAAATTGCTTCCATCGAGGGAACTTGTGGATTTCGTCAAACAGGACAGCCCCCTGTTCGAGACGTGCTTCATGCGACGAAAGCCCGAGTTCTCCGGCAACAGCCTCGGCTCCCCTCATAATAAGTGCGGCGTCAGATGACTTGTCGTACGAAAGATAATGTCCATCCGGCAAGGCAACCTTCGCCAATGTCGTCTTGCCAACCTGGCGTGGGCCGGACAAAAACGCCATTTGTCGCAGCTCAGCGAAATGTTCGGCAAGGACTGTCTCGTATATGCGTTTCATTGGGCCAAAGTATAGCATAATTGGCTTGTTCCGTCAACAACCAAAATAATGGATCGTTTATTCTGGTGGCCACCAAACTAAACTACCGTTTATTTTGGCGGGCAGCGTCGAGCAAATCCACGAGACGGAGAAAGCCCATCTACAATAGACATCATGGTATCGCGCCAATACCTTGCAGGATGCCCGCGATGCCGGTTGCGGCGACGTCCTTGCAAATCTTTCCGTCTGCGTCGAACGAGTAGAAGTTCATGACCGTGGTCGTGAACCTGCGTCCGTTCGGCTGAAGCCCGGCGAACGCCGCTTCGCCGTTGAACGTTCCGGAACACTCCCACTGGACGGCGACCGTCTTCTCGTCCGTCACCATGTCGACAAGCTTCCACTGCACATCCGGGAAGCTTTTCCGCATGAGGCTGACGACGCTCAGGTATCCCTCTGCGCCATAGAGCGGCGTGGGCGAGACCGGCGTGTCGAACGCCGCCGTTTCCGCGATGAGCTTGCGTCCCAGCTCAATGTCGTTCGTGTTGATGCACTTCTCGAAGAGGCGCATCGCCTCGCGGTTTCTCTCGTTGACTTTGTTGTTCATCTTGTTTCTCTTTTCAAGAACAAATACATTGTATCATAGCAACACGGCATAATCAACCACTATCTGAGGAAAGCAGGAATTACAAAACCCGGGGAGAGACGCGCACCCCTGCCAGAGCATCCGCTTCGCGGACTCGCCGTGCGAGGGGGATACCCTGTGCGTCCGCCGCGCAGGTGTTTGTCCCGACTTTGCCACTTAGGATGCAG
>DGHT01000062.1:934-32289 GCA_002392765.1 Verrucomicrobia bacterium UBA3841 | reverse complement strand
CTCTGAACGGATGTGGGGATTGAAGAGCCAAAGCTTGTCGACACAATAGCATTGATGCAGCTGGCGTTTTCTTTGCGACCTTTGCGTTCATTGCGGCTAAAACACCAGAGTCGATTAGGGTTGTTTAGCGTCGATTAGGGCGACGCTTTCTACACAATCTACACGTTCTACACGGCTAAAACTGACGAGGGACACACCCCACGGAACGCGCGTTTTACAGGGCTTTCCGCGATTTCAACCCTCTGAACGACCTCGAAATCGGGTAGAAACCCTGCGAAGCGGCTGTTTCCGGGCGGGCGCTGAAACTGGCGCGGCATCGCGCCATCCAGCATCGTCCGCACCGTAATCCTACTTGTGGAAATATTGAGCGCATTCCTTCCCGCTGTGCTTGAACAAGATTTCGTCCGCATTTCAAATGTAAATGACCCACTTGACTGAATGGTATCATATATGATATTATATGCGCCGTGAACATAGTGCTTCAAAAGTATGTTGCGAAATCGGGCCGCATTCCGTTTGACGAATGGATTGTGGGACTATCATCGCTAATGAGGGCTCGCATTTATGCCAATCTTGCTCGCATAGAGGCGGGCAATCTTGGGAATGTAAAGCCAATTGCCGATGCTGGCGGCATAATGGAGTTGCGCCTGTTCTTTGGTCCTGGTTACCGCGTCTATATGGGACTTGATGGCGAGGCGCTTGTGATTCTGCTATGCGGAGGTGACAAGAAGACGCAGCGTAGAGATATTGCAAAGTCCATTGTGTTCTGGAATGACTACAAATCAAGGAAAGGAAAATGATTATGGCTCTTGCAGTTGATTATAAAGAGAGTGTTCTTAAGGATCTTCGCGAAGATCCTGCTATGGCCCGCGAGTATTATCGCGAGGCTGTACGTGCCATTGTCAACGGCGATACCGCCACTGGAGGTGTCATGTTCCGCGATCTCGTGAATGCGGGGATTGGCTTTCAGCGACTTTCGCAGGAGACGGGCATTCGAGCTCCTAACCTGCATCGTGTCCTGTCTCCTGGCGGAAATCCTACGATACGCACATTTGGCAAGGTTGCTGCTGCTGTTGCGGCTTTCATGGGGATGCCCAATCCCATGTCGGTTTTTACTTGACATGTAATGAATCGGGATGGTGACACACCCCGCGCAATGCGCGTTTTACAGGGCTTTCCGCGATTTCAACTCTCTGAACGACCTCGAAATCGGGTAGAAACCCTGCGAAGCGGCTGTTTCCGGGCAGGCGATGAAACTGGCGCGATGTTCGCGCGGCTCTCCGGGAGGCGTTCAAGGCGGCGTCTTGCCGCGTCCATAAGACGGAGCGGGACGCTACATCTCCAAATTTTACACTTTACATTCTACACTCTTTGTCAGTGACGCAAGGAGATGCGGCATCTTGCCGCGTCCATAAGACGGAGCGGGACGCTCCATCTCCTTGGTGGTCAGCCGTTTCCGAGAACGCCGCAGTTCTTTCCAACGAGGTACGATTTCGCAATTGCGTCGTGTACGTACTTCTTCGCGTTAGACACCGCTTCTTCAAGGTTGCGCCCAAGTGCGAGTTCGCAGGCAATGGCGGACGAGAGCGTGCATCCCGTCCCGTGCGTCGAGACCGGATTTTTTATCCATGGCAGGGAGAATGACGCCGTACCGCCTCCGCAGGCCAGGACGTCCGTCGATTCGCTTTCCGCTCCGTGGCCTCCCTTGACGAGAACGGCGATGCCGAAGCGGTCTGATATCTCAAGGGCGAGACGCTCCGCGTAGTCGCGATCCGGATGCGCGACCGCCCCCGGCGTTCTTCCCGATATTGTTTCCGCTTCCGGAATGTTCGGAGTGAGAAGCGCGGCGATCGGGAAGAGCTCCTTTTCGGCGGCTTCCAGAGCGCCTTTGGCCATCAGATCCGCGCCGCTCGTTGCCACCATCACCGGATCGACCACCATGGGAATGCCGGGGCGGGACGAAAGCCTGCCGCTGACGGCGCATATCGCTTCGGCCGACGACATCATGCCGGTTTTCACGGCGCGGATGTCGTACACGCCGAGAACGGCGTCAAGCTGTTTCCCGATGAAGTCCGCGCCGACGTCGAGTATGCCGCTCACTCCGAAAGGGTTTTGCGCCGTCAGCGCGGTGAATACCGTGCACCCGTGGATGCCGTACGAGCGGAAGGTTCTCAAGTCCGCCTGCACCCCGGCGTTGCCGCCGCAGTCCGATCCGGCTACGGTGAGACAGCACACGCCGTTCATGCTTCGGCCCTGTGTACGGTGATCTGCGGGAAGGGGATTTCGATCCCGGCGGAATCGAGCGCCTTCTTGACTTCAACAAGCGCTTTCGAGCGGACCGTCCAGTAGTCTTTCGTGGAAGACCACGGTCTGAAATTGATCGTGACCTGGCTGTCGGAGAGGGCCCCTGCGGCGACGGACGGTTCCGGCTGGGCGAGAACGCCTTCTACGCGCACGATGGTTTCTTTTACGATGTCCATGGCTTTTTCGATGTCTTCCCCGTACGCGATGCCGACCGACAGGTCGATGCGCCGCGTAGCCATGGCGGAGTAGTTTGTTATCGGTCCGCCCCATACCGATTTGTTCGGGACCACGATTTTTTTGTTGTCCGGAGTGGTCATGACCGTGGCCATCATGTTCATTTCAAGAATCGACCCCTGGAGACCTGCGGCTTCCACGAAATCCCCGGGCTTGAACGGTTCGTTCACGGCTATCATCAGACCGGCGGCGAGGTTGCCGAGCGATTCCTGGAACGCGAAGCCGAGGATGAATCCCGTCACTCCGAGACCTGCGACGAGCGGGGCCACGTTCACTCCAAGCCGGCTGAGGATCGTGACGATCAGAATCGCCCACGAAGTCTTGACCAGCGCGGAGACGGCGAAGTCGACCATCAGCTTCTTCGTCTTCTTTTTTGACAAGGCCTTCCTCATGATGAATTCTGCGAATTTGATCAGCAGGAGGCCGGCTATGAATATGACGGCTGCCGCGACGATGTTCGCCAGTATGTCCGGACCCCGGTTGACGATCCAGTCTGTCATCCTTTCCGCGAATTCGCGGCCTTCCTGCAACTGAGTTGAACCTGCCATTATTGCTTTCCTTTCTTTATCGTGTCCAGTATTCCAATTCCCGCCGAGCACCCCAGTCTGTCGGCGCCCGCCGAAATCATTTCAAGAGCGCTTTCGAGCGTTCTTATCCCGCCTGCCGCCTTTACGCGCAGCCGGCCGCCGACCGTTTCGCGCATCAACCGCACGTCGGCCGCTGTCGCGCCGCCGGTGGAGAATCCGGTCGACGTTTTCACGAAATCGAAGCCCGCTTCCTCCGCAAGGCGGCATGCGAGCCTCTTTTCGCGGTCGTCGAGCAGACAGCATTCTATGATGAGTTTGATTGTGACGCCGCTTTTGGCCTGTTTCGAAGCGCGGGCGAGGGCTTTGAGCTCCTCCAGACATTTCTCCGGGGCGTATTTGAGCAGCCGGACGTTGATTACGAAGTCGAGTTCGCCCGCTCCGTTTTCTATCGCTTCGCGCGCTTCGAAAATTTTCGTCGCGGTCGTGTTCTGTCCGAGCGGAAAGCCCACGACCGTGCAAACTTCGACGCCGGATCCCGCAAGCAGTTCCGCGGCGCGGGCCGTCTCGCACGGGTTTACGCAAACCGACGCGAACGAGCGCTCCTTAGCTTCCGCGCACAGCTTCTCCACGGCGTCCTCCGGGCCGTCAGGCTTGAGAAACGTGTGGTCGATCATTTTTGCAATATCTCTTTCCGTCATCCGGTTCTCCATTGCGGAATGCGTCCTTTCCCGGGATTTTACCAGAACCTCCACATGCCCGTTGCGACGACGTACGCGCCCAGGACGAGGTTCGTCACGGCGTGTGCGAGGAATGCGGCGAAGAAGCCGCGCCTTATGTAGACGAGCGTGTACGCCGCGCCGGCCGCCGCCGCCGCGGCTATTCTGTCGTGCTCCAGCGCGAAAAGCCCCACCGACCACAAAAACGCCTGCAGGTCGAAGCGCATCGCCGCGCCGCTTCTCCAGTCCGTTCTCTGGAGGCGGCGGTAGAGGAAGTGGCGGAAGAAAAGCTCTTCCGCCGCGGCGATGACGATACCGCTGCCCAAAAGCCGCGCGGCGAACAGTCCCCAGCCGCAGACCGCGGGGTCGTACGGAGAAGGCCCCGCCGCGGAAGGATCGCCGATTATCATGAAGCGCCTGTAGAATGCCGAATATTCTGGCAGTATCCACATCGCGGCGACGGCAAGCCCGCAAACGATCCCCAACGCCCACGCGCCTGCGCGCGGAACGCGCGGTTTCGTCCCGCCGCTCTTGAACAGGGCGAAGAGGCATGCGCACAGGACCGCTCCTGCCGCGGCGGATCTGACCGCGTACGAAAGGGCGGTGTGCGGCAACAGGAACATCATCGCCATCCACGTCGCGTACGGCGCTACGGCGAATGCCGAATCGCGCTTGCGCGTCGGCGGCTCGAAGGGACGCACGCGCAGCCGCGCGCCGATCCTTGCGCAGATTTTCGAAATGCGCTCCTGCTTGTCTTTCGGCGTGACCGGCTCTCCGACAACCGTCATCACGACCGCCGGGACGCACTTCGCGGCGGATTCCGCGAACGCCAGAAGGGCGGGATACGCCTTTTCCCCGAACTTGGGACGGCATATCGCGAGGTACTCGGCGGGGTCGTCCGTGTTCACGCTTATGGAAAGCGTGTCCACCTTCCCTTTGAACAGTTCCGCCGTCGGACGTCCGGCGATCAGGTCCGAAAGACCGTTCGTGTTCACGCGCACCGGCATCCCCGGCCATGTGCGCTTGATCCAGTCCGCCGTTTCAAGAAGCGTGTCGAGCCGTTCCGTAGGCTCGCCGTATCCGCAGAACACCATCTCGCGCAAGTCGGACGAAAAATGGCTCCGTATGCTTTCCCTGATCTCGTCCGCGGTAGGTTCGCGTTCAAGCCACAGGGAACCGGAACCGCCTATGCCGGGTCCGTTAGAGCGCAGACAGAACGTGCATGCGCACGGACATTTGTTCGTGATGTTCAGATAAAGGGATTTGCCTATCCTGTATGCGACCGTCATTGCGCAAGCTCCGAAAGCGTTTCCTCTATCGCCAGACCGTCTTTTTCGGGAATCCCGAGAGCGACCGATCTTTCCACCGTCCTGGCGGTGTACATGCTCGCCTTGCGGACCGATTCCATGAACGGGACGCCGTTGACCGCGTCGGCCAGTATCACCGAACTGAAAACATCCCCGGTGCCGCTTCTGTCGAGGCCGATTTTCTTCTCTTTCACGAATCCCGGACCTTCGTCTCGGCTCCATACCGCGTTGACCAGCGATTCGCCGCGCGGAATCCCGGATATGACGACTTTGGAGGCGCGTCTTGCCGCGAGCGTCTTGCAGAGCGTCTCCAGTTCCGCGTCGGAGAAATCGGTCCTGAAATTCCAACCTGCGAGAATGCACGCTTCCGTCAGATTCGGCGTGAGAATGTCGGCGACACCGAGGAATCCACGCATCGCCTCCGCGAGCGATTTGTCGTATGTCGCGTATAGTTTGCCGTAGTCGCCCATCACCGGATCCACGCACACGACGGTGTTCCGGTCCCGGAACGATTCGAGGAACCGGTAGACGAATTCGACCTGCGCCGCCGAACCGAGGAATCCCGTCTGTATCGCGTCGAACCTCAAGCCCAGCAGTTTCCATTCCTTGATGTAGTCGTCGAGCCGTCCGGTGTTGTCGAGCCACGAGAACGATTTAAAGCCCGTGTGGTTCGTGAAAAACGCCGTCGGCACCGGACAGCACTGCACTTTCATGACCGACAGTATCGGAATCGTCACTGCCAGCGAACAACGTCCGAAGCTCGTGAAATCGTTCACGACCGCGGCTTTTTTCTGTCTGTTGTGGTCTGGTTCCATTGCGTTCGGATTGTTTTCAGCTTATTGCGGAGAGTTCCTCGGCCGCTTCCTCCCAATCGGCCGTGTACCTGTCTATTTCGAATTGCAGCGTCCTGACTTTCCTGTTCAGCGTGGCGAAGTCGGTGGACGGAACGGGGTTGAACAGTTCCGCCGAAGCCTCGTCGAGCGCCGCCTGGAGTTCGTCGATTTTCTTCTCCGCCTTTTCGATCCTGGACTTCAGTTCCTTGATCTTCGGAGCGAGTTTCGCCCTCTCCGCCGCGCGCTGCTGTCGGAGTTCCTTCTTCGAAAGCTGCGAGGATTGCGGATCATTCTCTTCCCTTTTCCCTGTTCCCTCTCCAAACGGGCGAGACTCGCGTTCCCCCGGTTTTCCTCCGCCCTCTTCCTTTTTCTCGCAGTAGTAGTCGTATCCGCCGGGATACTGTCTGATGCCGTCCTTGCTGATTTCTATGACGCTCGTGGCAACTGCGCGGACGAATTCAATGTCGTGCGACACGAGAAGTATCGTGCCTTTGTAGTTGCGCAGAGCGTCCTGGAGAAGTCTGCGCCCGTCGAGATCGAGGTGGGTCGTCGGTTCGTCCAGCAGAAGAAAGTTCGGCGACGTTATGAAAAGGATGAGAAAGGCGAGGCGGATCTTTTCTCCGCCCGAAAGGACTCCGGCAGGTTTTTCAATGTCGTTGGAATCGAATCCGAAAGCGCCGAGGAGATTCCTGAAATTCTTCTCGGGCCCGCCGCCGTGCGCGTCCCACGCGTTTTTGGCGTTTCTGTACACGGATACGTCCGGTGGAATCGTTTCGGCGAACTCTTGGCTCAGGTAGCCCGGCACGACATTGTGCCCTAGGATCGCTTTGCCGCCGGTCGGCCGTCTCGTCCCCGCCACGATTCGCATCAACGTCGTTTTGCCGAGGCCGTTGTAGCCTATGAGCGCGACCTTGTCGGATCTGGATATCTGGAACGATATTCCGTCGAGGACGTTTTTCCTGCCGTCGTACGAGAACCGCAGATCCTCGCATCTGAACATTTCGATGCCGCTCGGCGGCGGGTCGGCCAGGCGCAGCGAACCGGATGTCGTGTAGCGCTTTGGAAGTACTATGCGCTCCTCGTCGAGCTTGTCGATTATTTTCTGGCGGGACTGCGCCTGCGACGCTTTAGTCGCCTGCGCTCTGAACCTGTCCACGAAACGCTGCAGCTGTTCGCGGTGCCTGTCCTGGTTTTCTTTCGCGGCCTTTAGATGTTCGTAGCGCAGTTCGCGCTCCCTGAGGTAGTAGTCGAGATTGCCTTCGTAGCGCGTGGCCGTTCCCGCGTCCACTTCCACGATGATGTCCGTCAGCGTTCCGAGGAGAAACCTGTCGTGCGAAATCAGCGCAAGCGTTCCGTCGTACGCCTTCAGGAACTTCTGCAGCCACTCGACGGCGGGAAGGTCGAGATAGTTCGACGGTTCGTCCAGGAGAAGCAGGTCGGGCTTGGAGGCGAGAACCCTCGAAAGCTCCGCTCTCATGCGCCACCCGCCGGAAAACGACGTGAAAGGCTTGCCGAAATCGGAGGTGTCGAACCCGAGTCCGCCCAGCGCGATCTTGACGCGCGTTTCGAGGTCGTACCCGCCGAGGTGTCCGAAGCGCGACTCGAGTTCTCCGTAGCGTTTGAGGGCGGCCGGGTCGTCGAGATTTTTTTCGAGGCGCGACATTTCCGCCTCGATTTCGCTGAGCCCCGGTATTCCTCGCAGGGAATATTCGAGAAGCGTTTCCTCCGGGGAATCCGGCTGCGGATTCTGCCGCGTCCATCCTATGCGCGGACTGCCTTCCACGATCAATTCCCCGGAATCGACCGCCATCTCCCCCTGGACGATCTTGAAAAGCGTCGACTTCCCGCTCCCGTTCGGTCCGACGATGCCGACCCTGTCGCGGGCGTTGATCCTGAACGTGACCTGCGTCAGCACGTCCTGGTGTCCGTAGTGGACGGATATGTTTCTGAAGTCAAGCATCCTGCGGGCTTTCTCCGTCGTATACAGTCGTTATTTCATCGGCGGGGAGCGCCATGACGTCCACGCCTTCCGCTCCGGCCTCTGCGAGGGCGCGGTTGGCCGCGTCGACGGCAAGATGCGGAACGTTGCATTCCTGCGACAGATGCGCCAGAGCAAGCGCCTTGAGGCGCGGCGAAGCGCATTCGCGCACCGCTTCGGCGGCATCGTCGTTCGAAAGGTGTCCGCTGGGGCCCGCTATGCGCTGTTTGAGCGGGAAGGGCCTGTCGCTTCCCGCGAGCATCGCCGGATCGTGGTTGAACTCCAGAACAGCGGCGTCGGCCCGCGAGAGGTGCCACTTGAGAAGCGTATGGACGGTTCCGGCGTCCGTGGCGTGGAAATACCGGAACCCGCCGGCTTCGATCGTGAACCCCACCGCGTCCGGCACGTCGTGCGGAACGGAGAAGGCCGTTATCGAAAAAGGACCGATTTCGAACGTCTGGCCGTTTTCGAATACAGTGAAGTCTTCCTCGTCGACGCCTGTCGCCGCGGAAATCGCCTCGGCCGTCATCATGTTCGACAGCAGAAGCACGCCGGGACTGCGGCGGTGGAACGTCGCGACGCCCTTTATGTGGTCCGCGTGATTGTGGGTGAAAAGGATCGCGCGGACGGATTTCACGGCGACGCCGGCTTTCGCCAGACGTCTGCGCAGTTCCCGGTCGGATATGCCGCAGTCGACGAGAACCGCATCAGAGCCGGATACGGCGCAGTATGCGTTTCCGGTGCTTCCGCTTGCCAATGATATGATTTTCAATTTCTTTCGAACGCCCTGTGTGCTATGTCCTTGCGGAAGAACATGTTTTCAAACGATATCCCCGATACGGCCCGGTAAGCACGGTCCACCGCTTCGCGCAGAGTGGCGCCGCGCCCGGTTGCGGACAGGACGCGTCCTCCGGACGTGACAATCGTCCCGTCCTTTGCGGCGGTTCCGCAGTGGAATACGACGCTCTTGTCTCCGCCGGCGGTCTTGTCGAGGCCTTCGATTTTCTTGCCTTTGGCGTACGCTCCCGGATATCCGCCGGAGGCAAGTATGACTGTCGCGGCGGCGCCGGGGAGGATTTCGAGGTCGCCGTCGGAAAGCCTTCCCGTGGCCGCGTGGAGAAGGGCTTTCGAGAAGTCTCCGCCGATGAGCGGCAGGACGGCTTCCGTCTCCGGATCGCCGAATCTCGCATTGAATTCCACGACGTTTATCCGCTTGCCCGATTTCGCGATTCTGCCGCCTTCGGGCGTAACCATCAATCCTGCGTACAGAATGCCGCGGTACGGAATGCCGCGCTTGCCGAGCTCTTTCACCACAGGCATGATTATGTTGGATTTGATCCAATCCATGTCCGCCGCGCCTACGACAGGCGCGGGCGCGTACGCGCCCATTCCGCCCGTGTTCGGCCCCTTGTCTCCGTCGAAGACGCGTTTGTGATCCTGTGAAGGGGGCAGCAGAAGCGCGTTTTCGCCGTCCGTCATCGCCAGAATGGAGCATTCCTCCCCGTCGAGGAACTCCTCTATGAGGATTTCCGCGCCCGCTTTTCCGAATTTGCTTTCCACAAGCATGTCGTCTATGGCGCGCTCGGCCTCTTCGACGCTTTCGGCGACCACCACGCCTTTGCCGGCGGCGAGGCCGTCCGCTTTGACGACTACGGGCAGACCGAAACGCGCGAGCGCCTTTTTCGCCTCTGCGGGATCGGTGTGGATCTCCGCAAGACCCGTTGGCACGCCGGCCGCGCGCATTATCTCTTTCGCAAACCGCTTCGATCCCTCGATCCGCGCCCCGGCCGCGACGGGTCCGAACACGGGCGTGCCGATCGAGGCGAGGGCGTCCGCGAGACCCTTGACAAGCGGTGCCTCCGGTCCGACGACCACGAGGTCCGGATTGTTCCGTCTCGTCCATTCGCATATTCCGGCGATGTCATCTGCCGCGATATCCGCGTTTTGCGCCACAAGCGCCGTTCCTGCGTTTCCCGGCGCGCAGAATAGTTCATGTTTCACCGGATCTCTGGAGAGCCTCCAGGCTATTGCATGCTCTCTGCCGCCACTGCCGACAACAAGAATCTTCATGGTGTTTCCATTCCTTTCTTATTCAATCTTCAATCATGATTCCCATTCTTCATTTCCCGCCGCCGGGAGATATCCCCCAACCGAAGGTTGTCCGCAACGCGGATGCCCTGGCAGGGGTGCGACTTTCCCAGTCAATTCCCGCTTCTCCAATTCCACAATTCCATGATTTTACACTTTACACTTTACACTTTACATTTTACACTCTTCCCTAGCGTCTCTTCGACGGCTCCTGGGGAACGAGAATCTTCTGTCCGACTCTAAGCATGTCGCTTTTGAGAGAGTTCATTTCGCGAAGTTTGCCCACCGTCGTGCCGAACGCGTCGGCGATCACCCAAAGCGTGTCGCCCGGCTTTACCGTGTATTCGAGGCACGGGCCGGTGCGCGTGGCTTCGTGCCTTTGGGCGGCCGGCGGCGGTGGCGGCTGCTGCGGTTTGGGCAGCTGCTGTATGCGCTTTACGATGTCGGAAACGATTTCGTTCCTCTGCGCCTGCATTTCGTTTCTAAGTCTGTTCAATTCCGCCCTCAGCGCGTCTATTTCGGCTTTGAGCTCCCTTACTTCCCCGCCGCCTCTTTCGATTCTCGCGACCCTCTCGGCCAGCATGTTGTGGTTTTGCTCGAGAATGTCCATCTGACCGGTCACGCGCTGCATTTCTTCGTATGCCTGTCTTTTCAAGAATGCGTCGCGGCCGTTCATGCCCGGTTCCGCAAGGGCCGCGAGGGGGATCATCATCCCTGCGAGAATTGTCGATTTTCTCATTGCATTTCCTTTCTGTGCTGTTGTTTCGTTTTCTTTCCTGTTCAGATTTCAAATCCAGAAGTATATCCAGACGGCCGCAGCGACCCCTGCCAGCCACAGGAATGATTCCCTGCGGCTTTCGGCGCTTTCCTGCGGAAGGGGAATCCCGTCTGCGCGGTTTTTGCCGCGCGGCGCGTACCGGAAGAGCCGCGATTTCGCGCCGCGGCGCGCGTCCACGATCCACGGCGGCGGATTTTCCCGCACTGCGGGACCGTTGTTTCTGTCTGCGGCGCTCATGGTATGACGATCGTCTGTCCCGCTTTCACGCTGCCGTCCGACGAAATTGTCGTCCTGTTGGCGTCTTGGATCCTGGGCCACGCTTTTTTCCGTCCGTAGAACTTGAGGGCGATGCTGCTGAGAGTTTCGCCTTCCTGGACCACGTACGTCCTCATGCCGTTTTCGCGGACGGTTTCGTTCGAAAGGGCTTCCCGCCCCGCGTCTTGCGGTTTGGGGTCTCCGAATCTGCGTCCGATGTCGGTCAGTTTAACCGCGGACCGCTCCCTGTCTGCCGGGAGAGCGGTGGGTTCGTTCGACTGCGCGGCGGCCTCCTCGCGCTCTTCCTCCTCGAAAAGGGCGATTGCTTCCGGGTTGGGTTTCACTTCGTCTTCCGTTTCTTCGACATTCGCGATTTTGACGGGCTGCCTCGGCGCGGAGGCGTCGTCCGGTTCGTTCGTCTGCGCCGCCGCAGCCGGTTTCGCCGGCGCCGCGTCCTCGTCTTCGTCGCCGATGCGTTTCAGAATGGATCTGAGCTTTTCAAGTTCGCGTTCCGCCGTGGAGAGTTTCCCTTCGGTTTCCGCAAGGCGTTTGGAGAGCGACGCGTTCTCGGCGTTCGCTTTTTCGAGGGCGTCTTTCGCGTCTTTCAATTCAACTCCGGCAACGGATTCGGCCGCTTCCGCCTTGGCGATTTCCGAGCGGAGAAGCTTTTCGCAGTACGCCATCCGCTCGCGGGCGATCACGGCCTTGTCGCTGTCGGGCGCAACAGCCAGAAAGCCTCTGTAGAAGCAAATCGCTCCGAGATAGTCGTTTTTCGCGTCCTGGAGAAGGACGGCGGTCTGGAATCTGGCGCTGGCGTTGCCGGGATTGGACTTGACGGCGGATTCGAAATTCGCAAGAGCTGCGTCGATTCTTCCTGCGGCGTAGTCGTCCATCGCCTGGCGGTAGGATTTTTCAGACCGCTCCGCGCTGTATCTGCCATTGTCCATGTAGCCGCACGCGCCGGCAAGCTGCGCGGCAAGCGCTATCGCGAAAAATTTTTTCATTCCTCGTCCTCCTCGTTGACGTCACCCTCGTCTTCGTCGGAATCGTACTCGTCGTCGTCATCGTCGAATTCGTCGGGAGTGTCGTCTATGAAAATGTCATCTTGCCGGATTTGCGGTTTTTCAGAATCCTCAGGGCTTTCCCGACCCTCCGGGTTTTCTGGATTCTCCGGGCTTTCCTGATTCTCCGGGTTTTCCGGGTTTTCGGGGTTCTCCGGAGCGCCAAGCGGCAGTTCCGGTTCCTTTTCTTGTTTCGGTTTCTTGTACGAAGCCGCTTTGGCACGCGGATTGGACCGCTGGAGGGTGGGGTCGAGTTCGTTGAGCTGCTGGAGCGACGCCAGACCGAAATGGTCGAGAAAGAGGGGCGTCGTGCCGTACAGGAAGGGGTGGCCCGGCAGTTCGGATTTGCCCACCAGTCTTATGAGGCCCAGATCCATCAGCGTCTTGACGTTTCCGGAGACGTCCACTCCGCGGATTTCCTCCACCTCGCTTTTTGTCACCGGCTGGCGGTAGGCTATGATCGCAAGTGTTTCGAGGCTGGCGCGTCCGAGCCTTCCCGGACGGTCCATTTTCAGCATGCTTCTGACGTATCTTCCGCACGTCGGGACCGTCTGGAGCCTGTACGCGCCGCCGGTGCAGACGAGCGAAAAACCGCAGCCCGCCACTTCAAGAGCCTTTTCGAGACCTCTCAAGGCGGCGTCGATTTCCCTCGACGTGCATGTTTTGTATATCTGCGCGACTTCGTCGTTTTCGTCGCATTCCATCGATTTCACTATCGTTCGCAAGTCGCCTGCCGTGAGCGGCGTCTCGCTGGCGAAAAGAAGCGATCCGACGATTTCCTGCAGGCTGCGCGGGTAAGGTATTTTGTCGTTGTCACTCATAGTCGTCGGGCCTTTCGAGAGGCTGGTCGTCCGGTGTTTCTCTGGACGGAATGATCGTTATTTCGTGGAACGCCGCGTTCTGGTACACGATGACGCGGTGCTGTCTCAAGAGTTCGAGAAGGGCGAGGAACGTCACGATCACCTCTCCCTTCGGCGCGTCTTCGGCGAAAAGCGAAACGAACGACACCTTTCCCTCGCTTTTCGTCCTTTCGAGAACGTAGTCCATTTTGTCGGGAACCGAGAATCTCGCGCCTTTCAACTCCTCGTGCGGGATTTCGTTCGCTCTCGCCAGAGCTTCCTGGAACGCCGTCATCAGGTCGTACAGGTCGAGATTCGCTATCGCGCCGAGAGCATCCGCGGCGGTCTTTTCGAACTTGGGCCGTCCTCCGCCGTAGTCGAAGCTGTCCTGGCGCATAAGCTCCATGATGCCGAGTTTCGCCGCCGCGTCCTTGAATTTCTTGTATTCGACAAGCTGGCGCACCAGATCCAGACGCGGATCGACCCATTCCTCGTCGCTCGCTTCCGAGGCGTTCCGCTTTTCGACGGGAAGAAGCATTCTCGATTTAATCACCATCAGCGTAGCCGCCATGACGATGAATTCGCCGGCGATGTCGAGATCCATGTTGCGCGCTTCTTCCAGGAATTTCATGTATTCCGTCGTTATGCGTTCGATCGGAATGTCGTAGATGTCAAGTTCCTCGCGCCTGATGAGATAGAGCAAAAGATCGAGCGGACCTTCGAAAACACGAAGGTTTATCTTGTATTCGTCGGCAAATAGTTCTTTTTGCGCCATTGCTCTTCTATATGGTTGTTTCCCGTATATTATATCAAATATCGCCCGGATTGGAAATCAAACTTTCGAAATCCGGGAAACGGACTGAATCCCGCGCTGCCTGTTGCGGTATTCGCGCATGGTCATGCCGGTCTGTTTCAGGAAGAACCGCTTGGCGTATCCGTCGGATTCGTACCCGCCGCGCTCCACCACCATGGCAATGGGAATCGTGCTGTGCGTCAGGAGTTCGCACATCTTCCGCAGCCGCATTTCGTGGATCTCGCCGAGGATTGAGAGACCTGTCTCCTTTCTGAACTGTTTTGTGGCGAGTGCGCGAGAACAGTTCATTTCGGCGGCTACGGCGTCGACCGAAAGTCCGGGTTCGCAGGCGTGGCGTCTGATGAATTCGCGAGCCCGCCGCACGCACGGGCTGACGCCAGGCGCCGTGTCCGTGGAGCCGCGATGCACGATGCACAGCGGACCGTAGTGTTCGGTGCGCACGCGCAAGCCGCAGTCGATTTCTTCCGCCAGCATCCTGGCCATGCGCCAGCCCGCGCCCTCGAAATCGGGCGCTACGCTTGTGATGCCGGGCTTTACGGCCTCGCAATAGTTTTCGTCGTTGTCGATCCCTACGATCCGCACGTCGTCGGGCACGGAGAGCCCGGCTTTCGCGGCGGCATGGTAGACTTCCATCGCGCAGTAGTCGTTCGCGCCGAGGATTCCGCACGGCTTGGGCAAATCCCTTAGCGTCTCTTCGATCGACTTCAGCGACAACGCGGCGAGCGGCTGCCCGGCAGCGGCGGTTTCGGCCGCGAAGCGTTCGAACCGCGCCCTGTCCCAATGTCTGTTCTTGCCCGTGCCGAGATAGGCGTAGGACCGGCAGCCGCAGCCGAGAAGCTCCCTGGCGGCGAGGGCGGCGGACGCTCCCGAATCGTGCAGCATGCACGGATGCTCCAAAGACGGCTTCCCGGGATTCTGGTCGAGATAGACGGTGGGGATGCCCCTGAATACCGCGTCCGGGGCGCTTGCCGTGCTCATCGCGCGATCGACAAGACAGCCTATGGGCGTCCACGTCCGCAGCGCGCGGCGAATGTCGGAGGCCGTCGCGAAGCGCTCCACAACCTGTACGAACCAGTCTCGATCCCGTGCAAAGCGATGGACGCCGGTAAGCTTCTGCTGCCAGCTTTTGCGCGTCGTCGACTGAAAAAAGAGAACCGTTTTCATGATTGAGATATAGAATATCATATTTCTGTCCGATTGGCTATGTTTTATTTATCCTATTGGATAACACAGCGAAGGGGGCAAATGGTATAATATTCATACTATGAATAAAAATCAAACTTTCTCTGTCGCAATTCTTGCATTGTCCGCATTGGCTGCGGTTCACGCCGGCGAAGTGTCGGTTAAGGAAGACACGATCGTACTGCCCACATACTCGCCGGGCGGATACGACAAGACTCCGCTGTTCTACACAGGCCGCGTCTACCAGGGCGCGCAGGGGCGCGTCTATCCTTATCCGATGCAGGACGTTCTGCACGACGGAAAAGTCGACGAGTCGTACAAGTACCTGGCGCTGGAGAACGACTGGTTCCATGTCGGCATGCTGCCGGAGCATGGTGGACACCTCCTCAACTTCACGGACAAGGCGACCGGCTTTGAGACCTTTTACCGTCAGCACGTCATCAAGCCTGCGCTCATCGGCATGCTCGGCGCGTGGATATCCGGCGGTGTCGAGTGGAACTTCCCGCACCATCACCGCGCCACGACCGCGATGCCCATCGACTGGCGTTTCACTGCGAACAAGGACGGCACGAAGACGATCTGGATCGGCGAGACGGAGCTTCGCCGCCGCCTCAAGTGGACCATCGGCCTCTCGCTCCTCCCCGACCGCGCGGTCCTTAAGGCGGAGAACGTCTTCATGAACCGTCAGCCGTGGATCGAATCGATGATCTACTGGGCGAACGTGTCCGTCCACTGCGGAGACGACTACCAGATTCTCTTCCCGCCGTCCATGCACCTCGGCTTCGACCACCACAAGAACTACTGGACCAGCTTCCCGATAGGCCCGCGCAAGGAGGAAGTCGAGCTCCTTCCCTCGCAGCGCTCGAAGTATGCAGACGACATCTCCGGGACGATGGACCTCTCCTGGTGGAAGAACTTTACCATCGAGTCGCGCTCAATATTCGGCTTTGATCCCGACAATTCATTTATGGCGGGATACGATCACAAGAAGCAGTGCGGAACGGCGCACGTCTCGAACCGCCACATCACGGTCGGAAAGAAGTTTTTCCTCTGGGGCAACTTCCCCGAGGCGCACGTGTGGGACAAGGTGCTCACGGACAACGACGGACCGTATCTCGAGCTGATGGTCGGCTGCTGGTCCGACAACCAGCCGGACTACTCGTGGATCGCGCCTTACGAGACGCGCAAGGTCGAGCAGTTCTGGTTCCCGGTGAAGGGAATAGGCGGAATCAAGAACGTGACGATCGACGGAGCTGTGAACGTCGATCGTCTTGCGGACGACAAGTTGCTCGTCGGCTTCCACTCCACGCGCGTGCTCAAGGACTGCACGATCACCCTCTTCAAGGATCGTGAGGCGGTCTTCACCGAAAAGGGCGTTGCCATTGACCCCAATACGCCATGGTGCAAGACTGTGGACGCAGAGAAGGGGGTTGCCGATCAGCGCTACACGGCCGCAATCGCCGATGCGTCCGGCAAAGTGTTCCTCTCCTACACGCCCGTTCCGCCGCAGGGAGACGTGGAGCTGCCGCCGAAGGTGGAGAATCCGAAAGAGCCGAAGGAATACACGAGCGCGGAGCTCGCCTACGAGGTCGGTCTTCGTCTCGATCAGTTCCATAACGGATTGATCGACCCTGAGCCATATTACAAGCGTGCGCTTGAAATCGACCCAGACTATTCCAAGGCCAACCTTGCGATGGGCGTGAGACTTGCGAAGAACGGAAGCTACGCCGAGGCGAAGCCGTATCTGGAGAGGGCAGTTGCGCGCGCAACGCAGAACCACACGCGCGCGCTCGATGCCGCGCCGGAGTACTACCTCGCGCTTGTGGAGCGATATCTCGGCAACCTGAAGCGAGCGGAAGACCTCTTCTGGCGCTGCACATGGCGTCTCACGCACAAGAAGGAATCGTATGTCGAGCTCGCGCGCATCGCCGCGCTCAGGGGCGACTGGACTGAGGCGCTCGCGCGAATTGACGATGCTCTCGCGCTCGGCCAGGACGAAGCGAAGCTGTGGACGATGAAGGGGATATTCATTCGGAAGCTTTTTGGCACGGCTCCATCAGAGAAATCCAAAGACATTCAGAGGGCTGGATATTCCGCGTGGGATGCCGAAGGCGTACTGAATACCGCTATCGCGTGCGATCCGCTCGAATATTGGGCGGTGGTGGAGCGCGACGGATTCGCCGCGGCCGAGAAGAACCGCGGACTCAAGGCGCAGCAGCTTTTGGAGTGCATCAGCGACTACTGGGGAATCGGCTGCTATGACGAGGTGATCGCGCTCTGCGACGCCGCGCTTGCGAAAGCCGCAACGGAGAAGCCCTACGCTACCGAGGGCGCGCTTCCGCTCAAGGACACCATCGCCGCGTGCGACAGCTACAAGAATGCGCTCTTCGGCTACTTCAAAGGAGCGGCTATGATGAGGAAATGTTGCCAATGTGAAAATGTTGCCAGTGCCAATACCAATGCCCAATCCGCCGATGCCAAGGATATGGCGGACAAATTGGAAAATGGCAACATTGGAATTGGCAACACTGACATATTGGCAACATTATCAAAGGCCGCGGCGATGCCGACGGATTACTGCTTCCCAAACCGGCTCGAAGAGGAAGAGGTTCTTAAGATCGCAGCAGCCGCCGCGCCCGAACTCGCGAATACATGGTACTACCTCGGTTGCTGCGAGTGGAACCACGACCGCAAGGATGCAGGCCTCGCCGACTGGAAGCGGTGTGCCTCGCTTTGCGAAGCAGGAAATTCTACACGCTCTACACGGATAGACAATAACCTTTCAACTTTTCAACCTTTTAACTTTTCAACTTCTTCCGCCTACGCGCTCGCGCTCCGCTGCATCGGCTTTGCGCTATCGCATCCTGGGACGTACTTCACGAACACCGGCATTCCGTCTGGCGTGCCGAGCAAGGAAGCATACGAATACTACCTCAAGTCGCTTGAGGCCGATCCAACGAACTTCCGCACGCTCGACGAGGCGGGCAAGCTTGCGGAGAAGCTGAAGCTTCCCGCGGCGGAGAGGCTGGCGCTCATGGAGAAGTACCGCTCGACGGTCGACAAGTACGATCCGTGCATCCTGCGCTACGCCTACACGCTGAACGCGGTCGGACGCTATGCCGAGGCGCACGAGATACTCACGACGCGCCGCTTCCACGTCTGGGAGGGAGCGGACGGACTTCTCGCGCCGTTCGTTGAGTCGTGCATCGGACTTGGCAAGGCGGCGATGGAGAAGGGCGACTACAGGGCGGCGCTTAAGTTCTTTGAGGAGTCGACGACTTATCCCGAAAACCTCCAGGCGGGGCGTCCGGGCGACGCAGGCACCGAGCCGAAGAGCCGCTACTACATGGCGCAGTGCAAGAAGGCGCTGGGCGACGCTGCGGGCTGCAAGGCGGAACTCGAAAACTCCCTCAAGGGATGGATCCACGCGGGCGAGATGGACTACTGGCGCGTCAAGGCCCTGCGCGAACTCGGACGAGACGCGGAGGCCGCTCCGCTCATCGCGGAACTGAAGCAGGCGATCAAGGAGCTTGAGACGCCGCAGCCCGTCGTCATCAACGCCTACGCGAAGTTCGCCGGCGACAACTCGGCGATGGAGCGCGCGGCAAAGGCGCGCGAAAAAGCGGGCCAACTGCGTGCGCTGCTCTCTGAAATAGAGACCGAATAGCGCCGCGGCGCTTTCGCGGCCGCCGCACATAACATTTGCTTTTGCATACCCGGAAATGATATAATTTAGAAAATCGATTTTTCGTCTGTAGTCGGCGAAGGTTCGGTGTATGAAGAAATTGAACGTCATAGCGGCCGGTTTCGGCTGGAGCGTACTTGAAAGGGCGGGAACTACGCGCATCGCAGGTCTTGATTTCGAGCCTGCGAAAAGCGTGTTTCCCGCCGTCACCTGCGTTGCCCAGGCCGCGCTCCGTACGGGCGCGGATCCGTCCGTACACGGTGTAGTCTCGAACGGCTTTTGGATAGATGCTCTCGAGAAGCCGTCTTTTTGGGAGCAGGGCGCGTCTCTCGTCAAGGGGCCGAGGGTCTGGGATTCGTTCAGATCCGGCGGCGGAACGGTCGGACTTTATTTCTTCCAGCAGTCGATCGGCGAGAGTGTCGATGCGGTCCTCACTCCGGCGCCGATACACAAGCACGGCGGCGGGATGATAATGTCCTGCTACACATGGCCGTATTCCGCGTCCGCACCGCTTTCCGCGAAACTCGGCAGGTTTCCTCTATGGAGGTATTGGGGGCCGCTTGCTTCGCCGAAGGTGGGGCGCGGCTGCATCGACTGGTTCGAGGCGTTCACCGGCATGTTCGACGTGGACGAAGCGTATCTGTATCTGCCGACACTCGACTACATGGCGCAGAAGAAAGGCCCCGGCAGCGCGGCGGACAAGAGCGCTTTCGATGAACTGGCCAGGCAGCTTGAGCGGCTTGCGGACATTTGCTCGAAAAGGGCGTGCGAGCTTTCCGTGACTGGAGACTACGACATCGCACCCGTCACGCTGCCTTGTGTCCATCCGAACGCCGTGCTGCGGAAAAGCGGACTGTTCCGCGTCAGGAACGTCGGTTCGCGCACGTACCCCGATTTCAGAATGTCGTCGGCGTTCGCGATGTGCGACCACGAAGTCTGCATTCTCACGGGACGCGAAAGCGAAAGAGCCGAATCGATCCTTCTCGGGACGGGCGATTTCGAGAAGCCCGGCGACGAGGCGGCGTCCTGCCCCGGACGCATTCTTCTTGCGAAACGCGGCAGCTGGTGTTCGTACAGATGGTGGACGGACAGGCGCGAGGCGCCCGATTTCGCCAGCCACGTGGACATCCACAACAAGCCGGGGTTCGATCCGGGGGAGTTGTTTTTCTTCCCCGGCGACCAGGCGCGCGGAACCCACGGCAGAGTTTCGACAATCGCAAAATCGGAGATGCAGCCATGAAAAAATTCAACTTTGCCGTCCCGGTGGCGGCGTTTGTCGCAGGCGCGGCGATAGGATATGTCTGCGCTCCGTCCGGGCGCGGTCCGGCGGAAGCTCCCCAGAATCAGGCGGATCCCAGGACAAAGGTCGTGAAGTTCGGGTTGGACGATTCTTCCAGTGTCGATTCAATGAGAAGGCGTGAAAAGAAGTTGAAAGAAGAACTGGCGGAAGAAAGGCGCCGCAACGGCGAAGATTCGCGGCGCATAGCCGATGACGGCGACAGGCCCCGGCGCGAAGGCCGGCGTCCCGGCAGAGGGCAGTGGATGGAGGAGATGAAGAAGAACGATCCCGAACGCTACGCGGCCATCACCAACAATATCGCGCGCGGCATCCAGATGCGCCGCGAAAAAGAAATGGAAAAACTCAATATCCTCTCCGCCGGGTTCGACACGTCGGGAATGTCTCCCGACGAACTTCGCAACCACAACAATCTGATTTCCCTTCTCGAAAAGCGCGAAGAGCTCGTCTCGCGCCTGTTCACGCCGCCGGAATTCGACAGCGGGATGACGGATGAGGAGCGCCGTCAGGCGCACGGCGCAATGCATGAAATCATGCACGAGATTTCGGGGCTGTACGACGCCGAGAGGAAAGCTCTTGTATCCCAGGCCGTCAAGACTATGGGCTACGAGGGGGATGAAGCCGAGGAAATCGCCGGCTATTTCAACGACGTGTTCGAGGCGACCAGGGACGAACCGTTCGGCCCGCGCCGCGGTTTCGGAGGAGGGAGCGGCGGACGCAGGGGCGGCAGATGACGCATCCCCCGGTCAGCGTCGTTGTCCCGTGCAAGGATGTCGCGCCCTGGGCGGGCGAGTGTCTGGAAAGCATACTCGCCGCGCTTCCGCCGGACGGCGAGGTTATTGCCGTCGATGACGCTTCATCCGACGGAACGCCGGGGATATTGCGTTCGTTCGCCGAACGTGACCGGAGGGTGCGAGTCCTCGAGTCGCCCCGCCGCGGAGTCTCCGCCGCGCGCAACACCGGGTTGGACGCCTGTTCGGGGGAGTTCGTTTTTTTCGTGGATCCGGACGACGCCGTCGAACCTGATTTTTTCAACGCGCTCGTTTCCGCCGCGAAGGCGGCGTGCGCCGATTTCGTCTATTGCGGATATTCGGATTTCGTCGATGGCGCCGCTCCCGTCGCGCGCGCGCTCAAAGGCTGCTACAGGTTTCTTGACAGGCGCGGCATTCTGGACGGATTCGTCTCGCGCGTGATTGGATATTCGTTCGGCGACATCCGCTCGTGGTACGCCGGCAGGCCGCTTTTCTCCGACAGGGAGATGGCGTCAGTTTGCAGAGGCGTCTACAGGCGCAGTCTGATAGGATCGCTCAGGTTCGACGAATCGGTCGAGCTTTACGAGGATGCGATATTCAATGCGGAATACGCGATCCGATGCCGCAGCATGGCGTCGGTGGACCGTCCTCTCTACCGGGTGCGAAACCGCCAAAGCGGAGCGATGCGCACAATAGGACGCGACGCCGCGAGAGTGTCCGCGAACAAGCTGAAACTGCTTGCCGCAAGAGAAAGGATCGATGCTTCGAGCGGCGGGTCTGTGCGCGCAATGTTTGCGGCGACATGCGTCCTTTCGCTCCTCGAAGTGGCGTCGTTCGCCGCGCTGGGGAGGATTCCGCGGCGGGAGGCGTTCGCGTTCGTTCGCGAGTATCTTTCGCACGAATGCGCGAGGGCGGCCCTGGCGGAGTTCCCTTTGTCGTTCCGCAAACCTGTTTTTTCGCTTTGCGTTCTGCTTCTCCGGATTTTCGCCGTCTAGCCGTATCATGTATTGGTGGGCGATTCGGGATTCGAACCCAAGACCCCTACCGTGTGAAGGTAGTGCTCTAACCAACTGAGCTAATCGCCCGAAAGATTTATTGATAAAAATTATATCAAACATTCGGCGCAAAGTCAATCTCTAATTGCGGCTTGCAGAAACGCGGAAATTCAAGTTGACTGGGAATCGGACAAATTGATATAATTACATTCATCGATTCAAAAAGAGATTCGTTATATCAAAGCGGACGTACGCAAAGAAGGGAAATGCAATGGCAAACGAGCTTGACGAAATGACAGGACCCGTAAACGGGGCCGGGCGCGACATCAACGTAATCGAAAAGCAGATTCCAGTCCGGGTCGGATGGGGTTCGACCTTGTTCGAAATCGTCCTCTGGTGTCTGGGAATTCTTCCAGGCCTTGTTTTCCTGTTCATGAAAATAGGTGCGAGAAACTATTTCCGGCAGCTTCAGCAGAAAATCCAGGCGGACGCTTCGACGATCGACAACTATCTCGAACAGCGCGTCCAGATTCTGAAGAATCTCGCCAAACTCGTCGATAAGGCCGTCGATCTCGACAAGGATGTCATGAAGTCGGTCGCGGCGTTCCGCGGCGGACATCTTCCCGATCAGGAGCGCAACGCCGTGGCCGGGCAGATCGACAGCTGTTTCGGGAGGCTCTTCCCGCAGGTCGAGGCGTACCCTGAACTGAAGGCGCACGCCGCAATCGCCGAAGCGGCCAGCCAGAACAGCTATCTCCAGAGGGAAATCACGGCCGCGCGCCAGCTCTACAACGATTCCGTGATGCAGTGGAATTCCGACGTTTTCGAGTGGCCCGTCAAGCAGATCGTCGCCGCGCGCGCGGGCTACACCACGCGCATTCCGTTCACCGCTTCCGCCGAAGTCAAGGCCCAGGCCAGAGGCACGTTCTTTTGATTGAGGACGTCTACGATCCGCTGGAGCTCTACCGCAGCCGTTTCCGCGACAGATTCGCGGCGTTGGCACGCGAGAAGTTCGAGGAGCTGACGCGCAAGTCCGGGATCGATGTCGGCGCCAACCGGTCGCTGGCCGGGGAAATCGCGAAACTGCAGAGCGAGGCCGATTCCGCCCGGAGCCGCAGGAATCGTTTAGGCTGTCTTGCGGTGATCGGCTTCGCCGTCGCGGCCGTCATGTTCGCCATCGCATTGACTGCGGGAGATTCCGCCGAAACCGCGCCGCTGATTCTGTACTATGCCGGCACTGCCGCCGGAACCGTTCTCGGATTTTCGATGATTCCCTTGTACGGCACCGCCGCTCGACACCTGTCGAAACTCCAGGCGCGCATCTCCGGCAAGAAGAATGCAGCGTGGCGGCAGATGGAACCTCTGAACCGGCTGTACGCGTGGGACATCCCTGTCCGGCTGATCGAAGAGACGGTTCCGGGTCTCGATTTCGATCCCTGTTTCACGGCATCCCGGCTCGACTCCCTCCGTTCGCGGTACGGATGGGACGATTCCTTCAACGACGGCAAGTCGGTCATATTCGCGCAATCCGGCGTCGTCAACGGGAATCCGTTCGTGTTCTGCCATTACCTCGAAATGGAGTGGGGCGAAGAGACTTACGAAGGGACCAAGGAGATATCGTGGACGGAATGGGAGACGGACTCCGACGGGAAGAGGCGGCCGGTCAGGAAATTCGAGACTCTCCGCGCGTACGTCACCAAGCCGATCCCCGTTTATGCAGAGCGGAAACTTCTGGTGTACGGCAGCGACGCCGCGCCGAATCTTTCCTTTTCCAGGGAGCCGTCGGGATTGACCGGCAAGGAAGGGGAGTTTTGGGCGGGAGTAAGGAAGAAATGGAGATTGAGCCGGCTCAAAGCATACTCGCGCAACCTTGACGACGATTCGAACTTCACTCTCATGGCCAATCACGAATTCGAAACATGGTTCCATGCGAAAGACAGGAACAATGAAGTCGAATTCCGCCTGCTGTTCACGCCGGTCGCGCAGAGACGGTTGCTCGAACTCATGAAGGACGCGTCAACGGGCTACGGCGACGATTTCGCGTTCGTAAAGCTGAACAAGATCAACGTGCTTGCTTCCAAACATCTAGACGAAGGGACCATCGACACCGATCCCGCTCGATTCAGAAACTGGAGCTACGACGCCGCGGCCGCCTTTTTCATCGATTTCAACACGAGATATTTCAAAGACGTGTATTTCTCTCTTGCGCCGCTTTTGTCGATTCCGTCGTACCTGCATGCCGCCGGCGACGCCGACGCCGGCAAACCGGCGTCCAGAGACGCCAGTCCGTCGTCCTGGGAATACGAGTCGATCGCCAACTACCACGGCGAAGACAAGTTCAAGCATCCGGAATGCGTTACCAGAAGCCTTTTGAAGACGCGCGCGGCGCACGGCGGCGCGGGCGAAACCACCGTCGCGGTGACGGCGCACGGATACAGAGGGGAAGACCGCGTCGATTTCGAATGCGTGTACGGAGGCGACGGCAAACTGCACGAAGTGCCGGTGCGCTGGATTGAATACATCCCGGTCGAGAGGACGAGCGCCATTTGCGTAAGCGCCGACGCCGCGCCAGACGATTCGTTCATGCGCCGCGCGTCAATGTCGAAAGAATGCGTTTCCCGCCGGTCGGTCCGTTCGTTCATACAGTGACGGTGCGCCGCGGCCAAATTTGCTGTTGTCTAAAACATGGAATATTTGATATTATATTTTGAAATGAGACGTTCAGATACAGATGAGAATCGCTTTTTACATAAATAGCGCCAACGAGGAGGCCGTCGCGTCCGTCGGATCGATAGCGGGCACGGCCCGCAGGTGCGGTCTGTCCGAGGGAACGCCGCGCGATGCCGACGTACTGGTGGCTCTTGGCGGGGACGGGACGATCCTTTCAGCCGTCCGCCTCCACCCGTCGGTTCCCGTTCTCGGCCTGAACCTCGGATCGCTCGGCTATCTTTCCAGCGTCGGACGCGGGGATTTCGAAAAGGCTTTTTCTCTCCTCGCCGCAGGACGGTTCAAAGTGGCGGAGCGCAGCATGCTGCAAGTCGGGAAATCCGGAGGGCGCCGCGCGGCGGCGCTGAACGACGTTGTCGTCGTCCGCGAAATGTCCGGCCACGCGGCGATCCTCGACGTTGCCGTGAACGGCAAGGCCGCGACGAGATACATGTCGGACGGTCTGGTTGTCGCCACGCCGACTGGATCCACGGCCTACTCGCTTGCGTCCGGCGGTCCTGTGCTGATGCCCGACACTTCGAGCTTCGTCCTGACGGCGATCAATCCGCACGCGCTCGACGTGCGGCCGATCGTTGTGAACGACAGCGTGACGATCTCCGTGACATCTCGCCGCAGGGTCAACGGCGCCGCCGAGAAAATCGGCGTGTGGGCGGACGGGCGGCGCGTGTTCAGGCTCGATGTGGACGAATCGGCGGCGATTTCCAAGTATCGCCTGTCGGCCAAGCTCGTGGAGCTTGAAGGGTACGATCCCTACGAGGTTCTTTCGCGCAAACTTGGCTGGGCGAGGAGACGGTGAAATGTTCAAAATCGATTTTCATTCCCACAATTATCCCGACAGGCTCGCCGCGCGCGCGATGGCTTCGATGACCGCGTCCACGGGAGGCCTTCTGTGGCCGGTGGGGGACGGAACGCTTTCGAACCATCTCGACTGGCTTGACCGCGACGGAGTGGAAAGGGCCGTGATGTGTCCTATCGCGACGAAGCCCGGGCAGTTCGGGCCGATTTTGCGCACCGCTCTCGCGATACGGGAAGGCGCCATGGGAGAGCGCGCGCGGAGGAAGATAATACCCCTCGCGTCCGTCCATCCGCTCGATCCGGATCTTTTCGTGCATCTCGAGACGGTCGCCGCGAGCGGCATCAGAGGCTTGAAGCTGCATCCGTACTACCAGAATTTCTCGCTCGACGATCCGTCGGTTTTCCCGATGTTCCGGAAAATCGCGGATTTGGGGCTTTTCGTGCAGTGCCACGCCGGTCTGGACATCGGCTATCCGGACCGCCGCGACGCCTGTTCGCCGCGCGAGATCGCCGTCCTGCTCGAGAACGTCCCCGGATTGACTTTCATCGCCGCGCATCTCGGCGGCTGCGCGGGCTTCCCTCCGCACGCAACCGACAGGATTCTGGATCTGGGATGCTATGTAGACACGTCGGCCCTCGCGAAGGACTGGTACAAGGACGAGCAGATGCGTCTGCTGCGGTCGTGGCCGCGCGACAGAATCCTTTTCGGCACCGATTTCCCGTGGGTGTGCTGCGGCGAGGCGGTGTCGTGGGTCCGGTCCGTGCGCGCGCCGGAGGATCTCGAACTACTTTTCCATGGAAACGCAGAAAGGTTGCTAGGCTTATGAAACGAGAAATATTCGGCATTGCGGCGGTCTCGCTCGGAATCGCGTCCCTTCCGCTCTTGCATGGATGCGGATGCGGCGGCGGCGAAAAACCGCGCGAAAGCGCGGAGGAGAATTTCGAATCCGAGGAGATCGCGGAATACCGCCGTCTCGCCAAGAGAGGGCATTCCGCGGCGCAGCTCAATCTGGCTCTGCTGATACTCGACGGCTCCGTCGCGCCGCGCCACGAGAACGAGGCCTTTGAATGGCTGCACAAGGCGGCTCAGCAGAACAATCCGGAAGCGATGTACAACCTCGCGATTCTCTACATGTCCGGGAAGGGCGTCGTAAAGGACGAGCGCACCGGCATAGGCTGGATGCAGAAAGCGGCCGATCTCGGGTACGTCCAGGCGCAGAGCGACCTCGGCCAGATATACGCGGAGGGAATCGGCGGCAAGGTCGATTTAAGGCTGTCGGCCAGATATCTGTCCAGGGCGGCCGCCCAGGGGCATCATGAGGCGCAGACGAATCTCGGCTACGCCTATCTCAAGGGCCAGGGCGTGAGAAAGGATTTCAAGGAGGCCGTGCGGCTTTTCAGGCTTGCGGCGCGGCAGGACGACCCGATCGCGATGACGCATCTCGCCGGATGCCTCTACATCGGGCGCGGAGTCGAACGAGACCGCGACGCGGCGATAGAACTCTACCGCAAGGCCGCCGCGTTCGGCGACGAGCGCGCCAGGGAGACTCTGAGGGAACTCAAGGTGGCGCCGGAAGGCAGGTGACGATGGGCGCTGTTTCGATAAAAGAGCTGATGGAGAAGGTGGGACGCATACGCGTGCTCACCAACAGGCTTGTCGACGACGAACTGAGCGGCAACTACCATTCGACGTTCAAGGGGCAGGGCGTGGAATTCGACGAGGTCCGCCCCTACGAGGTCGGCGACGACGTGCGTTCCATCGACTGGAACGTGACCGCCCGCACCGGGATGCCGTACATAAAGCGTTTCAGCGAGGAGCGCGAGCTTACGATCCTTTTCATGGTTGACGTTTCGGGTTCGCAGAGCTACGGCAGCGGAGGGAGGACGAAGGCCGAACTTTCGGCGGAGCTTACCGCGCTTCTCGCGCTTACCGCGATACGCAACCAGGACAAGGTGGGCCTCATCCTGTTCGCGGGATCGATCGTCAAATACATTCCGCCGCGAAAGGGGCGCGACAGCGTGATGCGCCTCGTGCGCGAAGTTCTCGCCGCGGGCGAAGGGGCGGAAGGTCCGACCGACATATCAGGCGCGTTGCGATTCTTGAACGGCGTGCAGAAAAGAAAGGCGGTCGTATTTCTCGTAAGCGATTTCTTGCGTTCCAGGGGCGCGCCCGACGACAGGGAAACTTACGAGCGTCTCGTGAGGGCGGCGGCGCGCCGGCATGATATGATATGCGTGGAAGTGTCCGATCCCGCCGAAAACGCACTTCCCGATGTCGGGCTTGTCGAACTCGAAGATCCCGAAACGGGCGAGATGACCCTTGTGGACACTTCCAGCGCGAGGGTCCGCAGGGAGTTCGCGGCGAGAGCCGCCGCGGAAAAGGAGGAACTGAAGCGGTTCTTCGCCAAGTCCGCTCTCGATACGATAAGCGTCTCCACGGACAGACCCTACGTGGACGATGTAAGGGCGCTTTTCAGGCGCAGGGCGAGGAAGAGGTGAAACGATGTTTGCGGCAATCCTAGCGGCGGCGCTCCTGGAAGCGTCCCATTCGGGGGTGAATCTCAAAATCGAGGCGCAAGACCCGAAGATAGACCCCGGAAAGAGCATGTCGATCGTCCTGACACTCGAAACGCCGGCCGGCGTCGAAGCGGCGCCTCCCGATCTCAGACCGAGACTTCGCGGTTTTTCGAAGGCGGACAATTTCGCCGAGGAGCCGGTCGAGGGCGAGGGCGGCGCGAAGAGCGTGTCCGTCGAATGGCTGCTTTCGCCGGAGCCGTGCGCGAAGGCGTACAAGATAGCGCCGTTCGTCGTCGACGTGAAGGGCGGCGAATCGTTCGTCGCGGGGCCTGTGCGTTTCGATCCGCCCGACGAAATCCGCTCGCCCGGCGGAGAAATGCAGATCGATCCAAAGAAAGACCTCCCCCCGTTCTCCTGGCTGCTTCTCGGCGAAATCGCACTTGGCGTTCTCGCCGCCGCCGCCGTCGCGGCCGGCGCGTTCCTCCTTTTGCGGCGGATGATGCGAAGGGTGGTGGAACACTTCAAGAGTCCGATAGAGCGCGCGTGGGCCGAACTCGACAGGCTCGTGAAGAAAGGTCTGCCCATGCGCGGCAGATACAAGGATTTTTACGTGGAGCTTACGATGGTCGTGCGCCGCTACATAAAGCGCAAGTACGGAGTCAAGGCTCCCAACCTCACGACGGAGGAGTTTTTCTCGAAGATCGAATCGTCGGGGGTCGCGGTGACATCCGTTCCGGAGCTGCGCCAGTTCCTCGAGAACGCGGACCTCGTGAAGTTCGCCGGCGTAGAAGCGTCCGTAGCCATGGCCGACAACGCCACGGAAAGCGCCAGGGATTATCTGAAGCGCGATTCGTCGCAGGCGGCTCCGGGCGGGAAGGGGAAGGACCGATGACTGGCGCTCTGGCCGATTTGTTTTCGCTTTGCGAGCAGTTGGACGCCAGCGACATCCATCTGCTGGCCGGACGTCCGCCACGTTTCAGGATTCGCGGCGAGCTGGAGGAAATCGGTTCGTGCGCGGCGGAAATGGACGTGAAAAAAGTGGATGCGCTTGCGATGGAGCTGGGATTGTCCACGCTGCCGCCGGGAACGCCGGACGGTACCGAACGCATACGCATTACGCTCATGAAGGAAGGTTCGATCGACGGGGCGCTTTCGAGTCCGTCCGGAGCGCGCTACCGCTTCAATCTGTTCAGGGAGTCGGGAAGACACGCGGTCGCGATCAGGCGGCTCGATTCCCGCTTCAGGTCGTTCATGGAACTGGGGCTTCCCGCGCGGCTTAAGGCGTTTTGCGGCGAACGCGACGGGCTCGTGGTGGTGACGGGTCCCACGGGGTCGGGCAAGTCCACGACGCTCGCCACGATGATAGACACGATAAATTCGTCGCGCAAGGGGCACGTAATAACGATCGAAGATCCGGTGGAATACGTCCACGAATCGCGCTTGTGCATAGTCCACCAGCGGCAGGTCGGACGCGACACCAAGAGCTTCAACGACGCTCTTGTCGAGGCGCTGAGACAGGATCCGGACGTCATACTCGTTGGCGAGATACGCGATCTCGAGACCGTGCGCACCGCTTTGAGAGCCGCCGAGACGGGCCATCTGGTGTTCGCCACGCTCCACGCCGGCGACACTCCGGGCGCGGTAGAGCGGCTGATATCGAATTTCCCCCCGGAAGAGCAGGCGGGCGCGCGGCACCAGCTGGCGCTGTGCCTGCGCGGCATATTCGCGCAGCATCTTCTCGCCGGCCGCTCCGGGGACAGGCGCCATCCCGCATACGAACTTCTGGTGAATACGCCCGCGTGCGCCAATCTGATCGCGACGGGGCGAAGCGCGCAGCTGTATTCCATCCTCGAAACGGGCGCCGGCTCGGGAATGTGTTCCATGGACCAGTCGCTCGCGGATCTCGTTTCGTCCGGCAAGGTGGCGGAAAGCGCCGCGCTTGCGATCTCCCGGAATCCTTCAATGCTGCGCGGACGGTTGAAGGCGGACGCATGGAGGACGGCATGAGCGCGCAGGCACATGGAATCGCCGCGTATGCGGGCAATATCGCGCTCCTTACCGACGGAGAGAAGATCGTAGAGCGCCTGTTGAGAGCCGGTCTTATGGCGCGGGCGTCGGACATCCATCTCGACCCTCAGGAGGACTGCCTCCGCGTCCGTCTCAGGATAGACGGACAACTTGAAGACTTTTTGGAGCTGCCGCCGTCCGTCCAGACCACCGTCACGGGACGGCTGAAAGTCCTCGCGTCTCTCGACATCGCCGAGAAACGCGCGCCACAGGACGGCGCGTTTTCATGGTCGCTCCCCGCCGCGCTTTCGGCCGGACATTCCGCCATCGACGTCAGAATCGCCACACTCCCCGTGCGCCACGGCGAACGCGTCACCCTGCGTCTTCTCGAGAAGGACGCGAAACGGCTCACGCTCGACGAACTCGGAATGTCGGCGGACGACAGACTTGCGTTCGACGCCGTCCTGAAGCGTCCGCACGGGCTCGTTCTCCTGACCGGTCCCACCGGATCCGGCAAGACGACCACGTTGTACGCGACCATCGGAGAGCTTTTGCGCGCAGACGAGAAAAAGAACATCCTTACTGTCGAGGATCCGGTGGAGTACGACATCCCGGGCGTCGCGCAGGCGGAGGTGGATTCCGCCGACAAGGTGAATTTCTCCAAGGCGTTGAGGTCGCTTCTCCGTCACGACCCCGATGTCATAATGATCGGGGAAATTCGCGATGCCGATTCGCTCGACGTGGCGGTAAAGGCTTCCCTGACCGGGCACCTCGTCCTTTCGACCCTGCACGCGAACTCCGCAAAATCCAGCGTGACCCGGTTGACCGGCATGGGGCTCGATCCCGCTCTCGTTCCCGCCACGCTGCGCCTCGCCGTCGCGCAGAGACTCGCAAGGCGCCTGTGCCCCTGCTGCAGAAAGCGCGGCGAAACGGGTTTCGAACCCGTCGGGTGCCCCGATTGCGACAACAGGGGGTATCGCGGAAGAATAGGACTGTTTTCGCTATATTCCCCGGACGGCGGACTGGAGACGTCGATGGAGAAAGATGCCGCAGACAAGGTGCGCGGCGGCGTTACCTCGTTCGCCGAGGCGCTCAAGTGCTGTCCAAGCCCCGAAACGCTCTCGTCCTGCCTTGTCTCTCTTTCGGAGAAGACTTCGTGACGTGCGGCGTCGGCCGGCCCGACTTTCATTCATATAAAGTTGGCATTTCGCGTTTTTTGTGATATAATTCTAATAATGGTTTTTATCAACCCAACAAACAGAAAGACAGGAATATGGCAAAAAAGATAATGGTTGACGGCAATACCGCCGCAGCCCAAATCGCGTTCGCGTGCTCCGAAGTGGCCGCGATCTATCCGATCACCCCGTCCTCGCCGATGGCCGAGACGTGCGACGAGCTCGCTTCGATGAACAAGACGAACATCTGGGGCTCGATTCCCTCGATCGTCGAGATGGAGTCCGAAGGCGGCGCCGCCGGCGCGGTCCACGGTTCGCTCACTACGGGCTCGCTCACGACGACCTTCACGGCGTCGCAGGGCCTTCTCCTGATGATTCCGAACATGTACAAGATCGCGGGCGAGCTCGCCCCGACCGTGTTCCACGTTTCCGCGCGCTCCCTCGCGTCCAACTCCCTCTGCATTTTCGGCGACCAGGGCGACGTGATGG
>DGHT01000062.1:0-807 GCA_002392765.1 Verrucomicrobia bacterium UBA3841 | reverse complement strand
GGTCGCGCACGCGGCGACGCTCAAGAGCAAGGTTCCGTTCCTCCACTTCTTCGACGGATTCCGCACCTCGCACGAGGTCCAGAAGATCGAAGAGATCCCGCAGGACGTCATCCGCCAGATGATCGACGAGGAATACGTCGAGGACTTCCGCAAGCGCGCCCTCGACCCGGAGCATCCGACGATGCGCGGCACTGCCTCCAACCCCGATGTCACGTTCCAGCTCCGCGAGGTCTGCAACAAGTACTACGAGGCGACCCCTGCGATCGTCCAGGAGTACATGGACCGTCTCGCCAAGCTCACGGGCCGCGCGTACAAGCTCTACGACTATGTCGGCGCCGCTGACGCCGAGTACGTCGTCGTCGCGATGGGCTCGGGCTGCGATACGCTGCACGAGACCGTCGACGCGCTCGTCAAGGAAGGCAGGAAGGTCGGCCTTCTCAAGGTGCACCTCTATCGTCCGTTCTCGATGGTCGATTTCGTCAAGGCGCTCCCCGCGACCGTCAAGGTCGTCACGGTTCTCGACCGCGTTAAAGAGCCGGGCGCGATCGGCGATCCTCTCTACCTCGATGTCGCCGCCGCGATCGGCCAGGGCCTGCAGGATGGCGTCGTCTCGTTCAAGTATCCTAAGATCCTCGCCGGCCGCTACGGCATCGGCTCGAAGGACTTCACTCCGCAGATGTGCGCGAACGTCTTCGCGAACATGGCGAAGGAGAAGCCCATGGACCACTTCTGCGTCGGCATCGTCGACGACGTGACGGGCCGCTACATCCTCGGCGACGACAGCTTCGTCGTCCCGAAGGGCGACCG
>DGHT01000070.1:6226-24087 GCA_002392765.1 Verrucomicrobia bacterium UBA3841 | reverse complement strand
GACAATTTTTCATTTGTAATTTCCGCAGGGGCATCAGGGTTTGTCCGCGCGATTATGTTGTGGTCGCCCTTCGGGATTGTGGAATTATGGAATTGTGGAATAGCGGAATTTGGCATAGCGGAATTGTTATTGCGCTGACCTGCGCGCCGTTCTTACGCTGGAGGCGAATATCCTCGTAAGCTCGACCGACTCGTCAATGAGCGATGCCAGCAAGTCCTTCTTGAGATAACCGGCATAAGAAACGATCTTCAGCCATGTGCGCGTCTCGGACAACTCCTTCATTGCAATCTTCAATTTGTGTATGAAATCCTTTCTCGACTCGGATTCAACCGCCTCAGCGTAATTCGCCGCGACACTTGTCCCAGATCGAAACAACTGGTCTGCGAAATGCACAGCCCCGATCCGCTTCGTCGGCAATGCCTCGCATACCTTCACTACACGGGCTGCAAATTTTGACGTCCTGTCTTCGAGTTCTTCTTTTGTCATTATATTCTCCTTTGTGTCAGTCAATTCCGCAATCCCTCATTTACATAATTCCATAATTCCACAATTCCATAATACCACCCGTTTCGTAGCCGCCGCGCAAAGACCACTTCGCATACTCGACGGCGTTGGAAGGCATTTCTGCAAATGGTGTTTCGTTCGTCGCAACACTCACTACGCGATACCCGCGCGCAATATCTTCGGGAGTGACCATAACAGGGAAAGCCGACAAGGAGATGGGTATCCCCCGAGCGGGATGCGCCTGCGACGAAGTCGTCAGGTCGGCTGAGCGCAAAGCGCGAACCGCGAAGCGGCCGCAAGGGCCCGCGCGAGCCGCGATAGCGGTGGCTACAGGGGTGCGTCCCGCTCCGTCACTAACTGGGAATGCCGCCATCTTGGCGGCTTTCCCAGTTATCGGCGCTCCTGCAGATCGCGGCGGATCGTTCGTCTTGGTCCCGCAGACGATGATGGAATCCACAATGCAAAAACCAAGCAGGCTTTTGGCATGAAACGACAGACGGCCTATTTGCTTCCTAATACCGCCAGATGCCAATTTGAAGAGCGACAATGTAGCCAGCGCGGCGACGCAAATCGCACCCGCAAGTTCCAACTGGTTTATGCTGAGATGGAAATCGATCATGATGTCACCTCAAATTGATTACCAGCGGGAATACAGACACGTCGTATGTCGCGCACATGTCCGGCTCGGAACCTCGTCTCACTATCCGCGCCATGTTCCACGCGGTGTTGTAGAATGTCGATGGAACCACGCCGTCGAATACAACGCCGTTGTCAAATGCGAGCAGACGCTTGGCCGACTTGTCTTGATTCAGCGCCACAACCCATTCAAGCCTGCGCCTGTTCTCGCTCCTCGCAACTGATGCGCCACATCCAGATAGATGGTCGCACCAGACCCACTCGCCACAGTCCCATCCGACTGAAAACTCTATCTCGCCGCGCTCCAACGCTCCGCTTGAATCGGCGTCCACGCCAAACTCGACAATGACACAGTTGTTCGTCATGGCATCAAGTTCAAGGGACAGGCGGAAGCGGTTGTCGGTTCCCGTCGCCGGACAGACGACGGAGTTCGTTGCTGCTTCAGTGTCGTCGTATTCGCCCGCAGGCAACGGCGGCACAACAACCCTCGCCGCCGCGAGGACGGACGCTGAAACGAATACAAGAAAAATAGACTTGAGAAATTTCATTTCCATATATATTATACCATATTTTTCACCTGTCGCTTTTGAGGGCGTTGTCGCGTTGGCACAGCATCTGGAGATTTTCTGGAACGGTTTTCCCGCCTTTCGACCATGGCACTATGTGGTCGCGCGGCCTCTTGCGACCGCTTCGCGGCTCGCGCTTCGCGCTCGGGCAACCCGACGCCGGTGGCGCGGGCGCATCTCCATTTCCTCGTATTCGAAGTGTCCGCCGCATACCGGGCAGATTCCTTTCTGCGCCTCGTATGCCGCTCGCTTTTCGTCGTCGTCGAACTGCCGAAGGTTCAGTTTTTCCTTTCTCGCGCCGCCGGACAGAAGGTATTCGTAGACGCCCTTGTTGTTCTGGACCTCCTTGTCGGACATGAGCGCGGCGACTTTTTCTTCAAGCTCCTTCGGATTGTACGATTTCGCAGAGAACTCCTTGTATAGCCGCCCCCACTCGAGTCCCTTCATCTCGCGCCTGTACTTCGGGAAGAGCGTCTCTATCCAATTGACGACTTTCTGGAAATGGAGCCACAGCCCGGTCGCCTCGGCGTCTCCCTGGTGGATTGCCATGTAGATTTCGATATCCCTGTCTTTGTTCGAATTGACGATCCATTCGATCGCCTTTTCCAGATATTCCTGTCTGGTGGAAGTACTTGGCGCCCATTTCCAGCTCGCCCCATGCGAAATCTCCGTTGACAAGTTCGCGGACTGTTATCTTGTGCAGTTCGATTTTCATGTTGTGTTCCTTTTCTTTCAAAGATTCTTCTCACGCAGAGGCGCAGAGACGCAGAGCTTACAAACGGATTCGCCCGGTTCTGTGCACCTCGTTTTCGGTGAGCGCCGTTAGACGCGAACAAATCCGTTTGTCAATCACTCACTCCTCCGGCGGATGAGTATGCGCTGAAAAGGCCAAGTTGGCTTGCCGTTCACGGTCAGCTGAAGATCGGTTCTGCCCCTCGCGTTCTTCTTCACTCCGATTTCTCGCCCCAACTCGCCTCTTCCGATTACAATAAGCTCAAATTGCTCTGGATTGTACTTGTCAATGAATGTTATTGGCACCCCCATTATACCGTCATATGAGTGTAAAATGAAAAATTGAAAATGTAAAATGGTGGCCTGTTTTCCGTTTGCGACGCGGCAAGATGCCGCATCTCCGCAACTTTACACTTTACATTTTACATTCGCTTCTCGCCTCGCGGAATGGGAATATTATATCAAAATAATTGAAATTGTGAAATTGTGAAATTTAACGGATCTGCGAAACGCATCCGCGATTTCAGACATGATTTTAATCAGATTTTTTGATATTATATACCGATAATGAAACTAGATTTCGCAAAGAACACGAAAAGGAATATCATATCGGCCTCTTTGAACAAGGCTCTCGGTCTTGTTTTCCCGTTTTTGAACAGGACGCTGTTCCTCTGGCTGATGGGACCGGAATACCTGGGGCTCAACGGCCTTTTCACGTCGGTGCTGGGCGTTCTCATGCTCGCCGACCTGGGATTCGGCACGGCGGTGGTGTGTTCGATGTACAAACCGATAGCCGACGACGACCGCGGTCTCGTATGCGCGTACCTCAAATTCTACAGAACGGTGTACAGATGGGTCGGCAGCGTCATCCTCGCGTTCGGTCTGTGTCTGCTGCCCTTTCTGCGCACGCTCGTGAAAGGCAGCGTGCCGGCCGATGTCGATCTGCACATACTTTACCTCATCCACCTCGCGAACACGTCCGTCAGCTACTTCCTCTTCGCATACCGCGGTTCGGTTTTGAACGCCTACCAGCGCAACGACGTTCTTACCAACATCAGATCCGCCACTTCGATCTGCCAGTACCTGACGGTTTTCCTGACGCTCTACCTGACGAGGAACTACTACGCATACGTCCTCGCGACGGTCGTTTTCACGGTTGCGCAGAACCTCCTCACATACCGCGAATCGCGCAGGCTTTTCCCCGAGATCGAACCCAGGGGCGCGCTCGACGCCGCATCGCGCAGACGCGTAGTGTCGGACGTCAAATACATATTCATGCACAAGGTCGGAGCCACGATTTCAAACTTCGTGGACAACATCGTCATATCGGCCTTTCTCGGTCTCGTCGCAGTGGCGGCGTACGGAAACTACTACTACGTCGTGACGGCCGTAGCGGGGATGATCTGGGCGCTGTACAACTCCATGACTGCCGGATTCGGAAACAAGGTCCACACGGAATCGAAGGAGGCGAATTTCGAACTGTTCATGAAAGCGAACAGATTGACGCTCGTCGCCGTGATATGGTGCGCCGCGATGATGTCGGCCATGTACCAGCCCTTCATCGAAATATGGACGGGCTCCAAGCCGGAACTCGTCCGGCACGCGCTGACCCCGCTTTTGATGGTTCTCTATTTCTGCGTAAACCAGTCCCGTCAGCCGCTGCTTACGTTCAAGGCAGCCGCGTCGATATGGCGCGAAGACAGATGGAAGCCGATCGTCGCGGGCGTGGCCAACCTCGCGATGAACATTTCGTTCGTGATCTACCTCCCGGACGCATACAAACTCGACGGCGTGATTCTTTCGACGATCCTCTCCTACGTTTTCATCCAGATGCCGTGGGAGTCGTATGTGACGTTCACATCGTTCTTCGACCGCAAAAAGCTGCGCACGTACTGGAAAACGCAGGGCGTGTTCGCGGCGTACGCGATTGCGATATGCGCGGCGGCCTGGTGTTCGACGCGCTTCATCCAGATTAACGGCGCGCGCGGATTCCTTGTGAAAGGCGCGATTGCGGGGATCGTTTCCCTCGTTCTCGCCTTTGCCGCCTTCAGGGGCGATTTCACCGCCGCCGTCCGCGCTTTTTCCAAGCGCGGCAAAGGCGCGAAATCCGCCTGATCGCACCGGCGGCGGACTTCATTCGGAGTCAAGGGCGGAAAGGAGGGATTCGACCGTTATCGCCTCCCCTTTCCTGCGCAGCGTCACTATGCGCGATATGAGAGCGCTTTCGAAATCGGTAAGCTTCACTCCGTCTTTCCTGTCCTGGAGGATGCGCATTATCTCGTTCGGCGTGACAGTGTAGCGGTTCTCGCCTTTCTTTATGAAAATCCCGGTGACGGCCATCGCGGCGGCGGTGACGGGACGCAGGACCGCCGCGAACACCGCGTATGCCTTCGACAGCGCCAATATCCGCGTCAGAGGGCGCGTGGCGCAGAAAAGCTTCGGCAGAAATTCGCTAAGATAGAGAATCGCCAGCGCCGACCCCGCCGTCCACACCGTCCGCTCCCACGTCATCGCCCAAAGTCTCGCGCCGAGCGCGGCGGACGCTGCGGAAAACACAACGTGCGCGATATTGTTGCCGATCAGGAGCGACGTCAGGGTGCGGTTCATTGAAGAAAGAGCCTTCTGGACAATGCGCGCCGTTTCGCTTCCGTAATGGGCGAGGTGGACGATGCGTCCGCGGTTGACCGACATGAACGCCGTCTCCGCCCCGGCGCAGAAAGCGGCGAGAGCGAGCGCCGCAATCATCGAAATCGCAAGCAGGACCGTCATTTGTTGTCCTCCTCGGTTTTTTCGACCTGTTCGTCCGTCTCGGCTATCAGATCCTCGTCCGTATCCTTTTCAGGATATTTGAGGACCTCGAGCTTGACGCTGTCGACGCGCCTTTTGCGTCTCGACAGCACCGTTGCGCGGCACCCCTGCGCTTCGATCTGCTGTCCGACGTGGGGGATGCGCTCGGCGTGGCTCGCGACCCAGCCGGACAGCCTGTCGGTGTCCTCGGCGTAAAGTTCCACCCCGAGATCGCGGTTTATCTCGTCTATCGACGCCCTCGCGTCGATAACCCACACGTTCCTCGAAACGCGCTTTATGAGCGGCTCGTCGCTTTCCTCGCCGAACACTCCTGGGCCCATGACGAGTTCCATGATGTCGTTGAGCGTGATTATCCCGGCGGTGCCTCCGTATTCGTCGAGGACCACGGCCATGGGCTTGCCGGACTTGCGCAACGTGTAGAGAAGATCGTCGAGCCCCACCTGCTCGGGGACGAAGAGCGCGTCTTCGATTTTGCCGGTGGCTCTTTCCATGACGCCCTCGATGGCGTCGGGGGTGCGTTTGTAGACAGGCAGGAAAGAATGCCTGGCGCGGGCGAGTTTTTCGCGCCGCGTTTCCTCGGGAAGATCGGAATCGAAGCCTTCGATATCGACTCTCGGCGTCATCTCGTCGCTGGCGTGAAGCTCCGAAAGACGCAAAACGCCTTCGATCATGTCGGCATCGGTCTGCGCCACTTCCCCCTTCTCGGCGGCCACTTCGAGGACCGACACGAGTTCGGCGTCGGAAAGCGCCTTGCGCTCCTGCACGATCGCCCCCGCGAAAGCGCGCGAAGAAAAACTGAACGCCGCGGTGAACGGCCTCAAAAGAGCCTTCCAGAAAATCAAGAGCCTGGCGCACGCGGGAGCGAGGCTTTCGGCGTATCTCAGCGCGAGACGCTTCGGGGTTATCTCGCCGAACACGAGAAGAAGCGCCGTCACTGCCGGAACGGCCAGCGGACCGCCGTATTTCGGGAACGCCGAATCGAGTATCGTGTAGCCGAGAGTGGCGATGGCGAAATTGACGAGCGTGTTCCCGACGAGAATCGTGGAAAGCAGCATCGCCGAATCGCCTACGCATTTTTCGATCGCGCGGGCGGACCCCGGACTGCGCTCTTTTATGCGCGAACGCTGCGCGGGCGTCAGAGAAAAAAGAATCGTCTCCGCGCCGGAGAAAAATGCGGACAGGAGGAAAAGAATGCAGAACAGCAGAGGAGCCACTTCAGAAATGCTTGACCTTCGGCGCGAATACGGCGGCTTCCTCCGGCGTCATCGAAGCGAACGCCATCACGATCAGGCGGTCGCCGACCTTCCCCTTGTGTGCGGCCGCGCCGTTGAGACAGCACACCCCGCTGCCGCGTTTTCCGGGTATGGCGTACGTCTCGAAGCGCTCGCCGTTCTCCACGTCCGCGCAGAGGATCTTCTCGTAAGGAAGGATCCCGACGCTTTCCATGTCGTCGGGGTCGAGCGTCAGGGAGCCTTCATAGTCCAGACACGACTCCGTCACGCGTATGCGGTGCAGTTTCGCCTTGAGAAGGTCGATTGTCATTTGAGCTTCTCCCTGATCATTTCAGCCGTGACGACGACCTTTTTCATCGAATCGTTCCCCGGGGCGTCGTACATGATGTCCGTCATGAGCCGCTCCATCTCGGCCCTCAGTCCGCGCGCGCCGGTCTTCCGGGAAAGCGCGGCCTTGGCAAGCTCCTTGAGCGCGTCCGGCTCGAAATCGAGATCGACGCCGTCCATCGCAAGAAGCTTCTTATACTGCTTGACGAGCGAATTCTTCGGCTCCGTCAGGACGCGCACGAGGTCGTCTTCGGTCAACTCCTGCATGGAGGTTATGATGGGAAGCCGGCCTGTGAATTCCGGGATGAGACCGAACTTGACGAGATCCTCCGGACGGACGTCCAGCCGTTCCTTTTTGGTCCCGTCCTCTTCCGCCGCGCCGAATCCGATCTGGTGCTTGCCTGTTCTTTCGGCGACGATCTTGTCGAGACCGACGAACGCGCCTCCGCAGATGAAGAGGATGTTCGTCGTGTCTACTTCGATGTACTCCTGGTCGGGATGCTTCCTGCCGCCCTTGGGCGGTATGCGGCAGGTCGTGCCCTCGACGATCTTCAGCAGCGCCTGCTGCACGCCTTCGCCGGAAACGTCGCGCGTGATGGACACGTTGTCCGTCTTGGACGCGATCTTGTCGATCTCGTCGACGTATATGATTCCGCGCTTGGCGAGTTCCACGTCCCCGTTCGCGTTCTGGAGAAGGTATCTGACGAGATTCTCGACATCCTCGCCCACGTATCCCGCCTGGGTGAGAACGGTCGCGTCGCCGATTGCGAACGGAACGCCGAGCATGCGTGCGAGCGTCTTGGCCAGAAGCGTCTTGCCCGTGCCGGTTGGTCCGAGAAGAAGTATGTTCGACTTCTCGATCTCCACGCCGTCGTCTTTCTTGTCGGCATCGCGGTTTTCAGACGCCTCGAGACGGCGGTAGTGGTTGTGAACAGCGACGGAAAGCACTTTCTTCGTCTCGTCGTGGCCGATCACGTACTGGTCGAGAAAAGCCTTGATGTCCCTCGGAAGCGGCGTCGGGGGAAGCTTGGCCTTCGTGTCGGACGCGCGCTCCTTTTTCACTTCGGGCGACATCCTTTCGTCGATCAGCTTGCTGATGTACGAAACGCAGTCTATGCAGATGTTGGCGTCGGCGCCCGGAACGACCGGGACTTCCTTGGAGCTGCGCCCGCAGAAGGAGCATTGCAACTCTTTCGATTTAGCCATTTTCTACCACCTTGTCTATCAACCCCCAGCGCATGGCCTCTTCTGCGGACATGAAATGGTCGCGGTCGGTGTCTTTCGTCACGTCTTCGACCGTCTTTCCGGAGTGCTTCGCGAGGATCGAATTGAGGATTTCCTTCAGGCGCAGTATCTCCTTTGCCGTGATTTCGATATCGCTGGCCTTGCCTTCGGCTCCGCCCCACGGCTGGTGGATCATGATGCGCGCGTTGGGAAGCGCATGGCGCAGCCCCTTCGTTCCGGCGGTCAGCAGGACGGCGCCCATGGAGGCGGCCTGTCCGATGCAGTACGTGGCGATCGGACACTTGACGAACTGCATGGTGTCGTATATCGCAAGACCGGCCGTGACGCTGCCGCCGGGCGAGTTGACGTAGACGTTGATCTGCTTCTTATCGTCCTGGGACTGGAGGAAAAGCAGCTGCGCGACTATCGCGTTGGCCATATCGTCGTTCACCTCTCCGGAGATGAATACGATGCGGTCGAGAAGGAGTCTCGAATATATGTCGTACGTGCGCTCGCCTTTGCCGGTCTGCTCGACGACATACGGTATCATGTAACCCTGTTCCATGTTTTTCAGTTCTTGACGTTGGCAAGGACGATCTCGACGGCTTTGTTGAGCGTTTCCTCGGGCTTGCACTCGATCTTCTCGGCTTTGCAGATGGCGTCGGCGATGTACCACGCCTTGATCTGCCTGATCGCCGAATCGCGGGCTTCCTTCTGGATCTTTTCGCGGTTTTCCTTGAGGTAGCCGGCGTCAAGGCCCATCGAAAGCGCGCGGTTCTTGTATTCCTCGAGCGTCGCGTCCGCGAGCCTGTCGATCTGCGACAGCGGAACTTCGAAATCGCACCTTGACACGAGCCCCTCGGCGGCCTCGTCGTAGCGGCGGCGCTCCTCGGCCAGTTTCTTCCTGCGCTCGAGATTCTCGCGGATCTTCCCGCGAAGCTCGTCGAGATCCTTCGTCTGACTATCCTTGAGGAGCTGCTCGTCCGTCGCGGGGGACTTGGACCGGAGCGTCTTGAGCGTGATTTTGCATTTCGCCTTGAGCCCCCTGAGCCCTTCCACGCGGAAATCGTCCGCGAACTTGCGCTCGAACTCCTTCGTCTCGCCGACCTTCATGCCGGCCGCGTTGTCCGCCGCGACAGCCTCCGGATTCGAGCCGAGCGTCGCCCAGGCCCCCTCCTGCGCAGCCTCGTCGCCCGCGTCGGCGCAGACTTCCGACGCCGGCTTGCCGTCGATTTCCGCCGAGTAGTCGTACTGGATGATATCCCCTTCCGCGGCGGTCGCGCCCTCGGCGGCGTCGTTGAAGGTGGACGCCGTCTCGCGCATATTCGCGATTATGCCGTCTATCTCATCGTCCGCGACGGTCGTATCGGCCGGCGCGATGGACATGCCCTTGTATTCGGGCAGGTCGAAAACAGGACGCTTCTCGACAACTGCCGTAACGCTCCAGTTGCCGTCTTCGAAATGGGCGTCGGTTATCTCGCGCGTGTTGAACAGCTCGATTTTCTCTTCCTTTGCAGCGTCGACGGCGCGGCGCGCCATGGCGCGGACTCTCGCCATCGCGATGTCGGGCGCGAATTCCTTCTCCACAATCTGCGGCGGAACCTTGCCCTTGCGGAATCCCGGCATTGAAGCCCGGGAGCTCACGGCGGCGACCGCTCTCTTGTTGATATCCTTGGCCTCGGACTCGTCGAAAACCAGCTTCAGTTCCACCTGGCAGTCCGCGAGTTCTTTTTTCTCGATCTTCATTATTGTGACTCCTGCTTGCTGTGATTGCTATATGTTCGAAAATAACGGATTTCGTTTATTATATCATAAAAAACGGCTTTTGGTAAGTCAGAATTTACGCTTTTTGGAAAGAATGAACAGCACAAGCGCGATCAATCCAGTCGCGAGACCTGCGAAAACGGCCAGTATCCAGAACACCCTCGCGTTCCCTCCGCCCTCGACGAGCGGCAGTTTCACGTTCATTCCGTAGGCGGAAGTTATCAGCGTGGGGACGGCGAGAAAGATGGTCACGACCGTCAGATACTTCATCACGTTGTTCAGGTTGTTGTTGATCAGCGATGCGAAAGTATCGAGCGTCCCGTTCAGAATGTTGGCGTGGATCGTCGCGGTCTCGAGCGCCTGCTGGTATTCGACCATGGCGTCTTCGAGCTGGTCGGAGTCGTCCTCCGAAAGAACGAGCTGGCGGGTCGTTTTCGAACGGGCCAGCGCGATGGTGTCGGCCTTGAGCGACGTCGTGAAGTACACGAGCGTCTTTTCGATCGTGAGAAGCTTCAAAAGGACGTCGTTGGAAATCGATTCGTGAAGTTCCTCTTCGAACGAGTTCGTGCGCTGGTGGACGTCGTTGAGGTATCTCAGGAAGAGGACGCCGCCGTGCCAGATGAGACGGAACGCGAACCTGTACTGGTCGGACGGAGGGCAGACGCGCCGGATCTGGTCGAGAAACGCGGACGTGACGGGCGTTCGAGCGTTGCTGACGGTTATGACGGATTTGCCGAAGAACACGATGCCCAGAGGAATCGTCCTGTAGGGGACGACATCGTCCGTCTCGACTATGCACGGCACGTGTATGATCAGCAGCGACGAGTTGTCGTCGTAGTCGAAACGGGGACGTTCGTCCGAGTCGAGCGGGTCGGTAAGGAAATCCCGGGGGACCTTCGAAAACTCGACCACCCTGTCGATTTCGGTAGTCGTAGGCGACTCCAGGTTGATCCAGCAGGAGGGGGCGAATTCCAGCGCCTCCTTCAAGCCTCCGTTCTCCCACTTGTATATGGTGATCATCGCGAGCGCCCCGATGCCGCGTCAGCCGAGCTGTTCAAGGAACCTGATGTCGTTCTCGTAGAACCAGCGTATGTCCGGTATGCCGTACTTTATCATCGCCACGCGCTCGACTCCGAACCCGAAGGCGTAGCCCGAAACGACGTCCGGGTCGTACCCCACGTGGCGGAACACCCTGGGATCGACCATCCCGGCGCCGGCGACCTCGATCCAGCCGGATTGCTTGCAGACGCCGCATCCGCGTCCTTTGCAGACGTGGCAGCTGAAATCGACCTCCACGGACGGCTCGGTGAACGGGAAGAAATGCGGACGGAACCTGACGGTCACGCCGTCGCCCATCATCTCTTTCGCGAAATACGCGAGAACGCTCTTGAGGTCGGCGAGCGATACGGGCTTGGTGTCGACGTAGAGTCCTTCGATCTGGTGGAAATTGGCGGAGTGGGTCGCGTCGGTGGTGTCGCGCCTGTACGTGCGTCCGGGGCATATCACGCGCACGGGGGGCTTGTTCGCCATCATCGTCCTGATCTGGACGGGCGAAGTCTGGGTCCTCAGCAGACAGTCGTCGCCGAACCAGAACGTATCGCTGCGGTCCATAGTCGGATGGTGCGCAGGCGTGTTCAGGGCGGTGAAATTGTTGAAAACGTTTTCGAACTCCGGACCGTCGGCCACGGTGAAACCCAGCCTTCCGAAAATCGCCGCGCTCTCCTCGACAACCCTGGAAAGAGGATGCTCCACCCCGCACGCGCGCCAGCGGCCGGGAAGCGTGATGTCGCAATCGACCCGCTTTCCGCCCCCCTGCACCGTTTTGCCCGCAAGCGCCGCCTCGACCTCGGCGCGCCACTGCTGCACCGCTTTGCCGAATGCGGGACGATCTTCCTTGGGAACGTCCTTCATGGCCTTTATCAAGGCGGGAATCGATCCGTTGCGTCCGACATACCGGACGCGAAGCGCCTCAAGCGCGGCCGCGTCCGCGGCCGCCGCTATCTCGCCCAGGCTCTTGGCCTTGGCCTCTTCAAGTTCTGCTATTGTCATGATTCGTTAAATTATATCAAAAAACACGCCATAAATCCATATTGAATACCGCTCTTTTTTCAATGAGGGAAGAGGGATGACTGGGGGAACGAGCGTCCCGCCCGTTCCCCCAGTTTATTGGCGCATCTAAAGACTGTCCAATCTCAATATATTCACTTCGCGCCGATACCGATTTCCGCCTTGAACCTGTGGACGCCGGCGTCGAGCGAAGTAGGATCGATGATGATCGTCTTTCCAGCGCCCTCGCCGCTCTCCGATTCTCCTGAGACAGGGTCGTTGCCTTCCTTGATGGCAACATCGACATCGACATTGCCGGCGGGCGTGATTGCATTGCCATTCGCCTTTGTCAGAGACAGCACAATCTTTCCGTCGCTCGTCGGCGCGGCATTCACGATGGGAGCATCGCTCTGGCTGGTCGGATTGAGTCCGAGCGCGTAACTCTCGAAGTAGTTGCATCCGTTGTCCGTCTTTGTCGTCGAGCCCGGAGCAAGCAGCGTAGTCGCCTCGGAAACGGTCTTGCCGCCAAGGTACTGGCTAATGAACGCGCTGCTGACTGCGACCTCATCTTCCGACTCAACATCGACGGCAATATCGCCCGAAACGAAGCTGCCCGCAAGCGAGGTAAACTCGCCGGTGCCCTTGTAGGAGACTGCCGAAACCTTTGTCGCAGAAACTGCAAGGTAGTATTCGCCGAGGGAAGTTCCGCTGACAGACGCAGTGAATTTGCCTGTTGTATAGTTGATCGTCAGCGTCACCGTGTAGGTTGTTTCGTCCACAGCCGCAACCTCGGTCGTCTGCCATGTAGCAGTGCCTTCGGAAGTCGTCTTGCCGTAGACCTCGAACACGCCATTCTGGACACGCAAACCAGCCTGCGCGTCGGAATCGATGGCCACCGTCGAATCCGCATCGCCGCCGAACTTGACGACCGTTGTGATAGTAACGATTCCATCGCCGGCGGTGTTTGCCGTATACGTGTTGTCAGTAAGCGTTGCAACCATCCCGGAATACGTGAAGTCCGTAGCCCACGAACCTGTTGCCTCGTAATGCTCCGAATCCTCCTGCACCCATCCTGAGGTGACATTGCCGACAGTGGATGTCTGCGCTCCAGACGAACCCGAAGTCGTTCCAGACGCGCTAATGGTGTAGGAGAGCGTATCACCGAGCGACAGGTTTCCAACATTCGCGAACGTCACCGTTCCATCGGAGTAGGTTCCGGTAATCGGTTCACCTCCGGCCGTAATCGTATACGTGGCATCCGCCGCGCCATCGCCCGTCACGGTTGCGGTAATCGTCGCCGCCTTCGAGAAGTCGGCCAGATACTCGACCGCGAAGTTGCTGAACGTAACCGAATTCGCCTCCACCGTCGGAGCCGTCGCGGTCACGTCAGTTGCAATCACATTGATCGTCTGCGTCGCACCAGCCGTGATCTTGTAGCCGGAATCGGCGGTCCAAGTTATCTCGACATTCGAGCCGACATCGACAGTGTAAGGCGAAGAACCCGTAGCCGCCACGCCGTCAACCGTCACCGTAGCCGAAGCGTTGGCAACCTCAGGGATCGTGACCGTGCATGCGACATAGATTCCGTCCGCCGCCGTGCAAAGTCCGACCTGCCGCGCAACCCCGCCGACCGTCAGCGCGTTCGCGACGACATTGCCACTCTTAGTCAACAGTTTCGTACCTCCAGCCGTTGACTGCCATGCCTCGCGATCAAGCGTGGCAATTGTGAGGGTCTTGTCCGTATTATTGGTTATGATTCCAGTGAAACCTTTGGCAACCTTCGTAATGGCGACCGACTTCGGGCTGTTGTCCGTCGGATCGAGCACGAAATTGCCCGTGCCGGCAAGCTCGGCGAATGTGTAGTCCCAGCTGGTCGAGAAGCCCTTGATGGTCACATTGCCATCGAGCTGGAGAACAGGGGCGACGTCCATCTTCTGCGAAGAGGTCTCGCCAAGCCAGCCGCCCGTGATGCCCTTCAAGACAACCGTAGAGCCAGCGACGCCATACTTATTGAGGACTGTAGCCTGCGCAGCGAACTCGGGGAGCACAACCGTACCGGTCCAGTTATCGAACGTGATGGACGGGTTGTTGCGGAACGCCGCAAACGTCAGCGTGCCGTTGCCTGTAAGCGTGCCGGAGAAGTTAGCTGTCTCGCTAAGGGTAATCGCCTTATTTAGCGTAATCGTCTCGCTGGAAGCGCGGAGAAGGACTACCGTCGCGCGATCCGCAGCAGAACCAACAGCAGCCGCGAGTGTGGGATATGTGGTGGAACCAATTCGCGCAACCGCCTTGGTAATGACATTTCCGTTAATGTAGTAACCAGCGGTCAACAAGTAACTGTCATATCCAAACGGGAGAGTTGTATCGTTAAGCAGGGTAACCTGCACATCCTCGGATATAGAACCAGGCGCATTGACAAGCGGACCAAGCGCCGTATCGAGATCGGAGTAGTAAAGCGTCGTTCCACTCTGTGTGATGCTGACAACAGCGGATGCAAGCGGAATAAGCTTCACATCCCCCTCGCCACTGGAATAGGCGGAATCGACGACCGTGCCTTCGGCGCAAGCATAGGTGCCGAGCGGAGTCACGACGAGCGCCGCGTCAACGCCGACCGTCGCGCCATTGGAGAGCTTGATTGCGCCATCGCCAGCCTTGGTGAACTGGTTGAACACGACCGAACCGTTGAATGTCGTATCCTGCGTAAGCGTAACCGTGCCAGTCAGCTCAAGGGTTCCATTGCCAATGGTGATTGGCTGAGTCACTGCGAGCGAGCCAGGACCGCTCAGCGTGAGCGTCGAATTAGCCGCCAAATTCAACTGCACTTCATCGACGGTAATCGACGCAGGCAGTGCGACAGTCGCGCCGCCCTCAGTCGTGAGAATGGCCTTGGACTGCGTATTGCCGCCATCCCAGGCAGGAGTCCAGGAAAGATCACCCCAAGTCGTATCAGCATCAGCGGCAGCCGTTGCGCGATAGAGCTTGACAGCCGGGAACTCGACGGAGAGAGCCGCGATCTGCTCGGGGCTGACGATATAGTCAAACATCCTCATGCAGTCGATGCGAGCATTCTGCTGCTGCGCAAGCGTCAAAGAGGAAATCCGAGTTTCGCCCGCGCCGAAGCGGACGAGACCGGTATCAACGTTGTTCTGAACAACACCGCCATGGAGCGAGCCGACCTGCAAACCGCCGCCCAACGTAGCACTTGCGAGTTCATAGTTATCAAGGACCTTCTCGCCGTCGCAATAGACGTTAACAGTCGTGCCATCCTTGGTGAACACATAGACGTGCTGGGCTGTGGTGGCGTCCTTGACGTTCATCGTAGCCAATGTCGTGAAGTGCTTGGCCTCTGACGTGGTAGCAGAGGATCCTGGGGTGGAAACAAGCAACATTTCCTCTTCAGGATTCGAACCCGCAACAAGACCGATAGCACCGGCACTATATGTACCGAACATTACGACGACTGCATTCTCAAGTTCTGGCACCGTGCAACGCACAACCGCCGTCCAAGAATTGGGATAGCTGATATTGCGCCACGGATGCGTGTAGGTGTAGAGCATCGAGCTATTGAATATTTCGGGATAAGTGGTCGTATTGACATCGCTCTCAAGGCCAGTCTTGTCGACACCAGTGTTGGACTTGTCGCCGTTGAACTCATAATCGCACCAGGTGGAGAGACCAGAAGTCTTGACACCCGTCTCAAGCGTACCTGCGCCCTCTTCGGGGGTGATGGTGCCGACTTCAGTCGTGCCGTCAGGGGCGAGCACAGTTATGGACGAGATTCCATTCGCGCCAGTGACACTGACGGAACCCTTACCGTATTCCTCGGTGGTCATCGCGAGCTTGACCGGGACGGAAGAATCTACCGTGATGCCTGTGAAGTCACGCTGTGAACCAAAGGAAGCAATCGTAGCTCCTTCGTTGACGACAACAGTGCCATTTCCAGAGTTGACAATAGCCCCGGTCACAGTACCATTAACCGTGAGACTCCCAGTGTTACCAACCGGGCCATTGAAAGTACCATCTACAACAACCTCACCATTGTTGAGCAACTTGTTCGCCGTCCATGTCTTGTTGGCGGGTATTGTCACCACAGCGTTGTTTGCCGTCGTGCGTCCAGCGGAAACATAGATGCTGGCCGGGTTCGACCCACTATTATGGCGGAAGAGGCCATTATAAGATGTTTTCAGTGTGGCACTCTCGTCGGCATTGCAAAACACGACTGACAATTTAGGACCATTGTCCACCGGCGTAATAATAGAGCCAGTAAATTCAGAAGAATCATACACTTCAAGAACGGGAGATGTACTGCTCTTAACGCCAATATCGCTCGTGTACAGCGATGTCAGCGTACCGCTACCGGAAAGCTTGCTCCACGTAGAGTGCTGGCCATTGGCATCCACAGAATTGGCATTATTGACGCCAATTGAGGCTGTGCCATCATTGTTTCCAACGAGAACAACGGGGCCCGTCTTGCTGTTGGAGGTATCAAGCCAACCGGTAACCCCGGCAGCATAGAGAGGATCGGTTCCGCTGTTGCCGATTGCGGTCTGAACACCGGTGAGGTAGCTACCGTCCACAATCTCACCGACAACTTCGATGACCGGAGTATAGAATACATTGCTAATCGTCCAACCGAGGTTGTCGATGTGCTGATAAGAATTGCCGCCAACCATGAAGTTGATCACCGTGGTGGCTGCAACCTTTTCGCCATTGGAATCGAGGAACCAAAGCGTGGTGCCGTAACCTGCACGCAGGTAGCATTCTTCAAACGAGAAGAGAACCTTATCGGCGTTTGCAGTCGTGAAACCGCCCGTAGTGCGAACCGCCGAGGCAGAGACGCTACCGGCAAGTCCAATCTTGTCCACGAAATTGCCCGTGGATGGAACGGCAAATGCGATTGAGGTCACCTTGACCATCGCGCCAGAATCAAGACCAGTCCCCGTAGGCAACCAAAATTTCTTCGCCTGCCAAGTAGAGTTGACCGTAAGGGTCTTGGAACTGTCATACGCTGTCGACGTTTCGTTGTTTATCGTAACGGTCGTGCCGTCGACAGTAATCGTCGGCGCATCCGCCGCCCAGGCACCCCTTGCGAGACCGAGACCGAGTGCGAGCACGAGAAGGCGCACGGCGCCGGATTTCAATGATTTGATTGTTGATTTCATTTCGATTCTCCCTTAGTTGTTAAATGTGGGATTGTAGAACGCGGCAAGATGCCGCATCTCCTTGGTTGAAAGTTGTGGCAAAAGGATTGTAGAACGCGGCAAGATGCCGCATCTCCTTGGCTGAAAGTTGTGACAAAAGTATTGTAAAACGCGGCAAGATGCCGCATCTCCTTGGCTGAATGTTGTGGCAAAAGGATTGTGGAACGCGGCAAGATGCCGCATCTCCTTGGTTGAAAGTTGTGGCAAAAGGATTGTGGAACGCGGCAAGATGCCGCATCTCCTTGGTTGAAAGTCGTGACAAAAGGATTGTGGGACGCGGCAAGATGCCGCATCTCCTTGGCTGAAAATCTGGATATGAGGTGAGGGCGACGCGGCAAGATGCCGCGCCTCCCTTGATCGCGAACGATATATGTGGTCTTTTGCGTTTCCATCGTTAGCGCAGAAGCCCGCCGGACGGTTGATCCGGCGATGGTTCAGGTCCCAGTGCGTTTCGATGATTTGTGGTTCGTCTAATCGGTTCAATGAATATAATAACACAATTCCGGATAAAGTCAATTGATATTTATCGGCGTGTTTCCAGCGGTTGGATAAACAAAGTTCAATAATTGTTTTAACACAGAGGCTCAAAGGCTCAGAGTTCACGGGTAACTATCACCCCTCTGTGTCTCTGTGCCTCTGTGATAAACATCTATGAATTTATATAATGTCCGCACCGATAATTGCCCCCCTGAATTTATTTCACGCCAAGTTCGCGAAGCGCGCAAAGTTTCTTTTTTAGGAATACTTTGCGAACTATGCGTTCTTTGCGGCTCACAATATTTCATTGCTAAAGCAATAGGGACGCGGCAGGATGCCGCATC
>DGHT01000070.1:0-6050 GCA_002392765.1 Verrucomicrobia bacterium UBA3841 | reverse complement strand
AGGGACGCGGCAGGATGCCGCATCTCCTTGATATCGCCGGCAGGATGCCGACTTTCCCAGTTAGGGACGCGGCAGGATGCCGCATCTCCTTGGGAGCCGCAATTTTACACTTTTCACTCTTCCCTCATTCAGCGAAAATAAACTCCACAAACGCCTCGGTTTATGATATAATTTCATTATATGAAATCCTTTCGTACGAGACGCGGACAGACGATGGTCGAATACATCCTCGCGTTCACGGCCCTGCTCGTCGCGGTTTCCGCGCTAGCGTATCTGCTGAAAGCGGTGCGCGGATCTGTCGTACGGACCGAAAGGCTTATAAGTTCGGACTATCCGTAAACAACAAGGAGACGAAAATGAAAGCAAAGTCCAGAAAAGGACAGACGATGGTCGAGTACATTCTGATCGTGAGCCTTATCGCGATCGCCCTCATAGCCGTCGTAAAAGTGTTTTCAGGCAAACTCGGCCAGAAATACACCGAGGCTGCCGACAAAATCGAAGAGACCGGAAACTGAGACGCGCGCAAGCCATCGTCGAAACCCTTCTGGCCATGGGCGTCATAGTCGCGGCGTTCATGGTCGCGTTCAGATATTCGCGCATGGTTGCGGCGAAAACGGTTCTGGAACACGCAGCTTCGCGCGCGGCCAGGGCCAAAGCCGTCGGATTCAACCGCTTCATGTGCGAAAAGACGGCCAGAGCCGCCGCGATTCCCGTCTCCGGCAGGAGGCTGTGGCCGGAAGGCGACATCTACGACGAGGTCTCGAAAATCCCGATCTACCTCGAAAGCGAAAACGCATCCCGCGCGCACGGCGTCCTGGAATACGAACTCTGGCACAAACTCAAGACATTCGTGAACTCGGATCTGGGTCTTTCCCCGGAAGCTTCGGCGAAAATCACTTTGGAAGACGACGGCCGCCGGCTTTCCGGAGACGCGAAAATCGAATCACACTATCCGCTGTACATGTTCGACGGGGGTGAATAGTTGAAAAAAGGCCAGGTAGCGCTTTTCCTCCTCTTCTCGATCGTCGTTCTAGTGCTTTTGTGTCTGCTGAACGTCGACACGTTCCTCTCCGTGCGCACTAAAGCAAGGCTCGAAAACGCGGGCGACGCCGCAGCGATCGCGGCGGCCCGCAAACAAGGTCTGATCCTCAACGAAATCGGAAGACTGAACATAGCGCACCTCGCGGCAGCGTACGCGGGAGACTCCAACGAGTGCGCGCGCATAACGGCCGAACAGAGGCGCATGGCGCTCCTTGAACCGGTTGAAGCGCTGAGACTTGCGGACAGGGCCGCGCGCAGAAACGGAGCGAAACCGCGCGACGAGTTCTCCAAAATCCTGCGCGAACATGTGAAAGACATCCGCCTTGTCTACTCCGGGGCGAAGGAAGAAGGCGATCCTTACCCCGAACCGTGGCCCGGCGCATGGACCGAATACGCGTCGAAGATCGAGGATGCGATGTCCGGCGGTCTCGCGGCCGGCCCCGACAACATGGAATTCTACTACGCTTCGACGGGGCACCTTCTCGTCGACAAGCGTTTCTACTTCGCGATATCGTCGCGCGACTGGTGCTGGTTCTTTTTCCACTGCTACAGCGTTTTGCAGAACTACGACAGCTACAACGACTGGGCGCCCCTTCCCGCGTCGAACGAAAACACGTTCGACAACAGCGAGATTTTCTCGCTTCACGTGGAAGCTAAGAAAACGGCGCTGACGTCGGTTTTCACACTCGAAGAAATCTTCGAAATCATGCGGCGCTACGGGGCGGAGCCTCCGGAAAAAGGAATCTTCGACGGCGGCGGCGCCCTTCTGGACGATCCGTCGCAGACATGGTTCTTCTTCGATACCGCCGCGTGGAGCAGGTGGTTCAACGGCAAGTCGCTCGCCGGCGACGACAACTACGACTTCCCGATCGCCGGCGAAATCAAGGAGGAATACAACGTCCGCGGCTGCGCGGCGGTGTGCCGCGTCGAAGGCAACGCGAAGTCCGTCTCGACGGACACCTCGTCCGCGTTCACGTGGACGGCCGCGGCGAAACCCTTCGGGACGGCGGCAGGTCTCGACGGCGATGTCGGAGACGTCCTTTCCTTGAAGGCTTTCGTCGTTCCGGAATTCAGGGATGTGCGGCTCGTCCCGCTGGATTCCGCCGGCGGAGAAAATCTCTCGACGGCCGACTACTCCTGGGTAGTGCACCTGCGCGAACACCTTCCCGTATACATGGCCCGCGGCCCGGCCTGGCTCGGACACGGATGCTTCTGGTGCAAACAGTTGAAAACCTGGGAGAACAGGGGATTCCACCTGACCGGTTCCAACTGGCTTAAATACAATTCGGGAACGTGCAGACGGGGCACGGGCGGACACGGCGGACACGGAGGCACGACGCATGGGCACTGAAAGACGCGCGCAGGCGATGGTAGAACTGGCGATCGGACTTTTCACCGCGGTGCTTGTCCTGTCGGCGATCCTCTTCTTCTCCAAAATCATCCTCAAATCGACGCAAAACGCGCAGGAGGCGCGGCGCGAGGCCGGAGGCGCGGCGCTTGGCGCGCACGGGGCGGACGAATCCTATTCCTCGTCGGTGAAGCACGCGAGCGCGGACATCGGCTCACCGCTCGTCAGAAAGGCCCTCGGACGCGGCAGCGTCAAGACCGAGGATCGCGTCTCCATCCCCGCCATGGGCCTGTAGCGGCAATGCGCATCTCTCGGCGAGAGAAGTGCGCCTTTCGCCAACGTCGTTGTTTTTTATGGCCTGGTCGACGGCATACGGCACGCCTATCAGAATGACGAGTTTCCGGCCTCTGGTGATGGCGGTGTAGAGCAGATTCCTCTGCAGCATGACGTAATGCTGGGAATGGAGAACGACTATCACTGCGGGGTACTCGCTGCCCTGGGACTTGTGCACCGTCGTGGCGTACGCAAGCGTTATTTCGTCGAGTTCGCCCTGGTCGTACACGACAGGCCTGCCGTCGAAATCCACCGCAATCTTCTTCTCCGCGCACGACACGCTTTTCACGAATCCTATGTCGCCGTTGTAGACGTCCTTGTCGTAGTTGTTCCTCAGCTGCATAACCCTGTCGCCGGCGCGCAGACACATCCCTCCGCGCATTACCGCATCGCCTCGCGGATTGACCGCCTTTTGGAGCTCGGCGTTGAGGTTCTCCGTTCCGAGCAGGTTGCGCCTCATCGGAGTCAGAACCTGGATGTCCGCAAGAGGATCGAATCCGAATTTAGAGGGGATTCGGCGCACCATAAGATCGACGATCCGCGACACGCAAACCGCCGCGTCCTCGCACCTGACGAAATAGAAATCGGTGTCCCCTCCCCTGGTTTCGATCGGTTCGCCCGCGTTGATATGGTGGGCGTTCAAGACGATCAGCCCCGACGAATCCTGGCGGAAAATCGTATCGAGCCGCGAATACGCCACGACGCCGCTTTTGATGAGATCCCGAAGGACGTTCCCCGGGCCGACGCTGGGGAGCTGGTCGGTGTCGCCGACGAACACGACGGTGGCGCCGGAGGGTATCGCCGCAAGGAGGCTGGCCGCAAGGCGAATGTCTATCATCGACGTTTCGTCGAAGATGAACACGTCCCCTTCCAGTCTGTTCTCGCGATCAAACGTAAACTTGTTCGTGGCCGGGTTCCACTTGAGCATGCGGTGGATCGTCTGCGCGTCGATGCCGACAGACTCGGTCATTCTTTTCGCGGCCCTTCCGGTCGGCGCGGCAAGCACGACCTTGAGCCGGCGCGCGCGGTAGATGTCGGCAAGCGCGCGGATGATCGTCGTTTTGCCGACGCCCGGCCCGCCCGCGATGACGGAAAATTTGGCGGACAGCGTGCGCCGCAGCGCGGACGCCTGTCCCACGGCGAGCGAAAAACCGGATTTGGATTCCCACCAGTCGACCGCCTTTCCGGCGTCGATCTGACGGAACGACGGAGGCGACAGCAATATCCTGCGCACTTCCCCCGCGACGCTTCGTTCGCAGATGTAGAGCGACCTTGAATATATCCTGCGTCCGGCGGCCGGATTATCGGGATCGACAGGTTCTGCGACGATGCGCCTTTTGGAGATTTCCTCCTCGAGAGCCGCGCCGAGAGTCTCGACAGGGATCGAGCAAAGCTCGTTGCCCTTGAGGAGAATGTCGTTTTCGAGCGACCAGCAGTGTCCGCCGCCGTCGGCCTCGACTTCGAGAGCGTAGGAGACGACGGCCCGCGCGCGCACGGGGGAATCCTTCGGAATCCCGACCGAGAGGGCGATCTTGTCCGCCGTCAAGAACCCTATCCCCCAGATGTCGCGGCAAAGCTGGTAGGGGTCTCCTTTGATTATAGCAACGGTGTCGGGTCCGTACTTCCTGACGATCTTCGTCATCTTCGCGATAGAAATGCCGTACGTCTGTCCGAACACCATCGTCTCGCGCAAAGTGTCGTTGGCGTGCCACGACGCCTTTATCTGCGCAATCTTCGATCTGCCGAGTTTCGGCACTTCCCTGAGCCGCTCGGAATGGTGCGAAAGGACGTCCAGCGTATCTTCGCCGAACGTATCGACGATCCTCTTCGCCAGAACCTTCCCCACGCCCTTTATAAGTCCGGACGCCAGATAGCGCTCCACGCCGACCACCGACCTTGGCGCGTCGCACGTGATCTTGTCGGCCTTGAACTGCCGCCCGTGCACCTTGTCGAGAACCCAGCGCCCTTGCGCGTGGATCTCTTCGCCTTCCCACGCCGCCTGCGTCTTTCCGACGACCGTGATCTTCTCCCGCCCCGCGAGAACGCCTCTGCGCGGCGGCTCGACGTGGAGAACAGTGTATCCGTTGTCCGGGTTGCGGAAAACAACGCTGGAAACCGTCCCCTCGACGGTTTCCAGCGTATCTGTTCTGGCGTCTTCCACCTGACTGGACTCCGGCCGGAGCCGGTCAGTTCTTGTACGTTACGACGCCGCTGCCTTTGCGTATGACGCCGATGATGTTGTACGGCTGGTGCTGCGCCTTGAGGATGTTCGTCGCCTTTTCAAGCTGGTTCTTGGGCAGAATGACGACGAATCCGATGCCCATGTTGAAAACGCGGTACATCTCGTCCCGTTCGATCTTGCCCTGGTTCTGGATGAACTTGAAGATTTTCGGAACCTCCCAGGAGGCGCGGTCGATTTCCGCGTTCGCCACTTTGGGAAGGACGCGCGGAATGTTGTCCTGGAATCCGCCGCCGGTGATGTGCGCCATGCCCGTAATCCTGATCTTGCGCTCGAGGAGCTTGCCCACCGGCTTGAGGAAGCTGCGGTGGACGGCGAGAAGCGCGTCGCCGAACGTCTGGTCGGTTCCGGGGAGCTTGTCGCGGCAGGAATACTGGCAAAGGTCGAAAATCACGCGCCTGGCGAGCGAGTAGCCGTTGGTCTGGAGGCCGCCCGACGGGAAGCCGATTATAACGTCCCCCGCGCGGATGGACTTGCCCGTGATCAGTTCGGACTTCTTTACGCATCCGACGATCGTGCCGACGAGGTCGTACTCGCCGGCCGGGTAGAGCCCCGGCATTTCGGCCGTTTCGCCGCCGAGGAGAGCCATGTGGTTCTCCTTGCACGCCTTGCAAAGGCCGGCGACGATGTTTTTGAACTGGACCGGATCGACCTTGGAAGTGCCGACGTAGTCCATAAAAAACAGGGGCCGCGCTCCCTGGACGAGGATATCGTTCACGCAATGGTTCACGATATCCTGTCCGACGGTGTCGTGCTTGTTCATCAAGGCGGCGACCTTGAGTTTCGTGCCGACTCCGTCCGTGGATGAGACGAGAATCATGCCCTTGCCGGACGGGACCTTGTGCAATCCGCCGAACGCGCCGATTCCGCCGATGACGTTCGCCGTCTTCGTGGACGCAACCATCTGTTTTATGGAATTGACCGCATCCATCTTGACGTCGATATTGACGCCGGCCTGCGCGTACGCGCTCTTGTTCGTCTTGGACATAGCAAACCCCTGATTGTTGTTCTTGTCCCCGGAAGCCATTACAGTTTGTTGTTGGAACCGAGAACGTTCACAATCTTGTGGATGTACATCTTCTTCATGTT
>DGHT01000040.1 GCA_002392765.1 Verrucomicrobia bacterium UBA3841 | reverse complement strand
CGCCCACGTGCGAGATGGTCTTCACCGAGGCGCCCGCGAAGCTGATCGGTCTTCGTAAGCGCGGCCTCATCACCTACGTCATGGCGCTCATGAACGGCGCCAGAATGGGCATCGCCGCGCAGGGCACCGGCATAGCGGAGGCGGCCTACCGCGCGGCGCGCGACTACGCGGCGTCGAGAAAGCAGTTCGGCGTCACGATCGACACGTTCCCGGCGCTCCGCGAGCTTATGTCGACGATGTCGGTCGAGCTCCAGGCCTCGCGCCTCCTCACCTACTACGCGGCGAAGAACGTCGACCTCGAAGCGGGGCTCGGCAAGAAGTTCGAGTCGCTTAAGGGAACGCCCGAGGCACAGGCCGTCCGCGCGCGTTTCAAGAAGTACGCGGCGTTCAACAAGATGCTCACTCCGATGGCGAAGTACTACGGCTCGGAGCTTTCGATGCGCAACGCGCAGGGCGCGATCGCCGTTCTCGGCGGCTCGGGCTTCATGAAGGACTATCCGTGCGAGCGGTATCTGCGCGACAGCCGCATCACGACGATCTACGAGGGGACTTCGCAGCTCCAGGTCGTCGCCGCGATCGCTGGCGTCACAGGCGGCCTCGTCAAGGAAGTTGTCGCCGACATCCTCGGCAAGGAGGACTGGAGCGGCGAACATCCGCGCATGACGGCGCTTTTAAAGGCGCTCGACGACGCGATTGAATACGTGAAGGGGCGCGAGGACGCCAAGACATACCACGACCTTTCCGCGAGGAAGCTCGTCGACGCCGCGATCGCGCTTGTCGTCGCCGCGCTCTTCGTGAAGGCGGCCGAAAAGTACGACTACAAGAAGCCCGCTCTCGAGTTCTGGCTCAACGTCGAGTTCCCGCGCGTACGCGCAGGCCTTGAACAGGTCATGTCCGGCTACGCCGGGTCGACGTCCGATTTCGAGACGCTGGCGCCTATGCCGGCCGTCGCCGACTGACAAAGCGGGAGGAGCGAATCATGGCCGGCGAGTACCAGTTCAGCCTGGTGGACGTAACGAAGCAGGCGGGGACGAAAACCATACTCAAGGACGTAAACCTGTCATTCTTCTACGGAGCGCACATAGGCGTCATCGGCGCGAACGGCGCGGGCAAATCCACTTTGCTGAAGATACTCGCCGGACTGGACGCCGACCTTCTCGGAACGGTGCAGGTGGCGAAGGGGACCAAGGTGGGCTACCTGCCGCAGGAACCGGAGCTGGACGACTCGAAGACCGTTCTCGAGACCGTCATGGAAGGCGTCGCCGACGCCCAGGCGATGGTGTCGAGATACGAAGACCTGTGCTGCGAGCTGGACGACCCGAAGGCCGCGGCGGAAATGGAACGCCTCCAGGAAACCATCGACGCCAACGACTGGTGGAATCTGGAGAATCTCGTCGAGCGCCGCATGGCGGACCTCGGATGCCCGGACGGCTCCAAAAACGTCGGAGTGCTTTCGGGCGGCGAGCGCCGCCGCGTCGCCATCGCGCGGCTTCTGCTGTCCAATCCCGACGTGCTGCTCCTCGACGAACCGACCAACCACCTCGACGCGGAGACCACGTTCCGTCTGGAGGACTACCTGAAAGAGTTCAAAGGGACGTTGATCGTCGTCACGCACGACCGCTATTTCCTTTCCGACGTAACCGACTGGATACTGGAGCTCGACAAAGGCGTCTGCTACCCGTACAAGGGCAATTACGAAGAGTGGCTCAAGCAGAAGGAGGCGATGCTCGCGCGCGAAGCGAAAGTCGAGAAATCGCGGCAGAAAATGCTCGAGAACGAACTCAAGTGGATCCAGACGAACCCCTCGGGGCGCCACGCGAAGGCGAAGGCGCGCGTCGAACGGTACGAAGAACTGCAGAAGCAGCAGGTGTCGACGAGGGAGGACGACCTCGTCATCCGCATACCGCCGGGGCCGCGTCTGGGGAATCTCGTCGTGCGCGCGGAGCATGTGAAGATGGCGTTCGGCGATCAGGTCCTGTACGAAGATTTGAATTTCGACCTGCCGCGCGGCGGAATAGTGGGCGTCATCGGCGCGAACGGCGCGGGCAAGACGACGCTCTTCAAACTAATCACCGGCCAGCTCAAACCGGTCGAAGGCACGCTGACCGTCGGAGAGACGGTGAAATTGAGCTACGTCGACCAGACTCGCTCGGAATTGAAGCCCGACGAAACCGTCTACGAGGCGATCACCGGCGGCGGCGAGTTCGTGAGGCTGGCGGGTTCGGCGATGATGAACGGCAGGGCCTACTGTTCGCGGTTCAATTTCCGCGGACCCGAACAGCAGAAGAAAGTAGGCGTCCTTTCCGGCGGCGAGAGAAACCGCGTCCACCTGGCGAAACTGCTGACCAGCGGCGGCAACCTCCTGCTCCTGGACGAACCGACGAACGACCTCGACGTCGCCACTCTCAGATCCCTCGAGGAGGGCCTTCAGGAGTTCGGCGGATGCGTAATGGTCGTTTCGCACGACCGCTGGTTCCTCGACCGCATAGCCACGCACATACTCGCGTTCGAAGGCGGCGGCAAGACCTTCTGGTTCGAAGGCGGCTACAGCGAGTACCACGAATCGCGCAAACGCTGATTCCGGCGCCGGCGTCTACTCCAGCGCGATCGATTTCTCCTTCGGGCGTTTCGACGAGGGGAACGCGCAAACGGTTTTTCCGTCGGCCCCCGCAAGGACCGCGGTTCCGGATTCGACCTTGACCGCCCCGCCGCGAACCGAAAGCGCGTTCGCGGCGAGCAGGCATTTCTCCAGACCGTCTCCGCGCCCGAAATTCCAGACTTCGTCGGGCGAGGCGCACCTTCCGGGGCCGTCGTATATGGATTCGTCCGGCAGGGCGGATATCTGTTCGAGAGTGGCGTTTTTCGATACGGGACATCTTTCCAGCGCCGCTTTCACGAAAGGTCCGCTTTCAGTTTCGGAAAGGTCGTGCGCGGCGTACGGAGCGAGGCTCGCGGCGCGGTTTCTGCCGCGAAGGGCGTAAATCCTGTCGCGGATCTCCCCGAAATCCATCTCCGTCGAAAGGGCCAGCGGGTCTTCCTCCCGGACGAACTTGACGCGTCCGGGGTCGGGAAGCCGCGCGGAGACGATCCTCCGGTCGGGTGCGTCCTTGTCCGGAGAAAGATATTGCGCAAGTTTGCCGGCGAAGGCGGAGTAGACGTCAGGGTCTATCGTAGCCTCGGGGTAGAGAAGGTGCACCCAGCCGGTAGCGTGCGAGACTATCGTCACGCGTTCGTGTTCGAGCGCGCGGCGCGCCTGTCCGGAGATGACCGACCCGTTGGACCACATCGCCTTCGTGACCAGTCTGCGGTTGTTGGTGAGTATGCCGGTATCGACGTCTACAAAGTTCTGCGAATGGAGCGGCGTGGCCATCATGTACACAGATTCGAGCGGAAGTCCGCAGACGACGAACGCCGCCGCCGCGTAGAGGCCCGCTAGCGAAACGCATTCACCCGCGCCGGTCGCGTGTCCTTCCTTGTGGCGGAACGCGTCCATCGCCTCGATTGTTTCGGTTTTCCAGTACGGAATAGTGTCGGAGGAGTATTTGTCGAGACCGAAATGTCTGCGTATGTCGATATCGTAGTAGTGTTTGTCGCCGTGGTACCCGAAAAGCGCGTTCGACGAGGATATCTCCTCCGGCGACATGAAAGGGGCGAAACGCTCCAGTTCCCGCGGTCTCGATGTAAGGCCCCAAGTCTCCAGATCGAGATTGAACGTGTAGTTGTCCATGATGTGCTGGCGCAGGCGCTGGAGACGGCGTTTCGGGCGCATTTCGCGAATGCCGTCGAACCATTCCAGCTCTCTCCAGCGCCAGAGGCGCGGCGACAGAATATTTGCGAGCACGAGCGACATCATCAGATCCGGAAATACGAATATTTCCATATCCGACAGCGTCGTGGCGGCCGATTTTTCTTCGAATGGTATTTCTTTCATTTTCGGCGCAATATTATATCAAATCCCGTAAGATCAATCCAGTACTCAGTTAGCCCAGGCTATTGACAGTGCGGGTGCAATTTTAATTCGTTGAAAA
>DGHT01000007.1 GCA_002392765.1 Verrucomicrobia bacterium UBA3841 | reverse complement strand
GCGATCCGATAGAGGAAGCCGGCGGCGTGAACCTGTACGCCATGTGCGGAAACGCCACACTCTTCAGAATTGATATTCTTGGCAATATCCCAGTTAAATTCTACACTAGAGTTCGTAATTCCGAAATCGACCTTTCTTTCAAAGCCAAAGTTGTAAATCGCGCTGATGATATCGCGGTGACACTTTCTCATAAACTTCCAAAAGCCAATGGTAAATTCATCGCCAATTTTCAGTATAAGTGCAGGACCATATACATATGGTTGGATATATTGATCAAATCTTCTCTGCAAGATGAGATGCCCGCAGGTGAAATATTAAGATACAAGATTACGCGACATGGAATCTCAGGAAAAGATATTTCCAGACTCGCGATGACGGAATCTATGAATGCAAACACCAAAGTGTTGTCGGCCCCGATCAGGTCTCATGAAATTGGACATGCTGAAGCATTTCTGGATATAGCGCGACCAATGTTGATAAGCAAACTGAAGTCTTTCCCAGACGATCTTTCATATTCACAAGTTACAGAAGCCCGGAAAATTTTCGATCAAACATTCGAAACCATAAAGGGTACTTCGAACTCAAGAGCAAACGCAAGAGAATACAATTGGTACAGAGACAATGGATTTAAAGTCATAAACGACACAGGAGTTAGTTATGAAGTGATCAAATAGATGCCTTATTGTTCCGTTGTTATCCATGCTTATTTTTGCTTGCGCACCAAAAAAAGAGTCGGCCAGAAGTTTGTCCGACAAGGAGTTTCTTGACAATCTCTATTCGGAATTGGCAGATATTGAAGAAATGGTCGAAACAATTCCAGATTGCAACAGCGACAAATATTATGCTTGCATCAGACTCTGCAAGGCCATTGAGACATGCACATTGATTGAAAAAAAGTGTGTGAAAAAAGAACGATTCGACAAAATCATCCGGGTTAGGCCTCAATTTTTGTGTTATGACGGGGCCTGGCGATTGAATTGGTTTGTTTACAACCTTGAAATGAAAGGTTTGCTTTCTTATTCCATCGAGATGGCATACGACGAATACGGATTTGCCGACAGGGCAGAGTGTTCCAGAGTTTTCGATCCCGTCAAAATCGAATCGTTGACAAATGAAAAGGATCCTGAAAATGGACGTATCAAACACGATGCTTACAATAAAATCTGCGAATATATCCGATTGAGACAATCGCAAATCGACAACGAAGATGTATCCGGCATAGTAAAAGCAATTCAAAATGATATTGATGAACAGTTTCTCCAAATGAACGAGAAGGCACCAGCTATTGTATTTGAAGGAGATCCTCGAGTCCATATCACGCCTTTCGAAACCGAGAGCCGACGATTGGCAAATGTTGTTTTCGAACTTTGCCGGCAACTTGGCATGTGTGCAAATCTGGAGTACGATGATGACGGGCGGTTGTCGAAGATTGTAATAACCACAAGACAAGGAAACGTCCCGCTGGAATTATATTACGAACAATTGCCTTATTAGGCCAAAGTGATTGACATGTCTTGCAAGTCAATGTTATATTCTGTGGATTCACATGTGGTTAATGTAAAACATTGCCTAAAAAATCATTCCCGATGAAAAATGCGGCAATCATAGCCTTTGCAAAAACCGGCGGCATCACTCCAGAAGCAGGGAGTCACGAGCGCAGGGAAGTATCGTTTGTGATAAAGCCGGTAGGTCGCGATGACTTTAGCGCACCGCAACCCGTGCCTGCGACCGTCGAATATCCCTACCACTACGATTCCATCGGCAATTCCATCATTGCCTCATTCAACGGCACGACAAGCACCTATTCCGCCAACAATTTAAACCAGTATTCTTCTATTTCGACTTCGGACTTCGGACTTCAGACTTTGGATACATACCCCCAGTACGACCTGGACGGGAACATGACGCGGCACGGCGAATGGACTTACGCCTATGACTCGGACAATCGCCTCGTCTCCATAGCGTCGGATGGAATCTCATTCGGGAAACAATCGTTCCAAACGACTGTCCGCTGGCGACTAACGACTATCCGCTACCACTGGGGCAAAGACCTCTCCGGCACTCTTCATGGCGCGCCGTGCTTTTCGCCCGGATTTATGTTATAATATCGCATGCAGTCAATCAACAAGGAGTGCCCATGATGAAAAGAGCAATTGTCGCATTAGCCGTATTCGTTACAGCCGCGCTTCACGCGGACTACGCGCCGGAGAAGTGGAATCTGGAGGCCCGCGAGAAGTTCTCGGCGCAGCGCTTCGGAATATTCATCCACTGGGGCCTTTACGCATGTTATGCCCAGGGCGAATGGTACCAGCAGGAAATCGGCATCGACACCGGGACGTACGGCCGAGCGATGGACGGATTCTTCCCCTCCAAATTCGACGCGAAGGAGTGGGTTCGCGTATTCAAGGACGCCGGTGCCAGATACGTTACCATAACCTCGCGCCACCACGACGGCTTCTCGCTTTGGCCGACCAAGGTCGACGACGGCTACAACATCGCAAACACCCCGTTCAAGCGGGACATCCTCGGCGAGCTTTCGAAGGCCTGCGACGAGGCGGGACTCCAGCTCAACTTCTACTATTCGCTCATGGACTGGCACCGCAAAGACTATCCCGCCGGCAGCGTCGCCGTCAAGTGCCTCGGCTGCCAGAAGGGCGATTACGATTCGTACAAGAAGTTTATGCTCGGACAGATCGGCGAACTGATCGACAACTACCATCCCGGCAACATCTGGTTCGACGGCGAGTGGGAGCACGCCGAACACCAGAATGATGGAACCTGGAAACGTACGCTCGACTGGGATTTCGACACGATCTACGACTTCATCCACTCCAAGAAGACGCTTGTCGCCAACAACAACCACCAGCCGATCCGTCCGAAGGAGGACATCCAGCTTTTCGAGCGCGACCTGCCGGGAGAGGGTATGTCGTTTTCGAAGGATCAGCCCATGACGCGCGACCGTCCGGTCGAGCAGTGCGACGTCATACAAAAGAACGTCTGGGGCTACAGGATCAACGAACGGGACTTCCGCACCCCCGAAGATGTCTGCGCGATGATCTGCCGCTGCGCCGGGAAAGACACGAACCTTCTCATGAACATCGGGCCCGACGCTTCAGGGCGGCTTCCGGCGCGCGCCGTCGATGTGATGGCCGAAGTCGGGAAGTGGATGCGCGCGAACGGCGACGCAATCTACGGCACTCGCGGCATCGGCCTCGTGAAGAACGCCGACGGAAGCGAGACGGCAAAGACGGTGAAGTGCGGCAAAATATACGAGATAACGATTCCGAAGGACGCGGCTGGCTTCCCGGTTGCGGCGCAAGGAAGGTCGCAGGCGAGTCGCTGCGCTGCGCTCTGAAGAGGCGCGCGCGTCCCTCCCCGGGTTTTGTAATTTCTGTGTTTCGCAATTTTCCGTTGACACGGTGCAGGACAATAATGTATAATTACTTTGGCATGGGCAGAAAATGGAGCGGTAAGGCAATGATGATATTCAAACCGAAGAAAACGATCGCCTGCGCGATAGTGCTTGCAGCAGCCTCGGCCGCCGCAGAGCGCATAGAAACCGTACTCGATGGCAACGACTGGACGCTTGACGCCCTGCCCGTGCTTGTTCCGAACTCCTGGAATAAAATCGACGGCGCCGACGGCAACCCCGGCGAGGTCGCCGCCAGGACTTTCGGTTCGTCGGTGCCGGCGAAATCGTACGCGCGGCGGCGCGGCGTATATGCGCGCGCGCTTCCGGGAGCCCGCGAGGGGCGTAGGTATTTCATCCGCTGCGAAGGGGCTTCGCAGTCGGCGGTCGTCCGTGTAAACGGCATCGTAACCGGCTCGCACAAAGGCGCATTCACAGCGTTCTGCTTCGAAGCCACGCATGCGATGAAGCCCTCGGGGAACATTCTGGAGATAGAAGTCTCCAACGAAACGGATCCGGACGTGCCGCCTGTCAGCGGCGATTTCACGCTGGCGGGCGGTCTGTACCGCAGCGTGCGTCTTATCGAGACCGACATGGTCTGCATCGACCCGACGATCGACGGCGGGCCCGGAGTGCGCGTATTCCCCGCAATGGACGGCACCGTGCGCGTCGAGGCCGACGTCTCAGGCGCGGACGACGCGGAAATCGATTGGGAGCCGAAGAAGGTCGATTCGCCCAGGCTCTGGTCGCCGGAGGAGCCCAACCTCTACGCCGTTCGCGTAACGGTGCGCAAGGGCGAGTGTTCGGATACCGTCGTGCAGACCTTCGGGTTCCGCACGGCGGAGGTGCGCGACGACGGCTTCTATCTGAACGGCGTGCGCCGCAAGGTGCGCGGAGTGAACCGCCATCAGGACGCGGAGGGGCTTGGCTGGGAGCAGTCGCCCGCGCAAGAGGAGCGCGACATCCGCATGATAAAGGCGATGGGCGCCGACGGAATCCGCCTCGCGCACTATCCGCAGAGCGAGAACGTCTTCGACCTCTGCGACAGAAAAGGTTTGATGGTCTGGACGGAAATACCCGTCGTCGACAGGATCGGCGGCGAAAAATTCAAGGAGAACGCGCTGCGCATGCTGCGCGAGATGGTCGCGCAGAAGCGCAACCATCCGTGCGTCTGCTGGTGGGGCGTATGGAACGAGCTGTGCAACACACCGCGCGAAGAGGAGGAGGCGCACTTCGGCGAATGGACGGCTGTTTCGTCAAACCTGGTTGCGCAGTGCGAGGCGCTCGATCCGTCCCGCCCGGTCGTGGCGGCCACGTGCAGGCCGGGCAGAGCGGAGCTCAATGCATCCGTTCCGAACATCTGCCTGAACATCTATCCGCTCTGGTACGCGAAAGGGGCGATGCGCCAATGCGTGGACGGCTTCTTCGCGCGCAATCCCGCGAAGACGATCGCTCTTTCCGAATACGGCGCCGGCGGCTCCGTTCTGCAGCACGAGAATCCGCCGCGGCGTCCGGCGACCGTCTCTCCATTCCATCCTGAGGAGTGGCAGACGCACGTTCACATGTCCGACCTCCGCGACATACAGGCCGACGACCGGCTGTGGGGCTCGTACGTCTGGGCCATGTTCGATTTCGCCGCCGATGCGCGGCGCGAAGGCGACCGGCATGGCGTCAACGACAAAGGTCTGGTGACGCGCGACCGCGTAACCGCCAAGGACGCCTATTTTCTCTACAAGGCGAACTGGAATCCCGAGCCGATGCTGCATCTCTGCGGCAAGCGCATGTCGTCGACCACGAACTGCGCGGCGCAGGTTGTCGCATTTTCCAATGCCGGCGAAGTGACGCTGAAGGTGAACGGAAAGACCGTCGGAGCCAAGTCTCCGGACGACATCCGCTCTGTAGTGTTCGACGGCGTTGAGCTGCAGCGCGGCGAAAACAGGATCGCCGTGGAATCAGGCGGCCTCTCGGACGAATGCGTGTGGCTGGCGGGTGCGATTTTAATTCGTTGAA
>DGHT01000043.1 GCA_002392765.1 Verrucomicrobia bacterium UBA3841 | reverse complement strand
CGAGATCATCGTCCGCCAGATGCTCAGGAAGGTCAAAATCACCAATCCCGGCGATACGGACTTCCTCTGGGGCGACCAGGTCACGAGGCAGACGTTCCTCAAGGTCAACGAGCAGAAGATCGAGTCCGGCCGCCGTCCCGCGGAGGCCCAGCCCGCGCTTCTCGGCATCACGAAGGCGGCTCTCGAAACGGATTCGTTCATATCCGCCGCGTCCTTCCAGGATACGACGAGAGTACTGACCGAGGCCGCGACGATGGGACGCGTCGATGAACTGAGAGGCTTCAAGGAGAACGTGATTCTCGGCCATCCGATTCCGGGCGGCACCGGTTTCGCGACGCATCGCCATTTGAAGCTTGTTCCGCTGTGCGAACCCATTTCCGACGAGGAGATGGACAAGCTCCGCGAAGAGCAGCGCAAACGCCATGCGGATCTCTTCGGAATCCCCGCAACCGGCATCCCGGGCGAGGAGAACGACGAGGACGACGATCTCGGCGAGCCGATCCTCATGCCCGACTACGGCGACACTTCCGCAGACGGCGGCGACGACCTGCTCTCGGACATGCTCGTGACGACGCCTCCGGAAGACGACTCGCAGGGCGAATGAACGAATTCTCAAACCAACCTTATCGAAAGGCGGTAGACAATGGGTATCATAATAACACTGCTGTACATCGTAGAAGTGATAGTCTGCATTCTCCTCGGACTTGTGGTCATGATCCAGAAGCCCAAGGAGGGCGGTCTGGGGGGAGCGTTCGGCGGAGGCGCGCTCGAGGCTTCCCTCGGCGCCGACGCTGGCAACGTGCTGATCAGGGCGACTGCCATTCTCGGCACGGTGTTCCTTCTCAACACGCTCGTTCTCGCGTGCCTGACTTCGCGTCCGGCCTCGGTCGTCGCGGGCGTCGAACAGCAGCAGGAGCAACCGGCGGAAGGCGGCGCGGAGCAGCCTGTCAACCAGTAACGGCGGGAACTTGATGAAAGTTCTCGTCACGGGAGGTTCCGGGTTTCTCGGAATAAATCTCATCCGCTTCCTGCGCACGCGGGGGGTGGATGAGATTCGCGTTATAGACATCGCGGATTTCGACTATCCGGAAAAGGACGAGCCCTGGCTCAAGTTCCTGAAAGGGGACGTGCGGGACGTCGCGGCGGTCGAGAAGGTGACGGAAGGCTGCGATGCCGTGGTCCACTGCGCAGCAGCGCTGCCGCTCTATTCCGAGAAGGATATTTACACGACCGAAGTCGACGGGTGCAGAAACGTCCTCGCGGCCGCGCGGAAGTTCGGTCTGGACAGGATGATCCAGATATCGTCGACTGCCGTATACGGCGTTCCCAAAAAACACCCGATATACGAAACCGACGAGCTCGTCGGCGTCGGACCGTACGGCAACGCCAAGATACAGGCGGAGAATATATGCCGCGAGGCGGTCAGGGACGGGTATTGCGTCAGCATCATCCGTCCAAAGAGTTTTATCGGCCCCGAGCGGCTCGGCGTTTTCGCGCTTTTCTACGACTGGGCGTACACCGGCCACGGCTTCCCGATGATCGGCAACGGTTCGAACAGGTACCAGCTTATGGACGTGGACGATCTCGACCATGCCATCTGGAATGCGATGACGTACCCGAAGGATGTCGTCGCTACCGAATTCAACATCGGCGCCAAGGTGTTCAAAACGATGCGCGAGGACTACCAGGCGGTTCTCGACCGCGCCGGATACGGAAGGAAGATACGCGGCCTTCCTGTCAAACCGGTGGTGTTTATTTTGAAAGTTCTTGAAAAGCTGCACCTCTCGCCGCTGTATCCGTGGGTGTACGAGACGGCGTCGACCGATTCGTTCGTTTCCATAGAGAAGGCGGAGCGGCTTCTGGACTACGCTCCGAAATACTCTAATGCCGAAGCGCTTGTGAGAAACTACGAATGGTATGTCGCCCACCTTGACGAATTCAAGGGGAAAAGCGGCGTAAGCCACCGCGTCCCCTGGAAACAGGGTCTTCTTGCATGGGCAAAGCTCTTCTTCTGAAAATACCGAAAGACAGGTTCGAACAATGAAAAAGATACTCAGCGCAAACGAGGCGGTGGCGCACGCGGCCGCCCAGGCGGGATGCATCGTGGCCTCCGCATATCCGGGCACGCCATCGACGGAGATTCTCGAAAACATCGCAAAATTCAAGGAAACCGTGAAGTGCGAGTGGGCCGTCAACGAAAAGGTCGCGATGGAAACCGCGATCGGAGCTTCCATGGCCGGAGCGCGTTCGCTGACCGCCATGAAGCATGTCGGACTCAACGTGGCGATGGATCCGCTCATGACGTTCACGTATGTAGGCGCGACAGGCGGCATGGTCATAGTTTCAGCCGACGATCCTGGAATGCACTCGTCCCAGAACGAGCAGGACAACCGCAATCTCGCGAAGTTCGCGCGCGCTCTTCTGCTTGAGCCAGCGGACAGCCAGGAGGCGTACGATTTCACGCTCGAAGCCTTTGAACTGTCGGAGAAATTTTCGGTGCCGGTCATAATCCGCCTCACGACGAGAACGAGCCACTCCGCGTCTCTCGTCGAACTGGGCGGCTTCAATCCCGCCCCGCATCCGCTCATTCCGTACAAGCGCGACATAAAGAAGCACATCCCCGTGCCGATGTTCGCGCGCGGACACCGTCTCGCCGCGCAGAAGCGGACGGCGGCCATGGAGGCGGCATCCGCCGCATCGCCGATGAACCGCGTCGAGAAGGGCCGCACGGATCTCGGAATCGTCACGAGCGCCGTAGCGTACCAGTACGTGAAGGAAATCTTCCCGGAGTTTTCGATACTCAAACTCGGCTGGACGAATCCGCTTCCGAAGGCGCTCGTCGCAGATTTCGCCAAGACTGTGGAGAAAGTCCTCGTCGTCGAGGAGCTCGATCCGTTCCTCGAAGACCAGATCCGCGCGATGGGGATCAAGGTCGTCGAACACGAGACGGAACTGAACATGCTGGAGCTTAACGCCGACAGGCTGCAGAACCTTCGCCGCGAGCTGTTGGGCGACGTTCCGGCGGCAAAGGAGTCCGCCCCGGCGGAAGGTTTGCCCACCCGCCCGCCGGTCCTTTGCGCGGGCTGCGGACACCGCGGCGTTTTCTACGTCCTGCACAAGCTCGGCGCGACGGTGACAGGCGACATCGGCTGCTACACGCTCGGCGCGTTTCCTCCGCTGGATGCGATGGATTCGACGATCTGCATGGGCGCGTCCATCGGCAACGCGGCGGGAATGAAGAAGGCCGGCCTCAAGGGACGCATCTGCGCGGTTCTCGGCGATTCGACGTTCTTCCATTCCGGCATCACGGGGATTCTTTCCGCGCACTACAACGGAACGCCCGTGACTACCGTGGTTCTCGACAATCGCATAACCGGCATGACAGGCCATCAGGACAACCCCGGCAGCGGAAAGACGCTCGACGGGTCGCCCGCTCCGGTCACCGAAATCGACGCGATCGCCAAGGCGTGCGGATACAGGAAGGTCGTCACCGTTTCGGCGGACGATCTTGCCGGACTGGAGAAAGTCCTCGCCGATGCGATGGACGGCGACGAAGGCGCTCTCGTCATCGCCTACGCGCCGTGCCGCATCGCAGCGAAGCTCACGAAGGAAGGCCTTTGCGAGGTCGACGAGGAGAAATGCAAGGCGTGCGGCGCGTGTTTCAAGATGGGCTGCCCGGCGATGACGCGCGGAGCGGAAATACGTCCCGGCGCGTTCCAGATGAAGATCGACCCCAACCTTTGCGCAGGCTGCAAGCAGTGTTCCCAGATCTGCAGATTCGGAGCGATAAAGCGGATAAGATGACGCCATGCCGCCGTCGGTCCTTTCAAACGCGTCTGTCCGCACGGGACTGAACCGCCGACTGGCCGTATTCAATCGCCTTCACCCGCGACGGCGAGGAAATCCCGGCAGGGTCACGCGCCGCGCGTGACCGGGACGATGAGAAAGGAACGGTATGAAAAAAATACTTCTCAAGAAAGGCCGGGAATACAGCGTTGCCGCGAAGAGGCACCCGTGGGTGTTCTCGGGAGCCGTCGAAAGCGGCGAGGGCGCCGCCGGGGAGCTTGTCGAGGTGTGCGACTCCAAAGGCGTCAGAATCGCGCAAGGCTGGTATTCGCCCCTGTCGCAGATACGCGTCAGAATCGTGCCGGAAAAGCCGGTCGCGGATCTCGTCGCCGAGTCGATCGGCAGGCGCGCGGCCTTCTACGCGGACGGCAGCGTTACGGCGGTCAGGCTCGTGAACGCCGAGAACGACAGGCTTCCGGGCGTTGTCGTCGACTGCTATTGCGGCTGGGCCGTCTGCCAGTTCACGTCCGCAGGCGCAGATGCGCGCAAGGCGGAGATTGCCGCGGCGGTCATGAAGTACGCTCCGTTCTGCAAGGGCGTGTCGGAACGGCTCGACGTTGATTCCCGCGAAAAGGAGGGGCTTCCGGTCGAGCCGCGATTTCAGGTTCTCGCGGGGGCGGAGCCCCCGGAGCTCGTCGAAATCTCCGAAGGGCCGTGCAGGTTCCTGGTCGACGTCAGGCGCGGACACAAGACCGGCTTCTATCTGGACCAGCGCGACGCGAGGGCGCTGGTCGGGTCGATGTCGAACGGCGCCGAGGTCCTCAACTGCTTTTCGTATACGGGCGGTTTCGGCTTGTACGCCCGCAGCGGGGGCGCGGCATCCGTCGTGCAGGTGGACATTTCGGAGGACGCGCTCGAACTGGCCCGGAAGAACGAGACCCTTCTTCGCGGTTGCGGCACGGCGATGGAATATGTACAAGCGGACGTATTCCAGTACTTGAGGAAGTGCCGCGACGAAGGAAGGTCGTTCGACATGATCGTACTCGATCCGCCGAAGTTCGCGGCGTCCAAATCGCAGCTGATGAAAGCCGCGCGCGGCTACAAGGACATTAATCTTCTCGCCATGAAACTCCTTCGTCCGGGCGGGACGCTCGCGACATTCTCCTGTTCCGGCGCGATGACGGAGGAGCTGTTCCTGAAGGTCCTGTCGGAAGCCGCGGAGGACGCCGGACGCGATTTCCAGATTGTCGCGCGGACGCGCCAGGCCGCCGACCATCCTGTCGCGGTCTCGTTCCCCGAGGGGCTTTATCTCAAAGGCGCGTTTCTCAAGGCGATAGATTGACAAACCAAGAAAGGACAGACAATGCAATTCCCAGACTGGAAATCGTTCACTCCGTCAAAGGCGGCGGAACTTCTCGAAAAACATCTCGGCGAGGCGGAAAAAGGCGTGTGCGGAATCGAAGCGTCCGCCGCGGCGGACTACGAATCCACCGTATACGCGCTGGATGACGCATGCAGGGAACTCTGGCTGACCTGGGGGAAGGTGGAGCATCTCCTCGGGGTGATGAACTCCCCGGAATGGAGAAAGCTCGAAGAGGATTGGCAGCCGAAGATCGTCTCGTTTTCGCTGCGCGTCATGCAGTCGCCGGGGCTCTACCGCAAATTCGCCGCGGCGAGGGACGCACTCGTCTCCGAAGCCGGTTTTTCGCCTACGAGGAAGCGCATACTGGACAAGGCGATCGAGGCGGCGGAACTTTCGGGCGTCGGGCTCGAAGGCGAGGCTAAGAACCGTTTCAACGGCATCCAGACGAAACTCGCCAAACTCGGCGCGGATTTTTCCAACGCCGTGATAGACGCGACCGCCGCGTACAAATTCGAGAAGGACGGCAAGACGTACACGATAGACGACGCGGCGTATGTAGAGACGATGAAGACGTGCGCGGACAGGGAGGTGCGCGAAAACCTGCTTGTGGCGCGCTCGCGCAGAGCTCCGGAAAACTCGGAGCGGATCGACGAAATACTGCGTCTCAGGGATGAGAAAGCGAAGATACTGGATTTCCCGACGTACGCCGACCTGTCGATATCGGAAAAATGCGCTCCGTCGCTCCGCGCCGTCGAGGAGATGATAAAAAACCTGGACGACGCCACCGCCGCGCGCGCTGAAGACGAGGACCGGGAACTCGAGACAGTCATGCCCGCCGGATACGGAAAGATCGAACCGTGGGACGTGACGTATCTTTCCGAGAGACTTCGCGAACAGAAATATTCGTACTCCGAAGAAGAGCTTAAAAAGCATTTCGAGTTCAACGTCGTCCTTTCGGGCCTCTTCCGCCTCTGCCGGTTCCTGTTCGGTTTCGAAGTCGAAGAGCTGACAGGCGGCGCCAGGCCGTCCGTCTGGCACGACGACGTGCGTTTCTTCGCCGTGAAGGAGTCTGGGAGGACGGTCGCGAATTTCTATCTCGACCCGTACGTCCGGCCCGGGCTCAAGCAGGGCGGAGCGTGGATGAACCATTTCCGCAACCGCGACGGCCGCACGGGCGAGCTGCCCCTCGCATTGATCGTGCTCAATCTCAAGGCTCCGGACGCGGAAGGCAAAACGTACATGCCGATGCGCGAGGTGGAGACGCTGTTCCACGAGTTCGGCCACGCGCTCCAGTGCATGCTTACGAAGGTCGACGAGGAAGGCGCGGCTGGAATCAATCTGGTCGAATGGGACGCCGTGGAGGTCGCGAGCCAGTTCATGGAAAACTGGTGTCTCGACGACAGAACCGGAATCGAGGTCCCCGCCGATCTCAAGGAAAAGGTCAAGGCGGCGAGGAATTTCCGCGCGGCATCCCTCTGCCGCCGCCAGCTCGCGCTCGCGAAAACTGATCTCGACATCCATACGACGCTTCCCGATTGCGCGGACGATGTGAAGAAGGCGAATTTCGCGCACTTCGGAATGCCGCTCTGCGAAGGGGACATATTCCTCTGCTCTTTCACCCATATATTCTCGGGCGGATACGCGGCAGGGTACTACGGGTACAAGTGGAGCGAAGTGATGAGCGCAGACTGCTACGGCGCGTTCGAAGACGCCGGACTCGAAAACGACGAGGCCGTGCGGCGCACGGGAGCGCGCTATCGCGACACGGTTCTGGCGCTGGGCGGAAGCAAATCGGCGTACGACGTATTTGTCGATTTCCGCGGACGCAAACCTGAAATCGACGCGCTTTTGCGCCAGCAGGGCCTTAAATGACCGGTCCGGCCTCATTGGACGCTTTCGACGCCTTCTTCATGGAAATGGCCTTGAGGGAGGCGGAGTACGCGGCGGAATCCGGCGAGGTCCCCGCAGGGGCGGTTGTCGTGCGCCCGGCGGTCCTAGTTCCGGCGCACGACGGACATCCCGCCATTGTCGACCCCGATCCGTCCAAAGCCGACATTCTTTCGCGCGCGCACAACAAGGTGGAGAGCCTCCGCGACGCGACCGCGCACGCGGAGATGCTCGCCATCTCGCAGGCATCGGAAAGAATCGGGGCGTGGCGTCTTTCCGGAACGCGCCTTTACGTCACCAAGGAACCGTGTCCGATGTGCGCCGGCGCGATTTCCCTTTCGAGGGTTGATACCGTAGTATGGGCGCAGAGCGATCCGAAAAGAGGTGGAGGAAGCGTATTCGGGATATTTTCAGCGCCCGGAATGAACCACCGTCCGGCGACGATATCAGGCATCCTCGAAGAGAAGGCCGCTTCGACAATGCGACGCTTCTTCGAATTCCGCCGCAGTCGGAAACAAGGAGATGCGGCATCAAAGCAACCGGACTGACAGAATGGACGCTGTCGCCGGTCCGGTATTGCGGAGAAGTGCAGAACACATGTAGAAAATGAAAACAAAAAGAAAGGAGTCGATCGAATGAATGCTGAAATGCGAGCGATGGTGTCCGCATTGACTTTGTCTTGCGCCGCGTCTGCATTGGCGGGAAACGACCTTGCGGAGATGCGCGGGAAGATTGAAAAGACCTATACCGTCAAAGCGGTGAACAAGTTCTACGGATTCGACCGCATCGTGTTCGATTTCGACGGACACGATGCCTGGATTGTGTGCCCGAAGAGCGAGTCGCGTCCGGGGAAGCCGTGGACCTGGACCATGCAGTGGGCCAATGCCTTCGTGCCGCGCACTAACGTCCCGCAGATGCTGGAAGACGGATTCCACCACGTCACGATAGATACGTTCCGCCACAGAATGGACAAAGAGGGGCTTAAGGTCAGCGCGGCATTCCAGAAGTTTCTGGTTGACGAGCTGGGCTTTGCGCCCAAGGCCTGCTTGATCGGCATGAGTTGGGGCGGATTCTTCTCCGTACGCTACGCGGTGAATCATCCAGAAAGCGTCGCGAAGATATATCTTGACGCGCCGCTGCTGAGTTTCGTTGATTTCCAACTGATCGATGACATTGGTCCGTGGGACGGGAAAATGCCGGAGGAAGGCTGGGGCGTATCGCAGGAAATGCCGCTTAACATGGCGGAGAGACTTGCGTCGGCGAAGATTCCCGTGCTGCTGCTTTATGGCGGTGTTGACGCCGTTGTGCCTCCGGCGAGAAACTGCGAGCCGTTCGCCGGACGGTTCAAGGCGGCGGGCGGTGACATCACGGTTGTCAAGCGCGGATTGTACGCGCACCATCCGCACGGTGTCGAAATCGACGAGTCTCTGATCAAGGATTTTTTCCTTAACAAAGATCGAATTTATCCTTGACTTTTTGCATATTTCTTAATATATTAGGCGATAGTATATTTGCGGCGCATGGATGCGCCGCGCGGCGTTCGACCTTCCGCCAGGCCGGCGCCGGGAGAAACAGAGGCGGAAGCGGGAGTTCGATTCGATAATGGAAGGTCTTGAAATCAAGGCGAAAGGCAGCTGCCTTTGGGATGCGGCCAGTTTTGGCGAAATAATGCTGAGACTTGATCCGGGCGACGGGCGCATACATACGGCGCGCGAGTTCAAGGCCTGGGAAGGCGGCGGCGAATACAATGTCGTGCGCGGACTTCGCAGGTGCTTCGGACTTAAGACCACGGCCGTCACCGCGTTCGCCGACAATCCAGTCGGGCGCCTTGTCGAAGATTTCATGCTTCAGGGCGGAGTCGATACCAGCCACGTCAAGTGGGTCCCCTACGACGGAATCGGGCGGACCGTGCGCAACGGGCTCAATTTCGTCGAACGCGGTTTCGGATGCCGCGGCGCGAGAAGCTGCGCCGACCGCGGGCTTACGGCTGTCAGTCAGCTCAAACCCGGCGACATCGACTGGGAGACGCTGTTCGGCAAAGAGGGCGTGAGATGGTTCCACACAGGCGGAATCTGCGCGGCGTTGTCAGAGTCGACGGCCGACGTCGTGATCGAGGCGCTGAAAACCGCGAAGAAGCACGGGACCGTCACCAGCTACGACCTCAACTACCGCGCAAGTCTCTGGAAGTCGATCGGCGGGCAGGAGAAGGCGCAGTCGGTAAACAAAGAGATAGCGAAACATGTCGACGTGATGATCGGCAACGAAGAGGATTTCACGGCCGCGCTCGGCATCGAAGTCGAAGGCGTCGACAAAAACCTCACGACCCTGCCGATAGACGGGTTCCGCAAAATGATCGAAAAGGCCGTTTCGATATATCCGAACTTCAAGGCCGTTGCGACGACGCTGCGCAGCGTAAAGTCGGCGACGGTCAACGACTGGTCCGCGATATGCTGGTACAAAGGCCAGCTCTGCGAGTCGATCAAGCGCCCCGGACTCGAAATCTACGACCGGGTCGGCGGCGGAGACTCCTTCGCCTCCGGCCTCGTGTACGGCTTCATGGAGTTCAACGACGCGCAGAAGGCGGTCGACTACGGCGCGGCGCACGGCGCTCTGGCCATGACGACGCCCGGCGACACTTCGATGGCGCTCAAGGCGGATGTCGAAAAGCTTGTCGGCGGAGGTTCCGCCAGAGTCGACCGTTGATCTAACAAGGGGATTGCGCGACATTGAAAGAAGATTTTCTCGTATTCGACCATGTGACGAAACGGTTCGGCGCGCTTACGGCGGTCGACGACGTTTCCCTGTCGATAACGAAAGGCGAGTTCTTCTCGCTTCTCGGCCCGAGCGGATGCGGCAAGACCACGCTCTTGAGGATGCTCGGAGGCTTCGAGCGCCCCGATTCGGGGCGCATCTATCTTGAAGGGCGCGACATAACCGATCTCGCGCCGAACGAGAGGCGCGTCCACACGGTTTTCCAGAACTACGCGCTCTTTCCGACGATGACGATCTGGGACAACATCGCGTTTTCGCTGAAGCTTGCGAAGAAACCCAAGGCGGAAATCGAGGAAAGCGTCGATTCGATCCTCGAGATGATACAGATGTCCGACCATGCGTGGAAATACCCCAACCAGCTCTCAGGCGGACAGAAACAGCGCGTCGCGATCGCCCGCGCCCTCGTGGACAGGCCGCAGGTGCTGCTTCTTGACGAGCCGCTCGCGGCGCTCGACCTGAAACTCAGGCAGCACATGCTCATCGAGCTCGACACGATCCACGACCAGGTAGGCATCACTTTCATGTACGTCACGCACGACCAGGGCGAGGCGATGAGCCTTTCCGACAGGATCGCCGTGATAAACAAAGGGCGCGTCGAGCAGCTGGACGTTCCCGCGAAAATATACGAAGCGCCCGCGTCGAGGTTCGTCGCGTCGTTCATAGGCGACACGAACTTCTTCTCCGGCGAGATCGCGTCCGTCGAAGGCGACTACTGCACGATCAAGGTGGAAGGCTTCCCGCCGATACGCGCGTACAACGACAAGAATCTCGCGCCGGGACAGAAGGTCGATCTCTCGGTCCGTCCGGAGAAGATCCGCGTCACCATCAATCCTCCGCTTCCCGAAAAGGGCGCCGGCATAAACGTGTTCCCGTCCAAAGTGCGCGACATAGTCTACCAGGGCGTGTACACGAAGTACTGGCTCGTCAGCTCGAGCATGCTCGTCTCGGCGCTCAAGCCGCACTCCAGGTTCCTGCTGGACCAGGAGGCGATAACGTGGAACGACGACGTGTTCGTCTGGTGGCATCCGGACGACGGTTACATGGTGGAGGCAAAGTGACGGATCCCGCGTCCGTCAGCCGCGAAAGGCCGCCTATGTCGAAGCGCATGGCAAAAGATACCGGAAAGAACAGACCTGGGAAGGCGGAATGGCTGGTTACTATTCCGTCGTTCGCGTGGCTCATGCTTTTCTTCGCGATCCCGGCGCTTATCGTCCTCCTTTTCACGTTCCACGCCAAATCTGCCAACGGCGGCGTGGGTCCGTGGAGTCTTTCCACATGGCGCGAACTCGTCGATCCCGACTATCCGGCGATAGTGTGGAAGACGCTCAGGGTTTCGTTCAAGGTGACGCTCTGGTGCATCGTGCTGGCGCTTCCGTGTTCGTACGCGATTGCCCGCATGAACAAGAAGTGGCGCGGACTCGTCGCCGGCGCGATCATGCTTCCGTTCTGGACGAGTTTCGTCGTGCGCGTCTTCGCGTGGAAGACGATGCTGCATCCTGAAGGCTGGCTCCAGACGTGCTACCACGCGTGGCTTCATTTCAAGATTTGGCTTCTGGCGTGGATACCCGGCGTGTCCGCGCCCGCGGCGCAGTCAGCCAATCCCGAGGGCTGCCTTCTGGGTCTCGCCCGCTGCGCGATAGACAACGCCTCGACGAGAATCCTGGATTCCGAGGCGGCGGTGGTTCTCGTTTCCGTCTACACCTTCCTTCCGTTCGCCATAATGCCCATCTACACGGCAGCGGAGAAATTCGATTTCTCGCTGATGGAGGCGGCGCGCGATCTAGGCGCGAGAAGCTTCTACGCCTTCCGCAAGATATTCATACCGGGCATCAGGCAGGGTATCGTTTCGGCCGTCCTGATGGTCTTCATCCCCGTGATCGGCAGCTACGTGATCCCGCAGATGGTCGGCGGCAAGGACTGCCTTCTCATCGGCAACAAGATATTCGAGCGCGCCATGGGCAACAGGAACATACCGCACGCCTCGGCGCTGTCGGTCCTGATGGCGATATCGGTTCTCGTACCGATGGGGCTCGCGGTATGGTGGAAATCGCGGCAGACGCAGCGCAGCCGCCGCCGGATGGAAGAGGACGCGGTCAGAAGGGCCGAAAGGAGGGACGAGAGATGAAGCGGTCGTTTTTCTCCGTCGCGGTCCTCGGATTCGTCCTGGCGTTCCTGTACGTGCCAATCGCGCTCGTAGTCGTTTACGCTTTCGTTCCGGACGGACAGAAGATGTCGTTCACCGGAGAGGGGCTGGCGCAGTATGCGGACGAGGCCGCGAGCGCGGCAGCCGAAACGTCCGCGCCGGAGTTTCAGGCGGAATGGAAGGCGTACCGCAAATCCGGGGACGAACCGGCGGCGCGCGAGAGGGAGTGGCTGGCGATGGTGCCGCGCGGACAGGACGGAAAACTCGCCGCGTTCGATTCCGGCGTGTCGGTCGGCGACATAAGGCTCACGCGTTTCGGCAAAAGGGGGCACCCGTTCGCGTTTCTCGTGACGCGCTCGAATTTTTCCGGATGGACCATAGTCCCGGTTTCGCCGCTTTCCGCGCCGTCCGGCGAGCGAGAGCTTTCCGCAGGCGGTTTGACGTACCAGCTTTGGAACGCGGTCGACGCGACTGGCGGGTACGTGGAGGAAACATGGCGGATAGGCCGCGTCGGCCCGGAGACGGTCGCCCGCGTAGATTCCGGATGCGCCGCTCTCGCCCGCGGCGTCATCCTGCAGGGCAAGGGTCCGGTGGCCAGGTATGAAAAGTATTTCTTCGCCTCGTGGGTGAAGCGGTTCCTGGGTTTTTCGGGCAAATGGTACGGCAAGATATTCTCCGGCGACGAGAAAGTCCGCGGCGAACTGGGCGACCTCATGCACAGCTTCTGGCTGTCTCTGATCGTGGCGGGCCTCGCGACCGTCGTCTCGTGCGTTCTAGGCACGACCGCCGCGCTCGCGCTCCACAAGTGGCGCGGCAGACTCCAGTCCGTCCACCACGCTCTCGTGTACACGCCGCTCGTGATGCCCGACATCCTGATCGGCATTTCACTGCTGATGCTTTTCGTGGCGTGCCGCGTCGACTGCGGCTTCTGGACGATTCTCATTGCGCACGTGACGTTCTGCGTCTCGTACGTCGTCATGACGCTTCTCGCGCGCCTCGCCGATTTCGACGACAGGATAGTCGAGGCCGCCTACGATCTCGGCGCCGGGCCGATCTACACCTTCTTCCACGTGGAGCTGCCCATCCTCATGCCGGGCATAGTGGCGGGCGGGCTTCTCGCGTTCACGCTTTCCATTGACGACGTGGTCATAACGAGTTTCGTCAACGGGGCGGGGACCAACACGTTCCCGACGTACGTAAGTTCGATGACCAAGCATTCCAAGAACCTTCCCGCGGCGTTCGCGCTTTCGACGCTGATGCTCGCATTCACGTGCGTCCTGGCGGGGATGTCAAAACTGATTTCGGGAAAACAACCAACACAGAAAGGAAAATGACAATGTCGATCAAAAGCATTCTGGCGGCGGCGGTTTCGGCTTCCGCGCTCGCGGCGCTCGCCGGCGGAGAACTCCACATCTACACGTGGAGCGACTACATCGCTCCGGAGTTCGTCGGCAAATTCAAGGAGAAATACGGGTGCAAGGTCGTCATCGACACCTTCGACTCGAACGAAGCCATGTACGCCAAGCTGAAGGCGGGGGGATCCGGCTACGACATCATAACCCCAAGCTCCTATCTCGTTCCCACGATGGCGAAGGAAGGGCTGATAGTCGAACTCGACCATTCGAAACTCCCGAACGTCCGCAAGAATTTCGACGCCTCCTTCAAGAGCCAGATAATCGATCCCTCCTTCAAGTACAACGTGCCGTACGCCGTCACCTACACCGGTCTCTGCTACGACCGCACCAAAATCCCCGAAGGCGTCGACGTCAGGACGTGGAACGTTCTCGACAATCCGGCGTTCCGCGGCAAGATCACGCTTCTCGACGACATGCGCGAAGTCATCGGCGCGGGCTTGATGAGTCTCGGATTCTCCGTCAATTCCCGCAACCGGGAGGAAATCTCAAAGGCGGTGGAGAAGGTCGTCTCCTGGAAGCGCAACATACGCAAGTTCGACGCGGAAAGCTACAAGACGGAAGTCCCCTCCGGCGCCACGTGGATCGGACAGGGCTATTCGACCGACTGCATGCAGATAATCAACGGCGACGAGGACGAGGGGATACCTCCGAGCGAGACGATCGGCTTCGCTCTTCCGAAAGAGGGCTTTTCGATCGCTTTCGACGAAATGGTGATTTCCTCGAAAGCGCCCAATCCCGATCTTGCGTACGCTTTCATGGATTTCCTGTACGAGGGCGAAAACGCAAAGGAGAACATGGAATACATCTCCGGCCCCAATCCCGTTAAAACGGCGATCGACGCGCTCGACGAGGATTTTCGCGACCAGATCATGCTCGACGCCGACGACGTGAAGAGGGGGCAGCTCATACTTCCGATAGACGACGACGCGAAAGTGATGGAAATGTACACCAAAGCCTGGGACCGCATCAAGGCGACAAGCGCAAACTGACATCGAAAGGGGATATCCGAATGAAAGCTATAATCGAAACGTCAATGGGGACGATAACCGTCGAACTGGACGCCGTGCGCGCTCCCGCGACCGTGAAGAATTTCGTGCAGTACGCCAAAGACGGCCATTACGACGGCACTATATTCCACCGCGTCATCGACGGGTTCATGATCCAGGGCGGCGGATTCACCAAATCCATGGACCAGAAACCGACCCGCGAACCTATAAAGAACGAGGCCATGAACGGCCTGAAGAACCTCCGCGGCACGATAGCGATGGCCAGGACGATGGTGGTCGATTCGGCGACAAGCCAGTTCTTCATCAATCTCGTGGACAACAACTTCCTCGATTTCAGGCGGCCTAATCCGCAGGAATTCGGCTATGCCGTTTTCGGTTCCGTTGTCGACGGAATGGAAGTCGTGGACAAGATCGCCAAGGTGAAAACGAGTTTTTCCGGTCCACACCAGAATGTTCCGGAAGAGCCGGTCGTCATCAAGAAAATCTCCGTTTCGGACAAATGAACCTGCGCTCCGCGCCGGAACTTTAATCTTGCCAAATCAAGAATAAAATCATATAATATTGTCATTACGACAAACAATCAGGAGTCTACCCGATGAAAAAAATGCTTTCTCTGGCGTTAGCCGCCATCGCAGCCGCGAGTATTCGAGCCCAGGAGGTCGACGAGCTTGAAGATTACGAAGACGACGTGACCGTTCCCGAAGTCGCAAGCGCGCAAAAGAAGCAGGTTGCCCAGTGGCCGGCGTTCATAGCCATTTGCGAGATACCGGAAACCCCGGATCTGGTTGGCCTTAGAATCACGATTCCTTTTTCCACGAAGCAGGAAAGCGTAACCGGATTCGACGTGGGCCTGTGGGGCAGATCGCAGTATTTTGAAGGCATCCAGGTCAACGCCCTCAGGAACGATGTGAAAGACCAGCTTTCGGGAATCCAGGTCGGACTCTACAACTCCGCCTCCCAGGCGGACGCGCTTGGCATACAGGTCGGTCTCTGGAACGAGTGCGGCAGCTTGAACGGCGTCCAGGGCGGACTTGTCAATACCGTTGGCAGCATGACCGGCGTCCAGGCGGGCCTGATCAACAGGGCCGACGAACTGTACGGTTTCCAGCTTGGCGTCGTCAATATCATCCGCGACGCTGAATTGAGATTCTGCCCTGTTTTGAACGTAGGATTCTGAAGATTATGGAAATCCGTCCGTTTGCGGCCGTCAGGCCGAACGTAAAGGACGCGGCTTCGGTCGCGTCCGTTCCTTATGATACCGTGGACGAGAAAGAGGCGAAGGCTCTCGCGGAAGGGAACCCCAAGAGTTTTCTCCACGTCTCGCGGCCCGAGATCGATCTTCCGGCCGGGACAGATCCGGCGAGCGACGCCGCGTATGCGCAGGCGCGCAGGGCTCTCGACGCTCTCATGGCGGACGGCACGCTGATAGAGGACGCCGAACGCAGGTTCTACGCGTACCGCCAGATCATGGGCGGCCATTCCCAGACCGGCATCGTCGCCGTTTTCGACACGAAAGACTATCTTTCCGGCGTCTTGAAGCAGCACGAAAAAACGCGCAAGGACAAAGAGGACGACCGTACGCGGCATATCGAGACTCTGGGCGCGCATACGGGTCCGGCGTTTCTCACGTACCGGGACGACCCGGCGGTCGACGCGATCGTCGCGCGCGCGACGTCGGGGGATCCGCTCTACGACTTCACCGCCCCCGACGGAATCAGGCACACCGTATGGGAGATTGCAAGCGAAGGATCGGATGCGGCTGCGGAACTCCAGCGGCGCTTCGCGGAGATTCCCGTGGCCTACATCGCCGACGGACACCACAGGAGCGCGGCGGCCGCGAGGTACGCGCAGGCGCGCGGATTCGAAGGCGAGAGCCGCTGGTTCCTCGGCGTGATATTCCCGGCCGGACAGCTGAAGATACTCCCGTACAACAGGCTGGTTGCGGATCTCGACGGGAAACGTCCGGACGAGTTCCTCTCCCTGCTTTCGCAGAATTTCAAAATCGGGAAGGATAAGGGGCCTCGCCACTGCCGCATGTATTTCAAAGGCGGGTGGAAGGACCTCTGCTGGGAAATCCCGCCGGGTGCGGACGCCGTTTCCGCGCTCGACGTGAGCTATCTGCAAGACCGGTTCCTCGCGCCGGTGCTCGGCATACAGGATCCGCGCACCGATCCGCGCATCTCCTTCAGCGGAGGCATACGCGGCGAAGGCGAACTTGAGGCGAAGGTCGATTCGGGCGAGGCGGCCGTGGCGTTTTCGATGGAAGGCGTAAGCGTCGGGGAAATGATGTCCATAGCCGATGCCGGAGCGATCATGCCGCCCAAGTCGACATGGTTCGAGCCCAAGCTCAGAAGCGGTCTTTTCATCCACAGGATACCATGACCGAAAGCGCCAGGACATCCCGCAAAGGCGGATTCGGACGCAAATGCCGCGCCTTTGCGCGGCTTCTCAAATCGAAAATGGTCAGGGAGAAAATGCCGCCCGGCAGAGTGGCCGCCGGGTGGGCGATAGGGATGTTCGTCGGCTGCGCGATACCTTTCGGACTGCAGCTTGTAGTGTCCATCCCGCTGGCGATCGTCACTCGCACGAGCAAGGTCGGCGCGACTGTCGCGACATTCATCACGAATCCGGTCACGATTTTCTTCATCTATCCGGCGCAGACGTGGGTCGTGTACAGGCTCCTTTTCGGGGAGGATCCGCAGCTTCCGTCCGAGTGGACTTTCGAAAGCGTCAAATCACTCGCCGGCGGGACGATCGCCTCGTTCTTCATCGGCGGCGTCGCGCTGGGCCTGATACTCTCGCCGATCATGTACTTCGTCGCGAAAAGAACGATTCTAGAGTACAGAAAACTCCGTGACGCGGCGGCCGCGCGCAAAGAGGAAAGGACGGAAAAGTGATTTCGCCCGAGACCATAGCGTCGATCAAGGAGCTGATGAAGGAGGCGTCCGTGTTCGAGGAGGATCTTGAAGAGAGTTTCATCCTCGGGAGCGGTCCCGGCGGACAGAAGACGAACAAGACGTCCAGCGTCGTGCGCCTCTCGCACGCGCCTAGCGCCATCGCCGTAAAGTGCGGCGAGACGCGAAGCCGCGAGACGAACAGATGGCTGGCGCGCAGAATGCTCGCCGAGGAGATTCTCGAGCGCGAAAACCTCCGCAAGAGCAGGAAACGCCAGCAGGCGGAGAAGATCAGGCGCCAGAAGCGCCGCAGAAGCCGCAGGCAGAAGGAAAAGATGTTGCAGGACAAACACGCACACTCCGCCATAAAGGCGGCGAGGCGGGAAAGGTTCGAAGAATGACAGAGACTTTGTGGATTGCCGGCGCCTATTTGATCGGCGGAATCCCTTTCGGCTATCTGATCGGCCGCATGCGCGGCGTGGACGTCAGAACCGCAGGGTCGAAAAACATCGGCGCGACGAACGTTTTCCGCACGGTCGGAAAGAAGTGGGGCCTTCTCGCGTTCGCATGCGACGTCCTGAAGGGTCTCGTTCCCGTTCTCGCGGCCCGGCAGTGGGCGCCGCGCGAGTGGCTTCCGCTCGCGGTAGGCGTCGCGTGCGTCGTCGGGCACATGCTCACGCCGTACATGAGATTCAAGGGCGGGAAGGGCGTGGCCACCGCGTTCGGAATGCTCATCGCGCTCGCTCCTGCGCTCGTAGGCGTAGCGTTCGCTATATTCGCGGCCGTATTCGCCCTGTCGAACTACATTTCGCTCGGCAGCTGCACGGCGGCCGCGTTCCTGTCCGTTTGCGTCTGGTTCCCCGTTCTCGGCACAAAGGGGTTCCGCGATCTTCCGCAGTGCATTCTCGTAACGGCTGTCGCGCTGTTCGTAATCTGGAAGCACCGTTCGAACATCAGGCGGCTCGCGGCCGGCGAGGAAAACAAAATCTATCTTTTCGGAAAGCGTGGAGACGCGAAAAAATGAGAACGCTCGCCGTAATCCCCACGTACGACGAAATCGGGAACGTGGAGCGCATGGCGAAAGCGGTACTCGATTCGTCGCCCGGCGCGGAAGTTCTGTTCGTAGACGACAACTCCCCCGACGGCACGGGGCGCGCGGTCGCGTCGATGGCGGAGTCGGACGGCAGGATACATCTTCTCTCCCGCGCCCGCAAAGAGGGGCTCGGGCGCGCCTACGTCGCCGGTTTCGCCGAGGCGCTGAGGCTTGGGGCGGACAGAATCGTGCAGATGGACTGCGATTTCTCGCATGATCCGGCCGATCTGCCGAGACTCCTCGCGGTCGATGCCGACCTTGTCATAGGTTCTCGCTACGTCAAGGGCGGATCGACCCCGGGATGGCCTTTCAAGCGCAGACTCGTTTCGAGACTCGGCGGGATGTTCATCAGGACTGTCACCGGCATGCGCATAGCGGATCCGACGGGCGGATTCAAGGCGTGGAAGGCTTCCGCGCTCGAGCGTATTTCGTTCCGCTGCGCGGAAAGCTCCGGATATTCCTTCCAACTCGAAATGAACTGGCGGGCGTGGCGCGCCGGCCTTTCGGTGCGCGAGATCCCGATTTCCTTCACCGACCGGCGCGAAGGCTATTCGAAAATCAACGCATCGATAGCGTTCGAATCCCTGCGGATGTCGTTCGCGCTGAACCGCTTCGGCCTTTTCACGAAGCGCCGCGCCGCGCACGGATCATGACTGGCTGTTTGGCGCAGAAAATATTCTTGCACAAGCAGGAACTTTTTGGTAGAATGTCATTATTCAGTTTCCTCTAGTGGGGAAAAGATAAATATCACAAATAAAAAGGAGAAAAAAAATGGGCGTTGCATCTCTCGTACTGGGTATAATCACGATCATCATCTGCTGGATTCCGTGCTTTGGATGGTTTTCGCTTCTTCCCTCTATTGTCGGCATAGTCCTTGGCGGCTGCGGCATAAATGTCGCCAAGAAAAACAACGGACAGGGCAAGGGAATTGCGATTGCCGGTCTTGTGCTCAGCATCATTGCTACCATCATCTCGATTCTCTGGATTGTCGTGTTCAGCGCGGCTGCCGCTTCCGCTTCGTCTTCGTACGGGTTCTAAGGCCTGTTTTAGCGCTGTATCGAATCGGCTTGCGGGCGGTTGCCGTCTGCAGGCCGGTTTTCTTTTTGACGCTGCAGAGTTGCTGGACGTCCAATGGATTTGCGCCGATCCCGGTTTGACAATACGGTTGCGGCGGTGCGACAAAAAACAACAGGGCGCGTCGTTGGACGCGCCCTGCCGCTTTCATCGGATTTTCCGATCGCCGGATCAGTCCCAGTAACTGGAAGAGTTGAACGATCTTTCAAGGTTCTTGAGGTTTTTCTTAATGCTGTTCTCGATTCTTGACTCAAAGACATCCTGCACCACGGTGATGTTGCTCTGCATCGTGCGTATGCCAATGAGCATGAAAAGGGCTACGGCGGCCATCCAGAAGAACGCCGGGGACGAGCCGGACTGCGCACCGCTCTGCTCCGCAGATTCTTTGTTCTTGCCGGGAATGCATCCGAACACGATCATCGCTATGCCTGTAAGACCCGACACGTACGGGAAGATCGATGGTGCAATGCACAGAATGGCGAACCACGGGGAGATGCCGATGTCCCTCAGCCTGCGGGCGAATACGGGGAGGAACGCCAGCAGTCCGATCATGGACAGAAAGGTGCCTATGATCAGCATGAATTTCGAGGCATTGCCGATCTCGTCCATGAAGCACGGTATAATAATGAAGGGCGCGGAAAGCAGGAAGAAAGGCAGGGAGATGAGAAGATAAGTCCCCCAATACTCGCTTCTCGTGGAAACGTCGTTGATGTCGACGAATTTGCTTGGAACTTTGAGTCTTTCGAATGCCTTGAGGAACATTTTTTCGATACCTTTCTGTTTGGTTTTGTATATGCTTTTGGTTGTAGTTTCCGGCTTTGCGCCTTGCCCAATATTATACTAAACGGCAGACGAAAAATCCACTGAAAATTTTACTCGAGCGATATCGCGCCGCCTTTGGCGGTGACGCGAATCGTCGAGCCGGGCGGATAGTCGCCTTTGACGATCTTCTTCGCGATCGGATTCTCCAGGTCGCGCTGGATGGCCCGCTTGACCGGACGCGCCCCGAACGCAGGATCGTATCCGTTCTCCGCGAGAATGCCGACGGCGGCATCGTCTATGTCGAGCGACAGGTTCTGGTCGGCGAGACGGCCGGCGAAATCTTTCAGCTGCAGTTTCACAATCTCCTTGATCTGATCCCTGTTCAGCGAATCGAACTCCAGAATCTCATCGAGGCGGTTCAGAAACTCCGGACGGAATATCTGTTCAAGGTCGCGCCTTGCGGCGTTCGACGTCATGATTATGACGGTGTTCTTGAACGAAACCGTCCGTCCGTGGCTGTCCGTCAGGCGTCCATCGTCCAAAACCTGCAACAGAAGGTTGAAGACGTCCGGGTGCGCCTTTTCGATTTCGTCGAGCAGCACGACCGAGAACTGTTTCCTGCGCACTGCCTCCGTGAGCTGTCCGCCGTCCTCGAATCCTACATATCCCGGAGGCGCTCCCACAAGGCGCGACACCGCGTATTTCTCCATGTATTCGGACATGTCGAGACGCACCATCGCGTTCTCGTCGTCGAACAGTTCGGCGGCCAGAGCTTTTGCGAGTTCCGTTTTGCCGACTCCAGTGGGGCCGAGGAAGAGGAACGCGCCGACGGGCCTGTTGCGGTTCTTTATTCCGGCGCGAGAGCGCAGGACGGCGTCGGAAACGGCTTCCACCGCCTTGTCCTGCCCGATGACGCGCTTGTGGAGAGTGTCGGCCAGGCGGACGAGTTTCTCGCGCTCGCCCTCCTTCAGTTTCATGACCGGTATGCCGCTCCAGCGCGAGACGACCTCGGCGATTTCGTCGCCCGTCACCTCTTCGCGCAGAAGCGCGCCGGCTCCGAGGGCTTTCACGTCTTCCTCGTGTTTTCTGATCTCCTCCTCGATTCCGGGAATGATGCCGTATTTGTAGCGCGCGGCGGTTTCGTTGTCGCCCCGTGAAAGGGCGATCTCGAAGGCGTTGCGGGCCGTGTCGAGTTTCTCGCGCGCCTTTTTCACCTGCTCGAGCTTCGCTTTCTCGTCCTTCCACTGCGCGGTCAGGCGGTCTGATTTCTCACGCAGTTCCGCCAGTTCCTTGCGCAGCTCTTCGAGGCGTTTTTTGGAAGTCTCGTCCTTTTCCTTCTTGAGGGCGATTTCTTCGATCTCGAGCCGCCTCAAGTGACGCGATATGCCGTCGAGCTCCTGCGGACAGGAGTCCATTTCCGTTCTGATCCTGGCGCAGGCTTCGTCGAGAAGATCGATCGCCTTGTCGGGCAGAAACCTGTCTTGGATGTACCGCGACGAGAGCGCGACTGCGCTGACCAGCGCATCGTCGCGGATTCTCACGTTGTGGTACTTCTCGAACCGGTCCTTGATGCCGCGGAGAATCGATATCGCGTCCTCCTCGCAGGGCGGATCGACCATCACCGGCTGGAAACGCCTTTCCAGCGCGGCGTCCTTCTCCATGTATTTGCGGTATTCGTCGAGAGTCGTCGCGCCAACGCAGTGCAGTTCCCCGCGCGCTAGCATGGGTTTGAGCATGTTTCCGGCGTCGGACGATCCCTCCGTCTTTCCCGCTCCGACGATTGTGTGTATCTCGTCGATGAACAGGATGATCTTCCCGTCCGATTCCTTTATCTTTTTCAGCACGGCCTTGAGACGCTCCTCGAACTGTCCCCTGTACATCGCGCCCGCCATCAGTGCGGTCATGTCGAGGGAGAAGACGGTCCTCTCCTTCAGCCCGTCCGGGACGTCCCCCCTGACGATACGCTGGGCGAGGCCTTCGACTATGGCGGTTTTCCCGACGCCCGGTTCTCCTATGAGGACCGGGTTGTTCTTCGTCTTTCTTGAAAGAATCCTTATGACATCGCGGATTTCGGTGTCTCGGCCTATAACGGGATCCAGTTTTCCCGTCCTGGCGAGCTCCGTCAGGTCGCTGCCGTATTTTTCAAGGCACTTTTCATTGTCTTCCGGCGGTTCGTAAGTTGCATTCATGGTTTAAATCTCCTTTCGCTGCGATTCTTCAAGCATTCACCGTGCCAAAAGTGGATTAGGCGGGGAAGCGGGCAGTTTTGTCTCTTATTGTGTCAATATGTGCCATGTTTTTTCTTGCCGGATTTCCGTCGCTTTGATATAATATTCTGAAAAATCAAGGAGTAAACCTAACATGGTATATCCAAGTCTGTCATTCGACAACGGCTCGCCGATCCATCCCGTATCCGCCATGGACTATCTGCCTGTCGAGTCCCTCAGGGCTTTGCAGCTGCACCGCCTCAAAGCGACCGTTCTCTACGCGTACGAGCGCGTTCCGCTGTTCCGCAGAAGATGCGAGGAGCTCGGCGTGGAGCCGCGGCACATAAAGACGCTTTCAGACATCAGGCTTCTTCCTTTTTCGAAGAAAATCGATTTGCGCGACGAATATCCGCTGGGGCTAAACGGAGCGTCCATGCTGGAGACGGCGCGTTTCCACTGTTCGAGCGGAACGACCGGAAAGCCGATCTGCATAACAAACACGCCCGACGACATAGCGGTCTGGCAGAACGGCGCGATGCGGTGTCTTGCGATGTACGGCATAAACGCGTCGGACGTTTTGCAGGTGTCGTACGGCTACGGACTTTTCACCGGCGGTCTCGGCCTCCACTACGGCGGCGAGGGGATGGGGTGCGCGGTGCTGCCCACGTCGGGCGGCAACACCGAGCGGCAGGTCATGCTGATGCGAGATCTCGGTGTCACGGCCATCGCGTGCACGCCGTCGTATTTCCTGCGCATAATGGACGAGGCGCGCAAGCAGGGCGTCGATTTCAGGCGCGACACGAAACTGCGTCACGGCATTTTCGGCGCGGAGCCGTGGACGGTGGAGATGCGCGACAACATCGAGCGCGAAACGGGCATCGTCGCGCACGACATTTACGGTCTGACCGAAATCGCCGGGCCGGGCGTCGCGGGCGACTGCGAGTTCCGCACCGGCCTGCACATCTGGGAAGACCATTTCTATCCGGAAATAATCGACCCGGAAACCCTGGAGCCGCTTCCCGACGGCGAGGTGGGCGAACTCGTTTTCACCACGATTTCAAGGCGCGGCACTCCCATGATCCGCTACAGGACGCGCGACCTTACGCGTCTGCGGACCGAAAAATGCCCGTGCGGGAGGACGATGCGCGTGATGGACCGCATTTCGGCCAGAAGCGACGACATGCTGATCATCCACGGCGTCAACGTATTCCCCGGACAGATCGAGGCGGGGCTCCTGCGCGTGCCGTCAGTTGCGCCGCACTATCAGATCGTGCTTTCGTCCACCGACACGCTCGACCTTTTCGAGATCAAGGTCGAAGTTACGCAGGAGGCGTTCACGGACAACGTTGGCGCGATGGAGAATCTGCGCCGCAAGGTTCTCGAAGCCGTGAAATCCATAATCGGTCTCACGCCGAGGATCACTCTCGTCGGCCCCGGAACGCTTCCGAGAAGCGAAGGCAAAATCAAGCGCGTAATCGACAACAGGAGGAAAGGACAATGACAGTCAAGCAGATAAGCGTATTCGTCGAGAACAAACCGGGACGTCTGGCGGCGATCTGCCGCGCGCTTGCGGCGAAAGAAGTCAGCATCGTCGCGATGTCCCTCGCGGACACGGCCGATTTCGGAATCGTCCGCATGATAGTGGACGACCATCCGAAGGCGGTCGAGACTCTCGCGGCGGCCGGATTCGCCGTGCGCGAGACGGAAGTGGTCGTCGCTACCGTGCCCGACCGCCCCGGCGGGATGGCGGAACTCATGGAGCGTTTCGACTCGGCCGGCGTCGACATCGAATATTCGTACGCCTACGCGCCCGGCGACGGTGGAAAGGCGGTTCTGGTGTTCCGTTTCAGCGACAACGCGAAAGCGGAGGCGGCTCTCAGGGAATGAAAGGCTTTTTCGATGGCGTGAGGCGGCACATGTCCAAGATGGACGCAGGCCGCCTTCGCGAACAGTATGCGAGGCTGTCCGACGAGGCCGCCTCGCTTGACGCTCTTTTCACCACCATATCGATCGGGATAGTCGTTCTCGACGCGTCCGGCGCCGTCGTAAAATCCAATCCCGCAGCCTCGCGTCTGCTCGGCATGGATCCGTCCGAGGCGGTCGGTTCGCTCGGCATAGCGCCCGACCGCGCGTCGAAGCGGGAGATGTCCGTCACTTATCCCGAGGCGCGGGCGCTGGAAGTGCAGTGCGTCCCGATGGAGACGTCCGGCGCTTTGGTGTACATACGCGACGTCACGGCGGAGCGCGAGCGCACGGAGGAGGAACTGCGCGCGGGCGCGACGAGAGCCGTGCGCGACCTCGCCGCCGGAGTGGCTCACGAGATAGGGAACCCTCTGAACGCGCTTTCGCTGAATCTGCAGCTTCTGAAAAGGGAGCGCGGCGCGGACGCCGGCATCGACGAGTGTCTCAGGCAGGTCGACAGGCTCGCCGGCATAATCCACGGATTCCTGCAGGCGCTGCGTCCGTCGAAGCCGAACCTCGCGCGCGCGTCCGTAGCCGATCCGATCAAGAACTGTCTGGCGTCCATGAGCGCGCAGTTCGAGGAGCGCCGCATAGCCGTGACGCTCGATCTCAAAAGCTCCATCCCGGCCGTGGCGATCGACACCGCTCAGATGGAGCAGGTCTTTTTCAACATTCTCAAAAACTCTCTCGAGGCCGTGAATGACGGCGGGATGATTTCGATCGCTCTTTCGAGCGACGACACGGACGTCATAGCCGAGATCCGCGACGACGGTCCCGGGATGGATCCCGGCCAGGTGGCGCATCTTTTCGAACCTTACAGGACCTCGAAGGAGCACGGCACCGGTCTGGGGCTCATGATATCGCAGCGTATCGTCCGCGACCACGGCGGGAGCATATCGGTGGAGTCGAAACCCGGTGAGGGCGCGAAATTCACGATTCGCATTCCGCGCATAGAACGCCGCATACGCGCGCTGGAGGGATAAGCATGGCCAAACCGAAAATTCTGATCGTTGACGACGAGAAGCCGACGCGCGAGGTGATGGCGAAAATCCTTTCCGCGACCGGCGAATGCATGCTCGCCCCGGACGCCGCCGCCGCGAAGAGCATGCTCGCCGCGGATCCGTCGATCGCCCTGCTGATAACGGACTTCAAAATGCCGGGCGAAAACGGCGTCGAACTGATAAAGGCCGCCAAGGCCGCGAATCCGTCGCTGGCGTGCATTCTGGTGACGGCTTTCGGCGAGATAGATCTCGCAGTGGACGCCATGAAGCAGGGGGCGGACGATTTCCTTACCAAACCGATAACCGACATCTCCCAGATGGAGATCCGCGTGCAGAAGGCGATAGAGAAGCATTCGCTGCAAAAGCGTCTCGCCGAATACGAGGACGAGGCGAAAGAGCGCAAGGCTCTCGACGCTTTCACCGGCAGTTCCCCCGCGATGGAGAAGGTGTACAAACTCATAGCACAGGCGGCTAAATCGTCGGCGAACGTCCTCGTGGAAGGACCTTCCGGCACGGGCAAGGAACTTGTCGCAAGGGCTCTTCACGATCTTTCGCCGCGCTCGTCCGGCCCGTTCGTCGCCGTCGAGTGCGCCGCGCTTTCCCCGACGCTTATCGAGTCGGAGCTTTTCGGACACGAGAAGGGCGCTTTCACCGGCGCGGAAAGGCAGAAGATCGGGCGGTTCGAAGCGGCGTCCGGCGGCACGCTTTTTCTGGACGAGATCACGGAGATCGATCTTTCGACGCAGGTCAAGCTTCTGCGCGTGCTCGAAACGCGCACGATACAGCGCGTAGGCGGCAATGCAGACATACCCGTCGATTTCAGGCTTGTCGCCGCCACGAACAGGAATCTGCGCGAATACGTCGCCGAAGGCAAGTTCAGGGAGGATCTCTACTACCGTCTCGATGTGATAGACATACGCATGCCGGCGCTCAAGGACCGGCCCGGCGACATTGCGCTTCTCGTTTCGCGCTTTCTCAAGGAGTTTTCGAAGGCGAATTCGATGGACAACCCGGGAATCGACCAGTCTGCGATGAAACTTCTTGAAAACTACTCCTGGCCGGGGAATGTCCGGCAGTTGAGAAACGCGATCGAAAGGATGGTCGTGCTCTCGGACGGCAGGCGGCTTTCCGCGCAGGACGTCCCGCCTGAAATCGCGGCGGCGTCGGCGTCTGCTCCGGCGGCCGCGCCGGCCGCCGCCGCGGTGCCGGTTCCTGCGGCTGCGCCCGCCGCAAGGCCGGGCATGACGCTCGCGGACGCCGAGAAGGAAAAGATACTCGCCACTCTCGCCGAGTCGCGGTACAACAAGACGCTCGCCGCCGAAAAGCTCGGGATATCGAGACGCACGCTGCACAGAAAACTGAACGAATGGAACGCCGGAAAATGAAGATGCCAGCCACCCCGATGGATATACAGCTTCAGGACATCCGCCTCGTCAACCAGATAGGCGAGGGCGGGATGTCCACGGTCTGGAAGGCGATGGATCTGCAGCGCAACGAAATCGTGGCCGTCAAGATTCTCGACACCGGCCTCACGGAGAACAAATCGGATCTCGAGCAGTTCATCGCCGAGGAGAAGGCGATGGAGGAGATTTCCCACCCGTGCATCGTAAAGAGCTACGGAATGCGCCGCTCGAACGGGTTCTGGTATTTCGAGATGGAGTATGTGGACGGCTACAACTTCGGGGATCTCCTGCGGAGGAAACAGCACCTGCCGGAGTCCGACTGCCTGCTGATCTGTGAATCAATCGCAACGGCTCTCGACTACGCGTGGAACGAACACGGCATGGTCCACTGCGACATAAAGCCCGAAAACATAATGATCAACCGCGAAGGGGTCGTCAAACTGACCGACCTCGGTCTCTGCTACAGGTACAAGTGGCTGAACGACGGACAGAAGGACGTGCCCGACCAGGTCATGGGGACGCCCGCGTACATTTCTCCGGAGCAGATATACGGGGATGTCGAACCCGACTGCCGCGCGGACATCTATTCTCTGGCGGCGACGCTCTACCACCTTTCGACCGGCCGCGTCCTTTTCCCGGGACGGGATGCGGAGGATATGATGCGCGCGCACTGCTCGGTCGATTGCAAAGCGAAGGATCCCAGGGTCTACTGTCCGTCGATCTCCGAGGGATTCTGCCAGATGCTCGAGGCGATGCTCGTGAAAGACCGCAACGACAGGCTTTCGAACTGGACGGACGTTCTGACGATGTGCAGGGAGGTCGAGAATGGGTCGGCGTTCAAACCGCGCCCGACGTCCGGCCCCTCGTCGATGAACCTGGAGCGTTCCGAATGATACAGCGCAGGAGAATACTCCTCGCGGACGACGAATTGTCGATCCGCCGCGCGTATTGCGCGCTTCTGGAGCCGCACGGATATATCGTCGAAGCCGTGCGCAACGGGAAAGAGGCTGTGGAATCCTTCGGCCGGTCAAGGCCGGATCTCGTGCTTCTCGACGTGATGATGCCGGTGATGGACGGATTGTCCGCATGCGCGGCGATCCGCAGATTGGATTCTCTCGCGCCTGTTCTTTTCTTTACGGCCGCGCCGACCGAAGAGACCAAGGTGATGGCGTTCGGATTCGGGGCGGACGACTACATATCCAAGACGCAGAGTCCGGAGGAGTTCGTCGCGAGGATCGGGGCGGCCTTGAGAAGGTCGGACGCGTTCGCGCGGCGGCTGGAACGCCGCGAGCGTCATCTCGAGGGAATCGAATTCGACCCCGCGCGCATGACGGTGTCGGCGGGCGGGACAGTGAGCGCGCTCTCCAAGTCCGAGGCGATGCTTTTCAGAATGCTCACGGAAAGCCCCGGCAGGTTTTTTACGCCGGAGGAAATCTTCTCAGAGCTGCGCGGCGACGGATATGTCGGGGATGTCAGGGCTATCCGTACGCTTGTCAGCAGGCTCAAGGCGAAGCTGGGCGATTTTTCGAACAGGATAACCGGCGCACGCGGCGCGGGCTACGCATATCGCGCGTAGCGGAAACATCCATATCAGACATTCCCGCCATGAAATGGCGCGAAATCGGCATTTTTTGCTACATAAGCGTGTCCTGAAACGGGACATTGCGGACATTGGCGGAATTTGCTATAATATGCGGCATGGAAAAAAAGCGCAAGATACCGTATGGCGTAATGAACTGGGCGGAACTTGTCCGCGAATGTTTTGTCGTGGACAACACCGGCTATATCCGCGAACTTGAGGCAATCAAGACGCCTGTATTCCTCCGTCCCAAGCGGTTCGGCAAGTCGGTTGTCTGCTCGATGCTCGCGCACTACTACGATATCAACCTCAAAGACCGTTTCGACGAGCTGTTCGGCAAGATGGACATAGGGCGCAATCCGACGCCGCTCAGGAACTCGTTCCTTGTTCTCCAGTTGGACTTCTCCACCATTCAGGTCGGGACGCTCGCGGAGATTGAAAATCGCTTTTGGAGCAATGTCAAAGGCGCCGTCAACTACTTGACAGTCAAATACAGGGAACTTGCCGATTGGAGCGGGGTCAAGACGGCCACAGCCCCCGCGGAATGCATCGACAAGGTCCGCGAGGTCATCCGGGAGAACAGTCTTCCGCCCCTGTACGTAATCATCGACGAATACGACAACTTCACGAACGAGCTTGTCGTGTCCGGCCGCGACATCGAGTACAACGCCGTTTGCGGGCACGATGCGAAGGGCGACGCGGCGCGGGAGTCGTTCCTCAAGGCCTTCTTCAAGTCCTTGAAGGCGGGGCTTGCTGACGGAACGGTCGGACGCACGTACTTCACGGGCGTACTTCCGATCACGCTTGACGACCTCTCGAGTGGATTCAACGTCGGAACGGTCGTGAGCCTCAATTCGGAACTTCTGAACCTCGCTGGCTTCACGCAGGCCCAGGTCGAGCGGTATGTGGATGACATCTACGCGGAACATGGCTTTGATCGTTCCAACCGGGAAGCGGTGCTTGCGGATCTCAAGGCGTTCTACGACGGGTACTGCTTCGTGCCTGACGCGGAGCCGCTTTACAACTCTACAATCTGCAACTGGTACCTCTTCAACTTCGTGTCCAACAAGGGCAGGCAGCCGTCGCTCGTCATCGACGCGAACGTGCGCACCGACGTCGGCTGGTTCCGCCGCCTCGCGCAGACAAACGCGAATGCCCTGGAGAAGGTCCGCGCCTACGTTGAACGCGGCGAGGGCGAGCGCGCGGACCCTGGAGGGCTCTCCGCGAAGTTCGGGCGCGCCAAGTTCTTTTCGAAGGAGTTCTTTCCGTATGCGCTCTACTATCTCGGACTTCTCACGTTCCGGAGTCCGTTCCGCCTCGACATCCCCAACCTGACGATCAAGAACATGTTCGTCGACTATTACGACGAGCTTTCCGAGGTCACGAACGTCGACGAGGCGCGCAGAGCCTTCGGCGACGCCGTCGAGTCGCTCGCGCTTGCAGACGGCACGTGGAAGGCGCTTTTCGACGCCTACTGGCTGCACTACGTGAAGGCGCGCATCCCGGCGCAGGCGTTCGACAAGATGAACGAGAACTTCTTCCGCACCACGTTCACCTCGCGCTGTCTCGACTGGCTTGCTCCATATTATTCTTTCGAGACGGAGTACAATTCTTCCGAAGGCCGATGCGACTTCCTTGCGATTCCGAAGCCCGGCTCCGCCAGGCCTGCGATGGTCATCGAGTTCAAGTATTTCACGAACGCGGCTGCCGGGAAGGGTAATGTACTCGGACGTTCCGAGCCGGACGCGGAGACCGTAGATCAGGCGTACGCGTACAAGAAGGCGCTCGCCCGCCGTCCCGGCTGGAACCATCCGATCGCCGCGACCGTCGTCGAGGTCTGCGGCAACTCGGGCTACAACTGGTTCGATCTGCCGGAGTGATTTGAGCGATTGCCCGCCAAAGGCAATTGCAGATTCCGGTCAATATGTCTAAACCTGTATTTGTTTCCCGATACAAATATGCTCTAGCTAAAAACGCAGATGTGAAAAAATGCACCACATGAAAAGTGGCTTGCAAAACATAAACTGAATATGATATAATTCAATGTACTTTCATTTTACAGAAGAAGAGCGATGGAATACAATATACGCAATATCGAGCGGGAAATAAAGAATTCTTTTGAATTTTCAAAGGCAATTCTTGTTATTGGTGCTCGCCAGGTAGGCAAGACCACTTTGTTGCGTCACCTTTTCCCTGATTTTCGCGTCATAACATTTGATCCTGTCCGCGACATCATGCAGGCAAGAAGCAGTCCGGACCTTTTCCTCGAAAGTATAGAGACGCCGGTGATACTTGATGAAGTGCAATATGCTCCAGAATTATTTCCAGCACTGAAAAGACGAATGGATGCAGGTGGGAATGCAGTCCGGTATTTGCTGACCGGATCGCAGAACCCATTGTTGCTTAAACAGGTTGCGGAAAGCATGGCGGGTCGAGTGACAGTGTTTGAATTGGAGTCGTACTCTGTTTCGGAACGCAGCCGTTCCGTGGGTGAAACGATCCCGTTGCTGACACGGTTTTTGAATAACGGGGGTGTCTGGGATTCAGCACAATTCCGTGAAAATACGGCAGGCGGCTCGCTTATGGAAGTTCTTTGGCGTGGAAGTTTGCCGGATGCCGTGCGGTTTCCGGTCAGGCAGGTTGGGCGTTATCATTCATCTTACATTCTAACGTATCTGGAGAGGGACGTCAGAATCGCCGGGCGCGTGGAGGATGTGGACAAATTCGCCCGGTTTATCTCTCTCTGCGCGGCTTTGTCCGGCCAGGTCGTGAATAGGGCGCAACTCGGTCGGGAAATTGGCATTGCTCCAGCAACGGCCGAGAAGTGGCTGTCCATTCTCAAGGCGACGTTCCAGTGGCATGAGCTTCCGCCGCTAAAGGGGAATGCGATAAAAAGAATCTGCGGAAAGCCGAAAGGACTTTTGTCAGACACTGGCATCATGGCCCATCTGCTGAGGTTGTCATCGCCGGAGGCGATTCTTTCGGCGCCGCAACGGGGAGCGATGTTTGAAACTTTTGTGGGAAACGAAATAAGGAAAGCATTGTTCCCCTTTGCCGGAACCGTTGGACACTATCATTGGAGGACAGACGCGGGAGCGGAGGTTGACAATGTACTCGAAATCGACGGACGACTCCATCCGTTCGAGGTCAAGTGCAAGGACTCTCTGAACGCATACGATATGAGGGGCATCCGCGCGTTTCGGGAGACATACGGAACTTCTGCGGCTACGGGCGCGATCATCTACGCCGGCGGCGACGCCTACAAGCTCGATGACGGCACTTGGGCGATTCCGTGGAACCTTCTGTAGGGCGACGTCCTTCCATCCCGTATTTAGTCCGGCCGCAGACCCGTTGCGCCCACCAAAAAAATGGGTGCATCTCCTTAATTCACCGCCTCTCCTTCTGGTGATCGGAAACAACATAGTTGAAACAACTTGTTTTTACCGGCTGTTCTAGTTGTTTCCCGATACAAATAGGCTCTGGCGAAAAACGCAGATGCACACCCCGGAAAATTACTTCTTGATTTTTTAGATGGACATGTGATAGAATACAAGTACTTTGGATGGTAATCGTCCGGAGTGATATAGTTCGGGAACTGACAAGAGCAACGTCTTGCTAGTGCGAGGCGACAACTCTTTTCCACCCCCGGACGCAACAATTTGCATAACTGCAAAGCTGTCGTCGCGCGAAACCTGAGAAATTTCATGATGGACGATACCTTGGCAGGGAAAGTGCATAGCGCACTTCCTCTCTTGGTATTTCCATCAGGGCATTCTCAGGGCCTCGCGTGAAATGCGAAAGAGAGGTTTACTTTTTTCGTTCCGGCGGCCGAGCGGCAGAGCTTAAAGAAAGGAACGAAACATGAAAACATCGATCAAAGGAATGCGCGCGGGCGGTTTCGCGGCCTGGGGTGTTCTTTCGTCGTTCCTTGAAGAAGGCTGTCCTCGCTCAATCGCCAAGTCAACTACTGTGGCGTTGCATCTAAACCACTTACCCGAAAGCAACGGCAACAACAGGTACAGGTGGAAAGGAACGGAAACATGGCGACCCAGATAATGTCTGTTTTGTTTTCGTTGAGTGCAAAGATCCCCGTCTTGACGCCAACCGAGTTCCTAGACAGAGAAATCGACGACACGGAAACTTAACCATTTTTCAACCACCGACCAAACCATTCAAACAACCAAAGGGGGAAATGACATGAAAAACATAATCGAGAGAATCGCAGGGGGGTGGGCGAAAATTGCCCGTTATCTCCCCAAGGCCGTTTCAACGCGCCTCGCCGTCGCAGCGCTCGCCGCCCTCGCGGCCGGCGGGGCGTGGGCAGGTTTTAAAATGACCAACCCTGTCACCGGCAAAGAGGAAACGTACACCTACAAGTTCGTTGGAACGACACATATCTGGAACGGCACACAGTACTGGCAAAATTCGGAAGGTGCCAATCCCTCGGCTGTCCCGGGTGTCACAAATAGCAATCTGTGGGATCCCATCCTCTTCGATGCCAGCGTAAATAGCATTAATATAACAGCCGGGCTTTCAGTTGAGGGCTGGAATCTCAGGATGGGACTCTATAAGGGCGCAAATGTCAAGCTGAACAATCTCCAGAAGCTCCAGGGCAATAATACGCCAATGTGGATAACCGTTGATGGAACATCTCAATGCACAATTGGCCATATGGCCAATGCGAAGCTCGTAAACTCGTCGCCACTAAGTCTATATTCCGCAAAAATGGGTGGCATCGCTTGGTCTGAGGCTCTTTCCGATTCCAGTAACGGCGATGGATCATCAATGCCGTTTCACTACTACCTGACTGGCACGGGTAGCGTCGCATTCAATGCCGGCATCTCGGTCACAGGCAACGGCGCTCACGTCATCAAACAGGCCGACGTCACGCTCACAGGCACTTCGCAGGTCTCGTCCAAGACGCTCGTTTCTTTCACTTCCTCCACAAAGACCTTCACCGCCGACGCCGCTATCAAGGTTTATGACACCGACGGCACAACGCTCAAGAAGCTTGTCGGCGTGACGGCTGTGCGCCAGTCTGGCGCGACTATTGCGAACACGTCTTCTGTGCTCACCACTGCTGATGATGCGGTCGGCACCTGCGAAATCGTCCAGTGCACGGACGGCATCGTCCTCTATTATGTTGATGGCGCTCCGAGTGCCGTCACGGGCTACACGCCTTCCATCAACATCAATTTCACGAACGGCAACGGCCTTACGACCGCAGGGGAAGTGGGTCTTTCCGGTTATGCGGTTCCGGGAATGTCCTGGAACAACTTCACGATTCTCAACGATAACACCGAGCGGACCTTCAGCACGGTCGCCTCCATCGATTCCACAGGCGTTGCTTCTACCGCTTCGGGCGTGAGCGTGACGGTTTCTGGACACCGGGGCGTTCACCAGTGCAGCAGTCTCGACGCCGGCAGCAATCCGTTACATGGCTATGTCGATGAAGGCGGCGCAACGGGCAGTAACACGGCTACACCGACCGTCACCATTACTGGCATTCCCTATGCCAACTACCGCTTGATCGTCTATCATTCCACTGATTCGGACAATTTGCCGTTCGGCTATGATACAATCAATGGAACGGACTTCACATATGTTGACGGCGTCCAGGCGATCGGCACCACATCGTGGGGCAACTCTGGCGCAAGCAACAGCGCCAACGCGATCGCCGAGGGCGTGAACACGCTTGTTTCGGGCATTCTTTCCGGCTCGACCGCCACTATGGTTGCGCATCGCGTGGGTACGGCAAATTCCGCTTCCGTCCGTGGTTGCTTCGCGGCCATCCAGGTCGTTGAAGTCGTTGTAAGCGATACGGAGCTCGTCATACCTGTCACAGGTGCGACGACGTACACGGTCGATGCCGACAAGGAATATGAAAAGGTCATCATCAGCGGCACGGGAACGCTCACGCTTGATGGCACGGGCACAATCACCACCGATGTCCTTGAAATCGAAAATAACTCCGCTATTGTGATGAATTCTTCCCGTCTTGCCGCGACGACCGTGATCGGCAAAGGAACGGCGATATACGACGTCGAGGTTCCCCCGACTGACAAAGGTTGGACTGATTCCGACAACTGGACAGGCACGGTGTGGATTAAGAACTATGGGACAGGCGGCGATACCACAAGAGTCGGCGTAATCGGAACAGACAGTGGGAATGCCGACAATAATGTCATGAATAACTGGGGCAATGCCAATTCGTTCGTCAAGTTCACCAATGTTCGCGGCTGGTGCGATACCGGCACATTGGCGTGGACTCTGATTCTTGAGGATGATGGCACCAACTACGCTTGGTACAACAACAATGGCTATTCCGGGCGTAAGACCACGTTTGGTGCGCTCAAAGGTACTGGAACATTCTATGATGTCGGCAATACAGGATGTCGACAGTTAATCACGTTTACAGAAGCTTCCGGTTTTACCGGCGTTTTCCATGTCACAGGTAAGCGAATCGGTTTAGGGGGCGATAATACTGCAGCAAACAACGGTACAGAAGGAAGCGGCACCATAGAGATTGTGAGCACCGCATCGGCTACTATCGCTTCCGGCAAAACGTGGACAACGGGCGTAGGATTCCGCATTAAAGGCACGCTGGCGTATTCTACCGACAATGCAATTACCAATGCCGTAACAGGCTCCGGCACGCTCGTGCGCACCGGCATCACGAATCACGGCAACGTTACTGCGCCTACGGCGCTCGGCCTCACGGATTCCACAAAATGGACGGGCGTGTTTGAGTTCCGCGACTGCAACATGGGTGTGTGGAGTGCCAAGAATTTCGGCAATGCGGAATCGACGGTCCGCCTCAATGGAACCACAAGTTATTTCCAGACCAAGCCTGACGACGCCCCTCATGCCGTAAAATGCATCGATATCGGTTCCAGCGGCTGGACGGTCGATGGTAATTACTCCAGCGGTGCTTTCTACGTCCCCGCCAAGCTTACCGGCTCCGGCACTTTTACGGTGAATACGGGTGGCAGCGGCAACCGCAACTTCTATTTCACCGGCGACGCATCTGAGTTCGCTGGTGTTATTGTGGTCACCGGCACGAATAATCGCGTCGTGGTAGGCTCTACGTCAACGGAACGGACTTTCGCGTCAGGTTCGCTTGTAGTTGCAGATGGCGGAGTTCTCACAGTTTCGAGCTCCACGCAGTGGAATCCTGTGGGCGGACTGTTTGTTGATGAAGGCGGTGTTATAACCCTAAATGGCGGTGCGCTCTGGACGACAGCCGGCATTACGGTTGATGGCACGCTCAAGGCAACGGGCCGCGGCAAATGGGGCGGCGGCACACCTATGGTCATCAATGATACTGGCATTCTTGAGTTGACCAGCACGAGCAGTGTGGACGAGAGCAATAGCAATACCTACAACTATGGCAACGTGACGGGGACGGGGACGATCAAGTTCAACGGCACTGGATATCGTGGATTCCCGTACACTTCTCCCGCCGACACGCTCTCAATCGTTGCAGAACAAACGGAAGGTATCGTTTTCCGACAGGATAACAAGGTGATTGGTAGTCTTTCCGGCACAAAGAACCTGCGTTCAGACCTTGGCGGTTACAACAAGACGCTCACAATCAAGCAGGCCAAGGATGGCGTTTGGAGCGGCATCTTCAAAGGCGGCGACGATCGTCTCGCGACAATAGTGGTCGCCCCTGGTGATTCCACTACCGGGACGTTGACGCTTGCGGGCACCCAGGATCAGGCCAATTGGACAGACGCTTTGACGGTAGACGGTTCGGTCAATTTGACTGGTACATGGCAGGGCCCTGTAACCGTCTCCGGGATGTTCGGCGGCACGGGGACGCTCACGGGGGCTTTGACGTTCAATGCCGGCTCGACGTTCAAGGCGTTCGCGAGCGATGAGAACGGTCTTGCCGTCAGCGGCACGGTGACGTGCCCCGCCGAAGGTAAGGTGACGGTGGATGTCTCCGCGCTCAAGCAGACGGGCACGAAAGTCCTCATGACCGCATCGGGTCTCGACGACTCGACGTTCGCGCTTGCAAGCGGTCAGAGCGGCAAGCTCTCGGTCGATGGCAACGCGCTCAAGGTTTCGTTCTCAACGTATGTGGCATCGTACGGCGGGAAGGATTACGAAACGATCCAGGAGGCGATCGACGCGGCGGTCGCGGACAACCATACGTACGAAGAAGTCACGATTCTCGACCCGAACGCGACCTGCCCCGCCGGGTATTATGTCGATACCGAAAACAACAATATCCTCGCCATGTGTCAGGCGGCGATCGTCAAAACCGATTCGAGCAAAGTCTATTTCAAGACCGCGCAGCTCGCTTTCGACGATATTGACGAACACATACTGGGGAACGTTATCTACGATTATTTTGAAGTCTATACTGGTGCCGGTGTTGTAGTTACGGTCAATCCGGCAAAGACGGCATGGAGCGTATTGTCTGTAAAGGTCAAGTGCTTGAACGACGCGACTGTTGACGTGACGCTTGCTTCTACGGAATACGAATTGAACGAGGGAGACGCGGATGCGAACGGCATCGTCACCTATACGAAATCCGAAAAGCCCACGACTTATGTCTGGACTGGCAATACCGACAATGTCTGGAACAAGCGGGCAAACTGGGCTGTAGGAACTGCAAGCGGTGCGACGGCTTCTCGCTCGCCTTCGTCCGTGGATACGGCCGCAGTCAACGGCAGCGCTTCAATCACGGTCACGACTGTTTCTGTTGCGGGGTTGCAGGTGAGCGGTGCTGTGACATTTACTGGCGTCCAGGCTTCTATCACATCTGCAAGCCCGATAACGCTCGGAGCGAACGACACAATATCTCTTACGGATGTGACGCTCTCGCCTACGCCTACGACGACGGTCGCGAATTCGTATGTGAAACTTACGGGATCGACGTATTCGGTCGCTACCGTCCAGAATGCCTCCATCTCTGATGTGACGTTCGAATACTATGCGTCGTATACGAATGCCGATGTGACGGCGACGGTCGGGGGCGCGGGTACGTACACGCTCACAGTTCAGGGCAAGGATTACGTTGCCGATGCCGGGAGCGCGGGTACGGTTACGTTCGAAAATGTCGACGTAAGCAATACGGAGCTTGGCAGCGGCGTCGCGTATACGATCACGGCGACCGGTGCGGCGACAGGCGGTACGAGCGGCACGTCGGATCAGAAGAAGGGCACCGTCGTCGACGGAAGCGGATGGATGCTCTACAACAAGACCGCGACCGGTGTCGGATCCTGGACCGACGGCGACGGGGCGGCGGTGACTCCGGTTTACGGCGACAACGACTACGCCTCCTTCTCCGGAACGAACATCTATGCCGCGACAGGAGTGTCGACGGGCGACGTGGTGACAGTGTCGACAGTCGTCGCATTCGGCGGCGCGGCAAATCCTGCGGCCGCAGTCGATCCTGAAGCACAGGCCGCGCTGAGGATCAACGCCGGCGAATCCGGCAATACGTTCCAGGTCTATACCGCCGGCCCCGCGTGGGTCGATGTCGGCAACAACGGCCTTGGAGCGCCTGAAGACGAGCAGCGGTATACCGTCGGCCTCAGGATCGATTACGGCGTCCAGAAGTTCTACGTGACGATCGGCAAGGACGAGACGGTCTACTCGCTGACAAACGCGGCGGGCGTCTCCGGTTTCGACCTCGCGAAGGGCGCCTCCGGCATGAGGCAGGTCCAGTACAACGGCAGCGGCTCCTTCGTGTCTATCGAAGGCGCGAACCTCCTGACCGGATACATGGCCGACGTCGGAACGGAAGGGAATGTGACGAACGTTGCGGTTTCGGCCGATTTCGTCAGCGAATACCTCGCCGGTGAGAAGGCTTCCGCGGTTCAGGCGTTGATCAGCCCGACTGCTGAAAGAACGTGCGACAACGGTCTAAACTACTTCGAGAGCTATGCGCTCGGACTCAATCCAACCAGCAAGAACGATGCTCCCATCGTGAATGCCGCGCCGACGAGCGAAGGAAAGATTGAGCTGTCTCTGACAAAGGCGAATGGCGATGCGATCACGCCCGCCGGCAATGTCGATGTCGATGTCGCCATCAAAGAAGGCTCCAACGACGTCTCTGGCCAGACGAGCGGCGAGGGCGCCGGAAAGACGATCGTCATCGATCCTGCTTCGCTCGGAACCGGCGTCCACAGGTTCAAGGCTGAAATCGGCATCGGCGCTAAGTGACGATTTAGGGCGGAGTGGTTCCCGCCCTGAGGGGAGGAGTGGTTCCCTCCCTGTGCCTCCCGCGATTTAGCGGGAGGCATTTTTTTGGATAAGAGAATTGGTTGGACGCAGCTTTCGCAGTTCCCTGTTCCTTCATCAAACGAGCGGGACGCTCGTTCCCCCAGTTCTCTCATCCCTCAATTAGTGATTGGAAAACTGCGGCGATTATGATATGATATTTGGCATGGAAAAAGCGGCGACAGACATATACACGTTCGAGAACCTCCGGAAGAGGGGCTATACATACGTTGACAAAACGGCGATTCTGAAGGAACTTGTCGATGATTCGCGCGGAGCGCAATTCTTCATCGCGCGTCCGCGGCGGTTCGGCAAGTCGCTCGCTGTATCGACGCTCAAATGTCTCTTCGAGGGGAAGCGCGAACTGTTCAATGGACTCGCCATCGAACCGGAGTGGAACTGGTCGAAAAAGTGGCCCGTCATCCACCTCGACATGGGCACGATGCAGTATGACACCGTCGGTGAACTTGCCGCAGCGCTCACAAGCTATCTGCAAGGCGAAGCCGGCCGGCTTGGCGTGTCCATTGACAGCACGGCGACTCTCCCGGAAATGTTCAGACGCCTGATTATCGCGACGGCGGAGACATCCGGCGACGGGCAGTGCGTTGTTCTCGTCGACGAATACGACAAGCCTCTCCTGAAGACGCTGAACACGCCCGCTGCGGCCGCGTTCAAAGATTTCCTGAAGCCGTTCTACGGAGTGATGAAGTACGAGGAGCGATATCAGCGCTTCACGTTCATAACGGGCGTGAGCAAGTTCTCGAAGGTGTCGATCTTCTCCGACCTCAACAACTTGAAGGACTACACGCTCAACGCCGTTGTCGCGACTCTTTTCGGCTATACGCACGAGGAAGTCCGGAAGAACTTTCCGCAAAGCCTTGCCGCGCTCGGTGCGAAATTGGGCAAGGACGCCGAAGGCGCTTTTGCGGACATCGTGAAATGGTACGACGGGTACAGGTTCCACCAGGACGCCGAGCCCGTTGTGAATCCCGTTTCGCTCGGCATGACGTTTGATGTGATGGAACTCGGCAACTGGTGGTCTAAGACAGCGATACCGACGTTCCTCATAGACTTCTTCCGCAAGAAGCCGGTAGACATGTCCAACCTCACTGTCGACGACAACGACCTCGACGCGTACGAGCCCGAGCGCATCAAGCCGGTCACGCTTCTCTTTCAGACAGGCTATCTCACCATAAAGAGTTTTAGACAGATGGAGGCGATCCGCCTTTATACGCTCGGATTTCCCAATCTTGAAGTCGAGAACTCGTTCCTCAAGGACCTTTCCGCCGTTTACGTGGGCCGGGAGACGTCCGACACGGTCAACATCGCGGCGAAAGTCGTAAACGCTCTTCTCGTCCGCGACCCCGAGGCTTTCGTCGAGGCGTTCCGCCAGTTCTTCTCGGCGATTCCGTATGATCTTACCGACAAGCAGAACGAGCAGTCGTGGCAGGCGATAATGTACGTCGTCCTGCGCGTTATCGGAATTAACGTCGGCGGCGAGGTCAGGACGCACAAAGGGCGCATCGACCTCACGGTCGAGACCGCGACGGACGCCTACATCATAGAGGTGAAGCGCGACTCAACGGCGAAGAAGGCGATCGAGCAGATACAGGACAAGTCCTACACCGACCGCTTCCGTCCCTCCGGCAAGCCGATAACCCTGATCGGCATCGCGTTCTCCACCAAGCGCCGCACCGTCTCCGGCGTCAAGATCGTCAGGAATGCATAGAAGAGTGTAAAACACTCTTCCCTGTTCCCTCATCAAACGGGCGGGACGCTCGTTCCCCCAGTTTCCCTCTCCCCTCATCAAACGAGCGGGACGCTCGTTCCCCCCAGTTTCCCTCATCCCCTCATCAAACGAGCGGGACGCTCGTTCCCCCAGTTCTCTCTTCTCTCACTTATTCGCGTATCCGTTCGCTTTCGCGGACCAGGCGCAAAGGAACAGGAGCATGCCTACGAGGGCGAAGGCGCCGATCGAGAGCAGCGCCGCGTTCCAGCCGAAGTGTTTGCTGATAAGCGCGATGCCGATGCCAGATACTGTTGTGGCGGCGTACCCCATTATGCCCATGAATCCGTTCGCCATCGCCGCCGCGTCGTTCGTGGCTTGCTGCGCAGCGACGATTCCTATGAGCGCCTGCGGGCCGTAGATGAAGAATCCCGTTCCCATCATAAGGAGCGTCATCTGCCAGATCGGTGCGCCGTCGGGAAGATACCAGAATCCGAGCGAACACAATCCGGCGAAGAACATGCAGAATACGCACGTCCTTATGCCGCGGCCCTTGAACACCCTGTCCGTGAACCATCCGGCGAATACCGTGCCGACGACCGCGGCCAGTTCAAAGCCGATGCTCATCAGCCCGCCCTTGGACACGTCGATATGCTTGTATTCCTTTAGAAATGTGGGACCCCAGTCCAGGAAGCCGAAGCGAACCACGTATACGAAGAAATTCGCGATTGCGCAAATCCATATCACGCGGTTGCGGAAGACGAGCCTGCGCCTGTCGGCGTCCGTCACCTTGCGCTCCGCCGCGTCGTTCCCGCTCCCGCGCACGTCCGAGAGATCCAGTTCTGGCAGCCCCTCTTCGTGCGGACCGTCCTTGACGCAGAAAAAGCAGAACACCGCCGCGAGAAGGGCGAGCGCGGCCGGAACGTAGAAGCACCAGCGCCATCCGAACCCGAGCGCGAACAGGAGCGAACACAGCCCCAGGGCGAGTGCGGAGCCGAACGAATGGCTCGTGTTCCAGATTGACATCTTCGTCGCCAGTTCTTTCGGGTGTATCCAGTGCGTCAGCATCTTCGCGCACGGCGGGAATCCCATCCCCTGCGTCCATCCGTTGACGATCCAGAACACGGCGAACAGGATTGCGAGCGACGAGCAGCCGAACAGGAAATTCATGGCGGCGGACAAAACCAGCCCGAGCGCCATGAATATCCTCCCGTTGAGCTTGTCGGCCCAAAATCCGTTCACGAAACGGCTCGTCCCGTACAGCACTCCGTGGACTGTCAGTATCACGCCGAGCGCTTCCTTGGAGATTACACCCTCTTCAAGCATCCCCGGCTGGGCCATCGACAGGTTTTTCCGCGTGATGTAGAAGAACGCGTAGGCGATCATGCTGCAGATGATGAACTTCCACTGGCATCTCGCGAATCTCTTTTCCACGGTTTCGGTCATTGTCCGCCCCTTCGTTTCAAGTTCGTTTCAAGTCGGTTTAAATTTTCCATACGCCGTTTGCGCCGAACAGTTCTTCCTCAAGACTCCCCATGAGCCCCAGCCTGTCCACCAGGTCGATCGAGAAATACCTCGCGCGCATGTATGGAACGCCTGCGTATGTTTCGCGCAGACGCGAGCGGCTTACACCGATCATTTCAGGTTCGTACGGGGCGCCGGCCTTCTTCAGGCATTCGCGCACTTCGTCGAAGGGCATTATCTGCGCCTTCATTTTGGCGGACAGTTCCGGCCAGGCGTTCTTGACCGTAGTCAGTTCGGAGCGGAGCTGTTCGCGGGACGGGAATTTGTTGGGGCACTCGTTCATCGCCCTCTGTATGTGGGCGGGACGGTTCCCGAACACCTTCGGAAATGTCGCCGCGACGGATTCGAAGTCAGGCCACCAGGCGGCGACGGCGGCGTCCACGTCGAGTTTGGAAAGATCCTGGCGCAAAAGGAACTCGAGCGTTTTCGTGGATATGAGCGTTCCGATTCCCACTTTGAATCCGTGGGACACTGGAATTCCGTCGAGGGACAGGTCTTCCATGTCCCAGTAGTGCGATACCTGGTGTTCCGTCCCCGACGCGGGGCGCGACGAGCCCATGGCCTGCATAGCGAATCCGCTCATTACAAGGCCGGAACAAAGTTTTTCCGTCGCCGCGATGTCGCCGGAAGCCGCGCCTTCGGGGTCGGACAGGGAATCGCGCAGCGGCCCTTGCACGAATTTCCAGGCCATCGGATGGATCGCCTCGCTTCCGATCGCATCGGCGAGAATCCATTCCGCGCCCGCCGGAATCTTTGCGATAAGATCCGCGTAGCCGGATGCGACCATCTCTTTTGGGGCGTCCGCTGCAACCTTGGAGTCGACGATGCAGCCGAGCGGCGCCTTGCACGACAGCGTCTGCTTCATCCCGTCCTTCGTAATCGACGCGCCGAAGCTCGTGTAGCCGTCCATTGATGCGGCCGTGCCTACGACCATGTACCTGACGCCGACTTCTTCCGACGACCGCTTCACGATGTCGTTGATCGTCCCCGAGCCGACAGCCACGGGAATCGCGCCGGACGCGGCGATCGCCCCGCGGACCTCGTCTATCCACTTGTATTCGGCGTGGAAATATTCTCCGCCGGGACACATGACATGGCGCGAGCATTCGATCCCGGCTTCTTCCAGGAGACGCTCCACGCGTTCGCCTGCGACCGCGCGGGTGCGGGGATCCTCGACGATTATCGCCTTCTTCGCATCGGGGAAGAGATCCTTGAACATTCCCGCGGCGGCTTCCGCGGCGCCTGCGCCGATGGTGCAGGCCTTGGTGTCGGTAGTATACTTGAGAGCTTCTTCTACGAGTGTCATTGTCTGTCAACCTTGTTGAATGTTTCCACCACTATGGCGGGAGGTTTGCCTTTGTAGTTTGCAAGATCTTCGGGGGTCGTTTCGCCCGAAAGTACGCAGACGAAATCGACGCCGGCGTTGTCGGCGATCGCCTTGTCGGTGTAGAGCCTGTCGCCGACCACCGCAATTTCATCCGGTTTGAATTCTGCGAGCACGGGGGCGAGAAGGGTGGGACTCGGTTTCCCGAACACGTGGCTCGGTTTCATCCCGTTCGTGATTTCGAGAAACTTCATCATGCCGCCGATGTCGGGAATCGGGCCGCGTTCGCTCGGACAGCAGTTGTCGGGGTGCGTGGCGACGAAATCGACGGGCGTCTGGTTTTTCGTGCGCACGGGACACATTGGCGACGGCGGAACGTTTCTCATGTTCCAGAGGCTTGTCGCGTCGGCAAGCTTCGCGTATGTCAGCTCCTTGTCGTAAGTGAGCGCGATCAGTTCGTTCGCCTCCGGGTCGTAGTCGAGCGAAACCCCGGCGTCGGCCAGCCTGTCGGCCATGTGCGCCTTCACCTTTTCGCTCGCGATAAGATACACCGATTTGTATCCTTTCTCGCGGATGTACGATTCGAGCGTGATGAGGGGTGTAAGTATCTGCTCCGGCGCGACGGGGATCGACGCGCCGGCGATTTTTTTCATGTACTCCTCCGGACACTTCGACGTGTTGTTCGTAAGGTAGAAGTATTTGAACCTTCCGCTTTTCGTGTTTTCTATCACGAAATCGACGGCTGGCTTTATGGGGTCGGGCCCCATGAAAAGCGTGCCGTCGAGATCGCACACGAACGCCTTTTTCTTTTTTATGTCAAACATATCTGTTTACCTTTTCACTTTACACCTTACACCTTGCATTTTACATTTTACATTTATCCCTCTTTCCTCATCAAACGAGCGGGACGCTCGTTCCCCCAGTTTTCCTCTTCCCCGTCAAACGGGCGGGACGCTCGTTCCCCCAGTTTCCCTCTTCCCCGTCACATGTTCGCTGTTGCGACGATGTCCACGCCAGTGTCTGCAACGTTGGGGATTATCACATCGCCGATTTTCACCGGCAGCTGCACGGTCGCCTGGTGCATTGCGAAGAGCGTCGCGTCGATCTTGCTCTTCGGGATCGCGGTCTTTGTCTTTACGGGCACCGGTTTGCGCATTCCGGCGACGCGCACAAGACCGGTGACCATCCGCGTCGGATTCGTCACCTCGGATTTCGCGTACGCCTCGCCTCTAGGACACGAGTGACCCGTTACTGTTACATTTTCTCCATCGACCGCGACATCCATTTCGCAGCCTTTAGGACAGTTGATGCATATCATTTTCATAGTTTTACACCTTACACCTTGCATTTTACACTCTTTCCGCAGGCCTGAGCGTAGGCGGCGGCGGAGCGGCCGGCTATCTCCGAATCGCGGCTGACCCAGTCGACAAGATCGTAGACCCTGACGACGTTTCCGCCGGCGAAGATTCCCGGAACGCTCGTAGCCATCGTATTCGGATCTACCTTGGGGCCTCGCGTTTTCGGATCCATCTCCACGCCCGCCTTTTTCGTCAGTTCGTTTTCAGGGATGAGTCCGCACGAAAGGACAAGCGTGTCGCAGTCGAAGTGCATCTCCGTCCCAGGTATCGGCTTCAGGTCGTCGTCCACCTTGGAGACCTTCACTCCCGTTACGTGTTCGCGCCCTTCGACGTCCGTGACCGTGTGCGAAAGGAGAAGAGGGATGTCGTAGTCGTTGAGGCACTGCACGACGTTGCGCATGAGGCCGGACGACTTTTTCATTATCTCGATGCAGGCGAGGACTTTCGCGCCGGAGAACGTGAGGCGCCGCGCCATTATAAGCCCGATGTCGCCGGAGCCTAGGATGACTACGCGCTTGCCGGGCATTATGCCGTCCATGTTGACAAGCCTTTGGACGGTGCCGGCGGTGTAGACGCCGGCCGGCCGCGTCCCCGGCGTCATCAGCGCGCCTCTCGGCCGCTCCCTGCATCCCATCGCGAGAACGACTGATTTCGTATTGTATATCTTCAGCCCGCCGCGCGGAGACATCGCCGTGACGTTCGTCCTTCCGTCGGCAAGCGGCGAGATGTCGAGCACCATCGTGCCGCATACCGTTTTCACACCGCGTTCCGCAGCCATATCGACATACCGCTGGGCGTACTCGGGTCCGGTCAGTTCCTCCTTGAACCGGTGGAGCCCGAATCCGTTGTGGATGCACTGCTGCAGGATTCCGCCCGGGGCGTCGTCGCGTTCTATGACAAGCACGTCCTTCGCGCCCGCATCCTTCGCCGCGCACGCGGCCGCGAGGCCGGCGGGGCCGGCACCGACGACGAGAACGTCGGGGGAGTTGAGAGTTGAGAGTTGAGAGTTTTGAGTCGCACCGGAAAGCGCCTTGGGCGCGGTTTTGCGCGAAAGCAGAAACGCCTCGGGAGGAAGTCCGAGCTCCGAACCGAGAATCTCGATAAGGCGCGGTGTGCAGAATCCGCCCTGACAGCGTCCCATGCCGCTTCTCGTCCTGCGTTTGATGCCGTCCAAAGTCCTTGCGCCGACGCGCGCGCGGATTGCGGCGCGGATTTCACCCTCGGTCACTTCTTCGCAGCGGCATACCACGCGTCCGAACGAGGGGTCCTTCTCGACAAGCGCGGCCAGTTCCTCCGGTTTCATTTCTCGCGTCTTGGGCCACCAGCTGACGTCTTTCGAGACGAGGGAAGGGTTCTTCTTCGAGACGCCGAGTTTTTTCGCAACTGCCTCCGCCATCCATACGCCGATCGCGGGCGCGGACGTGAGTCCGGGCGATTCCACGCCCACCGCGTTGAAGAACCCCGGCGCGTCCGGCGCCTCGCCGAGAATGAAATCCCCGACGGTGGTCTCGTGCGCGCGCATCCCGGAAAATTCCGCTATCACTTTTCCGAGAGGAAGATTCGGATACGTCCTCTTTGCGCCGGCCTTGACCTTTTCGAGACCGGCGTATGTCGTCGCCTTGTCCTCTTTGTCGTCGACATCCTCCGCCGTCGGCCCCACGATCACCGTGCCGTCGACGGTTGGCGAGACGAGAATCCCCTTGCCCATTTTCGAAGGACATTGGAACATCGTGGCGGAGAACGTGCCGTCCTCGTCGCGGTCGAGCATCAGATATTCGCCGCGCCGCGCTTTGATGCTGTATTTGGCGGCGCTGACAAGGTTGTTCAGTTCGTCCGAGTGTATCCCGGCGCAGTTTACGACGGCGCGCGCAGCGAATTCCCGTCCGTCTTCGCACGCGATGCGCCATCCCTCCCCGGCTTCGGCCTCGCAGCGTCCGATCCCCGTCACCCTGGCGTCGAAGAAGAATTCCGCTCCGTTCGCGGCGGCGTTCTCGGCGTAGCGGAACGTCAGCTCGTACGGACAGCAGATGCCGCCGGTGGGAGCCCAAAGCGCGGCGGTGGCTTCTTCCGATACGTTCGGCTCGCGCCGCCGCAATTCCTCTCGTGTGATGATTTCTGCCGGAACACCGTTCGTCTCGCCTCGCGCCTTGAGGTCGCGCAGCGTCGCCTCGTCCTCCGCGCCGAAGGCGAGAACAAGAGATCCGTTGCGGCGGAAAGGAACTTTCAGTTCGCGGCAGACATCCTCGAACATGCGGTTTCCAAGAACGTTGAACTTCGCCTTGTTCGTCCCCGGCTTGGCGTCGAATCCCGCGTGTACGATCGCGCTGTTCGCTTTCGACGCGCCCTCGGCGACATCGCTTCCGGCTTCGAGAACGGCGACATTGAGATTGTAGCGCGTCAGCTCGCGCGCAACGGCGCAGCCGACAACGCCCGCGCCAACCACAATTGCATCATAATTTTTCATGTATACAATTATGGACTATTTTCGAGCGAAAATCAACTTCAAATTATTGTAATATTCAACTCAAAGTTGTGTTTTTCGCTCAAAGGTTGGAAGAGGGAAGCGTGTAAAGTGTAAAATTGCAGTTTCCAAGGAGATGGAGCATCTTGCTCCGTCACTCAATGCAGGGGTGCTTTCCCAGTTAGGGACGCGGCAGGATGCCGCATCTCCTTGATATCGCCGCCGTGACGGGTGCGCGGCACTTGCGTATTCTTAACTGTACAGCAGATTGAAAGTGCGTGCAGGCTCTTTTGCATCGCCCGGATAGAACGACACCGAGACCGAGGCGTCCGCAACGTCGAGCCTGCAGTGTCCGGCGCCTTTGTTGTAGAAATATTCCTTCAGCCCCGGACGGAAGAATTCGAGTTCCGATTTGAAGTCTTCGAGTTTCTCGCCCTTCAGCTTCGCAAGATTCACCGCTCCGTATTCCTTCGCTGACGAGCACAGGGGCTGCGCCGTCGCCAATTCCGGTTTCGACCATACGGAATTCGCGGTAAATTCGCAGAATCCTCCGAATTCGTTCTCGTGGCGGTAGTACGCCGTCGTGTGGGTGTGTCCGGAAAGCACTATCGCATGGCGGCGCGAGAGAAGTTCGTACAGTTTCGGACGAAGTGCGGCCGATTCCCTGCGTCCTGCCAGGCGCCAGCGGCAAGATCCGCCGCCGTCGGGGGTGGTGAAGGGCCCGTGCGTCACGAGAAAAACGTGACGCGCGCCAGCGCCGGACTCGATACATTCGATTACAGGCCGGAGATCTTTCGTCTCGAAGTCGCAGAATACCCAGAGATCGTCTCCCGTGCGGAAGGAAAAAGCCGGATACTCCGCGTGCGCCGGATCCGCCGCGCCGGTCAGTTTTGCGATTTCTTCCGACATGAACTTTCCTGCGAAATCCAAGTACGCCTGTCTTGCTCCTTTGCCGCGGAAGTCGTGGTTGCCGATCACCGTCAGGAAGGGAAGCCCCTCCGGATAGGGCGTCCGCAGAAGCTTTATGCAGTCGTCCAGCATCTTCTTGTGCGTCGGAACGTCGTCGCAGTCGCCCTGGATGATGTCTCCCAGCTGCAGGACGAAGCGCGTTTCGCTCGAGTGCGAAATGCCGGCGCTTGCGGACAGAAGAGCGGGACACCTCGTTCGCCACATTTCCCCGTTCCGCCTGAACTCTTCGTGCTGCACCTTCGCCCACTTGTTCGATTCGTCGTAGTGCGAATGGTAGACGCTTTCGGGCTCGGCGTCGTAATGGGTGTCGCCCAGTATTGCGACTGAATATGCATTCCCGCCACCCGCCGGCGGGAATGCGGATTTCAGCTTGCCTCCGCATCCCGCTAAGCATGCCGCTCCGAAAAACGCTCCTGCGCCTTCGATAAAACAGCGTCTGTCTATTGTCATGTTCTCTCCGTTGTTTTTCTGTCTTCCGTGGCAATTGCAAAACATTTCGAATTAGGCAGGGCGCGATGCCCCCGTCGCGCCGCGGCGGCGTGAGGTTGCGCCGCCCCATCGGGTTTTGCAACCGCCTCTTCCGTCGCGTTTGCGTCCGCGCTCCACATGAGCATGAGCACTCCGCACCCTGTCGCCGCCGCCGCGAGAATGGTCGCATACGCCGCGTTCCACCCCCAGCGCTGGGCGACGAACCCGAAGCCTATTCCGGAAAGTATTGTCGATGCATACGAGAAAATTCCGACGAATCCGCCTGCGACTCCCGCGGCGCGCGGCGTCGCCTGCTGCGTAGTCGCAACGCCGAGCAGCGCCTGCGGCCCGTAGATGAAGAAGCCGATCATCATGAACGGCAGAAGTTTCGCCGCGAGCGGGGCCGACGGCGGAACGAGCCAGAATGCGGCGATCGCCGCCGCCGCGCCCGCCATGCAGAATACGCTCGTGCGATGCGCGCGGCTGGCGAAGAACCGGTCGGTCGCCCACCCGGCGACAACCATGCCGAGATTCCCGCCGGCGATTTCGAATACGAAACAGAGCGTCGTGGCGGCGGCGAGCGACAGGCCTTTCGTCTCCATCAAAAGAACGATGCCCCAGTCGAGCGCGGCAAAGCGCACGGTGTAGACGAAGAAATCGCCGATGGCGATTATCCACAGCTTCGGATTGCGGAATACGTGCTCTGCCACGTAGGCGCGGTAATCGGCGGCGGAGGAATCGCCGGAAGAGGCGACGGAAGCTCTGGAACCGACGGAGCCCGCGCCGCCCAGACCCACCTCCTCGGGTCCGTCCTTGAAGAGGAAGAGAATCGCCACGGCCCCCGCCGCGGCGATCGCGGCGGGCACGATGAAGCAGAGCCGCCACGAATGGAACATCGGTATGAGCAGCCATCCGCACAGCGCGAACACCGCGCCCGCTCCGATTGAGTGCGAGAGGTTCCAGATCGACTGCTTTGTAGAAAGCTCTTCCGGCGGGAACCATTTAGGAAGCGTCTTTATGCACGGGCCCACGCCCATCCCCTGGAAGTACTGGTTCACCATCCAGAGAACGCCCATTGTCCACACGAGTGCCGACGCCGCCGCAGCGCCGTCCCGAACTGGGGGCGCCGCGCCGCCCGTCACAATGAAATCGCTGAATCCGAAGAGGATATTGACCGCCGCGCAGATGAAAAGCCCCGCCGCCATCACCTTGCGCGCGGAATTGCGGTCGGCGACGATTCCGTTCAGAAAGCGCCCGACGCCGTAGACGATGCCGCCTGCCGTGAGAAACGCGCCGAGCTGGACCTTTGATACGCCGATTTCCCCAAGGAGCGGCATCGCTATCGAAAGGTTTTTGCGGATGACATAGTAGAGCGCGTATCCGCCCATCGTCACGAGGAGCGTCTCCCACTGCCACCACTTCAACGACAACTTCGTCATTTCGGCAACTTAACCTCTCACGCCTCGAACGTGAACTTCTCCCAGGGGATGTCCACTGGCTTCTTGTCGGTCAGGATTTCGTCGATGTGCATTAGAAGCGGGAATTCCGACGCGTCCAGCCTGCCCGCCGCGCACAGGGCTTTGACCGCGCGCGCGACGCGCACCGCCACTACGAGCGATTCGAGTGTGACGCCTTTGAGTTCCGCCTTGGCTTCGTCTATGTTCATGCCGCGCCCGAGCAGGATTCCGACAAGCCGCGTCCTGCCTCCGTATACCGTGACGTACAGATCGCCCGCGCCGACGCAGAGGTTTTCGAGCGTACCCGCGCCCTGGATGTCGAGGAGCTTCTTCATCTCCTTGACGGCCTGGCCGAAAACCGCGGCCTGCGAGTTGAAGTGCAGGACGGAATCGAGTCCGAACGCCTTTTGGTTCAGGCCGATAGTGAGCGCGATGCCGAGCGCGTAGCCGTTTTTGAGAGCGACCGCGCTTTCAATGCCGACGACGTCCGTCGAAAGCGAGATGTGGTAGTAGCTTGTCGCCATCGCCGCCTTGAGCATCTTCAGCGTATTCATGTCCTTGCCGCAGAAGGCGACTTCGGTCTGGTCGTGCGCGACAAGCTCGTAGCTCGTGCAGGGGCCGCCGATCGCGCAGATCGTGCGCTTGATGCCTTTCTCGGCGAGGCGCGCCTCCCAGACTTCAGGATAGGTGAGGAGTTTTGCCTCGGTGAACGGGCGGGTCGCTCGTTCTCCCAGTGGATCGCCGACTCCGATGTCGAACAGTCCCTTTGTGACGGAGAGTACCGGCAGTTCCGGCGGAAGTTTCGGCAGCACCTCCTCGCCGAACCAGTCGACGCCGAAGCTCGAGACGCCGCCGATGATGAAGTCCGCCCCCTTGACGGCTTCCATCATCTCCTCTGTCTGGTAGAATTCGCAGCCGTCGGGGAAGGGCGGAATGCCCTCCGGGAAATGCTTGCCGAATTTCGGGTGCCTGTTCGTCTTGCGGCACTCGTCGATTATCTCGCGGTCGAGAGGGGTCCCGACGAGCCTTACCGTGTTTCCGTTTTCGCGGGCGGGGAACGCAAGCGCGCTTCCCATCATGCCCGAACCGATAATCGTTATCGTTGCCATGTTTTTTTTCCTTTTTGTCAAATCCTCAAAACAACCTTCTGTCCGTCAAGCTCGCGGACGATGTCGTCGCGCATCGGCTGTCCGTCGCCGGGACCTCCCGTGAAGAAGAAGTCGTTCTGGTGGTTCGTTATCTCCACCCGGTCCGGGAAAGTCCGCATTGTCGCAAAGCCGATGTCGCCCCAGTGACCGGTCGACGGCAGTCCGACGTACGGCTTGACATGCTGCGGATTCCATCCGTTGTGAATGAAGTCCCGCGCCCACTTGTGCCAGTGTCCGTGGATGTGGCCCTTGCAGGCGCCTGACTCCAGCAGAAGACTTGTAAGGCCGACCTTGTCCTCGTCCGGTTTGTGGTGGGCGCAGGTAAGGATCGGCTTTGTCGCCGCCTCGAGCGTTTCGCGCAGCCATTCGCGCTGTGCGCCGTCCATCTCGCCGGGTTTGGATTTTTGTTTTTTCTCGACCTCAAGGGCGTTGAGCGTATCGAGCATCAACAAGTCGACGTGCGGCAGCTCGATCTTCGAAACGATACGCCCGGGCACGGGCGACGTCCTGGCGTATTCGGGCCATTGCGCGAGGAAGTTGTCGCGCCGGTCGTGGTTGCCCATGCCGAGCGTCAGCTTTATGCCCGCGTCCGCGAGCGGTTTCAGGATTTCAGCGGCGAGCGGATAGTCCTCCGGCTGTCCCCAGTGGTACGCGATGTCGCCGAAACATACGACGTTCGCGGGAAGGGGATCGAGCGCGAGAATCGCCGCGACCGTCCTGCGCAGGCGATCCTCTTCGTACAGGTGCGTCGGCACCTCGTCCTTGAGCCCGTTTACGTGAAGGTCGGATATGAGCGCCGCGAAGCATGGATCCGCGTACCGCGGCGCTGTCGTTGAGCGCGCCGCATCTCCGCGCGCCGCAATTCCGCCCGCCGCGGCGAGTCCCGCGACGAACGCGCGTCTTGATATCATGTCATGCATGGTTTTTCCTGTTTTTGAAAATGTCGTTGCCGGTCTTTAGCAGATTCTGTCGCCCCACAGCGGAACGACAGCCTTGTATCCGGCATCCTCGAGCTTTTGGCGGGCGCGCTCCCCGTCCGCCCACGTCCAGCGCGCATTGCCCTTGGCGTGTCCGAGTTCGTTCAGGTGTGCGACGACGGCGAGCTTGGGATTGACCGCTCTGGCGCCGTCGACAGGTTTCATCCCGCAGCGCGGATGGAATATCCATACATCCGGGTTGGGACACTCCGGGCGCAGCTTTCCGGCGTTGCTGCAGTCGCCGGAATGGTAGATCGCGAAGTCGCCTACTGTTATCTCGAACGCCGTCGTATAGTCGATCAGATAGTCGTTGTGGTCGGTATATGCCGTTCGCACCTTGACGTCGCCGAACTCGAATGTCTTGACTGCGCGGGTGTAGCCGCCGACGTGCTTCCTGCCGAAGTGCGCGCCGTAGTTGTCCTTGAAGTTGGAGACGACCGTCTTTTTCTCCCTGCCGTTCATCGCCTGGTAGAAATCTTCCGTGAAGTGGTCGCCGTGGTTGTGCGTTATCAAGGCGAAGTCCAGCTTTGGGGCCAGCGTTTCGGCGCGCCGGTGGTGCAGATCCACCGTGAAGAGCGACTTGCCCGTCTTTACGACAATTCCCATGTTGTACACGAGCCACACGGCGGGGTGCGCGGACGCATCGGCCGCGTCGATTTCCGCGAGCACTTTGTCGAACGCGTTTTCGTAGCGCTGCAGCGCCGGCAGCTCCAAGCGCATGCGCGAGCCAAGCGCTTCGTCCAGCGACATTCCGCACTTGTCGTAGCTCCACCATGCCTGCGGCGTCACGGCGTCGATCTCCTGCTGGAAAATCTCGCGTCCGTCATCCCCGCCGATGTCAACCGTCGGAACGGCGTTTCCGGGCGGAACGGCGCCGGCGCAAAGCGCATTCGCTGCGGGAAGTCCGCCCGCCGCCGCTATAGCCGCGACAAATTCGCGTCTGGACATTGCTTCTGCCATCATCGATTCCTCTGCTGGAATTTCACCATGATCGCCCCGTCTTCGCGACTTTGCGTTAATAGCCAACAGCCGGACGCCCGCGCCATGCCGCGGGAATCTCCAGCCCCAGCAGCGCGGCAGCCGTCGGCGAGACATCCTCGAGCATCATCGGCTCTCTGAGGCGCAGTCCCTCCGCGCTAGGTCCGCTGACTATAAACGGGATTTCCAGCACCCTTATGTCTTCCACGCCGCCGTGGTGCTTGCCCAGTCCGCCGTGATCCGCCACGAAAAGCACCGCAGTGTCTTTCCACATGGGAGAAGCTTTGAGCGCCGTCATGAACTTGCCGAGATTCGCATCGACGTTCACGCACGCATTGGTGAACTCGGGACTGCCCCAGCCGTATGTGTGTCCGGCGGAATCGACGCCGCCCTGGTATAGAAGCATGAGCGCCGGGCTGTTCGCGAGCTGGCGCGCGCCCTCCTCGAACACCGCAGCGTCGCGGACGGGATACTCATCCTTATTGCCGCCGTACCAGCGCACGAAATTGACGGTGTTCGTGTTGTGGCAGTTGCCGACGCCGTCCCATGCGAAGAGACTCGCCGTATACGCGCCGGGCGTCTGGCGGCGGACTTCGCTGAATATGCACGGCATGACCCCGTCCGCGCCGAGGACGCATGAGGGAGGCTCGATGTCCGGCTTGGAGCTGTTCCACTTCGTGAAGCCGTGGATTTCCGGCGAAACGCCGCCGAAGACGCTTTTCCAGTTGATCGCGGAGGCTGTCGGCCTGTGGCAGCGTCCTACAGTGTATATGCCGTTGTCGCGCAGCGCCTTCAGGTTCGGCATGACGTCCCACGGAATCCACCTCGCTCCGCATCCGTCGACGCCTACGATAACGACGTGCTTCGCGACAGGTTCGGCCTTTCCGCCGCACGTCTTCTCGCAGACGCATCCGCACAGAGCCGCCGCTGATACCAGGAGAACGGTAATCTTTTTCATCCGGCGATCCTCCTGGAGTCTACCTCAAAATGACGGCAAGGCCCTGCAAAAGCGGGCGCTCCTCTCCGCCGCCTGCGAGCATATATCTGCCGCTGTTGCGGAAGTAGGTTTCCGTAACCTTGTCCCAGAGCGCCGCGCCGCCCGTCACAGGATCGCGAACAGGCACAAGATTGCGCACAAGCGCGTACGAGCCGTCCTGCTGCTTGACACTGAGCTTCAGCGAACGGCACCGCGCCTTGACGGGGAATCGAGCAAGATTGTCCTCGTTTATGGCGAACAGATAGAGAGGAAAATTCAGATTAACATCATATTCAAGTGTCGTTTGCCTTGTGCCTAGATATTTCCACCCGCCATCTTCTCGCTCCCACACAGTTATAGACTGGGAATCTTTATCCAAACGCGAAAGAACCTTGTATACAACGTTCTCTTCGATGGCGGGAGCTTTGTTGGCAGAATCTCTGGCTGTGTACCGGTTGTTGTTGTAATGATAGGCGTGCTGTGTCGATTCCAGCACATCATTAGTGTAAGTGGAAAATGTACTGTACGGGAAAACGCGAGGTGTGCTCACTCCCGCCTGGACGACATGACGTGCACCGAGGAATGCACGTTCACTGGGAATCGTCAACCACTCCATGGTCAACTCCGTCTCTATGCCGGCATTGGCGATCACCCCAAGATTGACATAGTCGTAGTTGCCGTCGGATTCGACATATTCTATTTTCTTCTTCGGTCTGGCAACTGTGCGAAGAGTGTTTGTGACGCAACCCACCTGAGCATCTAAGTCAAAGTCGTCGGCGGCTTTGCCAATCTGTTTGAAAACGCGCTCGGTCACGCGGTCATAAAGGCCGGCATATGCCACGCCGCTTGAATTTGTCGCGACGACAGGCACGAAGTCGCGCAGGAGTTCGTCGCCATCCCATAGCTTCACGCCATAAACGACACACTTCGACGCACAAGTGGTAGAGCCATGTTTGTTGTTTGCGAGAAGGTAAAGCGTATTAGTTGTTGCAAGATATTCCATACCATAGTCTTTACCATTTTTTACCAACGAATCAGACTTGAGAATCTCCACCGGAGGATATCCGTTGGTGCTGATCGTCATTGACTGACTACCTACTGTCATGTCTGTTTTTATGAGATAGCGCGTACCGTCGTTTTTAGGGGCAATGACGTTAATCGTTGACTTGGCAGGCAATATGCTATATCCGAAACGAAAAGCGGACTCGTGATGATAGGCCATGTAGAAGCGCGTATCGCCGTCAGTTCCGCGATTGCCGAGTATGCAGCAGTCACCGGATGTTTCCAGAACTGAAACATCGACTTCGCTCTTGAGTCCACTCTTGCCGTAAACTCCAGTATCGAACCACTGCTTTCCATCGGAAGTGATTGACTCTACGAAGTCAAGCGGCTTGTCGAGAACAGGGCCGGCGACAAAATCGGCACTGCCGTAAGAGTATGAAATCGTTCTGTTCACCGTGTCGTAGAGTCCGGCACGATCGCCCTTGACGCATGGCAGGTAGTGGCGCAGAAGGTCGAACTTGCCAGTCTCGGCGTTCTTCTTCATAATCTTGAGTTCATATAGTTTGATGCGACATGGCCAGGCAGCAGTTCCTCCATTGTTGGCGGCAAAAAGATAGAGTGACAGATTGTCCATCCACGCTGCTGAAATCGAACCGGTTTCTGGATCTTCAGCGACGGACTGGATTGTGCTCTGTTGTGTTTGTGAAACACGCGGTTCGCCATTGATGTATATCTGGACGGCTGTTCCATCGGAAAAATCGGCAACCTCTTCGAAGCGCAAGCCAAGAGGATGTCGGACCGTATCATTCCATTTGCCATCATTACCCTTTCCGTATGCCGCGAAGGCATTCTTGTTGTTGCTGTGCAATATGAGAAAACGGCAATCGGAACCCTTGCGGGCGCCAAGTATGGCCGAATCGCTACGCGTATTGGAGAGGATAACAGCGTCCATCCTCGCCTTGATTCCTGTTGCAGCCTTGACACCAGTATCAATGTACTGCGTCACCTTTGCGTAGTCGCTCGAATCCTGCGTGGTTTCGATGTAGTCGAGGAATGCGTCCGGCTCGGCGGTCACGGTTTCCGCGCGCGCTGCGGATATTAAAAGGGCGAGGACTGTTGAACTGATCGCGCAAAGGGTCCTCCTTGCTTTGGTCGCGGCGTTATTTCGAATATTCATGGTATTTCCCTTGCTTGTATTACCAAAGTCTTTTGTTATTTCCGGCGGGGGGTTATTCACCATCCCTGCCGTCATCGTAATAATATAATACCACGCGGACAAGTTATTTTCAAATAGAAAAATTTGTAAAGTTTCGTTGGGAAATTGTATTATCGTAGCATGTGTCGTTTTGTTATCGTTTCTTGTTTCCGGTTCCCTGCGGCGCGGCAGTAACTGGGAAAGCCGCCGTCCCGGCGGCGATATCAAGGAGATGGAGCGTCTCGCTCCGTCAATATGAACGGCCGGGACGGCCGTTCCCCCAGTAAGCTCGCCTTCGTCGACATTTCACAATCCCAGAATTTTACACTCTTGACTGCGGGACGGTTGATTTGATAGAATTTGACGCATGGATCGACGCCATATTCTGATACTCGTGACACCTGCATATCAGCCGCGGCTTGCGGGCATCGCGCGATATGCCCGCAAACATGGATGGCAGTTGACGATTCTCGACCGCATAGCGCGCAATCCGAACGGCTGGAAGGGGGATGGCGTACTCGTCACATTGCGCGACAACCCTGAAACGGCGGTGTTCGTCAAATCGCTGATGCGGAAAAAAGTCCCGGTCGTCGATCTTACATTCAACTGTCCGGAGATCCGGCTTCCCCGGGTGAGCGGAGACCACTTCGCCATGGGTAAACTTGCGCGGCGACATTTCGAAGAGCGTAATTTCCGCAATTTCGCATGGTTCTCCACCAACTGGCTCAACGTCCACCGTCTCAGATACGAGGGCTTCTCCACTCCCAACTCCTCCACCCCCAACTCCTCCACTCCCAGATGGGTGTTTTCAGAGGAGGCTCCGCCGGACCGGCTCGACGATTTCGCTTGGTTCGACCGGTGGCTAGGCGTCAAGCTTCTGGCCGCGCCGAAGCCTCTTGCCGTCCTGGCATACGACGACGCTGACGCCGCGCGCGTACTCGGCGCTTGCATTTCAGCAGGGCTGTCCGTGCCGGACGAAGTGGCGATTCTAGGCATAGGCGGAGACCGTCTTATCTGCGAAAACCAGTCCGTGCCTCTGTCGTCGATCGAACACGATCAGGAGCGCACCGGATACGAGGGGGCGGAACTTCTGGATCGCATCATAGGCGGCGCGAAACCGCCCGCGAAGCCGATTTTGATACCTCCGCGCGGAATAACCGTGCGACCGTCCACGGATTTCACCGCCGCGGAGATTCCCGTCGTCCGCCGCGCGCTCGAGTTCATCAAGGCGAATCTCGGGAAGCCGATCGGACTCGAACAGGTCGCTTCCGCCTCGGACGTTTCCCGGGCCACCATGGCGCGGCTCTTCGAGCGCGAACTGGGGCGGACGGTCGGCAAGGAGATACTCCGCCAGCGTTTGAATCTGGCGAAAAAGCTGATGTCCGGCGGCGGGCGTTCGATTACGGAGGTCGCATACATGGCGGGTTTCTGCAATCCGGCCCACTTCACGAACACATTCCGCCGCGAAACCGGCCTCACGCCCAAGGCCTGGCGGTCCAATCCTCAAAAATCTTTATTTCCGGCCTGAAAAATGATATAATATTATCCAAGTATGAATGAAGAAGAAAACAACAACGCCGGCGTTCTGGAAGAAGCCGCCGCCGCCGCCAGTCTCGAGGATGTGAACATCGAGGATTCGATGTCGCGCGACTACATCGATTATTCGATGAGCGTCATTGTGGGGCGGGCCCTGCCGGACGTCCGGGACGGTCTGAAACCCGTGCACCGCCGGTGCCTCTTCGCCATGCACGAACTCGGCAACACGTACTCGTCCAAGCACGTGAAGTCCGCGCGCGTCGTCGGCGAAGTGATCGGCAAGTACCACCCGCACGGCGACAGTTCCGTGTACGACACGATCGTCCGCATGGCGCAGCCGTTCTCGCTGCGCGTGCCGCTCGTAGACCCCCACGGCAACTTCGGTTCGATAGACGGCGACGGGGCTGCGGCCATGCGTTACACCGAAGTGCGCATGCAGCGCGTAACGGAGGAGCTTCTCGGCGATCTCGAGAAGGAGACTGTCGATATGGCCCCGAACTTCGACGAAACGCTCGAGGAGCCGACAGTCCTTCCCGCGAAACTTCCCAACCTTTTCCTGAACGGATGCTCCGGCATCGCCGTCGGCATGGCGACGAACATCCCGCCGCACAATCTCGGCGAGCTTTGCGACGGTCTCGACTATTACGTGCAGCACCGCGAGACGTGCACCGTCGACGAGCTGATGCAGTTCGTCAAGGGGCCGGACTTCCCGACCGGCGCGCAGATCTGCGGCTACAACGGAATCGCCGCGATGTACAAGCTCGGAAGGGGACAGCTGACCGTCCGCGGCAAGGCCGATATCGAAACCGACAAGAGCGGGCACTCGAGGATCGTCATACGCGAAATACCCTACGGCGTCAACAAGCGCGAGATGATCGAACACATGGCGCAGCTCGTCAAGGACAAGGTCATCGAGGGCGTCAGCAACATCCGCGACCTTTCGGGCGGACACACGAAGGATGCGAAAGGAAAGGCGTCCAAGGCCGCCAAGGACGACGAAATCCGCATTATCGTCGACCTGAAGCGTGACGCCGTCGGCGAAATCGTCCTCAACCACCTGTACAAGCACACCCAGCTCCAGACGACTTTCGGCGCGATCATGCTGGCGATTGTCGGCGGCCGGCCGAAGATCCTGAATCTCAAGGAATATTTCGCCTGCTACGTCGCGCACCGCTTCGAGGTCATCACCCGCCGCACGCGCTTCGAGCTGAAAAAAGCGCAGGCGCGCAAGCACATAGTCGACGGACTTCTCCTCGCGATCGACAATCTCGACGAGGTCGTTTCGATAATCCGCTCGTCCAAGACGAGGGAGGAGGCGAAGGTCCGCCTGATCGAAAGGTTCTCCTTCACCGATCCGCAGGTCAACGCGATTCTCGAGATGCGCCTGTACCAGCTCGTCGGACTGGCCCGCGAGGCGCTGCAGGAGGAACTCGCCAAGCTCGTCGCCACCATCGCAGAGCTCGAGGCGATTCTCGCCGACCCCGAGAAGGTCTACGCGATAATCCGCGACGACCTCGCCGAACTCAAGGCCAAATACTGCGCAAAGGAGGAGGCGCAGCGCCGCACCGAGATCGTCGCCGACGAGAACGAGGTCTCGATGAAGGATCTCATCCCCGACGCCCCGTGCGTCATAACGCTTTCCAACCGCGGATACGTCAAGCGCGTCCCGCTCACCGAGTACCGCGAGCAGAAGCGCGGCGGACACGGCGTCAGGGGCGCGCAGGTGAAAGAGGAGGATTTCATCCGCCTCGTATTCGTCGCGCAGACGCACGATTCGCTCATGTTCTTCACGAACACCGGACGCCTTTTCCTGAAGGACGCCTACCAGATTCCGGAGGCGCCGCGCACGAGTTTCGGCCGCCCGCTGATCAATCTCTTAAACCTCCAGGAGGGCGAACAGGTTCTCGAACTCCTGCCGATACGTTCTTTCGAAGGCGACGTTGACGTGTTCTTCGCGACCGTCATGGGCACTGTGAAGAAGACGCTCCTCGGCGAGTTCAAGAACGTCAACAAGTCCGGCATCCGCGCCATCAACATCGACGAAGGCGACGCGCTCGAGGACGTAAGACTCGTGAAGCCGGACGACGACGTCATAATGCTGACGAAGAACGGCCGCGCGATGCGCTTCGCCGCGTCGGACGTGCGCCGCATGGGCCGCACCGCCACGGGCGTGAGGGGAATCAGGCTTCTCGGCGACGACAGAGTCGTTTCGCTCGACGCCGTGGACGATTCGAAGACGCTCTTCATCGCAACGGCGAACGGGTACGGCAAGCGCTGCGAGTTCAAGGACTTTACGCGCCACGGACGCGGCGGACAGGGCATGATCGGCATCAAGGGCGCGGACCGCAACGGCGCCGTCGTCGCAGCGCATGCCGTATCGGACGACGAAAGCGTGATTTCGATAACGAGCGACCAGCAGATGGTCAGGAGCGCCGTCTCCGACTTCAGCGTTCAGGGCCGCATGGCGCAGGGCGTGAAACTGGTCCGTCTCTCCGAGGGCGCGACGCTCGTTTCCGTCTCGGTTTGCGAAGGCGGGGAAAGCGGAGAAAACGCGGATGGCGGCGAAAACGCCGATGGCGCGACCGCCCCCCGGACCCAGGAACAAGGCACGGACGGAGGCGACGCACAATGAGCGCGACAAAACCGCTGTTCATCGTCGTTTCCGCCCCTAGCGGATGCGGGAAGTCGACGATCATAGACATGCTGCTTCAGGAGTACCACGATTTAGTATATTCCATCAGCTGCACCACGCGCGCCCCGCGCGGCGAGGAAGAGGACGGCATCGACTACCATTTCCTCGACAAATCCCGCTTCGAGACGCTCCTTTCCGAAAACGCCTTCATAGAGTGGGCCTCCGTGCACGGCAACTACTACGGCACTCTCAAGGCGCCGATAGAGGAGGTCCTGCGCGAGGGCAATTCAATGATCATGGACATCGACGTTCAGGGCGCGGCGAAAGTGAGGAATTACGTGCGCGCCCTTCCCGACGGCGACCCCATGAAGGCCGGGTTCGCCGACGTGTTCGTCATGCCCCCGTCGATGGAGGAGCTGCGCAGCCGACTGGAAGGGCGCGGCACCGATTCCAGGGAGGCGATCGAGCGGCGTCTTGCGAACGCGGAAGGCGAAATCGCCCGAGCAGGCGAGTACATGTACAAGATCGTGAACGATGAACTGCATGTCGCGTACAAGCGTTTCTGCGACCTGATCGACGCGCTGAGCGGAAGGATGTAGTCTCCCTTGCCCCTCCGCAGGATCATGTTCGCGGCGGTCGCGTCCGCAGCGTTTTCTTTCTCCGGCTGCCGGGCGGGAAACAACGGCGGCGAAAGGGTGGAATGGACTGTCATGGGGACGGTCGCGGCCGTCCAGACGAGAGGCTGCCCGCCCGCCGCCGCGCGCGATCCGGCCAAAGCCGTTTTTTCGCGCGTCGAATCGCTTCTCAACGCGCACGACCCCGGATCGGAGATATCTTCGCTGTCGGGACTTGACGATGCGGCCGTACTTTCGCGCTGCGACGGCGGAGTGCGCGCCTGCTACGGAGAGGCGTTCCGTTTCCGCGACATTTCGGGCGGAGCGTTCAATCCACGCTGGAAGGGGGATGGCACCCTCGACCTCGGCGCGATAGCGAAAGGATTCGCGCTCGACGAAGCGGCGAAAGCCGTTTCAGAGCAGGGCGCCGCTGCGGGGGACGTCCTTCTCGATCTCGGCGGCAATCTCAAATCCGTCCGCGGCGAATGGAAAGTGGCCGTGTACGGCGGCGACAAGGTTGTCGTCCTCCATCCCGGCGCGGCTATCGCGACAAGCGGCGAAACTTTCAGAGGGCGGCACATCTTCGACTCGAGGACCGGCGAATGCGCCCGGCCCGGCGTGAAATCCGTTTCCGTAATCCACCCGTCCAGCGCAATGGCGGCGGACGCTCTTTCGACGATCCTGTACATCCTCGGAGAGAGTGAAGGCGGCGCTTTTCTGAAAAAACACTTCCCGGAGGCGCAGGCTGTATGGGTAAAATAGGCTCTTGCCCAGATCCGGACGGCGTCGGCGCGATGCTCGCGCGTCTGGCGGCGAAGTACGAGACTCCCGCGTTCCTCGACGGCGATCCATCGTGGTTCATGCACCAGGCGGAAGGGGACTCGAACCGCGAGGCCACGGCTTTCCTCGCCTCGTGCCTCAGTTTCGGCAGCCGGAGCCAGTTTATGCCGAAAATCGCGCGCCTTGTAGAATGCGCCGAGGGAAACGTCGACGGATGGATCCGCAGCGGCGCGTTCGATCGGGATCTTCCCTGCGGGTGCGGCGAATGCTTCTACCGCTTTTTCAAAAAGGGGGATATGCACGCTTTTCTGCAATCGTACCGCGTGCTGCTCGACGAATACGGCACTCTCGGCGCATACGTTTCCCGCATGTCTGGCGGAGACGGATACGGGGCGGTGAAAGCGATCTGCGGACGCTTCGGTGCGTGCGGCGGAGGCGTTATTCCGAAGGATGCGCAGTCTGCCTGCAAGCGCGTGTGCATGTTTCTGCGCTGGATGGTGCGCGACGGCTCGCCCGTCGATATCGGATTGTGGTCCGGCGCGATAGACAAGCGCACGCTCGTCATTCCGCTTGATACGCACGTGCTGAGACAGTCCACGCGCATCGGGCTCTTGAAATCGTCGGCGGCTTCAATGTCCGCCGCCCGCCGTCTTTCCGCGGCGCTTGCGGAAATTTTCCCCGATGATCCCCTGCGCGGAGATTTCGCTCTTTTCGGCTACGGCGTGAACCACCGGCATTGAGTACCCCTCTAGCGAAATTGCGTCGCAATTCTCGCTCTGTCACACTGGGGGAGCGGGCCGCTCCATCTCCTGGATGAATTTCACAATTTCACAATCCCTCTTCCCTGTCCTATCAGCGGCGCAAACGTAGGATCATCGCCTTTTCGAGCGCGCTGCCGTCTCCGTCGGATATGAGAATAACTGTCGCCGATCCGTCATCGAGCACCGGCCCCGGACAGACTCCTTCGTACATCGCGTGTCCAGTGTCCGCTTTGAATACGAGATGCTTGTCGACGGGCGTGAAATCCTTATCCCCGAGAGACGCCCATCCGCGGACGTCCGTGGCGCAGGATGTGTCGGCGAGATACAGGCGCGCTATGAACGAGTCGCCGTCGTCGCCCGCGCCGCATTCCCGTTCCAGCACGAGAAGTCCGAGTCCGGGAACGGGGCAGAGGGACGCTACGCCGTTGCGGTTTCCGCCCTCATCCTCCGTTCCGCCCGGCGATTCGGGGCGGTACGCCCACTGTCCTGAAAGACGCCACTTGCCGCCGGCCTCCTTGCGCGAGAATCTCGTAAGGCGCAGAAATTCGTGTCCGCCTATGGAGGCGGAATCGTCGGACGTCAGGGAGTTTTCGTTGCACGTCCACATTTCCGTCCCGTCCGGCGACATCTCGAGCGATTCGAGTCCGCGATTGTCCTTTATCCCGAGGAATTCGCGCGGCAGCGCCACGCTTTCGCCCGTAAGTCCGAATCCGGGGCGGAACTCGATGATTGCCGGGACCCGTTCGTCGCTCACCCACAGGCTTTTGCGCAAAGGGTCCCAGGCGAGGCCTTCGAGATCGTTTCCTCCGGGAATATCGAGGTTTTCCAGCACTTCGAAGCCCGATATCGCACCGCTTGCGCGGTCTACAGGAATGCGCACGCGGCATATCCTTCCTCGCGAATCGCTGGACGACCAGTATTCGTCTCCGCCGGTCCTGGCGATCCCGCTCAAATCGCAAGGCCCTTCAGTGCGGTCGATTTCGCAGATGAATTCCGCTTTCGGCGCGGATTCGCCGCCGGGGACCGCGCTGCGCGCCGCGGCCGCCGCGAACTTTTCCGCGAAAATCGCCGAAAAGACCTTCGCGCCGTCCTTGTTCAGATGGTTCCCGTCGTGCCAAAGTTCATCTGGAAGATCGCACCGCAGGCAGTCTATCAATTCGACGTCCATGTGTCTGGACACATCCAGAACAGCGTCTTCGAAAGCCGCCAGCCTGTCGTGATCGATACGCTGGAGAAGAGGTTTCGAAAGCGGCATCACGGTTACGACGGGCTTCGCTCCGTAAGTGCGGACGATTCCTATCGATTTGCCCAGAATGTCGAACAGCGGAAGGGACTCGTCCGCCGGCGGCCTCGAATTGACGCGCATTGCCTTTTCTTCAATGTCTGCGAGCGCTTTCGTCCTGAATTTCGGATCGAGAAAACCTTTCGCCTTGTCCGGGGCGAACGCCCCCGCCATTGAACTGCGCCAGGGTTTTCCGCGCAGCAGCGCCTTTCTGAACTCGTTGAATTTGCGGATGCATATCACGTCGCGCCACAGCGCGCCGAGCGAACCGAACGGGCGCGCATTGGAAGAGATGTGGTACAGATGGAGCAGCGCGTGCACACGCGCCGCGTTGAGTTCCGAAACCGGCCTCGACGGATTGTATCCGATTTTGAGCGGCGAGACGTCGAGCAGCACGTATTTGAACTTTCCGCGGTTCGCCTCGAGAAGGTCGCAAAGCCGCATGAAATCCTGGTCGCAAGTGGTGGCCGCCGTCGAGAAATTGAATAGACGCGGCACTATCGACGGGTCCAGCGCGTCTTTCGTCTGCGAGTCTCCGCACACAAGCACTTCAGCGCCGTCCGGAGCGGCCAGCGCCGACGAGTAGCTTCTGTAGTCCGCTGCGGCGACGAAGACCGTCCATCCGCCTCCGAGGATGGCGGGCGGCGTCAGAAACAGGAAAAGTTTCAGAAGAAAACGTTTCATGCCGGTCAGAACTGGAAGTATATGAACGTCTGCATGCTTGGCGTGTAGAAGAGCACGACCCATGCAAGCGCGTAGTAGATTGCGTACCTGAGAGCCGCCGGGCGCGGCATGCGCTCCAGTGCATGTCTGCAGCCGCGCTGCGTCCATTCCGCGGCAAACATGATCGCCGTGGCCGCGGCGGCCGCGGCGGTTTCGCGCGGCAGTCCGTGCAGGGGGGCGAACGAAGCGGGGTTGAACATCGCGGCGAACCAGTTCGCCGCCTCGGATACGGACGGCGCGCGGAAAATCGTCCAGCCGAGAGTCGCGAGGAAAAACGTCGCCGCCATTCTCCAAAGCTCGGCGCCTGAAGGCAGTATCGAGCCGGATGCGGGCGTGTCGAGGTTTTTCCTGTTGCGTCCGGAAAGGAGCAGGGGCAGGAACAGGGCGGCGTGGAACGCGCCCCACAGTATGAACGTCCAGTTCGCGCCGTGCCAAAGTCCGCTGACGAGGAAAATCGCGAACGTGTTGCGGATCTGGCGGAGTTTTCCGCACCGGCTTCCGCCCAGCGGGATGTACAGGTAGTCGCGGAACCATGTCGTGAGCGAAATGTGCCAGCGCCGCCAGAATTCCGCGATGTCGCGCGAGAAGTACGGGAAGGCGAAATTCCGTCTGAGGTTTATGCCGAAAAGCCGCGAGCAGCCTATGGCTATGTCGGAATAGCCGGAGAAATCGCCGTATATCTGGATCGCGAACATGAGCGAGCCCAGCCATGCGCCGAGCCCGTTCGATGCATCCGGGCCGTTCAGGAGATGGTTTGCGACCACGGCGCAGGAGTCGGCGACCACGCACTTCTTGAAGAAGCCCCAGAGCATCTGGCGGCAGCCGTCTATCGCCTGCGCGCAATCGAACGTTCTGGGGCGCGTGAACTGCGGCAGGAGATCCGCAGCGCGCTCGATGGGGCCGGCCACAAGCTGCGGGAAGAAGGAGATGAAGGCGAAAAACGCTACGGGGTCGCGCACGGGGCGTATCTTCCGGCGGTAGACGTCTATCGTGTAGGAAAGCGCCTGGAACGTGTAGAACGACACTCCGACGGGCAGCACGATTTCGAGTCCGTATCCTTGTTTGGCGCATTCGAAGCCCGCGCTCTTCGCGAGCGCGAAAAACGATTCGATGAAGAAATTGCAGTACTTGAAATAGGCGAGAATCCCCAGATTTACGGCGAGCGATATCCAAAGCACCGTTTTGGAAGGGCGGCGGTCCCATCTTTTCAGTTCGATCGCGCCAGCAGTCCAGCTCCATGCGCTGGTGAACGCGATCAAAACGAGGAACCGGGCGTCCCACCATCCGTAGAAAAGCCAGCTCGCCGCGACGGTGAAAAGGTTCTGCACGCGCCAATGCTTCGAAAGCATCCAGTACGCGGCGAACGCGCACGGGAGGAAAAGCAGGAACTCGAAAGAGTTGAAAAGCATGCTTTCAATTCTTCCGCCGGAGGGGTGTCGTTTGCGGGTTGATATTCATCAGACTACATTATACCATATATATGTTGCGGTGCGCCATAAGAATTTTCGGATATTGCGTTATATTTTCAAAAAATATCTGCTTGACCTCCGGTGGACTTTTTTGATATAATATCCGTCATTCCATTAAGCCAGGTTAGCACAGCTGGTAGTGCGGCTCATTCGTAATGAGCAGGTCGGGGGTTCGAATCCCTTACCTGGCTCCATAATGGCGGGAGTAGATCAATTGGTTAGATCAACAGATTGTGATTCTGTGGGTTGCGGGTTCGAGTCCCGTCTCCTGCCCCAGAGCTGAAAGGACCTTACGAGGTGACCATAATAGAGTCTTTGCTTGAGTTGCAGGAAGTTGACGGGCGCATCAGGGAGCTCGAGACCGAGTTGAAAGATCTGCCGCGCCGCAAGGCGTTGGAAACCGCGAGACTTTCCGGGGTGAGCGCCGATTTGGAGGCCGCGAAAGCCAGCCACGATTATGCGCAAGGGCGCGTCAAGGGATTTGAAGAGGACGCGCAGGCGCTTAAAAACAAGATACAGCAGCTCAAGCAGACGCAGGCCGGGCTGAAGAGCAACAAGGAGTATCAGCAGTACGCTGTCCAGATCGATCTTGTCAGCCACGACCTGGAAACCGCCGAGAACAACCAGATCGCCGCGTTGGACGCGATACCGTCCGCCGAAAAGCGCATCAAGGACGTGCAGTCGGTGTACGATGCGGAGAAGAGCGGCGTGGACAAGTTCTGCGAGGAGATCGACGAGAGAATCGCTTCCGTCAAGGCCGAGCTCGACGAATGCCGCGGCGAGCGCGCCGGAAAGGCGCGCGCGGTCAGCGACAACGATCCGAAATTCCTCCTCTACTACGAAAGGCTCAGGCTGAAGCGCTGGCCGGTGGTCGTGCCCCTCACGGTGGACGGCGTTTGCGACGGGTGCCACCTTGTGCAGCCGCCGAGCGTCGGACAGCTCGTCCACGCGAACGCCAAGAACGGCGCGAAAGGAAAGCCTCAGAGCATTGTCGCCTGCACGATGTGCGGCAGGATGCTTTACGGCGAAGAGTGAATTTCCGCGCCGGGATGGCGCATGGACGACCGGTCGCGGCCGAAAGGCCGAGGAAAGTCCGGACTCCGCAGGGCAAGGGATCCGCCTGCAATCGGCGGAAGGCGTCTGATTAAACGGGCGCGATGGAAAGTGCCGCAGAAACAGGTAGCCTTGAAAGAGGTCATAGTGAAAAGGCGGGGTAAGAGCCCACCGGCGCGCTCTAAGCGGCGCGTGCAAGGCAAACCCTCCCTGGAGCAAGATCAAATAGGAGGTTGACGGGCGGCCCGTCCGGCGGCGCCGAAAGGCGCCTCGAAGCCTCGGGTAGATCGCTTAGATGAATGACCGGACTTCCCCGCAACAGGGGGAGGAACAGAATCCGGCTTATTCGCCCATGCGCCATTCCTGCGCGGTTTCTCATTCCGGGCGGTCCGGCGGGGCGCAGGATCCCAGTCCCGGGGCTTCGCATGATTTACGGTGCAAACGAGGTAACGATATGACAGATTGGACTTCATGGGTGCTTGCGAGTTCGGTTCTGCTCTCGCTGTACGACACCGCGAAGAAGGCGAGCGTCAGCGCCAATGCCGTGCTGCCCGTCCTGCTTGCTTCGACGCTTTTCGGCTGCGCCGCCTACTGCGCGGGGCTTTTCGCGGCGGGCCGCTTTTTCTCATTTGGCGAGATCGGCGGCGCCGCGATTTCCCTGGGACTCGTCAAGAGTGCGATCGTCGGCACGTCGTGGGTGTTCACGTTTTGCGCGCTGCGGACGCTGCCGATCACGATCGCGACGCCGATCCGCGCCTCGTCTCCGGCTCTGGTGCTGTTGATCGCAATCCCTCTGTACGGCGAGATGCCGTCCGTATTGCAGGGCGTCGGCATGGCTGCTGTTTTCGCGGGTTATTTCGCTTTCTCGTGGGCCGGACGGCACGAAGGCATCGACTTTTTCAGGAACCGCGCCGTCTGGTGCGCCATCGCCGGGGCGGTGTGTTCCGCAGCGTCGTCCGTCTGGGACAAATACGTGTTCCAGGTGCGCGCTCTGCAGGTGGAGCAGGTGCAGCTTGTGTTCCAGACCGGTCTTGTGGCGTTCTATGCGCTTGCCTTCGCGGTATCGCGCGCGCTTCGCATCGGGCGCAGCGCGTTCGAGTGGCGCTGGACGATTCCGCTCGTGGGCATATTGCTGGCCGGCGCCGACTGGCTTTATTTCAAGGGGCTTGCCTATCCGGGCGTGCCGATCTCCGCCGCCGCACTGATGCGCCGCTTCTCGGTGGTGCTGACGTTTCTGCTCGGGGCGGGATTCTTTCATGAAACAAACCTTCTGCGCAAGGCGATCGCTCTGGCGTCCATCGTGTCCGGCGTGGCGATTCTCTGCTTTGCGGTCTGAAGACGGGCGGGACGCACAGAGTTTACGCATTGGAATTGACAGATGTCACGAGGCACGGCCTCCGGCATTCCAGGGTTTGCGCATTTGAAAACGATTGCAGCATAATGCGTGGTCTCTGGCAAGGCTAAGCCGAAGCCTCCCTTAATGTGTAAGTGTGTAAATGTGTAAACGGGCAGCGGGGGATACGCCCGTTGGCCGCGCCCCTGCCAGAGCATCCGCTTCGCGGACGGTCTTCGACCGGGGGATATGTCCGCTTGCACACTTACACATTTGCACACTAGAGGCAGTTGCAAAACCTATCGCCAACTTGGTAGGGACGGCGCCCCGCGCACCCCTGCCAGAGCATCCGCTTCGCGGACGCCCTGTGGCCTGGGGATATGTCTGCGGCGGTCGCGGGGCGACCGCCCTACCGGGTTTGCAACTGCCTCATTAAAATAACGCTGGATTCGGTAAAACCGGACGCCTTGACCGGAGTGCGGCGTAAATTTCAAATGCGTTTCGCAGGGGTGCAATTTTAATTCGTTGAAAATCTGAGCCATATTACGCCGCGCTCCTGAGCTGTGCGATGATGGCGCAGATGCACGCGGCGTTGTGGTGACGCCAGTGCATCCCCGCCTGCTTGCACCTCCGCGCCACGAGGATTCTCGCGGCGGCCTCTATGTGGCAGGACGATATGTAGTAGCCGTTCTTCCTCAGCCAGCCGTAGCGCATGTTGTTGCGCCGTTTGTCGAGGTAGTTGAGCGCGTCCTTCGCCTCTGGCGATGATTCCAGTTCCCTTGGGTACAGCCGTCTGATCCGGTCTACGGCGGAGCCTGCGCCGTGGCGGAGCATGATGGCGCGGCATGTCCTGAACTCCTTCGCGGCGTCCGCGACGCCGAGCTTTTCGCAGCAGGTGTTC
>DGHT01000003.1:818-53847 GCA_002392765.1 Verrucomicrobia bacterium UBA3841 | reverse complement strand
AGGGCGTTTTCGTGGATCGGCGAATTTGGAAACACTAACACTCTTGAATATCTATCGACAATTATGACCAACAGTTCCGATTACGCTCAAGAATCTGCACTGTTTGCTGGCTTTGGCATAATGAAGCGACAGCCGGAGCTTGTATCGTTTGCAAGAGGGGTGGTCACGAATACTTGGTGCTATTCACAAGGATTAAGAGGGTCGGTGTATGTTGGATTGTTGAATCTCTGCCAAGAAGGTGAAAGCGACAGTTACATAAATGATCCCGCGCAACACCAAAGAATTGCTTCATTTTTCCTTGAGCGCGCCGCTGTAGAGCAGAATGATATACTGTTTATCGATTATTCCACGTGCATTCTCAATCCCTGGTACCGCCACAGCCAGCAGCGGCGGGACAACCTCGCCGCGTTGCGTCCGCCGGGGCTGACGGGCAAACCGGCGGAGTTGTACGACGCGGCGCAAGCCGATGCCGCACAGGAGGACTGAATTGTTATGGAATTGTGCAATTGCGGCATCATGCCGCGTTGAAAAGTTGAATGGTCGAGGAGATGGGCATCCCCCGAGGCCGAAGGCCGAAGTCGACGAAGTCGAGCTCAATGCGGGGTGGCGTCTCGCCCGTTGCAACCAAGGAGATGGAGCATCTTGCTCCGTGGTCTGGGGAACGTATCCCCAGAGCCGAAGGCGAGTCGCAAGGCGATGCCCTAGCAGGGGTGCTTTCCCAGTTAGTGACGGAGCGGGACGCACCATCTCCTTGGCGGTTTTCCCTGGTCATTGACGGAGCGGGACGCACCCCTGTAGCCACCGCTATCGCGGCTCGCGCGGGCCCTTGCGGCACCACTCTAGTGACTGCCTTCGGCAGCGACCTACGGTCGGTGGATACGCTTCGCGGTTCGCGCTTTGCGCTCAGCCGACCTGACGACTTCGTCGCAGGCGCATCCCGCTCGGGGGATACCCATCTCCTTGGCGAGCGTGTTTGTCGCGACGGCGCGCGCAGTGTGCAAATTGCGCGATTTTTTGATATAATTTAGACGTTTATGCGTCAACCCGCAAAGGGATGGTGCGCCCAAAAACCGGAGAACATATTTATGGACATATTCAAATCGAATCCGCTTCGCAACGGACGCGCGGGACTCGCCGTCCGCCGCACAGGACCGGGAGCGGTGGTTTTGCGCGCGTCGGCGGAAGGACTTGCGCCGGCGGAGTTCAGGTTCTGAACATGAGCGATTTTCTTCTTTCTCTCAAAGATGTTTCCCTGGCGTTCGGCGGGCCGCCAGTGTTGGACGGCGTGTCGCTTTCGATTTCGAAAGGACTTCGCGCCGCGCTTACGGGGAGGAACGGCGAAGGGAAGTCCACGCTTCTCAAAACGATCGCGGGCGAGCTCGAGCCGGATTCTGGCGAGATCGTCCGCGCGCCGGGGATTCATGTCGAGTACGTCCCGCAATCGGTTCCCGCGGACCGGCCTGGGGACGACGCGTTTAACGCGCTTTCGGGGGGACGCCGGCGACGGAAGATACTCGAGGACGCGCTTCTGACGCGTCCCGACATCCTGCTGCTGGACGAGCCCACCAACCATCTCGACGTAGAGGCGATCGACTGGCTGGAAGGGATGATCCGCAGACAGCGCGAGATGGCCGTCGTCATAGTGACCCACGACCGCCGGTTCCTGAAGCGTACGGCGGCGAAGATATTCGACCTGGACCGCGGCGAACTGTCCGGATGGGAGTGCGACTACCCGACGTTCCTGCGCCGGAAGGCCGAACTTATGGCCGACGAAGCCGTGTATTGGGAGCGGAAAGCGAAGAAACTCGCCAAAGAGGAGGCGTGGATACGGCGCGGCGTCAAGGCGCGCACCACGCGCAACGAAGGGCGCGTCGCGGCGCTTGAAAAACTTCGCGAGGAGTTCGCCGCCAGGAGGTCGGCGCCGCAAACCGCGACGATGAAACTCGACACCGCCGCTCCGGGAGGAGAGCGCGTCGTCAAAATCGAAAATCTGTCGTTCGGCTACGATCCGGCTCATCCTGTCGTCAGGGATTTCACCGCCGACGTGCTTCGCGGCGAGCGGATCGGCATACTCGGGCGCAACGGTGCGGGCAAGACGACTCTTCTGAATCTGCTCACCGGCCGGCTTGCGCCGTCTTCCGGAGCGGTCTCGACCGGGACGAACGTGCGGCTGGCCTTTTTCGACCAGCTCCGGAGCGAGATCAAGCCTGAGCTTACCGTCGGCGAAAACATCGCAAGCGACCGAGACGAAGTAGTCGTCGGAGGCGTCAAGAAACACGTCTACTCGTATCTCGCCGATTTCCTCTTCGCCCCGGAGCGCGTGCGCACCCCGGTCAAGGCGCTTTCCGGCGGCGAACGCGCGCGGCTGATGCTCGCGAAGCTTTTCCTGAAGCCGGCGAACCTTCTGGCGATGGACGAGCCGACAAACGATCTTGACATTGAGACGCTGGAACTTCTCGAAGAGCAGCTGTTGAACTACAAAGGCACGCTTCTGCTCGTTTCGCACGACAGGGAGTTTCTCGACAATGTAGTTACTTCGACATTCGTGCTGGAGGGGGACGGCCTCGTGAGACAGTATCCCGGCGGATACGCCGACTACGAGCGCCAGCGCCCGAAGGAGACGGATGCCGCCAGACCGCAATCCCGGACCGCCCCGCCCGCCGCTGCCTCGCCCGCGCCAGCCTCGAAAAAACTTTCCTACAAAGAGAAGCGCGAACTTGACGAACTGCCAGGGCTCATAGACGCGATGGAACGCGAAATAGCGGAGATCCTTTCGTCCGATCCTGTCGCGAACCGCGACAGCTACGCCCGGATCCCGGGCATCCAGAAGACTCTCGACGCGGCCGTCGAGCGCTGGGCCGAACTTGAAAGCCGCGCCGGCGCGTGAGGGAAGGGGAATAGGGGGGGGGATGACGCGGCAAGATGCCGCATCTCCCTGATGCCGCCGCATAGCGGGGGTTCTTCAACATCGCACCCGCAAAACAACATTAATGAAATTTTATATTGCCTTTTTGCCTATTTTTGATAGAATATTATGCGAACATTCCCATAAATAAGGATAATAAAAATGGCAAATATCAAGGGCGGACGCGCCGCCAGAAAACGTGATCGTCAGAACGCAAAGGCCAACAAGCGCAATTCTGTCGCGAAGGCGAAGCTTCACGATTCGCACAAGAAGCTGTTCAAGGCGGTCGACGCCGCCGACAAGGATACCGCAGACAAGAAGTTCAAGGAATTCGTCTCCGGGCTCGACAAGGCCGTCAAGAAGGGGATTATCACCAAGAATACCGCGGACCGGAAGAAATCCCGCGCCCAGCTCAAACTCAACAAACTCCAGAAGTAACCGGAAAAAGAAGGTAAAAAAGGGAATGTGAGTGCAAAAGGGCATCGAAATCGCATTTTGATGCCCTTTCCGATTTCAAAAGGCAAAACAAAAAAAGGAATAGAAAAATGGCAAAGAAAACACTGAGGGATGTGGAACTTTCGGGCAAGCGCGTCGTAATGCGCGTCGATTTCAACGTTCCCATGGCGAAAGACGGTTCCGGCAAGATAACAGACGATACCCGCATCGTCGCCGCGCTTCCGTCGATCAAGTATGTTCTCGAACATGGCGGCAGCCTCGTTCTCATGAGTCACCTCGGCCGTCCGAAAGGCGTGAAACTCGGAAAGCCCGCCGATCCCGCGAACGCGGCGTTCACCTTGAAGCCCGTCGCCGACGCTCTTTCCGAGAAGCTCGGCATCGCGGTCAAGTTCGTCCCGGACTGCATGGCGGCAGACGATGTCGTCAAGGCTCTCAAGCCGGGCGAAGTCGCTCTCCTCGAAAACACCCGCTTCTACAAGGCCGAGGACGGCAAGGTCAAGAAGGATGACGAAAAGAAGGGCATCCATCTGACCGACGAGGAATTCGCCGCGAAGAAGGCCGAACTCAAGGAAGAGCGCGCCAAGATGTCGAAGAAGCTCGCATCCTACGGCGATCTCTACTGCAACGACGCATTCGGCACGGCCCACCGCGCCCACGCTTCCACGGCCGTCATAGCCGACTACATCAAGCCCGCGGTTTCCGGATTCCTTCTCGAGAAGGAAATCAAGTTCCTCGGCGACGCCGTGGAGAATCCCGTGCGTCCGTTCGTGGCCATCCTCGGCGGCGCGAAGGTCTCCGACAAGCTCGCGGTCGTCAAGAGCCTCCTGAACAAGGTCGACACGCTCATCATCGGCGGCGGCATGGCCTACACGTTCAAGAAGGCCCAGGGATACAAGGTCGGCAACTCCCTCTGCGAGGACGACCAGGTGGCGTACTGCAAGGAAATGCTCGATGCCGCCGAAGCCAAGGGCATCAAGATCCTCCTGCCGGTGGACAATGTCATCGCCGACAAGTTCCCCGAGACGAAGGACGCCAGCGACATCCAGATGAAGGTCGTCGATGGCGACATCCCCGAAGGCTGGATGGGTCTTGACATCGGACCTAAATCCGTCGAGCTTTTCTCCGAAGCCGTCAAGAGCGCCAAGACGGTTGTCTGGAACGGCCCCATGGGCTGCTTCGAATTCGCTCCGCTCTCCAAGGGCACCTACGGCGTGTGCGACGCGGTCGCCACTGTCAAGGCCAACGGCGGCGTTTCCATCATCGGCGGCGGCGACAGCGTCAGCGCGGTGAAGAAGAGCGGCAAGGCGCCTGAAATGAGCCACGTGTCCACCGGCGGCGGCGCAAGCCTCGAATTCCTCGAAGGCAAAACGCTCCCCGGCGTCGCGGCGCTCGACGACAAGTGATGCAGGGCGGCCGCATTGAGGAGATAGACTTCACCAGGGATTCCTTCGAGGACGTCCTGGCGAGGGACAAGCGGTACGCGGCGAACGCGTACGCGTATCTCATGGCGGTTCTCGGGAACATCGGTCCCGAGAACCGTCCGATCCATATACACGACATACTCGACGAGTTCAGGATATTCGCCATCGAGCAGTACGGCGTTCTCGCGCTCCATGTCATGAACGAATGGGGCCTTTCGGAATTCGGCGACGTCAGCGAGATGATTTTCAACCTCGTCGAGTCCAAACGTCTCAACAGGGACGACTTCGAGGTGCCCGAGTCGTACGGCTACGAGTACGATTTCAAAAGCGCATTCTCGGATATGTACGATTGCGGAGGCGAGTAAACATGTCGCGGCTTGCCGATTTCGGCTGGAGAGGCGAGTCCGCTCCCGGAATCGGGCGCGTGACGAGTTCGCACGGCGATTATTTCAAGATAGTGTGCGACGAATCCACGCAGCCGGTTCTGGCGAGAAAGAAGAAAAGCGCGTTCGCCGGAAAGTCGACAAAGGCGAAAACATTCTCGTCCGGCCTGATCGAACAGGTAGTCGCCGGAGAGGATTCCGCAGTAAAACCAGTCACCGGCGATTTCGTGCGTTTCATCTACAACCCCGGCGGGGAAAGCATGATAACGTCCGTGCTGCCGCGGTTTTCCGCGTTCGAGCGCAAGGATCCGGCAGCGAGGCGGAAAAGCCAGATTCTCGCGGTCAATTTCGACACGCTTTTCATAATGATGTCGGTGACCGGAAACTTTTCGCTTCCGCGGCTTTCGCGCTATCTCGCGCTTTCCGGCAGCATGGGCAGGGCGCAGGCGGTCGTCGTCCTGACCAAAACCGACCTCGCGCCCGGCGATGCGCAGAATCGAGTCCGCGAGGCCGAATCCCTTGGATGCAGGGCAATCGGCATATCGGTCGCGACCGGCGACGGCCTAGACGCTTTGTCCCCCTACTTCGCGAAGGGTGAAACAGTCGCGTTTGTCGGCAGTTCGGGCGTCGGCAAGTCCACGCTGCTCAACCATCTCGCGGGGGAAATCCTCCAGGATACGCAGGAAATCCAGGAATGGAGCGGGAAGGGCAGGCATACAACGACAGTTCGCGAACTGTTCCTGCTGCCGTCCGGCGCGCTCGCCCTCGACACTCCCGGCGTGCGCGAGATCGGCATCGTAGGCGAGACGGACATCCTCCGCGCCAAGGGCGAGTCGACCCACAGATGGAGGAAGTGACATGTTTTTCAAGGTTTTCTTCGCCGCGTTCCCTTTCTTCCTCGTGTTTCTGCTTTTTCTGACGTTCATACTGCCGTCGAAGATGCGCGCGGGCGGCAGGGTCGCATGGCTGGCCGCACTCACCCTCTGCGCATCGAAATTCCTTTTCTTCGACATCCTCGGCAGAAGCATGTTCGCGCCGGAACTGCCCGAGGTCCTGATATGGGTCTGGAGCTGCGCGTATTCCGGCATGTGCCTTCTCGTGCCTGTTTCGATCGCGGCGCTTCCGGTCAGGTATCTCACGCGCACGCCGCGCAGCAAGTTCTGGCTCGTTTCCCTGCCAGCCGTCGCATGGACGGCGGCGGCGGCCGGAGTGCGCTCCGGCGTAGTCGCTCCGGCCGTGCGCGAGGTCGAAATGCGCTTCGCCAGCCTGCCTGCGGCGCTCGACGGCTACAGAATCGCACTCGTAACCGACGTCCACGCTTCGGCCGCTTCGCGCAGATGGAGGACGCAGGCGATCGTGGATGCCGTCAATTCTCTGGATGCGGATCTGGTGTGTCTTGCGGGCGACTATTCCGACGGCATGTCGGAAGACCAGTTCGAGAACGCGGAGCCGATCTGTTCGCTGAAGGGACGCGACGGCGTTCTGGCGGTGACCGGCAACCACGAATACTACTACGACACGTTCCGCTGGATGGAACGCTACCGCGAGGCGGGGCTTTCGTTCCTTTCCAGCGAATGCGCGTTCCCGCGCCCCGGCCTGGCGGTCGCGGGCGTAGACGATCCGCAGTGCGCGATGAAAGGATTCCCGCCGCCGGACGTCGACAAGGCTTTCGCGTCCGCGACAAACGGCGAATTCCGGATTCTGCTCCAGCACCGGCCGTACATCGATTACGACAAACTCCATCTGCCGCATCCGTCGGCAAAGGTGGATCTCCAGCTTTCCGGGCATACCCACGGCGGCGTCGCCCCCGTGATGCGCAATCTCGTCGCGGCGTTCAACGACGGGATGTACTCGGGCGCATACCGCGGCCAGGACGGGCGCACGATCTACGTGTCGTCCGGCGCAGGACAGTGGGCGGGCTTCCCCGTGCGGCTTTTCAACGACTCCGAAATCTGTCTGATAACTCTTCGCAGGGGGGAAAAGGAATAGCGATGTATTTGAGGATCGACGGCAGAAAACCGGTGTCGGGCGTCCATACGGTGCCCGGCAACAAAAACGCGGCGCTTCCGATGATCGCGGCGGCGATGCTGACGGACGAGCCCGTCGTCCTCGAAAACGTGCCGGACATAGCCGACGTTTCGGTGATGCTCGATACGGCGAAAGGATTCGGCGCCAAGGTCGCGCGCTCCGAGGGGAGGGTGGAGATACACGCCGAGCGCATCCGTTCTGCGAGAATTTCCGCCGCCGTCGCTTCGCGCACCAGGACGAGTTTCCTTTTCGCCGGGCCGATTCTTGCGCGCGCGGGGGCGGTCAGCCTCCCTCCGCCGGGCGGCGACCAGATAGGACACAGACGGCTCGACACGCATTTCGCCGGCTTCGAGCGCCTCGGCGCGAAAACGTCGGCCGGACGCAAATCGCTGCGGCTTTCCGGACAGCTCAGGGGGTGCAGGATGCTTCTCGACGAGGCGAGCGTGACCGCGACGGAAAACATCCTGATGGCCAGCGTTCTCGCAAAAGGGCGCACGGAGATATACAATGCCGCGTGCGAGCCGCATGTGCAGGATCTCGCCGCGATGCTCAATTCGATGGGGGCGAAGATATCAGGCGCCGGGACGAACCTGCTGACGGTCGACGGCGTGGAACGTCTGCACGGCTGCACCGCGAGGGTCGGATGCGACTACATAGAAGCGGGCAGCTACATCGTGGCCGCCGCCGTCACCGGAGGGGAGCTCGTGCTCGAAGGAATCGACGCGGAACCGTTCGCCGTCATGGAAGGCGCGTTCAGGCGCTTCGGCGTGACATGGACGATAGACGACAAGGCGCGGACGCTGAGGTACGTTCCGAAAAGAAGGCTCAAGATGAGGTACGACCTCGGCGAGACGATACCGTCGGTGTCGGACGGCCCGTGGCCGCAGTTCCCGTCGGACATGATGTCAATGCTCATCGTCCTGGCGACGCAGACGCGCGGCACATGCCTTTTCTTCGAAAAGATGTTCGAGTCGCGCCTTTACTTCGTCGACGCGCTCAGGCAGATGGGCGCGAAGATAGTGCAGTGCGACCCGCACCGCGTTGTCGTGACGGGCCCCTCGCCCCTGTACGGCTGCAACGTGGCCACCCCGGACATACGCGCCGGAATCGCGCTCGTGATCGCGGCGCTTGCCGCGCGGGGAAAGTCCGAGATATCGAACGCGGAAATCATAGACAGGGGGTATGTGGCGGTCGAGAAGGAATTCGCGAGACTCGGAGCCGATATAATCCGCAGATGATTTTACAAGAAAAGGAGGGAAAATGAAACTGGAGCTAAACCTGAAATCGGTAAAAGAAAACGCCGCGGCATGGGAATCGGCGGGCGTGAAACTGCCGTCGTTCGACATAGGCGCCATGCGCGCGCAGACGCGCTCTACACCCGAATGGGTCCATTTCGGCGCGGGAAACATATTCCGCGGCTTCATAGGGTCGCTCTCCCAGCGTCTGCTCGAATCCGGCGCGGCGAAGACCGGCATAATCGCCTGCGACACGTTCGACTACGACATAATCGACAAAATCTACACGGCTTTCGACAATCTGACGCTGAACGTTCTTCTTAACCCCGACGGCACGACGTCCAAGGAGATCCTGGCGGGAGTGGCGGAGGCGGTCAAGGCGGATTTCTCCGACGCCGGGCAGTCCGCCAGGCTCAAGGAGATTTTCCGGGCGCCTTCGCTCAAGATGGTTTCGTTCACGATAACCGAGAAGGGGTACGCGCTAAAGCGTCCGGACGGTGCGTATCTGCCCGTAGTCGAGGCCGACATGAAAGACGGCCCGGCCGCCCCGCGCCATGCGATGTCGATAGTCGCGGCGCTTCTTCTCGAACGCTACCGCGCGGGCGCTCTTCCCGTTGCGGTCGTATCCATGGACAACTGCTCGCACAACGGCGAAAAGCTGATGGCCTCGGTCCTCGATGTCGCGCGCGCGTGGGAGAAGGCGGGCCTGGCCGACGCCGGATTCGCCGGCTATCTTGAGGACGGGTCCAAAGTCTCGTTCCCCTGGTCGATGATCGACAAGATAACGCCGCGTCCGCATCCTCTCGTGCAGAAGCAGCTGGAGGAGGCCGGCATCGCCGGCATGGAGCCCGTCGTCACATCGAAGAAAACGTTCATCGCGCCTTTTGTGAATGCGGAGAAACCGCAGTATCTCGTTGTCGAGGACGCGTTCCCGAACGGACGCCCCGCGCTCGAAAAGGCCGGCGTGTACATGACCGACCGCGGGACCGTCAACAAAACGGAGAAGATGAAAGTGACTACCTGCCTCAATCCTCTGCATACGGCAATGTCCATGTACGGATGCCTTCTGGGATACACGCTCATCTGCGAGGAGATGAAGGACAAAGACATCGTCCGGCTTGTCAAACGGCTTGGTTACGCCGAGGGGCTGCCCGTCGTCGTGGATCCGGGCATACTCTCCCCGAAGGCGTTCATAGACGAGGTGGTCGAGGACCGTCTTCCCAACGTGTTCATGCCGGACGATCCCCGCCGCATCGCGACGGACACCTCGCAGAAGGTAGGCATCCGCTTCGGCGAAACCGTGAAGAGCTACATCGCGTCCGGACGCGATCTCGGTTCGCTCGTCGCCATCCCGCTCGCCATAGCCGGATGGATGCGCTATCTGCTTGGAGTGGACGACAGGGGCGCTCCGATGGAAGTCTCGTCCGATCCGCTGAAAGACGAACTCCAGGCGAAGCTCGCCGGAATCGCGTGGAACGACCCGTCCACCTATTCGGGACAGCTCATGCCGATTCTGTCGAACGCGTCCATCTTCGGAATAGATCTTTCGAAAACGCCTCTCGCCGCGAAGATAGAAGGTTATTTCAAAATCCTTCTTTCCGGCCCGGGATCCGCGAGGGCGCTCCTCGAAAAGGAACTTGCGCAGGAGCAGGATTCGTGATTTCTTGCATTTCCATACGGAATGGAATCATCAATGAAGACAATGGCAGGAGATGAAGTTTTCCGTACCGGATTGAAGCCGGTTTACGCGGTCTTCGCCGCGATCCAGCTGGCGGCCGTCCCCGCCGCGCTGGCGACATCGCAGGCGACGGCCGGGAACGCGCGCTTCACCGTGCTTACCGACAGGATGATCCGCTGCGAGTGGAGCGCCGACGGCAAATTCGAGGACAGGCCGACGCTTGTGTTCGTAAACCGCGACATGCCAGACGTGGAATACTCGTTCGAGCGCAAAGGCGGCGGCGCCGTCCTTAAGACGGCCCGCACGACGCTTGAATGGACGGGCGGCGCGTTTGACGAAAACAACCTTTTCGCGAACGGCGTCGCGGTCCTGTCGGAAGACACCGGAAACCTTCTCGGAACGCAGCGTACGCTGGACGGAAAGAAGAGTCTCGACGATACGCTCGCGACGATGGAGAAGGGCCTTCTTTCCCGCCGCGGCGTGACAGTCGTGGACGACACGAAGACGCCGCTTTTCGTCGACACTCCTTCCCGCTGGGGAAAATGGGTGGCGGAACGGGAGGGCGGCGGCGCGGGATACCGCGACCTCGCGGTTTTCGCGTACGGACACGACTACAAGGGGTGTCTGGGCGACTACGTGAAAGTCGCGGGCCGCATTCCGCTTCCGCCGCGCTGGGCGTTCGGCTACTGGTGGAGCCGGTACTGGCTCTATACGGACGCCGAAATCCGCGAACTTGCAAGTATGATGAAATCGGTCGGAGTTCCCATCGACGTGTTCGTCATCGACATGGAGTGGCACGACACGTGGCGGATTGCCGACCGCCCCGACGAAAAAGACGAGTTCGGGGAGAGGTGGGGGTGGACGGGGTACACGTGGAACAAGCGTCTTTTCCCGAATCCCAAGGCTACCGTCGATTTTCTGCACGGCAAGGGATGCAAGGTCGCTTTGAACCTCCATCCCGCAAGCGGCATACAGCCCGTGGAGGACTGCTACGCCGCGTTCGCCCGCGATTACGGAGCGACGGACGGCAAGGCGGTTCCGTTCAAGGCGGACGAGGAAAAATGGGCCGACTGCTACTTCAAGGACGCGATCGGCCCGCTGGAGGATGACGGCGTCGATTTCTGGTGGCTTGACTGGCAGCAGTGGAAAATGTCGAAATACAAACCGTCGCTGAGCAACACGTTCTGGCTCAACCACATATTCGCCGGACATTCCGCCATGCGCGACGGCGGGAAGAAACGTCCGTTCATCTACCACCGCTGGGGCGGACTCGGTTCGCACCGCTACCAGGTCGGGTTCTCCGGCGACACGAAGGTGTCGTGGAAGATGCTCGAGGCGATCCCGTGGTTCACGGCGACGGCGTCGAACGTCGGCTACGGATACTGGGGCCACGACATCGGCGGCCACCACAATCCCGACGGGAACGACGGAAGCGACGGCGAGCTTTTCGTACGCTGGCTCCAGAGCGGCGTGTTCACGCCGATATTCAAGACGCACTGCACCAAGGATCCGAAGATAGTCCGCTACATCTGGAAATATCCCGACCATTTCGAAATTCTCCGCGAGGCGATGCGCTTGAGATACCGTCTCGCACCCTACATCTACACCGCCGCGCGCGAGACGTACGACACCGGCGTTTCGATGTGCCGTCCGATGTACTACGACTGGCCCGAGACCGAGGCGGCGTATTGCGTCACGAACGCGTACATGTTCGGCGGCGACATCCTTGCCGCGACGATTTCGCGTCCCATGGACAAGGCGAAGGGAGTGAGCGAAATCGACGTCTGGCTTCCTGAGGGAAAATGGTACGACGTCTCGACGGGCGAAATCCTCGAGGGCGGCGGGACGGCGCACCGCGAGTATACGATCGCGGACAATCCCTGGTTCGCAAGGGCGGGCGCGATCATCCCGATGTATCCCGACAGCGTGGACAATCTCGACAAGCCGGGCACGGACGACATCGTCCTCTTCTTCGCTCCCGGCGCGGATTGCGGTTCGTGCGAAATCTACGAAGACGACTGCGACAACGCCGACTACGCCGACAACTGCAGGAAGACGAAAGTCGTGCGCGAAGGCAACCGCATCGTCATCGGCCCGCGCGCCGGAGCAGTCACGCTCAAATTTCCTCTTCTGGCCGCGCCGCTCGGCGTAACGGTCGACGGCAGGGAATGCGCCTGGACGTATGACGTCGCGGATATGGCGGTCGCAGTGACGACGCCGCGCCTGGACGGGACGCGCGAAACGGTTGTCGAACTTTCCATGCCCGCGGACGCGGAAGCGACATCGGCGAAACTGCGCGGACTAAAGGGGGAATTCCGCCGCGTAGACGCGCTTACGGAAGAGTACAAGACGCACTTGAGGCCGATACACTGGGCGTTGAACCTGCCGGACAGCTGGCAGGAGTACTGGCAGACGCGCGCGGCGATATCCGCGAATCCGCGGAATCTGTCCGTCCTTCTCGAACGCCGCGACGCCGCGCTCAAAGCGTTCGTGTCCGATTTCAACAAGTACAAAGACCGCTTCCCGGCCGATTTCGCGTCCAGGATGCAGCATTGGCTCGATTCGCATCTTGAATGACGCAGACCGGTCAAAATGTTTTCCACTAAACACAAACACAAAAAAGGAGACTGTTTATGAAGAAATTGCTTGTTGCAGCCGTTTTCGCAGGTGCTATGTGCGCGCTTGCCGGCGAGCCCGTCTCTCCCGCCCCGGCGGAAGGCGGACAGAGCGAAAGGCCGGAGGTTATGGTCCGTCCCGAAAGAAGGGATCCGGCAATGCGCCGTCCGGGAATGCACGGTCCGCGCGCCAAGAAGTGCGACTGCTGCGAAAACTGCAAAGGAGTGATAATCCTTCCGCCGGATTCGACAGAAGGGGATCCTCTTTTCAAGGGACGCGAAAGAATGTCCCGCAGCCCCGGCGAAGCGGGCCCCGGACGGCACCGCGGCGGCCCTCGCCGCGGACCCATGAAGCGCGTCAAGCCCGAACAGCCGCCGGCGGCCGAGTAAGCCGCCCCCGGCAGGGGGTGCATAAAGCTCCCGGCGGACTGCCTTTTCAGCCGCAAAGGACGCAATGACTCTGTGTTCTTTGACGAGATGGTTGCATCTCGCGGGATATATCCCGCGCCAATCGTTTCGCACGGGGGACAGGCCGCTTCTCCCTCATTCCTTCAACGGGCATCCGCAGAGGAATTAAAAAATCGCCCAAAAGCCGGATTTTTTGATATAATATCCATAAATTATGACGAACGATCTGGCAAACCTCAGAAATATCGGAATCGTGGCCCACATTGATGCTGGGAAAACCACGACCACCGAGCGTATTCTTTTCTACACCGGCAAGATACACCAGCACGGCGATGTACACGACGGCAACACGACAACCGATTTCATGGTGCAGGAGCGCGAGCGCGGCATAACGATACAGTCTGCGGCGATCACCTGTTCTTGGAAAGGCTGCACGATAAACATCATCGACACTCCCGGACACGTGGATTTCACGATGGAGGTCGAACGTTCCCTGCGCGTCCTCGACGGGGCGGTGTGCGTTTTCTGCGCCGTGGGCGGCGTGCAGCCGCAGTCCGAGACGGTATGGCGTCAGGCGGACCGCTACAGCGTTCCGCGAATCGCCTTCGTAAACAAGATGGACAGGATGGGTGCCGATTTCGTCCGCGTAAACGAGGAGCTTCGCAAGAAACTCAAGGCGAACAGCGCGCCGGTCAACATTCCGATCGGAAGAGAGGATTCCTTCAAGGGGGTCGTCGACCTCGTGAATATGAAGGCGATCGTCTACAAAAGCGGCTCCGACGGAAAAGATTTCTCGGTCGAGGACGTCCCGGCGGAGATGTCCGAGGATGCGGCCTTGCAGAGGGCGGAACTTGTCGAGAAAGTCGCGGACATCGACGAAGAGGTCATGGAATCGTACCTCGAAAACGGGGATCTTACGGCAGACGAGCTCGCCGGGGCGATACGCCGCGCGACAGTCGCGGGCAAATTCGTCCCGGTTCTTGCGGGAACGTCCTTGAAAGACAAAGGCGTCCAGCCGCTTCTCGACGCGATCTGCGCCTATCTTCCGTCGCCTGCCGACCGCCCGCCCGTCAAGGCCACCGACCTCAAGACCGGCGACATCGTCGAGCGCAGACAGGACGACGCGGAGCTTTTGACGTCTCTCGTGTTCAAGATTTCGACGGATCCGTACGTAGGCAGGCTCTTTTTCGTCCGCATATACGCGGGCGTCCTCAAGAAAGGCGCGAACGTCTACAACCCGCGCACCAAGAAGCGCGAGAGGATAATGAAGATCGTTCGGCTTTTCGCCGACGACCAGATCGAGACGGAAGAACTCCACGCCGGCGACATCGGCGCCATCGTGGGTCTCAAAGACTGCACGACAGGCGACACTCTCTGTTCTGAAATGAAGCCCTGCCACCTCGAGCGCATAACGTCCCCCGACCCCGTCATGTTCATGGCGATCGAACCGAAAAGTTCCGCCGACAAGGACAAGCTCGTCGAATCGATGAAGGCTCTCGCGGCCGAGGATCCGACGTGCAAATTCCGCGAGGACGAAGAAACGGGCCAGACGATACTTTCCGGAATGGGCGAACTCCACCTTGAGATACTGGTCGACAGGCTGAGGCGTGAATTCAAATGCGCCGCGAACACGGGCCGTCCGATGGTCTCGTACATGGAAACCGTGACGGCCGCGGCGTCGAAGCGTTTCGAATTCGACAGGGAGCTCGGCGGCAAGCGCCACGCCGTGGCGCTGACCGTGGAGGTTTCGCCGCTGGAGCGCGGCAAAGGGCGTGCCGTCGAACTTTCCCGCGACTTCAAGAACGCCGTGGCGGACAAGCACCTCCAGGAATGCGTAGTGCAGGGGCTCGAGGACGGCATCGCCACGGGCGTGCTGGCGCGCTATCCGATGACGGACATATCCGTCAAGTGCGTTTCGGCGGAGATTGTCGATCCGGAAGTGTCCGATGAAGTCGCCTTCAGATCGGCGGCGATGATGGGATTCCGCGAGGCGGCCGAAGCCGCGAACCCGGAATTTCTCGAACCGATCATGAAACTCGAAATCGAAACACCGCCGGAATCGGTCGGCGAAGTGCTCGGCGATCTGAACACCAGGCGCGGAACGGTGCTCGACATGTCGCAGCGCGGCGATATGCAGGTTGTCAAGGCGCGCGTGCCGCTCGCGAAGCTGTTCGGCTATTCGACGGCCGTGCGTTCGCTTACGAAGGGCAGAGCGTCGTATTCGATGGAGCCGGACGTTTTCGACGTTGCACCCAGACAGGTGCGGGAAGAGATACTTGCGAGATGAGCGTTTCTTCGGCGAAAGACCCCAGGCCGGGCTGGGACGAGTACTTCATGGCGATAGCGCAGGTTGTCGCCACGCGCAGCAACTGTCTGCGCCGCCACGTCGCGGCCGTCATAGTCAAGGACAGGCACATCCTTTCCACCGGGTACAACGGGACTCCGCACGGCGTGAAGAACTGCTTCGCCGGGGGGTGTCCGAGATGCGCCTGCACGACCGAAAGCGGGAAGCATCTGGAGGAGTGCCTTTGCGTACACGCCGAGCAGAACGCGATCTGCCAGGCCGCATTGCACGGACACGCGGTTGACGGCGCGACGATATACGTCACCATTTCGCCGTGCCTCACGTGCGCGAAACTGATAATAAATTCGGGCATAAAGGAAGTCGTGTACGGCGGAGACTACGCTTTCCTCGACACGGTCAAGGAGATTTTCGCGGCGGCCGGAGTGGGCCACCGTAAATTTGAACAACAACAAGAAAGGTAAAAACAAGAAAATGCGCAAGAAAATAATAGCCGGCAACTGGAAAATGAACGTCAAACCGTCCGAAACGGCGGCGCTTGTCAAGGGCATAGCGGAGGCGGTTAAAGACTGCCCCGACGTCGAAATCGTCTGCTGCACTCCGGCGATAGACGTTCCGGCGGCGGTCGCTGCCGCGGCCGGCACCCCGATCGGAGTCGGAGCCGAAAACTGCCACTGGAAAGAGTCCGGCGCCTACACGGGCGAAATCTCTACGGGAATGCTTCTCGATGCGGGCGCGAAGTACGTGATCATCGGACACAGCGAGCGCCGCCAGTATTTCGGCGAGACTGACGAGACCGTGAATCTGCGCGCCAGAGCCGCGATCGCGGCGGGCCTTACGGCGATAGTCTGCGTCGGCGAGACGCTTGAAGAGCGCGACGCCGGCAAGCTGAACGAAGTGATCGTCCGCCAGATGGAAATCGGTCTCAAGGACGTCTCTGCGGCGGATTGCGCGAAGCTCGTTATCGCGTACGAGCCCGTGTGGGCGATCGGCACCGGCCGCACCGCGACGCCCGACCAGGCGCAGGAAGTGCACGCGCTCATCCGCGCCACGCTCGCGAAGCTCGTCGGAGCCGACACGGCCGAAACCGTCCGCATCCAGTACGGCGGATCGATGAAGCCCGGCAACGCAGCGGAACTTCTCGCGAAAAAGGATATCGACGGCGGCCTCATCGGCGGAGCCGCTCTCAAGGCGGCCGATTTCGCCGGAATCATCGCAGCTGCCCAGAGCAAATGACAAAGACTGCTCTGACGTTCGCGGCGCTCGTCCTTGCGGCGGGCTGCTTCAAGGAGCCGGCGCCGGCGGCGAAGACCGTCGACCCGGCTTCCCGGGTGTACCTGAAAGGCGCATCGGACAGGACGTTCTCCGCGGAACTCCTCCTGCGCGAAGGCCGCGCGTTCACGGAGGACAAGGGGTACGTCCCGCTTTCTTCGCTCGTGGGCAAGATCGATCCCGCGTCGATAGACTATCTCAATCTCGACGGCTGCTCTTTCACAAACGTCGACGCGCTGGCCTCGTTCACGAACCTCAAGTGGCTCAGGCTCAACGACAACCGGCTCGACGCTCTTCCGGACGGATTGTCCAACCTCAAGAAACTCCGGCGTCTCTATCTGAGGGGCAACCCTCTGGACGAGATGCCCCGCGCGATAGAGGGGATGGATTCGCTCGCGTCGCTCGACATCTCCGAAACCCGCATATCCTCCATCCCGGAATGGTTCGCGGGAAAACGTGGTCTTGAGCATCTGCAGCTGTCGCGCACGGGGATAACGCGGCTTCCCGGCGATCTGTCCGCGTGGAAGTCGCTCAAGTCGCTGCAGCTGGGCGACATTCAGGGGCTAGAGGAAAGCGAGGCGCGCCGCATAAGGGCCGCCCTGCCGGATACGGCGGTTGTGTTCTAGTGCGTCAGGACCGCCAGAGCGCAATGGAAAAGACAAGGGAGCTCGCGACGGAAAATCCCGCGAAGCTCCTTTTGAAATATTCCTGGCCCGCTCTGGTGGCGATGACGCTCAGCGCCCTCTATTCGGTAGTAGACAGGCTTTACATCGGCAGAGGGTGCGGCGAGGCCGCGATGGCCGGCCTCACGCTGAATTTCCCGGTAATGATGCTGTTCGGCGCGTTCGGCGTTTTCGTCGGCGCCGGACACGCAGCGGTCCTTTCCATCAAACTCGGCGCCGGCGACCGCACGGCGTGCGAAAAGATACTCGGCCAGATGGTTGCTTTCAAACTGGTCTTTTTCTTCATCCTCCCGCCGCTCGTTTTTTTCAACGCCGACACTGTCCTGGGGTGGTGCGGGGGCGGCCGGCTGAGTCCGCAGGCTCTTGACTGCGCTCGGCGCTACCTCAAAATCGTCCTCTTCTCCCATCTCTTTTCGCATCTTGCATTCGGCTTTTCCGCGCTGATGCGCTCGGAAGGATCCGCGCGTTCGTCGATGATGTGCATGGTCGTCGGATTCGGTTCGAACGTCATCCTCGATCCGTTCTTCATTTTCGGCCCCTCGAATCCCGTCGTATTGCGTCTTTTCGGGCGCTCCTGGAGTCTCCCAGGCCTTGACATGGGGATAGAAGGCGCCGCATGGGCCACGAACATTGCGATGTTCGCCAGCTTCGCGTACGCGGCGTGGCATTTCACGTCCGGAAGGGCGGTCGTCCGTCTGCGGCTTTCGCGCATCAGGTTCTACAGGGGTTTGATTGCGAAACCGTGCGGAATCGGCTTCGCGCCTTTCCTGCAGCAGCTGCTTGGATCCGTGATCAACCTCGCCCTGTCGGCGTCTTTCTCCAAGTGGGCGGAGGACGAAGCGTCGGCGACGGCGCAGGTGGCGTCGCTCGGAGTGTTCCAAAGCGTGCTGATTCTCACGCTGATGCCCGTCTTGGGGGCCCAGCAGGGAATCCAGCCCATTATCGGGTACAATTGGGGGGCGAGGAATTTCAAGCGGGTGAGATCGGCCGCCGTCTCCGGTTTCTGGATCACAAGCGCGATATGCGTCCTTGCCTGTTTCGTGCAGGTCGTGCCGCCGTTCCCGCGGATTCTCGCATCGATGTTCGTCCCTGCGGGCAACACCGCGCTTCTCGATCTCGCCACGCACGATCTCATCCTTTCGAACTGCATGATATGGTGCATAGGGCTCAACATCGTCGCGACGACGTATTTCCAGTCGATCGGCCATCCGGCGACGGCGATATTCCTTTCATCTATGCGCCAGGGGGTGGTGATGCTCCCCATAGTGTGGCTTCTTCCGCATCTCATGAAAGACCACGCGTTCGCGATATGGCTTTCCATGCCGGTTTCGGACGTCGTGTGCTGTCTGATGACCGCCGTGCCGGCGTATCTGCACCTGAAGTTTCTCGCAAGCGTGCGCGAACGCGCCGCCATATCCGTTTCAACATGACAAAACAAGGAGTGATCATGGACAAAACAGCAATCTGCGCATCGATCTCGATGCTTTTCGCCGCCGCTTTCGGCGCCGGGCCTGCGGGCACCGAATGGAAGGAGCCGGAGAATCTGTCATTCGGACGCGAGGAGCGCCGCGCTGCGTTCTCAAGTTTCGACACGCTTGAAAACGCGCTCAAGATCCTTCCCGAGTTTTCGGAGCGAACGATCTCGCTCGACTCGGACACCGCGTGGAAGTTCAAGTGGTCGAAGGATCCCGCGTCGCGTCCAGCAGGCTTCGAGAAACCGGACTACGACGTATCGTCGTGGGAGACGATCAAGGTCCCCTGCTCCTGGCAGGCGTACGGCGCGAACGGGAAGGGCGGCTGGGGTACGCCCATCTACACGAACCAGACGTATCCATTCAAGCGCGATCAGCCGGACGTCATGGGCGAGCCGCCGAAGGACTGGACCTCCTACGCCGCGCGCAATCCCGTCGGCTCTTACCGCCGCGACTTCGACGTGCCGGAGAAGTGGAACGGACAGGAAATCTTCCTCAAGTTCGACGCCGTCGATTCGTTCTTCTACCTCTGGGTCAACGGAGAGTACGTCGGCTTCTCGAAGGATTCGCGCAACCCCGCCGAGTTCAACGTCACGAAGTTCGTGAAGCCCGGAAAGAACGTCGTCGCGCTGGAGGTCTATCGCTATTCCGACGGCTCGTATCTCGAAGACCAGGACATGTTCAGACTTTCCGGCATCGCCCGCTCGACATGGCTACTTGCAAGGCCTAAAGCGCACATTCGCGATTTCACCGTTACGCCGCGGCCAGTCGACAAGGACAACCTGAAGGGCGATTGGGTGCTTGATATAGACATTGACGCCGTTGCGCCCGCAGGGAAGGAGTTGGCGCTTTTTGCAGAGCCGCAGTTGTATGCGATGGATGGCGCACGCGTTCCAACGAAATGCGGAAGCCGTCCGAAGGGATTTGAGCTGCTCGTACCTTCGCCCAAGCTCTGGAGCGCGGAGGAGCCGAACTGCTACAAGCTGGTGCTGAATGTAACTGGGGGAACGGGCCTCCAGCCCGTTTGCACTGGGGGAACGGGCGTCTCGCCCGTTCAGAACGGCCGGGACGGCCGTTCCCCCAGTCTGGAGTATGTCTCCTGCCTTGTCGGCTTCCGCGTTTCCGAAATCCGCGACGGACGCTACTACTTCAACGGCAAGAAGATAAAGCTGCGCGGCGTCAACAGGCACGAATCCGACCCGATGTACGGGCACTACGTGCCGCGCGAGAGGCAGCTTCAGGACATCCGCCTCATGAAGGAGGCGAACATCAACCACGTGCGCAACTCGCACTATCCGCAAGACGACTACTTCTACTACCTCTGCGACATCTACGGCATCTACGTCATGGACGAGGCGAACGTCGAGTCGCACGGATACTACTACGGCGAGGCGTCGCTCTCGCATCGCAAGGAATGGGAAAAGGCGACCGTCGCGCGCAATATCGACATGGTAAAGCGCAACCGCAACCATCCGTGCGTGACGATGTGGTCGCTGGGCAACGAGGCGGGACCGGGCGAGAACTTCGCCGCGGCTGCGGCGGCGATCCGCGCGATCGACACGTCGCGCCCCCTGCAGTACGAGCGCGACAACTCCGTCGTCGACATGGACTCCAACCAGTACCCCGGCGTCGACTGGGTGCAGTGGAAGGCGAACGACCGCACTGCGAAGAAGCCGTTCTACATCTCCGAATACGCGCACAACATGTGCAACGCGATGGGCAATCTGAAGGACTACCAGGACGCGATCGAGTCTTCTGACGTGATCCTCGGCGCGGCGATCTGGGACTGGGTCGATCAAGGGCTGTACAAGAAGGGAAACGGGGAACGGGGAACGGGGAACGGTCTCATCATCGCGTATGGCGGAGACTTCGGCGACAAGCCGAACGACGGGCAGTTCGTGATGAACGGCGTGATACTCTCCGACCGCCGCGTCGAGCCGGGCTACTGGGAGGTGAAGCACGTGTTCCAGCCGTTCGCCTTTTCGCTCTCCGCCGACCGCAAAACCGTGACGGTCAAGAATCTCAATTACTTCAAGAGCGCGGCCGGGCTCGTGCTGAAAGTGTACAACATCGGACTCGGAGGCGAAACCTCCGCGGAGCATCCTCTTTCCGCACCGCCGCGCGGCGAAGAAAAAGTGGCGCTGCCCGAGTGGTCGGGACTTCCGATCTGCACGCGTCTCGAGATCGTCCTGTCCGGCGGCGACGGCATCCTCGGGAAAGGGCACGTAATCGCAAAAGGGCAGTTCGACTTCCCGGAGGCGTATGCGAAGGAAAACCGGGTCCGGCTCATGTCGTCCGGCGACGTCGAGGACAAGAGCGACGCCAAGACGCTGCGGTTCGCGACCGGGAATACCTCGATCGCCTTCGACCGCGCGAGCGGGGCGATGGTTTCGTTCTCCCAGGAAGGGCGTGAAATGCTTCTCAAGCCCGTGACGCTCGACGTCTACCGCGCGCCCAGCTCCAACGAAACGGGCCTTGGCGAACGCTGGGCGATGGCCGGCCTTCGCGAGATGGTCCAGAAGGCCGCGTACATTTCCCCCGTCGAGAAGAAAGACGACGGTTCCGTATCGTTCGTCGTAGTCGCCGACGTCCGCGGGAAGCAGAAGGAGAGGCTCGTCGGATTCGGCGGAAGAACCGGCAAGCCGTGCGAGATACTGCCGGCCGGGGAAACGCTTTCCAGCGATCCGCATTTCTCCGTGGCGCAGAAGTGGACTGTCTTCGGCGGCGGACGCATCGCCTGCCAGTCGGAGATCAGACCGCGCGGACGCGTGATGGAGCTCGCCCGCATCGGCTACAGGTTCGTTTTCGACAAGAGCCTGCAGAATGTCTGCTGGGGTGGAACGGGTCCGTTCGAAAACTATCCCGACCGCAAGAGCGCCGCATTCCAGGGCTGGTGGAGCAAGCCCGTCTCCGACATGGTCGAATACTACGCGAAGCCGCAGGACATGGGCAACCGCGAATGCTGCAGCTGGGCCGGACTTTTCGAAGGCCTCGTCGACGGGCGCATGTTCCTGGTCCACACGCTCGGCGAGCCGTTCTCGTTTTCGGCGATTCCGTATTCTCCGACGGAGCTGACGCTGGCGATGCATCCCGAAGAACTCCCCGCCCCGTCCAAGACGGAGTTCGGCATTTACGCGGCGGTGAGGGGCCTGGGCGGGGCTTCATGCGGACCCGGACCGCTCAGCCGCGACATCGTGCGCAGCAACAAGCCCTGCCGTCTCGATTTCGTGATCGGCGAGCCGATGGACCGCAACCATCTCTCCTTCATGCCGCCGGCGGAGCTTCCGCCCGACGAGAGGACCGGCGAGGACATCCTGCCCGCGATCGTCGGGTGCTCGTCGGCCGAACCGGGCGAGGGCGACGCCGAGCATCTCGTGGACGGCGACCTCTCGACGATATGGCACAGCCAGTACGGCGTGACGCTGACGAAGTTCCCGCATTCCGTGACGGTCGACATGGGACGCGATCTCGATGCGCACGGCATCACGTTCTGGCAGAGGCAGACCGGAACCAACGGTTCGGTGAAGAACGTGCGCGTAGAGGTGTCCGGGGACGGCAAGACGTGGCGCGAGGCGGCGAAGACCGCGCTGAGCGCCGCGAAAAGCGCGCAGCGCGTGGCGTTCCCCTCCGCGATGCGCATGCGCTACGTCAGAGTGACGGCGCTCGATTCGCACTATCCCGGCGAATTCGCGTCGCTCGCGGAGATCGCAATCGACTGACGTTCGCCGGATGGTGAAATTTGCGCGGCAATTTGATATAATAACCAACTGACAAAAACATACCAAAAGCAAGGAGAGACTGCAAATGGCGCTGAACATAGTCAAAGACATCGACGCAAGGGTCAAAGTCAAACACGTGCTGATGAGCGTCAGCGACAAGACCGGCCTGGAAGATTTCGTTCCGGCTCTGGTGGACGCATGCCCCGGCGTGAAGATCTATTCCACGGGCGGCACCTACGCGAAGGTGAAGGAAATACTCGCGGACAAGGCGGACGGCACGCTCGTGCAGGTGTCCGATTACACAGGACAGCCCGAAATGCAGGGCGGACTTGTCAAGACGCTCGATTTCAAAATCTACCTCGGGCTTCTTTCGGAGACGTACAACGACGCCCACCAGGCCGATCTCAAACGTCTTTCCGCAGTGCCGATCGACATGGTTGTCGTGAACCTCTATCCTTTCCGCGAGACTGTCGCGAAGGAAGGCGTCACGCCCGAAATGGCGCGCACGAACATCGACATCGGCGGACCGTGCATGGTCAGGGCGAGCGCGAAGAACTACCTCAGGGTCGCCTCGGTCACCGATCCGCTCGATTACCCGAACATCGCGCAGGAGCTTTCCGCGCACGGCGGCACGCTTGGATTCGACACGCGCTTCAGGCTCATGAAGAAGGCGTTCTCCCATACCGCCGCGTACGATACGGCGATAGCCGGGTTTTTCACGACCCGCACCTGGGAAGAGGTGGATTCGACGTACGTCAAGCACTGACCATGCTTTTCGAGACATTCAGGGAGAACCGCAGAAAGCATCCGTCGTCGCCGGCGTTTCTGGTGTCGTCCGGCGACAGATCCGTTCCCATTTCGTGGAAGCGTTTCACGGATGACATAGCGACGGTCTGCTGGATCATCGACCGCCATCCGCAGCACAAGACGATCGCCATACTCGGCGAAAATTCGTACGAGTGGATGGTGGCGCACGCGGCATGCCTTTTCGCCGGGGCGGTCGTCGTTCCGGTGGAGCCCGCCTTGAACGCGTCCGAGATTTCCAGGCGGCTTTCGTTCGTCGGAGCTACGATGCTCCTTCATTCGTCCCTGTACGCGGAAAAAGCGCATGAAACGGCCGCATTGACGCCGGGTCTGGCGACGGGCGGATTCGGGACGCGAAAGACGGACCGTTTCATTTCCGCCGCGCTTTCGGCGCTGGGGTTCGGACGCAAAAACATCTGGCGCCGCCAGTTCGTGGATGCCGGGAGAACGGCCATGCTCGTGTTCACGAGCGGCACGACGAGCGAGCCGCGCGCGGTGGAACTCGACATCCGCGCCGTGGAGACGTTCGTCAAATCAACGACACTGGCGCTCGAGATGCACCGCGGCGACAGGTCCCTCATGCTCCTCCCCCTGCACCATATTTTCGGAATCGCGGCGACGTACACGATGCTCGCCAACGGCGTCGCGCTCGGGGTGTGTCCCGACTTCCGCCGCGTGTACGACGCGGCGGAACGCTTCGGCATCGACTTCGCATTCCTCGTGCCGGCGCTGGCGGACATTCTCGCATCGAAGATCGCGCACCGCGGCAGCAGCGCGAAAGAGGCGCTCGGGCAGGACATCCGCTGGATACTGACGGGCGGCGCGCCGCTTTCGCGCAAGACGTACGACAGACTCTCCGCGCTCGGAATCAAGACGGTTTCCGGCTACGGGCTCACGGAGACGGCCGCATGCTACTCGATGGCCGTATCGCCGGATGCCCCGCGCCCGGCGAGCGCCGGCAGAGCGTCGCAAGCCCCGGGCGTCGAGACGGCGGTCTCGCCCGACGGCGAACTTCTCGTCCGCGGTCCGTGCGTCATGAAGGGGTATTTGAAAATGCCGGAAAAGACGGCTGCGGCGATAGACGCCGGCGGCTGGTTCCATACCGGCGACAGAGGGCGCATCGACCCCGACGGATACGTTTACATAGAAGGGCGCATGTCGAGGACGATCGTCCTGTCGTCGGGGAAGAAAGTTTCGCCGGAGGAACTCGAATCCGCGCTTCTTTCGATCGACGGCGTGGAAGAGGTTCTCGTGTCCGGGAAGGGCGAGTCGCGCGAAATCCTCGCCGAAATCTACGCGCCGGGGAGGGAGAAGGATGTGGAAGCCGCGGTTTCCGTCTTGAATGGCACGCTTCCGGTGTACCAGCGCGTCCGGCACGTAAAGTTCCGCGGCGATCCTTTCCCCAGAACCGCTTCCGGGAAGATCAAATTGTCATGAGACCGCGCTACAGGAGGAAATTGAGACTGCTCAGGCTTCCGCTCGAATGGTTCGGCGTATTTCTCGGTCTGGCTTTTTTCGTTTTCCTGCCGCGGCGGGCCCTTTTGGCGTTCTGCGATTTCGTCTCCATGATCATGTATGCCTTCGACAGGCGCGGGAAAGGGTATGCGAAAGAGAATCTCGCTATAATGTATGGAGAGCTTCCGCGCGATTACAGGAAAATAATCCGCAGAAGCTACCGGAACATGGCGAGGACGGTAGGGTACGCATTCTGGACGTGCATACGGGGGAAGAAGCGCGCCGCGGCATCCGGCACGATGGCGGAGGGGTGCGTCAAGTTCCTCACGGAAAACAGGCCGGCTGTAACGGTGTCGGGACACATCGGCTGCTGGGAGATACTTTCCCAGCTGGCGTTTCTGCAGGGGCACAGGATGATGTCGGTAGCCAAAAGCATCGGCTCGAAGGGGATGACGCGCCTTCTGATGGCGGCAAGAAGATCGATAGGGCAGGAAATCGTTCCGGCCGACGGGGCGTTCCGCCTGTTGATGTCCGGGATAAAGGAGGGCAAGTCGCTCGGACTTCTCGTCGACCAGGCCGTGGATCCTCGCGACGGCGGGGTGTGGGTGAAATTCTTCTCGCGTCCGGTGCCGGTCTCCGCCGCCCCCGCCTTTTTCGCCGCAAAATCGAAAACTCCGATCATAATCGCGTGGTCGCGTCCGCTCAAGGACGGACGCTGGCGCTGCGAAAAGATTGCAACCTATGGCTGGCAGGACGCGAAAGACATCTGGAAGATGACGCAGCGCTGCATGCTCGACATCGAGCGGACCGTCCGCAGACATCCGTCCTGCTGGGTGTTGAACTACAGATACTTCCGCAAGAAGATCAAAAATGAAGATCTTGCCGCGCTCGAGAGGCGCTGCGCGGAATTCCGCTGAACCTGTAAGCGCGCGCGCGAAAACGCAGATATTCCGCGGTTTTTGCTTCCGTCAAAAACAGATAGAGCCTTTTGCCGTTTTTTGATATAATATACTGCACTATGAAAAAGAAACAGATTTCCGAAGCGGAGTACAGCGCAGAATACATGCGCTATCTGGGCATTGCTAAAACCGAACGCAGGAGCTACGCCGAGAGCGTGCGCCTGCTTGAAGAGGGCGGTTTCAGGGACATATCCTCGTTCAAGACCTTGAAGGCCGGGGACAAGGTCTACCGCGGGTACGAGGGGCGCACGGTCATGGCGTGCGTCATCGGCAGGAAGCCCGTCGCCGAAGCCGGACTCAAGGTTGTCGGCGGGCATACCGACGCGCCGCGTCTCGACCTCAAACCGCGTCCGGTCTACGAAAAGGGCGGTCTTGTCTATTTCGACTGCCACATCTACGGCGGCATCAAGAAGTACCAGTGGCTCGTAAGGCCTCTCGCGCTTTACGGCACTATCGTGCGCAAGGACGGGACCAGGGTCGATGTCGCGATCGGCGACAAGCCGTCCGACCCGGTGTTTCTCATCAGCGACATCCTGCCGCACCTCGGATACGACCAGGCGAAAAAGAACCGCGACGAGTTCTTCCCGGCCGAGGATCTCGACGTGATCGCGTGGGCGGGATACACGAAACCCGACGCGAAGAAGAAGGGCAAGGACGATGACGCCGACGACCCCGCCGCCGCCCCCAAGGGCGACAGGCGCGCGTTCGTCGAATTCCTCAAGAAGACGTACAAAGTCGAAGAGGAAGACCTGATGTCGGCCGAACTCGAAATCGTCCCCGCCGGAATGCCGCGCGAGGTCGGTTTCGACCGCTCTCTCATCGCAGGGTACGGACACGACGACCGCGTCTGCTCGTTCGCGGGGCTCAAGGCGCTGCTCGACGCGGCCGACGAGGTTCCGGACGTGACGGCGTCGATCCTCATGTGCGACAAGGAGGAAATCGGGTCGATGGGCTCGACGGGCATGCAGTCCAGCTTTTTCGAAAACACGGTCGCGGAGCTGATCGACAGGCAGACGAAAGACGCGCGCGACATCCACACGAGGCGCGCGCTCGAGCGCTCTTCGATGCTTTCCGCCGACGTAACCGCGGCGTACGACCCGCATTTCCCCGACGTGAATTCGACCGGCAACGCGGCGTACCTGCATCGCGGCCCCGCCGCTTCGAAATACACCGGCGGCACGTCGAAGAGCGGGTCGAGCGACTGCGGCCCCGAGTTTGTCGCGGAGATCCGCAAGATCATGGATGCCGAGAAGGTTGTATGGCAGATGGCCGAACTCGGCAAGATGGAAAAAGGCGGCGGCGGCACGATCGCCCAGTACATGTCGCGCTTCGGAATGAAGGTCCTCGACATGGGCACGCCTCTTCTCAACATGCACGCGCCGTGCGAGGTGGCGTCGAAGTCCGACTGCTACCAGACGTACCGTGCGTATTCGGCGTATCTGAGGAGCTGACGCCATATCGTCCGGCATGGAGCGTCCGCTGAGAACTGCGGTGTTGGGATGCGGAGCGAGAGGCCGCGCGTACGCGGAATACTCGCTTGCGCATCCCGATGCGTTCGAGCTGGCGGCGGTGGCCGATCCGGCGCTGCGCGGCGACGCCTTTCCGTGCGGCGTAAAGGCGTCGTGGGAGGAGGCGCTTTCGCTGCCGGATCCTCTGGATGCGGTCATAATCGCGCTCCCGGACAGACTCCACCGCGACGCCTGCATGGCGGCGCTGGACCGCGGATGCCACGTTCTTCTCGAAAAACCGGTCGGACGCACGTGGAGCGAATGCGTCGAGATACGCGATGCGCAGAAAAAGTCCGGCAGGCTCGTCCTTGCCGGGTACGTGCTCAGATATTCCCCGTACTACAGGAAACTTCGCGCGCTTACCGCATCCGGCGCGATAGGCGATTTGACGAGCATCCACCATCTCGTGGCGATTTCGTACGACAAGGCGGCGCACGCGTTCTGCCGCGGCAGCTGGGGGCGCGAGGCGGACGGCACGGGCACCCTGGTGCAGAAATGTTCGCACGATTTCGATCTCATCGACTGGTGGACCGGTTCGCGCAAGTGCCTCAAAGTGTCGAGTTTCGGCTCGCTGGTGCACTGGCGGCCTGAAAACCGCCCGGCCGGCGCGGCCGCGATGTGCGCGGACTGTCCGCCCGCCGTGCGCAAGGCGTGCCCCTTCGACGCGCAGGCGCTCTATGTCGGGAGCGAAAGGCTCAGATACCATTTTGCGGACGGTTCGGACGAGGCGATGCGCGCGGTTGCGTCCTCGGCGCCTTACGGAAGATGCGTATACGCCTGCGGAAACGACAATGTCGACCACCAGGTCGCGGTCATGGAGTACGAAGGCGGCCTCACGGCGACTCTGGAAATGGAGAGTTTTTCAAAGCGCCGCGCGCGAAAGACCGTTTTCTACGGAACGAAAGGGGAGATCGAGGCTGACGGCGAGACGATCGTCCTCAAGCCTTTCCTCGGCCCGGACGAAACATTCCGTCCCGGCGTATGCGGCAAACACGGCGGCGGGGACGACAGGATGATGGAGTCTTTCCTGCGCTTCGCCAGAAAAGCCACGCCTGCGAGGGCGGCGCGGATATTCGAAGGCATGCTGGAATCCCTGCGCATGGCATTCCTCGCGGAAGAATCGCGAAAGACCGGCAAGACGGTCCGCTGCGGCGGCGGAGGAGCCGCCTGAACCATTTTTCAGAAAGCAAAAGAATCGGAGTCAAAAATGTTCAAGCCTGTATCGAACAAGGTGGCGTTCCCCGAAATGGAAAAGGGGATACTGGAATTCTGGGAATCGGACGGAACGTTCGCGAAATCCCTCGAAAAGAACAAGGGCGGCGAGCGCTACAAATTCTACGACGGCCCTCCCTTTGCGACCGGGCTGCCGCATTACGGACACCTTCTGGCGGGCATCATAAAGGATATCGTGCCGCGCTACCAGACGATGCGCGGCAAGTACGTCGAGCGCCGCTTCGGCTGGGATACGCACGGTCTGCCGATCGAAGCGCTCGCGCAGGACGCGCTCGGCGTCGCGGGGGCGCCGGAGATAAAGAAAATCGGCATAGACAAGTTCAACGAGCAGTGCCGTTCGATGGTTCTCAAATACGTCGGCGAATGGCGCAAGACCGTGACGCGCATCGGGCGCTGGGTCGATTTCGACAACGACTACAAGACGATGGACCCCGGCTTCATGGAGTCGGTGTGGTGGGTGTTCAAGCAGCTTTGGAATCAGGGACGCGTCTACAAGTCGCACAGGATCATGCCGTATTCGTGGAAACTTTCCACGCCGCTTTCCAATTTCGAAGCCGGCTCGAACTACAAGGACGTGCAGGATCCGACGGTGACGTGCCGCGTCCGCGCCGTCTCGATCAAAAGCGAAGAGCTGCGCGCGAAGAGCGCCGGAAGCGATGTCTACTTCCTCATCTGGACGACGACTCCGTGGACGCTTCCTGAAAACCTCGCGATATGCGCCGGCGCGTCGATCGACTACGTCGCGGTCAGGGACCTGACGGACGGAAAGCGTCCGGTATACGTCATGGCAAAGGCCCGTCTGCCGTTCATTTTCAAAAAGGAGGAGCAGTACGAAACGGTGTGGGAAGGCAAGGGCGACGCGCTCAAGGATTCCGAATACGAGCCGCTCTTCCCGTATTTCGCCGATATGCGCGGCGAAGGGGCGTTCAAGGTTCTGAACGACGACTACGTTACCACGGACGACGGCGTGGGAATCGTCCATATCGCGCCGGCGTACGGCGAGGACGACTTCAGAGTCTGCCGCGAGGCGGGAATCACGGCGTTTGCCGATCCGCTTGACGAATCGTGCGCGTTCACGTCCGCCCTGCCGGAGTACGCGGGCCGGTTCTGCAAGGATTGCGACAAGGATATCATAAAGCGCCTCAAGGCGGAAGGGAAACTCGTCCACCAGTCCACGATCGTCCACTCATATCCGTTCTGCGACCGCACCGACACCCCTCTCATCTATCGCGCGATCGACGCGTGGTACGTGCGCGTGGAGGATCTGCACGAAAGGCTCGCCGCCAACAACGCAAACGTCCACTGGACGCCCGGATACGTCGGCGAAAAGCGCTTCGGCAACTGGTTGAAGGAGGCTCGCGACTGGAACATAAGCCGCAACCGCTTCTGGGGCAGCTGCATACCGGTCTGGGTCAACGACGACGACCCAGACGACATGATATGCGTCGGATCCATCGCGGAGCTGGAAGCTCTTTCCGGCGAGAAGGTGACCGATCTGCACAAACATTTCGTGGACAGGATCGTCATCAAAAAAGACGGAAAGACGTACCACCGCACACCCGAGGTCCTCGACTGCTGGTTCGAATCCGGTTCCATGCCGTACGCCCAGCAGCACTATATGGGGGAACGGGGAACGGGGAACGGGGAACGGGGAGCGGGGAACGGGGAACGGATCGTGGATTCGTTCTTCCCCGCCGACTTCATCGCGGAGGGTCTCGACCAGACGCGAGGCTGGTTCTACACGTTGATGGTGCTTGGAACCTGCCTTTTCGACAGGAGTCCGTACAGAAACGTCATCGTCAACGGGCTCATCCTCGCCGAGGACGGCAAGAAGATGTCCAAGCGTCTGAAGAACTACCCCGACCCGAACATGATGCTCGACACTTACGGAGCGGATGCCATAAGGCTCTACATGATCTATTCGCCCGTTGTGAAGGCGGAGAGCCTGAAGTTCTCCGAAAGCGGCGTCAAGCAGCTTATGCGCGACCTGCTGATCCCGTGGTGGAACGCCTATTCGTTCTTCGTCACATACGCGAACGTCGACGGGTTCGCCGACAGGGAGGTCGTCTATCCGGAGTCGTCCAATGTGCTCGACCGCTGGATCGTATCCTCCATGGAGACGCTGATCGCCGACGTGACCAACGCGATGGACGCCTACGACCTGCAGAAGTCCGTCCGTCCGTTCGTGAAATTCGTCGAAGACCTCACCAACTGGTACATCCGCCGCTCGCGCCGCAGATTCTGGAAATCGACGGACGACATGGACAAGAAATGCGCTTACAGGACCTTGCGCTACGTTCTCGTCCAGCTCGCCAAGGTTTCGGCTCCGTTCACTCCGTTCATCGCCGAGGAAATATACGGCAATCTGAAAGGGGAGAGCGATCCGGCGAGCGTGCATCTCTGCGATTTCCCGACCGCCAATTCCGCCGCGCGCGACCTCGATCTCGAGCGTCGCATGGCCGATGTGCAGAAGGTGGTGGAGATCGGAAGGAGCCTCAGGGCGGACAACGATCTCAAAGTCAGGCAGCCGCTCAAGACCGTCAAGGTCGCCGGGGGAGACGTCAAGGGTCTTGAAGATCTCGTGATGGATGAGCTGAACGTCAAGCAGGTCGTGTTCGTCGCCGACGAAACGGAGCTGTGCGAGGTAGGGTGCAAGGCGAATTTCAAGACTCTCGGACCGAAGTGCGGCGCTAAAATGAAGGCTGTCGCCGCGGCGATCGCGGCGCAGGGCGCAGGCGCGTGGCCCAGAACGATAGAAGGAGTCGAAGTGACGGCTGACGACGTAATCGTCACGCGCAAGCCTCGCGAAGGACTTGTCGTGCGCGCCGAAGGCTCCGTCGTCGTCGGTCTGGAGACGGCTCTCGATGACGCGCTCGTGTCGGAGGGGCTTGCGCGCGAATTCGTCAGCAGGGTGCAGGCCATGCGCAAGGAGGCCGATTTCGAAGTGGTCCAGCGCATATCGCTCTCGGTCGGCTGCGATGCGGAGATGCGCCGCGCGCTCGAGGCCCATCTTGATTACATCAAGAACGAGACGCTGACAGTCGAATTCAAGTTCGAGGCGTCTGCGGCGGCCGCGATCGACGTCAACGGGCATTCCGTATCCGTCTTGATGGAACCGGTGAAGGCATGAAAGAAACGGCGGAAATACCGTGCCTCGGGGGAGTGGTCGGACTGGCGGGGATCGAACCCGCGACCCCAACATTAAAAGTGTCGTGCTCTACCAACTGAGCTACAGTCCGGAAACCGGCGTATATTATATCAAAAAACACCAGAGGAAATCAAGATGATTATTGCAGTCGGCATGAGCGGGGGTGTAGACTCTTCCGTGGCCGCCCTTCTTCTAAAAGAGCAGGGCTGCGATGTTGTCGGCGTGACGATGAAACTCTGGAACGGAAAATACAAGGGCGGCGACAGGGATGCGTGCTTCGGCGCGGGCGAGGACAAGGATATAGAGGACGCCGCCGCCATCGCGCGGTCGCTCGGGATCGAATACCGCGTATTCGACTGCTCCGCCGAATACGACAGGACGATAGTGTCGTATTTCCGCGAAACTTATCTCGACGGCAAAACGCCGAACCCGTGCGTTTTCTGCAACGCGATGATGAAATTCGGTCTTCTGCCGCGCCTGGCGCGCGAAGCCGGGCTGAAGTTCGACAGATTCGCCACCGGCCATTACGCCCGGTCCGCGGAAATCGGCGGACGCCATGCGATACTTCGTGCAAAGGACGTTTCGAAGGACCAGAGCTACTTCCTGTACCGGCTGTCGCAGGAACAGATAGCAAGGCATGTTTTCCCGCTCGGGCGGATGATGAAAAGCGAGGTGAGGGAAATAGCGCGCGCGCACGGGATCGTTTCTGCCGACAAACCCGACAGCCAGGATTTTTATTCTGGCGACAAAGAAGAACTGATAGGCGAAAAGGACCGTCCGGGAGACATCGTGGATCTTTCAGGAAAGGTTTTGGCGAGACACTCCGGATTCTGGCGCTTCACCGTGGGACAGCGCAAGGGGCTTGGAATCGGCGGCGGAGGCGTGCCTTACTACGTAGTTGCGATAGACCCGTGCAAAAACAGGGTGATCGTCGGCAGCGAGGAGGACGCAAAGTCCGGTTCGTTCCGCGTAAAGGACGTCAACTGGGTTTCGATGGCGCCGACGGCGGAACCGTTCCGCTGCAAGGTGAAGGTCAGGAGCATGGGCAATATGGCCGACGCTGAATTCAAGGACGGGGAATGCCGTTTCGACGGCAAGGTCCTGGGCGTGGCGCCCGGACAGAGCGCCGTCGTATATTCTCCGGACGGCGAAACGCTGCTTTGCGGCGGGATAATCGCCTAGACCGGATTTGCGCCGCGGCGAAGTCACGCCGTGTAAAATTTCAAACTTGACTTTTCCGTATTTTTGCGCTATACTATTCAAGAAACTATGGGACGTATTATAGAGAATTTTCTGGTTTTGGCGATTTCATGCTCGCTGCTTGGCGGGTGCGAGACCGTCAAGAAGTTTTTTGCAGATGACGAAGTGCCTTTCGACCCTTCGGTAAATCCTACATGGTTTGACGGTCAGCCGAGAATCCGTTCAGGTGTGATTCTTGAAGTTCAGGTGTCGGCGGCCGGAGACAAACCTTCGGTAGTGCAGTGTCAAGTCGATAATTCCGGCAAGGCGACGATTCCTTACATGTTGACTGAACCAGTCCAGTGCGACGGTCTGACGCTTGAAGCTTTCAGGGAAAAACTTACCAAAAAATACACTAGATTCATACGTCAGCCGCAGGTTACGGTACGTTTTGGACCTTTCGACGAGCGCAACGGCGTAAGTCCGTACGGCACTGTGAACGTCTTGGGGGAGGTCGGCAATCCCGGTCCCGTAAACATGCCTGCGACAATGGATTTGACGGTAACCAAGGCTCTTATGGCCGCAGGCGGCCTGCGGCAGTTCGCCGACAAGCGCAAAATCCGCGTTTCGCGCTGCGACAAGGATGGTAAAATCACGAGCAAGATAGTGGATGTCATAAAAATAGGCGAAGAAGGACGCATAGATTTAGACATGCTGTTGAGACCCGGCGATGTTGTCTACGCACACGAAAGATATTGGTAATTCATATTAAAGAAAGGTTAACGATGATGAATAAATATGTAATATCGGCAGTAGCCGCTCTTGTGGCGGCGAATCTATCCGCGATTACACTGGCGGAGGCAAACGCTCGCGTCGATGAAGCGTGCCTTGATGCGGCGGTAATGGCATCTATCGTGAAAGAACTCCCTGCAGACGGCCAGGCGGCTTATCTCGCGCAGGTCAATGCGGCAATTTCGGCGCTCAACGAGTCCGCCGAAAAGAAAGCTGCTTTGTATCTCAACGCGGCCAAAGCCGCGCTGGAGAACGCCGCGCCGGAGAGCAGGGCGGCCGTGCTGGCCGAGATTTTCGCGACTGTTCCCGTCGAAGTCCTCCCTCTTTTCCTGGACAACTACGGCGTTCCTTTCGTCAATAAAGAAGCCGATCCCGAGAAGAAGATGACCGCCGAGGCTTACGCGGGGGAGACTTCCAAACTCATGGCGCAGATCGACGCCAGGACTTCCGAGGGCGAGAACGGCGGCGTGCGCGACGCGCTTGCCGCGATAATGTTCCTCAAGGCGTCCGGAAACCCCACTCCCGAGTTGACGGATGCTCTTCTGTCGCAGATCGGCGATGAAGAGGCCCGCAAGCTCGCCAAGGACGAATGGATTCCCGCGGCGCTTGGAGCGAACGGCGCGGAACCCTCCTACAGCAGCATCCTCGGCGCAGGCGACGCCGGTGAACTTCCCGACACGAAGCTTTCTCTCCAGCTGGCCGACCAGACTCCGATGAGCGGCGCTCTTTTCGCCAATCTCGCTACGACTGGAGCGGAGAGCACGGACGCGCTTATTTTCAACAACACTGCTCTTGATCCGGACGAGTATGCTCTTCCCGAATCCATGACGCAGGCCGGGCTTACCGCGACACCCAGGACGGCCGATCCTTCCAACCCCTGGTACGGCGGCTACAGGCGCGGCGGCGGCAACAAGGGCAGCAACAACGCGCATGAATCCGAGGGCTACCAGTTCCAGTCGACGTACTGAGTCAGTATACAGGAGAATAAACAATGAACAACAAGTCACTTGCCTTTTCAGTGGCTGCCATCGCGGCGGCGTCGGCTTCCGCGGCATTGATGGATGAGCCGGCTGGAATCAAGATCGGACAGAGAATGGTTCTCAAGCCGTACGTCTCGGCGTCCTACACGTACGACTCCAACATCGACTCTTCGAAGCATTCGAAGGCAGGTTCGCAGTGGACGGTCAATCCCGGTTTCGGATTGGATTATCTTTCCGACAACTGGAAGATCAATGCGGGCGTCTGGTACAAGTACCACGCCTACAACCGCTACGTCCATCAGCTCAATCAGTCGAGTTACGGCGAAAAGCTCTCGCTCGACTGGAAGAATTCCGCGCTTGACGAGCCGGGCTGGAGACTTCTCTTCGACGAGCGCTTCGAGCAGATAGCTCAGGACGACGACATGTCCAACCACAACGGCCGCGGCACCGGCCGTGACAGGAAGCAGTTTACGGCCGGCGGTGCGCTCGAGCGTCGTCTCAACAAGTACGTCCATCTGGCTCTGACGTCCGACTACTACTTCCTCGACTACGACAACGATGTCGAGAAGTACGCACCCATGTACGGCTGGAAGCGCGCCTCTTTAGGCGGCGAAGCCGGATACATGGCATCCAGGTACCTTGATCTGCTTATCGCCTCGAACTACCAGTGGTACCAGCAGGACAACGACCGCATCGTCAGGACTGACGAGGATCCCAGGGGCAAGAAGATCAAGGACGAGTCTAAGGGCTGGAGCGTCATGGCCGGTGTCGGCACTCGCGCCACCGAGAAGCTTAAATACAAGGTTTTAACCGGTTGGTCGCATTTCGACTACGCGGGCGGCGCCAAGAAGTCCGACGGCTGGACATACCAGCTCGCCGGGGACTGGCAGGCTGACGCGGAGAATACGCTCCATGTGTCGGCTCTCGGCTCGAGTTACTATCAGCCGTCCGAACAGTACTACGGAAGTTCGATGAAGGTGTACAACCTGAGTTTGGGCGTGAAGAAGAGCCTTGCGCGCAGGAAACTTTCCGTCGGCTTCGATATCGCGTACCGCAAGCAGGAATCTGAATATTCCGAGTACAAGTCGAACGGTTACGACGAAGATATCATCACGACCCGTCTGAGCCTTGTCTACAACATCAACAGGATCGTCAGCCTGTACGGTACGCTCGAATACCAGACTTGCATGACCTCGCGCGGTGCACCCGACGACCACTCGTACGATTACGATCGTTTCCGCGGTACTGTCGGCGTTCGTTTGACATACTGATATAGAAGTGCATAAATTCTTTTCCAAGTTTGGGTTGGCGGCGCATCTGTCCTTATTGGCGGTCGCGCCGCTCTTCCTATTCCCGTTTTTCGACGACGGAGTTGTCGGAACCGTTCTGATATGGCTGTCCCTTGTCGCGGCTCTGTGGATGTTTTTGGAGCCGTCCCGTCACAAAGGGGAGATACTTCATGAAACGCGAGTGCGGGTATTTCACGCTTTTCTGTCCGATCCGTTGACCTGGGCGATGCTGTTTGTCATCGCTTACGTCGCGCTGCGGTGGATGAATTCCGGTGTCAAGCTTTATTTCGATTCTGAAAAGGTGTCTTGGTTGCTGTCCAAGCCGTCGATTCCCGTGCTTCCCGGGTCGGTCGAAGGTACGGGCTTTCTTCCTTTTGCGGTGACACTTCAGCTTTTCGTTCTGATGTCCGCTGCGAGGAACGCCTTGGGCAAATCGGCAAGGACTGTCGCTCTGTTTCTGGTTTCGTTCTTCGCCGGCATCGCGGCAGTCGTCATAGCGATCATGGCGTCAAAGGGGAATCAGCCGGCCTTGGCTTCCGTAGTGCACGGCTGGAACAATCCGTCGTTCTGGGGGTCGGCTTTCGGTCTGGCCATGCTTTCCGGTCTTGCGGCGCTTTCGGGAATGCTTGAGCGCGGATGGAACATTATGCTTGTCCCCTACGCGGTTTTTGCGGGACTGCCCGCCGTAGGGCTTGTACTGTTCGCTCCGGCGCCAATCGTCTGGATATATCTAGGGGCGGGAACCGTCTACGCTCTGGCGACAATGATTTCGGTATTTCCTCTTTTGGGCGGCAAATGCGTACTCAAATATTTCGCCGGGTTCGTCTGCGCGGCTACCATAGCCGGAGTGGCTCTCGTTTTCGCGACTCCGGAGGGGGCCTTTGAAGAATTTCTTCAACCTTTCAAAACGTGGAAATTGTTCCCGGAAGGATTTTTCGAAATGCGCGCGCGCCTGACCGCCGTGGCCCGCGAGGCGTGGATATCCGCCGACTGGACAGGCACGGGCATAGGATCGTTCCCTGTCAACGCAAGATTCTCGGCTACACCCTCGGACTGGGCCGTGTGGGGTTTGAACGCGCCTTCCGGCGTGGCGAACGGATGGCTGTTTATACTTTCCGAGCGCGGACTCGTCGGAATGGCGGCGATTGGCGCCGTCGCGGGATTCCTCGCGTTCACATTCCTCAAGCGTCTGGTCTTGTCCTTCGGACGCAGGGTGTTCATCCCGCTGGCGGTCTTCGGTCTTGTTGTCGCGGCCGTTCTCGTTTCGGAGACGTTTCTCGACATCCCCCGGCAGACGACCCTGGCCTTGGCGGCTTATCTTTTTGCGATTTCATCAAGTTCGATTCCGGCGCGCAAACATGAAGAGGAAACGGGCGCCGGAGCAACAGCAGGAGACGGAGAAAATGGCTGACAAACCGGTTTATTACGGAAATTCGAAATCCACCCCTCTTTATTATTCTTCGAACGGCATGTCCTACGGAGGACCTTCGCCGATCTATTACGGGGCTTCCCGTCCGTACGGTCAGTACGGTTCCTATGGTTCTTACGGCTCCTACGGCGCGTACGGCGGGGTCGCGGGGGGCGACCAGGGCGGCAACCACGAAGGCATAACGATATCCAGAATCATCCGCGTACTCGGACAGCGGTGGTTGTCGATTTTCGTGTTCCTTCTGATCGGCCTGATCGTTGCGTTCGCGGTCTATTCAATCTCGCCCACAATCTACGAGGCTACGAGCCAGTTCACGATCGACATGCGCCGCAGCACGCCGTCGGCGAACAATCCGATCGACCAGGCGATGGCCGACTACGGCAACACGTACGTCGAAATCTTCAACACGCGCCTTCCCGAGTGGAGGTCCGAGGCGATCGTCAAGAAGATCCTCGACCAGTACAGGCTGAACTTCCCGAAATCAAGCGTTTCCGACGCGGAAATCCTCGGCGTGCTCAAAGGAAGCGAGATGGAGCTTCAGCGCAATTCGCGCAATATTACGATTTCCGTCCGTTCGAAAGAGCCCGAAATGGCCATGGCGCTCGCGAATTCCTACGCTCAGGCCATCGAAAATTTCACCGAAGAGGAAAACAGGGGGCGTTGCGACAAGGCCGTAAGCCAGATTCATTCGCAGGTCGAAAAACTCCGCCGCGAGAAAGACGCGGTCGCGAAAGAGATCCTCGAGGCGAAGACGGAGCACAAAATCGATTCGCTGAAATCGAACGCCGAGACGATCAAGCAGACGCTTATCAAGACGAACGACGAGATACTCCAGCTCGAGGCCCAGGAGAGGCAGCTCGAGGAATGGGAGAAACTTCTTAAAATCGTCGAAAAGGAACCGGACAAGTTCGGTTCGATCCCCTCGAACGTGTCGAGCGCGAAGGACATCGCGGGCGAGTACGACGAGTATCTGAAGGCGTCGGCGGAATACGAAGCGTGTCTGGTCAAGTATACCGAGGAAAGCGATGTCGCCCAGGCGAAGCGCAAAGACGTGGAATTGGCGAAGACCCGCTTTATAGACGCATCGAAGAGGGCGTACGATGCAAGCGTCTCCGCGCTCGCCTCCGTCCGCAACCAGCTTGCGAAGCAGCGCAACAAGCTCGAGGAAGTCCGTGCGGACCTGGCGTCCGTCGGACAGAAAATCGATTACGCCGAATCCAACCTCAACACGAAGGAAATGGATTTGAAGACCACGACGGAACTTCTCCGCGAAATGAGCCTGAAGGAGCAGGAGGCCAGAATGGAGGCCGACGCCAACAACGAGTACGTCAAGGTCGGAAATCCTGCCACGATGCCGACGGCTCCGGTTTCGCCCAAACCTCTTATCATATTCGGCGCGGGCATCTTCATCTCCATTGCGCTTGGAATGGTGTTCGTTCTTGTTCTGGACAGCCTTGAAGACACCGTCGTCAACCTGTCCGACGTCGAAGGCAGGCTCGCTCTCAAGGTTCTGGCCGTGTTTCCGCACGTGCGGCGCAAAAAGCGCGAGCACGTCGCCAGGTTCCTGATAGAGGACAAGTATTCGCAGTTCTCCGAATCTGTGGCCGGGTTGAGGAATCTTCTGGACACGCCCCGCTACGAGTCCATGACGAACTGCATACTCGTCATTTCAACCCAGCCCGGCGAAGGCAAGACGATTACATCGACTTCGCTGGCGATTTCGTACGCCCAGACGGGCCGAAAGGTGCTCCACGTCGATTTCGACCTGCGCCGTCCGCGCCTCGCCAAGATCTGGAACATACAGCTTGACGAGAGCAGGAGTTTCTCCCACTATCTCAATTCGCACGCATCCGACGAATCTCCCGATTTCTCGTGCCTGGTGAACAAAACCGACACGCCGAACGTCGACGCGATTTGTTCGCTTCCGCCGGACGGGGTTACACCGTCCTCGATATTCGGTTCGAGCATAGTCACCGCGTTCTTCGCCTGGGCAAGGGAGAATTACAGCAAGATCATCGTTGACGCTCCGCCGTTCGGACTTGTCGGCGATGTCGTCTCCCTTGCCGTGCTCGTTGACTCGGTTATCATCATGTGCTGCCCCGACCGCACCCACTTCAAGCCGATCCAATTCTGTTCAAGGAGCCTGGCCGAGGCCGGCGCGAACATTATCGGCATAGTCGTGAACGATGTCGACATCGGCACGAACACCGCGTTCAATCCGGCCGGCAGGCATACCTACGGATTTGGCTACGGCTACGGTTACGGATACGGCTACGGCTACGGATATTCCTCGATGAAGAAGGCGAAAGGGGACGGCGACAATCCGAAGCCGCCGGCCGGGGGAGAAGACCAGGCGCCAGAGCCCGTGCGCAACTCGCACAGACTGCCGAGCGGCGAGGATCTCGCGGACGAGGATTAGCATGAAGGTCTTTATCGACGGTTCGGCTGGGACGACGGGACTTCGCATACGCGAACGTCTCGCGTTGCGCCCCGATATCGAGCTTGCGATTCTCCCGGAGGAGAAGCGCAAGGACGTTTCCGCGAGGAAAGACGCCATAAACGCGGCGGATGCGGTTTTCCTGTGCCTCCCCGACGCCGCGGCGGTCGAGGCCGCGCAGATGTGCGAGAATCCCGATACCGTGATTGTGGATACGTCAACGGCCCATCGCACAGATCCCGCCTGGCAGTACGGCTTTCCGGAAATCGCCGGGATGAGGGAGAAAATCGCACGTTCGAAGAGAATTGCGAATCCTGGCTGCCACGCCAGCGGTTTCATAGCGCTTGTCGAGCCCCTCGTGCGCGCCGGAATCGTGCCGGCGGACTCCGGCCTTTCAGCGTTCTCCCTGACCGGCTATTCCGGCGGCGGGAAAAAGATGATAGCGCAGTACGACGATCTGGAAAGGGGGCCGCTTTTCGACGGCGGACGGCAATACGCTCTTTCGCAGACGCACAAGCATCTGCCGGAAATGGCCAAGGTGTGCGGTCTTTCGCATCCGCCCGTTTTTTCCCCCGTCGTAGTGGATCATTACAGCGGCATGGAGGTGACGGTGTCCCTTCCGTCATGTTCCTTCAAGGGGACGCTCGAGGATATAAGGAATGTCTACGCTGATGCGTACGGCGCCGGTCGCGGCGGCACGGTAAGGTTCGCGCCTGACGCGCCGGCGGACGGTTTCATTTCGTCCTGCGCTCTTTCCGGAACCGATTCGATGCTTGTCGGCGCATGGGGAAACGCCGAAAGAATCGTTTTGGTGTCGGTGTTTGACAACCTCGGCAAAGGGGCTTCCGGCGCGGCGGTTCAGAACATGAACCTGGCGACGGGAACGGACGAACTTTACGGACTCGATCTCTATCGCGGCCCGGGAATGTGAGAAAGGTTTGCAGAAATGTGGAATTACACGGAAAAGACGCTTGACCATTTCAGAAATCCGCGCAACGTCGGCGCGATAGACAGCCCGGACGGCACCGCTACGGTGGGTTCGCTTGCCTGCGGCGACGCTTTGCGCTTCCAGTTCAAACTCGGGCCCGACGGGAAAATCGCCGAGGCGAAGTTCCAGACGTTCGGCTGCGCGAGCGCCATCGCGTCGAGTTCCGCCCTGACCGAGATGGTCATAGGCAAGACGCTGGAAGAGGCGAAGAAGATAACGAACAAGGACATCGCCGATTTCCTCGGAGGTCTGCCGCCGCAGAAGATGCACTGCTCCGTCATGGGACGCGAAGCGATGGAGGCCGCGATCAGGAATTACGAAACCGGCGAAAACACGGACCGCAATCTCGAGGACGAGCTTCTTTGCACGTGCTACAACGTGTCCGAGAACGAAGTCAGGCGCGTCATAACCGAAAACGGCCTGACGAGCGTCGAAGAGGTGACCAACTACACGAAGGCTGGAGGCGGTTGCGGCAGGTGCATCCCCAGGATACAGGCGATTCTCGACGAAATCAACGGAGCGGGAAAATGAAGACCGGGTTCGACAACGAGAAGTATCTGCGCGAGCAGTCCGCCGAAATCCGCCGCAGAGCGGAACGCAAAGGCAAACTGTACCTCGAATTCGGCGGAAAGCTGATCAACGACAATCACGCGGCGCGCTGTCTTCCGGGGTACGATCCGAACGTCAAACTCCGCCTTCTGCAGTCGCTCGGCGATCAGGCGGAACTCGTCCTGTGCATATACGCGGGCGACATCGAAGCGAAGAAGATGCGCGCCGACTACGGAACGACGTACGAGGAGGAGACGCTGAAACTCGTAAACGCCATGCGCGAGAACGGGATATGCGTGCGCGGAGTGGCAATCACCCGGTTCGACGGACATCCGGCGGCCAGGGCTTTCGCGAAAGTGCTTGAAGAAGCGGGCGTACCGGTTTTCTACCACTATCCAATCAAGGGCTACCCGAACGATCTCGATACGATAGTGAGCGATTCGGGGTACGGCAGGAACGACTCCATCCCGACCGAGAAGCCGATCGTGGTCGTGACGGGTCCCGGACCGGGATCCGGAAAGTTCGCCACCTGCCTTACGATGATATACCACGAGGTCAAGGCGGGGCGCAAGGCGGATTATGCGAAGTTCGAAACGTTCCCCGTCTGGGACCTTTCGCTGATGCACCCTCTGAACGTCGCGTACGAGGCGGCCACGCTGGAGCTCAAGGACGAGAACCAGATCGATCCGCACCATTTCCTCGCCTACGGGGAGATCCGCGTCAACTACAACCGCGATGTCGAGGCGTATCCGATTCTGCGCGAAATATGGGAGAGAATGATGGGCGAGGAATGTCCCTACCGCTCTCCCACCGACATGGGCGTGAACAGGATATCCTCCGGAATCGTGAACGACGTCGTCGTGAGGGCGGCCAGCCGCGAGGAGTGCGTACGCAGATACGAGCGCGTGAAGGCCGATTTCGATGCCGGCAAAGTCGGCATGGACATGCTCGCGAGGGCGCTTACAGTGATGGCGAAAGCGGACTAGGAGGCAAGCCTATGCTCGACACCACTCTTTCAAGCTACGGAGAGGATGTTTTCTCCGAGGAGGCGATAGCCAAATATCTGCCCAGGCAGGTCGCCGCGAAACTTCTGGCCACGATGCGCGACGCCAAGCCGCTCGATCCTTCCATTGCGGACGCCGTCGCGCGCGGAATGAAAGACTGGGCGCTCGAGAAGGGCGCGACGCACTTCACGCACTGGTTCCAGCCGATGACCGGCGGCACCGCCGAGAAGCACGACGCGTTTCTGGAGCCGGCAGGTCTCGCGAAGGCGGTAAACAGATTCTCCGGCAAGAACCTTATCGGAGGAGAAGCGGACGCGAGCTCCTTCCCGTCGGGCGGACTGCGCTCTACGTTCGAGGCGCGCGGCTACACGGCGTGGGATCCGACAAGCCCGGCGTTCATAAAGCGCCACGAAAACGGCGCGACGCTCTGCATACCCACAGCTTTCTGCTCCTACACGGGAGCGGCGCTCGACATGAAAACCCCTCTGCTGCGGTCCGTCCAGGCCGTCACGCGCGCCACGGAGAGACTCATGCGCAAGTTCGGCAGGCCGAAAGCGCACGTGTCCATAACGCTTGGAGCGGAGCAGGAATATTTTCTCGTCGACAGGGATTTCTACCTGAGACGCCCGGATCTTCTGCAGACGGGTCGCACGGTGTTCGGCGCGGCCCCCGCCAAGCACCAGCAGCTCGACGACCACTACTACGGGTCGATCCGTCCGCGCGTGCTGAAATTCATGACCGAGGTCGAAGACCGCCTGTGGCGTCTGGGCATACCGGCCAAGACGCGGCACAACGAGGTCGCTCCCGCGCAGTTCGAACTGGCGCCGATGTTCGAGGATCTCAACCTCGCCGTCGACCACAACATGCTTGTGATGGAGATCCTCCGCACGACCGCCGAATCGAACGGACTCGTGTGCCTTCTGCACGAAAAACCGTTCGAAGGCGTGAACGGATCCGGCAAGCACTGCAACTGGTCGATAGCGTACGGCGGCAAGAACCTCCTTTCCCCCGGCGACAATCCGCGCGACAATGCGATATTCCTCACTTTCCTTTCCGCGATAATCAGGGCGATAGACCTCCATGCCGACATGCTGAGAATGTCCACCGCCGGCGCCGGAAACGACCACCGTCTCGGCGCGAACGAAGCGCCGCCAGCCGTGATTTCCGTGTTCCTTGGCGACGAACTTTCGTCCGTCATGTCCGAAATCGAAACTGGAGAGAGCAAATCGAGACACGGGAAGTCCGTGATGAAAATCGGCGTGGACACGATGCCGCCGCTTCCCAAGGATGCCACGGACCGCAACCGGACGTCGCCTTTCGCCTTCACCGGAAACAAGTTCGAATTCCGCGCGCCCGGATCGTCGCAGAACTGCGCCGCCAGCCAGACGGTCCTGAACACGATCGTGGCAGAATCCATCGATGCGATCTGCGACAAACTCGACGCCGCGGGCGGGGATTTCAACGAGGAACTCCAGAAGCTCCTGCAGCGTCTGATCCGCAAGCACAAAAGAGTGCTTTTCTCCGGCGACGGCTATGCCAAGGAATGGATGGCAGAGGCCGGGAAGAGGGGGCTCCCGAATCTTCACGACACGCTCGAGGCGATAGCGCCCATGACCGACAAGGCCAACATGGATCTTTTCGCGAGATACGGCGTGCTTTCGCCCGAGGAGATGAAGAGCCGGCACGAGATCGCGTCGGCGGACTACCAGAACCGCATCGTTATCGAGGGGAAAGTCGCCCTCGAAATCGCGCGCGCGATGATCCGTCCCGTCGTGGCGGACGAATTCAGCCGTCTTGCGACGGCGATCGGCCAGGCGACGAAGGACGGGCTGAAGGTCGGAATAACGGGACTCAAGGCGCTGTCGCTGAAACTCGGCGCCGGACTTGACGATCTGCATGTCAAGTGCGAGAGACTCGAGAAGGCGATATTCCGCGGCGGACACGCCAAGATACTCCAGAGCATGGCGGAACTCAGAAGCACGGTCGACAGGCTAGAACATCTCGTTGACGATTCGCGCTGGCCGCTTCCGAAGTACCGCGAAATGCTTTTCGTGTATTGATCCGCACTGATGCGTCCGTGCGGCGGTTGCGGATTTCCATCAACGGTCGAAAGGAGACGAAATGGGACAGGCGATGATTGTTCTCGAATATTACACCTGCTTGCAGCTGATGCCAGCGCTGTTCGCAGGGCGCTGGTGGGTCGTTGCGGCCATAATCGCAGCGACGCTGCTGTTCGGGCGCGTCTACTGCCGTTTCGTGTGTCCGCTCGGCATCGCGCAGTCGCTCGTCCGCTTTTTCCGCAGGCCGCGCCGGGTATGCTCGCGTCTCGTTCTCGGCACCGGCAGAGGACAGAGCGGAGTTTTCCGCATGACGGTCTGCCTGACGGTGCTAGCCGCGTTTCTCGCCGCCGGATTGTCCGGTCTCGGCTGGCAGTGGCTCGATCCGTACGCGATATTCAGCCGCGCGGCGCACTGGTTCGCATCGCCGGATTTCCGCGAGAGCATCGTCGAGTGCGAGTTGGACATAGCCTTGTTCGCGCTCGTCCCGGCGGCGGTCGTCCTTTTTCTCGCCATGTTCGCGCGCGGCAGGATATGGTGCAACTGGATATGCCCCCTAGGCACTGTGTTCACCCTTCTCGCAAGATTTGCGTGGCGCGGCGACAAAGTCAGGAAATCCGCCGGCTGCGGCAAGTGCGGCAAGTGCTTCGCCGGTCCCGCGGGCGCGGAGACAAAACCCGCAGACGCCGGCGTCAGCGGCGGAAAGGAGTGCGGAAAGTGAACATTACGCTCAGAAACCTCTTGGCTTCCACCCTCTCGACCGGCGGCCCCGGTCCGGCCATGACCGTGAGAACGGCCAAACACGGCGAACGCGTCGGCATCCTCGGATACGGCGCGATGCGTCTGCCGACGGTCGACGGCGGAAACGGCGCCGGACGCGCAGGCAAGCCCGTCGAAGGCGCGTCGCAGGCGGATATCGACCAGGCAGCGGTCAATGAACACGTGGATTACGCCCTGGCGCACGGCGTAAACTATTTCGACACGTCCCCCGCGTACTGCATGGGCAAGTCGGAGCGGGTGCTGGGAGCCGCGCTTAGCCGCCATCCGCGCGACAGCTACTTCATCGCCACGAAAATGTCGAATTTTTCGCCCGAACAGTATTCGTTCGAGGCGTCGAAGGCTCTTTTCGAGAAATCTCTGGAATATCTCCGGACGGATTACATCGATTTCTACCTTCTGCACGCCGTGGGCATGGGCGGGTTCGAAGCGTTTTCGAAACGCTACGTGGAAAACGGCATCATCCCGTGGCTCCTGGAGCAGAAGGCCAAAGGGCGCATACGCAATCTCGGATGGAGCTTCCACGGCGACCCGAAGGCGATCGAGTGGCTTCTGCAGAAGCACGACAGCGGCGAGTACGTCTGGGATTTCGCGCAGATACAGATGAACTATGTCGACTGGCGCCATGCGCAGGAGAACAACAAGCGCAACATCGACGCGGAGCGCCTTTACGAGGAACTGGAGAAACGCCAGATTCCGGCTGTCATAATGGAGCCGCTTCTCGGCGGACGCCTTGCGCGGTACAACGATGCGCTCATGGGCGAGCTGGCGCGTCTCGATCCCGAGGCGACGCAGGCCAGCTGGGCGTTCAGGTTCTGCGGAACGTACCCGAACGTCCTGACGATACTTTCCGGCATGACTTACAAGGAGAATCTCGTCGACAACATCGCGACGTTCTCGCCGCTCAAACCTCTCACAAGCGTCGAACTGGCAGTTTTGGAGCGCGCCGCGCTCGCGTACATTGCGACAGGCGTGATACCGTGCAACAACTGCAACTACTGCATGCCGTGTCCGTACGGCCTGGACATCCCCGGGATATTCTCCTTCATCAACCGCGTCAAGTCCGCCGGAATGAAAGACCCGGGCGAAATCCTCCGGGAATACGAAAAAGCGATACCCGATCCGCGGCGCCGCGCGGACCGTTGCATCGGATGCGGTCTGTGCGCGACACACTGTCCGGTGCCTATCAGGATACCGCGCGAACTCGACTCCGTGGCCGCATATATGGAAGGGCTTAAGAAATGAACAGACGCGAATTCATCATAGGCGGCGCAACGCTCGCGGCGGGCGCGCTCGAAGCGAAAACCACCGACGGCGGATTCGCCGCTGTCAGCTGGCCCGCAAGGCGCAAAAAGGACATCCCCGTACTGCCGCGCGGCGCGCACGGTTCGAAACGATTTGCGTCGAAGTGCGTAGGATGTTCGCTTTGCGCGACGGCCTGTCCGTCGAAATGCCTCAGACCATCGTCGTCTCCGTCCAGATTCGGACGCGTTGAACTCGATTTCCGCTATGGCTGGTGCAAGCCCGAATGTTCGAAATGCGCGGAGGTGTGTCCGGCAGGCGCGATTGAGAAATTCCCCGACGGCGCGAAGCCCGTCGTGCGCACGGGATACGCCGTGTGGTCGAAGGATCTGTGTCTCAGAACGAGCGAAGGCGTGAACTGCCATGCATGCCGCAAGCACTGTCCAGCCAAGGCCGTGAAACTGATAGGCGACGCGATAATCGTCGATCGCGACGCGTGCATCGGCTGCGGCGCGTGCGAGCACTACTGCCCCGCCCGCCCTGAGACGGCGATCAGGGTCGAGGGTCTGGAAGTCCACCGCGAGACGCATCCCGTGTCTGAGGCCGAAGTTGCCGAAGCGCGGCGTTCGCGCGCGGACGGGACTGTGCCGTGCGCCGTTTCGCCGGACGAATGTCCGTCCATCGCTGCGAATCATTCCGCTTGCATGGGGATGACTGGGGGAACGAGCGTCCCGCTCGTTTGAGAATTGTGGAATTTATCAAGGAGATGCGGCATCTTGCCGCGTCATTCAATGCGGGGTGTGTCCCGCTCCGCCACCACTGGGGGAACGAGCGTCCCGCTCGTTTGAGAATTAAGTAAAGAGAAATGAAAAAATAAATGAAGATTTATAAAAGAGAACGATATACGGAACAATCTTGACGGCGGCGGTCGCCGCAAGCAAAGAAGCCGGAGTCCATACAAACGGGGAATATTTTGGTTTTTCAGTATTGATTTTCCCCGGATAATTTGAGATAATAGCATTCAAAACCATGATAAGGAGGTATTGACGATGCGGATGAAATACGAAAATCGGGTGTTTGCCCTTCAATTTGCGGTCAAGTTTTCGCTGGCTGCGTTTTTGACGTTCGGGGCTGCGGTCGCCGCGGCGGCCGAAGGTCCGGCGAATGCGACTATGAAGACGCACGGAGGGCCGTTGGTCCTGGCGCATCGCGGCAGCCGCGGCGAATACGACGACAACGCGCTGGGCGGGTTCAAGATGTGCCTGGAACGCGGAGTGAGAGGATTCGAGACAGACATTCGCTTTACAAAAGACCGCCATCTCGTCATAATGCACGACAAGGACTTGAAACGCACGACGGACGGGAGCGGAATTGTCGAGGAAATGACTCTCGAGGAAGTCCGCAGGTGCCGCCTCCAGGCCTGTTCGGAGCCGGTCCCGACTCTTGAGGAGGTGCTGGAGGTTCTCTCCGCGCATCCCGACGTTTTTGTGGAACTTGAGATGAAAGCGTATCCAAGCCGGTTCTATACAGCGGAGGTTCTCGAAGACTACTGCCTCAAGTTGAACGCGGCTGCAAAGCGGATTATGCCGGACGGGACGTATGCATTCACATGCTTCGACACGAATACGCTTGCTGTCATGCGCCGGGTGGATCCGCGCGCCTGCATAGGCTACATAACCGCTAAAGGTCTGACCGAAAAACACCTTGAAATCGCGAAGTCCCTCGGATGCTGCAGCGTCGCGCCGGAAGGACACGCGACGACGAAGGAGATGGTCGACAAGGCTCACGCCGCCGGAATGTCCGTGTGTCTGTGGATGTGCCAGAACAAGGCTGATTGGGACGAGTATTCGAAGAAGGGCGCCGACAGGGCCACGAGCGACTATCCGGTCCTGCTGACGCGCGCCATAGAGGGACGGGGCAAGAAGGTCGTCGCCATGGATCTCGATGCGACGCTCTGCCAGCATCGTTCGCCGATTCCGGAACGGAATCTCGAAGCTCTTAAGGCGCTTGACGCCAAGTACAAGTGCGTCATGGTCGGCGCGGGGAACGCCCCGCGCATCTACAGGCAGATGGGCGACTATCCCATAGACATTGTCGGCAACTACGGGATGCAGATCGCGGAGGCGGCCGACGGGAACTTCAGGATAGTGAAAGCCGTCACGAACGATGTCGACCGCGCGTTCTTCCGCGAGAAAACCGACGCATTGAGGGCGAAGTACGGCTACACCGAGTACGAAGGCGACCCTCTGGAGTTCCACGCTTCGGGCATGGTCACATTCGGACTGCTTGGAACGGCTCCGTCGGCGGAGCACAAAGTCGCGTTCGATCCCGACCGGAAAAAGCGCAGGGCGATGTATCCCGAGGTCTGCGAGACGTTCAAGGACTTTTCCGTCTACATCGGCGGATCCACGTCTTTCGATTTCGCCGGGCCGCAGTACAACAAATACGACGCTACTCTCGCATGGGCGGAGGAACACGGGTACTCGCTGGACGACATCGTGTTCATCGGCGACGATTTCGCGGACGGAGGCGGCGACAGCCATGTGCGCATAAAGGGAATGGACCACATAGTCATAACCGACTACAGAAAATTCGCCGACGCCGTCAGCGTGCTTTACTGACAGGGAACGTCAAGGCGGATTCAATCGTCCTTTCACCGGACGAGGCTGCCGTGTTCGAAGTTGTCGCGCCCTGACGCGGCGCGGGAAAGGAGGCGAGATGAAGATTCGGGAACTTGTATTGTCAATATTGTCAACACTGGTGATTTTCAATCTGGCGCTCGCCGAGCCGTCCGGCTGTCCCGATTTTGAGGTGGAGCTGCCGCGCGCGGCGGATTGCGTCCATTCCGCCGTCGTCCGCGCCGTTGACTTCGGACTGTCAGAGACGAACACCCGCAACCATGTCGCAATAAACGCAGCGATTGCGGAGGCGAAGCGGACTAACGCCGACAGGGTCGAACTCGCGCCGGGCACGTACAGGTGCTTCGACGGAAAGGGAATCTTTATCGACGGATTCACCGACTTCACGTTCGACGGCAAGGGCGCGACGCTCGTCTTCCGCCGCAACAAGGTTGTATGGGACAATCCCGTCTGCAAAGGCCTGCCGTACGCGGGCAAGACGCTGGTCGAAGGCGCGAAAGCGGCAGAAGAAGTTGGTAACGCCGTTCTTCTTAAGTCGCCCCGCACCGCCGTTTTCGGATTTGCCAGGCCGGGCGAAAAAGTGTCCGTGTCCGTGGCTGGCGCGTCCGCATTGAAACGGCCGCTTTCTCTAAAGGCATGGCGGCCGGGGGCGGGAGATGTCATATTTTGATAAATTACATGCAAAAAAGAAAGGAGATACCGTGATTTTCAGAAAAACACTTTGCGCTGCGAGAATCGCACTTGCGTTTGCCGCATTGACGGCGGGCGCGGCCTCGGCCGGGCAATGTCCCTCCCAAGGAGGATGCAGAGGATTTCTGGACGGGCTTCTGCGCATACCGTCCGTTACTCCGGACGTGGAAGCCAACAATGTTGCCGTACAGTACGTGAAGAACTGGCTTGAGGCGAGGAATGTCTATGCCGCAGTCGTCACCAACGAAGTTGGACGGACGGCTCTCTACGCCTCCGTGACGCCCGGCAAAGAACACGACGTCGTGTTTGTCACGCACATTGACGTCGTGCCGCCTCTTGACGAAGGACAGTTCGAGCCGCGCATCGACGGCGACAGGATATACGCCCGCGGCGCGTGCGACACCAAGGGCAACGTCGCCGTCATCGTCCAGACGCTTGCCAATCTCGCCGGATCCGGCGCGTCCGTAGGCGCAGTCATAGTAACCGACGAGGAAAACCGCGTGAACGGCACCGACATGCCAATAGCCCTCTTGAACGAAGGCTACACCCCGAAGAAATTCCTCATCGTAGGCGACACCAACGGCGAGCATGTGGATTCGCTCTCGTACGCGGAAAAGGGGCATTTCGTCATGCGCGTCGTCGCGCACGGAAGGGGCGGACACTCGTCGATGCCGTGGCGTGCCGACAATCCCGTGCCAAAGCTCATGCGTGCCATGGAGAAGATCATGGAGATGTACCCGACGCCGACAGCCGGCGAAGACCACTGGCGCGACCACGTCACACCCACCAGGCTTGTCGGAGCGCCGGCCGGGAACATAATCCCGGACACTGCCGAGATGCATTTCTCCTGTCGCGTCACCAGCCCGGAAAGCAGGGACAGAATCAAGGCGGAAGTCGAAAAGGCGACGGGGCTGGAGGTGATCGTTCCGGAGAAATACCGCAAACCCGTCATAACAGACCCTGAAAACGCGTACGTGAAGACACTGTTCGAGGCCATGAAGTCGAAGTGGCCGGAGAAGAACATCCGTCTAACCCGAATGTCCTGCGCGACGGACGCGACACGGTATTTGCATCTCAACCTCCCGACGGTGATCTTCGGCGCGACCGGCGGCGGGGCGCATGCGTCTGTCGAATGGGTCTCGCTCAAGAGCGTAGAGGACTACACGGCGATGTTCACGGACTATCTGCGCTCGCTGTACTCAAGGTAGGCGCGGATGAAGATGGTTGCGTCTGCCGCAATGTCAACGCCCGGAAATCCGGGACGCTCCGCATGACGATATGCGACCCCCCGGTTTTTTTGATATAATATCTTGCAAAGGAGATTGCAGCATGACAGACAGACGCGGTTTCATAAAGATGGGTTCGGCGTTCGCCGGGATGTCGGCGGGCGGTTTCGGTTTGCGCGCAGGGACGCTTTCTGCGGAAGCGAAGCCGCTTCTCAGGTTCGGCATCGTGAGCGACGTGCACGTCCGGCTTGCCGCCGACGGGCATTCGCTTGCCCCTGGATACGGTACGGAAATGTTCGAGCGCGCTCTGGAATACTTCCGCGACTGCGGCGCCGATGCCGTTGTCATCGCCGGCGATATGGCCGATACCGGGCTTCTCGGGGAATTGAAGGCGATCGCCGGAACGTGGTTCAAGGTTTTCCCGGACGATCGTGCGCCGGACGGACGCAAGGTCGAGCGGATTTTCGTGTTCGGCAACCATGACGCATACGGGCTCAAGTACGGCGCGGAGATATTCAAAGATGAAGCCAAGCTGCGCCGCGAGGCCATAGAGGCGGATCCCGCCCGTGCGTGGGACGAGTGTTTCCACGAAGAGTGGAGGCCGTTCTTCAGAAAAACGGTGAAGGGCTTCGATTTCTTCGGTTCGCACTGGACGGCGGGGCTGTGGTGCAACGGATACGCCGAAACCGCGTGCTCCGGATGCGTCGAGGCGTTCTCGCGTGAGATGGGGAAATGCGATTCTCTGCGCCCGTTTTTCTACGTGCAGCATCCGCATCCGCGCGATACCGTGTACGGCAAGGGCGCGTGGGGCGTGGACGACGGATCGGCGACGATGCTCCTCAGAGCCTTCCCGCAGGCTGTTGCGTTTTCCGGACACTCCCACGAGCCGCTTTCCAACGACCAGTCGCTCTGGTGCGGAGACTATACTTCCGTGGCTACGGGATCGCTTAGGAACGTGTCGGCCAGTTCGCTCTGGAACCGCGTGCGGACGGCGGGCTACGAAAACGGAATCTGCAACTATTATCTTCATGGTGTCGAGAGAAAAGACCGCACGGCGTATATCTCGAAGTACGACGCGCCGAAACTGATGTCGGTCGAAGCGTTCCGCGAGGATGTCCAAAGCGGTCTGATCGCAAGCGTCTATCCGGGAAGAATCGAATTCGCGCGGCGCGATTTCGCAAGCGGGCTTCCCCTCGGAGAGGACTGGACGGTCGAGCTTCCGGCGAAGCCGCGTCCTTTCGCGGCCAGGGCTAAAGCCGCGCGGCGCGCGGAGTTCCCGTCCGGCGCCGCGCTGTCGGCCGTTTTCGGAAGAGCCGTGACGCGGGGAATGGAGAGGCACGGCTTCAGAATCGCGCCAGAGGAGACGGACGCGCTTCTGCTCGAGTTCCCCGCCGCGACGGAAGGGGGCGTCCCCGCAGAATACGAAATAACCGCTGCGGGGGCCGGCGGCGAAACGTACTCGACCCGCATCTGCGCTGCTGGCGGACTGTATCCGCGCCGCCACCCGAACTATTCCCGGACTGTAAAGGCTGCGGTGCCGGCTGCGATGTTGCCGGCGCAAGCGTCTACGGTGTGCGTGACGCCGCTCGACGCCTTCGGCAACAGGGGGCGCTCCTTGACGGCGGCCGTTCGCCCGGCGGTCTGATTTCCGGCCGCCCTGCGCGCGCCTCTCCGCCGCGATTTCCGCACTGTCGATTCTGGGATTGATATTTTCGCGGGCATTTGATATAATCTTGACTGGATTTGCGGGGCGTTGCACAGCCTGGTAGTGCGTCTGCTTTGGGAGCAGAATGTCGGAGGTTCAAATCCTCTCGCCCCGACCATCTTCAAACGGTACTAAGAGAATCTCTCCTTATTACCGTGTAATACGAACCCCAGAAACCCCCAAGTAATTTGGGGTTTTTCGCTTTTCATGGGGCAGTCCCCTCAGTGGTTTTCAAGAGGAGAGATACAAAAACTCTCCCCGATTCTCCGCCTTCCGCGAAACTCTCTCTGCGTATGTTGTAGCCCCTACAAGATACGCTTCGCCCTTGTTTTACAGGGGTTTCGTGAAATCCGCACCTCGAA
>DGHT01000003.1:0-763 GCA_002392765.1 Verrucomicrobia bacterium UBA3841 | reverse complement strand
ATTCGCGTTACTATGGCTATATATGCCCCGCATGCATCAAATAGGAACTATTCAACGATGGAAGAACTGCCAGAGACCCTGAAAGCGGAAATCGAAGCTCTCGATTCCCTCGCCGCCCGTGCCTTGAAACGGCGCTATGCGGCCATTGTCAGCGACATGCCAAACTGCGCCCTAAGCAGCGTTCTACGTCGCGACGACGTGGTTGGGCTTGTGACCGGCGGAGACGCCGCAAGCGCCTCTGCAGTTTCGGTGGTTGAACACGCGCTCGCAGGACACGAAGAAGTTGTTTCCGTCCACCAGCCCGATCATCTCTTCCCCGCGAATCTGTGTATGCAGGCCGTTACCTTGCCGAAGTAGTCCAGCTCCTGTCCGGCGCGGAGGCGGATGACGGGGTAGTTGGGATTGGCTGGCTCCAGGCGGACACCGCTCTTGTCGCGGCGGTAGGTCTTCACGGTGAAATCGCCCCCCTCTAGCGACATTGCTTCGCAATGCTCACTTCGTTCGGGGGATATTTCGCTGATCCCCGCGCCGACCATCGAGTCACCCTCGACGCGCACAAAGTACGTGGCGGCCGGACGCTTCACCAGAAGTTCGTTCAGGTCAAGAATATCCGCCGAAAAAGCGTCAGCTTTTGAGGGTAGCCGAAGGCCGAGCGGTTCCAGGTACTGTTCGGCCGGCGACGGAAACCCCGCGCAGCACCTTGCGGTCCCTAAGGGCGCTCGTTTCACTCGCGGCGCATCCTCTCCTATGAGAACAAAAGTCA